>NZ_FOPO01000010.1:0-191322 GCF_900113505.1 Pseudomonas sp. NFACC45
CGCGAAAGCGGTGGGTCAGCTGACGATGATGTTGGCTGTGCCGCCGTCATCGCGAGCAGGCTCGCTCCCACACTGATTTCGGTTGGCCGCCAGAGCCAGATCCACCGCCAATCCCCTGTGGGAGCGAGCCTGCTCGCGATGGCGGCGGGACGGTTGGCGGTGATGTTGGCAGAGATCAGATCTTGAAGCTGTCCACCAGTTGCTTCAACCGGTTGGCCTGTTGCGACAGGGCATCGCAATCTTTCAGGGTTTCATTGAGGTTGGCGACGCTTTGCTGGTTCAACAGGTTGATGTGGCTGACGTCCATGTTGAGGGTTTCCACCACGGCGGTCTGTTCTTCGGTGGCGGCGGCCACCGACTGGTTCATGCCGTCGATTTCACCAATGCGCTGCGTCACGCTGACCAGCCGCAAGCCGGCCTGATTGGCCACTTCCACGCTTTCTTCGCTGGACACCTGACTGGCGTTCATCGTCGTCACCGCTTCACGGGAACCGACTTGGAGCGAGGTGATCATCTTGTGGATTTCTTCCGCCGACTCTTGGGTACGGTGCGCCAGGTTACGCACTTCATCGGCCACCACCGCAAACCCACGTCCGGCTTCACCGGCACGGGCCGCTTCAATGGCAGCGTTCAACGCCAGCAGGTTGGTTTGCTGAGAGATGCCCTTGATCACGTCCAGAATGTGCCCGATGTTGTCGGTGCTGGCGTTCAGGGTTTCGATCTGGGTGCACGAGAGGCTGATCTTCTGCGACAGCTCGGTCATGGCCTGGATGGTTTTTTCCACCACCTGGCGTCCGTCATCGGCTTGCTCGCTGGCACCACTGGCCTGTTGCGAGGCGTCGGCGGCATTGCGGGCGATTTCCTGAGTCGCGGCGCCCAACTGATTGATGGCCGCTGCCACGCTGTTGGTGCGGGCGCTCTGCTCATCGGAGCCAACGAGCGAGGCATTGGACGAAGTCATCACCCGCTGCGACAGATCATGCACTTGCCGAGTGGCGGAAGACACTTCCGAGATGGACGCGTGAATCCGTTCCACGAACTGGTTGAATGAACTCCCCAGCTCACCGAACTCATCCTTGCCCTGTACCACCAGACGCCGGGTCAGGTCGCCTTCACCTTGGGCGATGTCCTGCATGGCACGCCCCATGGTGGTCAACGGACGCATCAACACCTGGATCAACAGGCTCAGCAACAACGCAATGGCCGCCACCGCCACAAACATCGCAATCAGCGCCGAGGTACGGAAATGGCTCAACGGTGCGTAGGCCTTGTCCTTGTCGATCGACAGACCGATGTACCACTGAGTATTTGGCAGGCCCGCGACGGGGGTAAACGAAAGAATGCGATCCTGCCCATTGAGCTCAACCTCCTGGATACCTTTCTCGATGCTCACTGGCGTACCGGGGTAGATGTCCTTGAGATTCTTCATCACCTGGTCCTTGTCCGGGCTGACGATGACCTGACCGTCGCCGCTGACCAGAAACCCATGGCCGATGCCGCCGAAATCCACGGAGTTGATGATTTTCACCAGGGTTTCCAGGCTCAGGTCGCCACCCACCACACCGAGCAGCTCACCGTTGTGCTTCACCGGCAGGGCGATGGTCACCACCAGGCCGCCCACCGCTGCCATGTAGGGCGGGGTGAGCATGGTTTGATCGATGGTGACTGCCTGTTTGTACCAGGGGCGCTGGCGCGGGTCGTAGCCGTCGGGCATTTTTGCGTCAGGGCGCTGGGTGAAGACGCCGTTGGCCTGGCCCACGTAAGTGAACTGGAAATTCGACGTCAGCGCCGGTTGATCCACCAGCCCCGGCAGATCGGCACCCGCGCCCTGGTGCGCAATATTCTGCGCCAGGTTTTCCAGCACCAGCACCCGGCCGCTCATCCAGTTCTGGACGCTGCTGGCCGTCAGGTCGCCGGACTGCTGGATGGAAGATTCGAGACTGCTGCCAATGGTGTTTCGTTGCAGGTAGTCGTTGTAGAGCGTGAACAGGGCAAAAGCCAGAACGACCACACCAGAGGCGGCCAGAAGGATTTTATGGCTGAACTTCAGATTCATCGACAGGCTTCTTATGCAGGGAGTGGGGGTGCATTCCGGTTGCAGCATTCATGTCACAGCGCGGGCGGACTTGTGATCTGCTCCACTTTGGTGCACGCATATAACGCTGTCGGCAACAGTTAAAAAAATATGAGCCCTTTGAACAAATGGGCGACGGAAGGACACGGTGCGTCGAACGGTGGTTGCAAATTCACTGACCGCTGATGACAATGCGACCTATTATCATTTGTGATATCCAGGCCTTCGCGTTCATGTCTTCTCCCCAGTTTGCAGTTCAGGCGCTCTACAGCAACCATCACGGCTGGCTTCACACATGGCTGCGCAGCCGCTTGGGCAATGCTGCCGACGCAGCGGACCTGGCACAGGACACCTTCGTGCGCCTGCTGCAACGCACCGAACGCCTTGAGCTCAAGTCGCCCCGCGCCTTTCTACGCACCATCGCCCAAGGCCTGGTGATCGATCATTGGCGCCGGGAAGAAATCGAACGCGCTTACCTGGAATCCATCGCCCACCTGCCACCCGCCCAAGCCCCCGACACCGAAGCCCAGGCCTTGATCCTGGAGTTGCTGGAAGCCGTCGCCAGAATGCTGGAGGGCCTGAAGCCGAAAGTGCGCAAGGCGTTTCTGCTGGCCCAGTGCGAAGGCCTGACGTACAAGCAGATTGCCGAGCAGATGGGCATTTCCTTGCGGTCGGTGGAACGATACGTCGCCGATGCGCTGTATCACTGCTACGTGTTGCGCTATGAAAGCTGAGCCAGTGGATAACGTGTTGAGTCGACGCAGCGGCCCATCCCAACAGGTAGTCAGGCAAGCGATCAACTGGCTGCTGCGCCTGCGCAACCATGCTGCCAATCCGGCCTTGCGCCAACAATGCGAGGTCTGGCGCGCCTCCCATCACGAACACGAATTGGCCTGGCAGCGGGTGCAATCGCTGCACAGTGAATTGACCTCGAACCTGAGGGCGGTCCCCGGCGCCCACGTCGCTCTCGACACCCTGGAAAACAGCGCCCAGCGACTCGGTCGGCGCCAGGCCTTGAAACTGTTGTCGGGGGTGGCGCTGATAGGCTCCGCCACCTGGCTGGGCAAGGATCTGGGCTGGCAATCGTGGAACGCGGATTTCGCCACCACCACCGGTGAACACCGAGGCTTCCAGCTACCGGACGGTACGCGGCTTGAACTGAACACTGACAGCGCCGCCGACCTGGACTACACGACCGAGCATCGCCTGATCAGCCTGACGCGGGGTGAAATCATGCTCACCTGCGGTCACGATCCCGAGCGGCCGCTGCTGGTGCGCAGCCAACATGGTCTGTTTGAAGGGCTGGACGGGCGCTTCGTCGTGCGGCAGGACAATGCCTGCACACGCCTGAGCGTCACCCGTGGCAAGGTCGCGATCCGTTCGCACCGCGGCGGCGATGGGACTGCGCTGATGGTGAGCGCCGGGCAGAGCTATCTGATCAGTTCATCAACCGCGACCATGACGCCGCCGCTGGATATGGACGTCGGCGCCTGGGCGGACGGTTTGCTCGTTACGCGCAACATGCGCCTGGAAGACTTCCTCAACGAGGTAGGACGTTACCGCCAGGGCTATCTGAAATGCGCTGCGTCGATTGCAGACTTGCGCTTGTCAGGTGTTTTCCGCCTGGAAGACACCGACAAGTTACTGGCCGTCCTGCCGCGCACGCTCCCCGTGCAATTACGCTATCGAACCCGCTGGTGGGTCACGGTGCAGGAATCGGCCTGATTTTTTTTGGCGGGTTTTGCGCGCAAGTCCGGCTAGGACAGTAAGCAACGCTTATCTGCCCTTAGCGACTCCAACGGAAACCCACAATGACTGAGCGCGTAAACCTCAACACCCCCTTTGGCCGCTCCTCGCAAACAGGCCTGTTGCGCCATGCCATCCGCGCTGCGCTGTTCACCACCGTGCTCAGTGCAGGTGCCGTGCCGATGTTCGCTGTCGCGGCGCAAGACGGCATCACCGCCGCCCGCCAGAGCTACAACATTGCCGCCGGCCCCCTGAGCGATGTGCTGAACCAGTTCGCTCGTCAGGCCGGCATCACCCTGGCAAGCACTCCGCAGCAGACCAGCGGTATCCAGTCCCCGGGACTGCACGGCGAGTATTCGACGGACCAGGCCCTGAGCCATCTGCTCAGCGCTTCGGGCCTGACCGCCGTCAGCCCCGATGGCAGCAGCTATGTGCTGCAAACCGAGGCCTCGGACGGGACTTTGGCGCTGCCGACCACCGACATCAAGGGGTTTGCCCTGGGTAACGCCTTAGGCAGCATGGCGGGCTACAACGCCACCCACAGCCAGGTCGCCACCAAGACCAGTACCGCCCTGCGGGAAACCTCGCAAAGCGTCTCCGTGGTAACCCGCGAGCAAATGGACGACCAAGGCGCGCAAACCGTTTCCCAGGCCATGCGTTACACCCCCGGGGTATTGACCAACCCCTACGGCGCGACCCATCGCTACGACTACGTGGCGATGCGCGGTTTCAACGATGGCTCGGTGGACAACATCTACCTCGACGGCCTCAAGTCCATGGGCGACAGCGGCACCTACAGCTCCATGCAGGTCGATCCGTACTTCCTTGAGCGGGTCGATATTCTCAAAGGCCCGTCTTCGGTGCTCTATGGCCGCAGCTCCCCCGGCGGCCTGGTGGCGCTCACCAGCAAGAAACCACTGTACGAGGCTTATCACCAGATCCAGGCCACGGTCGGCACCCAGGGCCAACGCGGCATGGGCTTCGACTTCACCGGTCCGGTGGATGACGACAAACGCATCGCCTATCGCCTGGTGGGCCTGGCGGACACCTCCGACACGCAGTTCGACCACACCAAGGAAAAGCGCTTTGCCCTCGCCCCCACGGTGAGCATCGACTTTACCGAAGACACGTCGCTGACGCTTCAGGCCTACCTGCAGCACGACCCCGACGGTGGTTATCACGGCGGCATGCCGGCCGACGGCACCTTGCATCAGCGCAACGGCAAGCGTATCTCGGAAAACTTCTTCGAAGGCGAGCCGGGGGTCGATGGTTATGAGCGTGATCAGCAGTCATTCGGCTACCAGTTCGAACACCGTTTCAACGATGTCTTCACCGCCCGGCAGAACTTCCGTTACCTGGACTCCCAAGTCACCAATGATCAGGTCTATGCCTACGGCTGGACCACCCCGACCAGCAACGAGCTGAACCGCTACTACACCGGCGCCGAAGAAAAACTGCATTCGTTTATCGTCGACAACATGCTGCAGGCTGAATTTTTCAGCGGGGCGACCAAGCACACCGTGTTGATGGGCGCTGACTACCAGCGGCGCAAGACCGTGGTGGATTGGACCAGCGGCGGCCTGGCCCCGATCAACGCCTTCGACCCGGTCTATGGCAACTCGGCCATCACCTACTTCAGCCCCACCAGCTACCTGCGGCGCCTGGAACAGACCGGTGTCTACCTGCAAGACCTGATCGAGATGGATAAATGGCGTTTCTCCCTGGGCCTGCGTCAGGACTGGGTGAAAACCTCGGATGAAAACCGCATCGCTGAGTTCGGCCGCCCGCAAGGCACCGAGATCAACGACAAGCGCAGCAAGCTCACTGGCCGCGCCGGGGCGCTGTACCTGTTCGACAACGGCCTGGCGCCGTACGTCAGCTACTCCGAGTCGTTCAACCCCAACTCCTACGCCGACAGCGCCGGCAATCCGCTGCCGCCGACCGATGGCAAGCAATGGGAACTGGGCCTGAAGTATCAGCCACCGGGTACGGATGACCTGTACACCGCCTCGCTGTTCCGCATCGATCAGGAGAACCTGGCGACCAAATTGCCCCAGGAAAACTTCTACCGCGCCGTCGGTGCCGTTCGCTCCCAAGGCCTGGAACTGGAAGCGCATCTGCAGTTGACCGAGCAGTTCAAAGTGCTGGGCAGCTACACCTTCACCGATATCGAATACTCGAAGTCGATGATCAGCACGTTGAGCACCGCCACCGACATCATCGAAAACAAGGGCAACTCACCGACCCAGGCCCCCCGCCACATGGCTTCGGTGTGGGCGGACTACAAGTTCGACAGCGGCGCGCTCGATGGCCTGCGACTGGGCGGTGGCGTACGTTATGTCGGCTACAGCTGGGCCGATGCGGAAAACACCATGAAGGTGCCGTCCTATACATTGTTCGATGCGTCGGTGGGGTATGACCTGGGCAAGGTCGGCTTGAAAGGCGTGGACGTGCGCCTGAACGCCAACAACCTGACCAACGAAACCTACGTCGCCTCCTGCGCCAGCCTGAGCTACTGCTACCTGGGCGAAGAACGCAACGTGGCGGCTACGGTGAGTTACCAGTTCTGACCTGCTTTCGCAGGACTGTGTAGGAGCTGGTGAAGCCTGCGATCTTTTGATCTTTCACTTGGGATTCAAGCGTCAGGGGAAAGATCGCAGCCTCGTTGCACTCGTCAGCTCCTACACAACCCCTACACAGCTCCTGCAGGCCCGGCGGGAGCTTCCTTGCGCACCACCCCCTCTTCCCGCACAAACCGGTTCGCCCGGCCAAACGTGCCGAAATCATTGAACCGCACCCCCATCTCACGCATCACTTTGTGGGCCACCGGCACCGTCATCTGGCGGATGTAGAACGGCTCTTTGACCACGAAATGATGGACCCCGTGGCTGCTGCCGAAGTTGAAGCAGAACGCCTGCAACGGCCACAGCCACCACGGGTTGAGTACCTGTGTTTGCTGGATGACATTGCCCACCTCGATGTCGCCGTAGTAATGCATGTTCGAGCTGATGAAATGCAGGCAAAAGGTGCGCAGCACGTTCGGGCCGATGATCACCACCGCTGCGATATCGATCACGTGCATCACTGCCAGCGTAGTCGCCGACCAATCAATCGACGTGCCAAGCAGATGGGCGACAGTGTTGGACCCATGGAAACCGAGAAATACGTACCACGCGCCCCAGTGCAACAGCGCCAGGGGGAAATACACCTTCAGCGTGCGCCTGAGGATGCTGCGCTTGTGCGCCCAGGTCTTGGCCCGCAGCAGGCGAATGAAGGCCGACATCACGTTGTCGCCCACCATCAGCAAGCGCGCCAACCCCCAGGGCTCGCCGTTGGTGATGGCCCGCTCTTCCAGGTCGGCCTCGCTGCCGGACACTTTGTGATGATTGAGGTGCAAGTGGCGGCGGATCCACGGGTTGATGGTGCTGGGGCGCGCCAGCCACACCAGGCCCATCATCAGGTTGTGGGGTACGCGTTGCTTGCGGAAATACATGCTGTGGATCAGGTCGTGTTCCAGCTCGTGGGTCAGTGAGGCGAAAAAAGCGTTGAGTAGCAGGCACGCCCAACCGGCCAGGTAACCGTTGATGTAGAGCAGTGCCGAACCGACCATCCCGGCCAGGGCGAACGCCAGGATGCCCGCGCCCAACGCATCCTGGTGGCGCAGGATCGGGTAGCGCTGGCGCAGCTCCTCGCCACGGGCCAGGACCACTTGGCGAATATGGGCGGACCGCTGTTGTGCATTCAATCGCTCGGGGCTTGCGCAAGTGCCGTGCATGGCTTACATCCTCTGTTAGAGATGTGCTCATCCTGCCGGGCGATGCCCCCTAGGGTGGTAGCCGTAAACGCCAACCTGTTGACCGCAAGCGCCAATTGCCATGACTGAATCCACGTCCCTCGCCAGTTGGACCCGCGCCCTGCGCAAACAGCTTGATGCGCTGGGCCTGGACAGCCATGCCCTGTGCCTGGAGGCCGGGCTCGATCCGCAATGGATGGACGACCCGAATGCCCGTTATCCGCTCTCGGCCACCACGCGCCTGTGGGAGCTGGCCGTGCAGGCCAGCGGCGATCCGGCGATCGGCCTGCGGGTGTCTCGCTTCGTCAGCCCCACTACGTTCCACGCGCTGGGTTATGCCCTGGTGGCCAGCGGCAGTTTGCGAGAAGTGTTTGAGCGGATCGTGCGTTATCACCCAGTGGTCAGCGATGCATTGATACTGCAACTGAGCCGCTGCGAAGACCGTTACCGCTTCACTCTCGATGTGCCCCAGGGCCGGGCGACGCCGGCCTTTGAAGCCATCGATGCATTCGCCGCGATTTACGTACGCACGTGTCGCAACCGACTGGGCCGCGATTACGCACCGCTGGCGGTGTACTTGCGGCGCCCGGAACCATCAGACCCTGGCCCCTGGCATAAAGTGTTTCGTTCACCTGTGTATTTCGGCGCCGAGCAAGATTGCCTGGAATTCAACCTCGTCGATTTCGACAGCCACCTGGACGACGCCAACCCGGAGCTGGCTGAACATAACGAGACGGTACTCAAGCGCACCCTCGCCCAGCTCCAGCCACTGACCTGGGAGCGCAAGGTGCGAGCCGCTATCGAGGCCCAACTACCCGAAGGCGAACCCAGCGCCGAGCGCATCGCCCAGGCCATGCACCTGAGCCTGCGCAGCCTGCAACGGCATTTGGCCGATGAAGGCTGCCGCTTCGACACGCTGCTTAACGAATGCCGGGAAAACCTGGCGCTGCTACACCTGCGCGACCCGCAATGTTCGCTGAGCGAAGTCGGTTATCTCTTGGGCTTTGCCGACGCCAGCAGCTTCAGCCGTGCGTTCAAGCGCTGGACCGGAATGACGCCGGGGCAGTTTCGTGACGGTTTGCGGTAGGGGTTTGCGCTGGCCGGGCTGGCCCTATCGCGAGCAGGCTCGCTCCCACATTCGATTTATGGCACACACAAACCCTGTGGGAGCGGGCTTGCTCGCGAAGACGGCAGCACAGTCAACATCACAGCCAACGGGCCCACCGCTTTGGCGAGCAAGCCCGCTCCCACAGATGCCGGGCCGGACTCAGGTTGTGGTCAACGCCCGCAACCGCTCGATATCCAGAATTTCGATCTCGCCATAACCCAGGTGCACAATGCCCTGGCCCTGCAAGTCCTTGAGGATTTGGTTGGTGGTCTGGCGCGACAGTGAGAGCATCAGCGCGAGTTGCTCCTGGGGCAGTTGCAAGACCCGTCGCGCCGGTTCGATTTCGCCGTAGCCTTCGGCGATCATCAGCAGGCGATGGGCAACACGTACCGGGGCGGGCATCAGGCTCAGGTGTTCGAGATTGATGAAGGTCAGGCGCAGTTTGTGGCTCATCAGCCGCGCAATATCTCGCCAATAGACCGGATGTTCTTCCAGAAACGCCATCAACGACGCCTGAGGCAAGTGCAACAAGGTGCACTGGCCCACGCCCACCGCGTCATGGGTGCGCGGCTGGCCATCGAACAGGCAGATTTCACCAAACCAGTGGGGCGCTTCCACCACGCTGAGCAGCGCTTCCTTGCCCTGTTCGTTCACTGCGCCGATCCGTACCGCGCCCTCCAATACGGCGTACATCCCGCAGGGCGGGTCACCGCGCTGGAACAGCCGGTGCCCTGGCACCAGGCGGCGCACCCGCGACATGCCCAACAGACTATTCTGTAACTCAGCGGGCAAGTGGCTGTACCAGTGACCGGCCAACAGGTGCGAGTGCCAGGGATGCGTATTCATGGAAACTCCGGGACAAGTGTCGGCTAACTGACAGAACGCCTCGTGGAACCCGGGCATCATGCAGGCATCACCTCAGGAGGAACAACAATGAAAAGCCTCGTTGATCATCTCAGTCAATACGCCGCCTACCACCGCGATCCACGTAACATCGCCACGCACTTCATCGGTATTCCGCTGATTTTCGTCGCCGTAGCCGTGCTGTTGTCACGGCCGGGTTGGCCGATGGGCGCGCTCCTGGTGTCGCCGGCGCTGCTGGTAGCGGTAGCCAGTGCCTGGTTCTATCTGCGCCTGGAGTTGCGCTTGGGGGTGGTGATGACGGTACTGCTGGCCCTGGCGCTATGGCTGGGCCAGGTGCTCGCCGCGCAAAGCACCTGGGTATGGCTGGGCAGTGGCTTGGGGATGTTCGTGGTGGGCTGGGTGATCCAGTTCGTCGGCCACTATTACGAAGGCCGTAAACCGGCGTTCGTCGATGACCTCACCGGGTTGATTGTCGGACCGCTGTTCGTGGTGGTGGAGGCGGGTTTCCTGCTGGGGCTTCGTGGCGAACTGAAGCGGGCCATTGCAGAGCGCGCCGGGCCCGTGATGTTGCGCAACCAGCGCTCGGCCGTCTGAAAAACAACGCAATGCCAGCCTTCCCCTCTGTGGGAGCAAGGCTTGCCCGCGATGCAAACACCTCGGTGTAGCTGTTAGACCGAGGCGATGCCATCGCGGGCCAGCCTTGCTCCCACAAGAGTCAGGCCCTACCGCTCAAGTTACAGCGCACCAAACTCGACCCGTATCATCAGCGCGCCGGTGTTATCTTTCAAGCCAGCCCCATATTGCCCGGTCAGATCATCGTTGATGCACAGTTGCAGTTCCCCCTGCTGGTCGCCCGGAACCTGCGCCAGATCACCCACCAGGAACGGCTTGCCACCATCGCCCACACGACCGATCAAGGCGCCTTCGGCGGCACCGGGCAAGGCATAGCTGCTGTAGTCGATGTGCCTCGACCCGCCCTTTCCGTCGACATTGCCCCCCTGCGGACTCGCGCACCATAGCCCACTGACGTAGCGAACCACGCGCGGTACCAACCCGTTGATCTGCACTCCAGTGCCCTGCCAGGCGACGTTGGATTGGACCTGCATCGTCACTGCCTTCAGGTCGTTGGCCACGGTGTCCCCGGCCTGGAACGACAGCGCCGCAATCGTCAGGCTGGGGTTCGAGGTGCCCGTGCTGGGGAACACGCCATCACCCACCAGGAACAGGTTCTTGTGGTCCCAACTGCGCTGGTATTTGTCCACCACCGACTTGGCTGGATCATCGCCCATGCGATAGGTCCCCATCAGATGTCCGGCGCCCTGGAAGCTGTAATCTTCGCCTTTGTAGTTGAAGGTTCCTTTGCCAATGGGGGCTGTCAGTTCCACGGCGCCGAGCAGGTCCTTGATGATGTGGCTCGCCAGTATCTTCGCCTGCCTGAAACCTTCCTTGGTGTAATCGGACAGGTCGTAGTGGATTTCCGGCCGAAGAATGCCAAGCCCGTCCTTGTAGTTATCCGTCGAGGGCACGATGTAGCTATTGGCCTGGTCGGGATGGTCTTCCACCTGTTCCACCAGGAAGCCGATCCGAAACTGGCGGATGAACAGCTCATTGAGTTTTTTGATCAGTGCCGTGCCGTAAAGCGCCTCAGTGGGCGGCGCCGGTGTCTCTTTCGCTGGCAATGGGTTGGTGCGGCTTGTGTTCGTCCCGTCGATAAAATCAGCCACGGTGACGTAAGGATCGCCAACCGGCCAGTTCCAGCCCTCATTGCCGATTTCGATGCGCCATGCCGCTCGCTGGCTGCGGAAAGCACCGTCGCGCAGGCTCTCGATGCCCGCCGTGGACACCGGGCCACGATAGGGGAAAACCGTCTTGCCTTCTGGCATCAGCCCCCACGCCAGGTAAATCGGATGGTCGGACAGACTGCGTCCCACCTGCCCGCTGCTGTTGGCCACACCTTTGGGCCAGTCCGGGGTCTTGGAGTTGAGCAACAATTTAGGGGTTTCGATGGCATGGGCCGCGATCACGTATCGCTGTCCGATGGCCACGCCGTTTCCCGTCTTCGGTCCCTCGCCAAGCTGATATTGAATGAACTCGATACCGTTGATGTTCTTGTCCGAGCCCACGGTCACTTTGCTGGCTACGGTCCGATACATGACCCGGACCTTGCCGGTGGCCAGGGCCTTGTTCATGGTCACCGTGGCGTCGTACTTGGCCTGAATCGGGCAGATCGGCGTGCAGTTGGTATTGCCGGCACACACCCGGCGCCCGGCGTAAGGTTGGGAGTTACGCCCAGCCGGCGTCGGGCTGACGACCAATGGCAAGCCATCGAAAGACTGCCCTGTCACCGCCGTGACAAAACTGCCGTCGACCAGCGACAGCGGGATGCTGTGCATCGGGAATGAATAGCCCTCGGGAAAGGTCATGCCCAGATAAGCCTGGTCGGCGACATTGGCCGACACACCGATTTCCGCCTCGGCCCGGCAATAGGCACTTTGCAGATCGTCGTAGCCGATCGGCCAGTCCACCCCGACGCCGTACTTGCTCTTCAGGCGAAAATCGTTCGGTACCATGCGCAGGCACGTCCCCACCCAATGCCAGGTCGTCCCGCCGCCCACCCGTTCATAGGTGCTGTTGAAGGGCAACGGACCTTTCTGCACCAGGTAACTGATCGCCGGTTTGTCCCAACCCAGGATCAGATCGGCGATGGTTGCCCGCGGGGCATTTTCCTTGGTCGGATCACGCGGTGTATCCAGGGTCGATACCGGAGGATAGGGTGATTCCGGGGTTTTCAGGGTCGCGGTGTAGAAGCGCTCCAGATACTGCGTACGATTGGCCGGAATCTCCGGGCCCGATTCGAGCACCAGCACATCCACGCCAGCCATGCCCAACTGATAAGCGATGATGCTGCCGGCCAACCCCGCACCAACGATGACCACCTCTGCTTGTTCGGTACTCATGACGAAGCTCCTTGCTGCGTGTTGGCGGGTACCCCGGTGTAATCCTCAAGGCTGGGCGGCGTCGTATTCCAGTAGCCGAAGAACATCTCGCTGTAGCCCATGGGATGAGCCTGGGCGGCTTTCCAGGCCCATCCATTGATATAAGCCTGGTCGGACACCACCGTCTGCTCATCCTTTTTGAAACTCGCCGCGTCATAGGGTTGATACCAGACGCCCAGCAACCACAGCTTCATGATCGAACGCGCGGCTTTGGCGGTCTGCGTGTCGGCCGGTCGCGTTCCGTCCATCAACACCGCTTGGGCGATCTGATCCGGGGATTGATTGTCCCCCGCCAGGTTGGCGTATTGAGTCAGCAATGTACTGAGCACATCAGGCGTGACTCTTGGCGTGATGAATTCAAGAAACAGCGGTGGCAAACCCACCTGGTCGATCTCCGGCGCCAATCGCTCAGTGGAAATGCCAGTCAGGACCGATGAAAGGCCTACGAAATTCTCCAGATCACTGCTCATGCTTGACTCCTTGTCCAGTCGTGGACTGCGCGCGTTCGAGCAAATAGGTGAAATCCGCGAAGCTGGTGCGCGGGGATTCGGTGACATGGGTCGCCGCATTGCCATGACACGCCATGCAACTGGAAGACCCTTGGGGTACGGTGCCCTGGATGTAGGTTTCCAGCGTGGCGTTGGCCAGGAACAACGGAGCGGGATTGCCCAGCGGGTTGGCGGCTGATATCTGACAGTTGGGCTGTGGTGCCGACGGCCACTGGGTACTGATCAGTTGATAGTTCGCCCAGACGCTCTGTGGGTTGACCGTACGCAACAGGGCTTGATAGGTGGCGTTCAGGGTTTTGGTGGCCTCGGTCAGCGGTATCTCACGCACGATCTGCGAGGGTGTTGCCTTGACCGCCGGATTCCATGGCCGGGGCGGCGGCTGGTTGATGTCGCTTTGGCTGGCAGTGTTGTAGAACAGATAAGGTCCCACCCGCTGGGCCGGGGGCGTGGTCTTTTCGGGTACGTTCTTCACATGTTCAAAAGTCGACCAGACCCATTGCGCTGCGCTGTCGGTCTTGTGAACGATGTGCAGTCCCACCAATCCCACCGGTTCGGACTTGCACGACTCCCCGACAATGGGTCCTTTGCTCGGGTCGCTGTTTCCCGGTGTATAGACCAGCGCATCAACGGTGTGAAAATCCTGCGGGCGATCATTGGCGCCCAGCACTTTCCACGACGCTTTCACCATCAGCGCACCGACGTCCTGTGTCTTGGCCGAGCCGCAACTGAAAGCCACGGTGTTGGTCGGGTTTGCGGCAAAAAACTGCTGCTGGCCTTCGATGCTGTACAGACCATTGTCGACAATTGAATCGAACATCGATCGATTGACCACGATTTCGTTGCGCGTATAGGCACCGTTCTGATCCACCAACGGGCCACTCTCGAAGGGTTGAATAAACTCATCCAGCACATCGGGCACCTTGCCCATCTGCTGCAACAGGCGACCGGGTTTGAGCGACTTGCACGCTTCGGGCAGCGTCGCCGGCGCGTCCCAGGCCAACGGCGCCTGACCCTTGGCCCGGAAGATCTGGTAGCTCTCTTTCCAGCTTTCCCACACCGTCGCCCCATCCTGTTTGCCGATGGGAGTGCCGGTATTCGGATTGCCGTTGTCCAGCGCCGGCCAGTTCAAGGCAATGAACGTCTGCCATGACAGGTCATCGAAATCGCGCTGAAGGCTGGCCAGAGTGGGATGTTCCTCGGCAACCGTGACATCGAAGGGTATCTGCGGTGACAACGTGGGGGTGGCGCTGACGGATGGGCTCAATAAAACGCTTAGCAAGGCATAGCCAAACGGGCCATGCCGACTGACTTCCATTCTCATGCTTTATCTCCTTGGCATCAGGGCGCCAGGAGATAACACCGGTCCGTCATGAACTCTCACTTGCCTCCTGGCAAGTCAGAGTCTAGGTAGGGATTTAGATGGGAAAAGGTATTGGTGTAGAACCAATCGAAGCAAGGTTGGGCGGGGTTATTCAGATTCTGATCGGGGCGTCAGCGGGACCGCCATCGCGAGCAGGCTCGCTCCCACAGGAGACTGGGGGCTGGGCCGCAGATGTTGTGGCCGACACCGCTCCACTTGTGGGAGCGGGCTTGCTCGCGAAAGCGGCGGGTCAGATTGCATCGAGGGTGAATGTGACTACGCCTTCGCGAGCAAGCCCGCTCCCACAGGTTTTTTGGGTGACCCAAAGACTTGTGGTCAAGCCCATTCCACTGTGGGAGCGAGCCTGCTCGCGATGCTTTTGATCTTAAAGGTTCGAGACTTTCTGCCAGACCTTCGGCTTGAAGAACAGCGTCTCGCCCTTCGCCAGGCCCACCAGGCTGTCGTGGTCCTTCACCACTTCAGCTTCGATCAGATCGCTCTGGCCTTCCACCTTCAGGGTCACCCGGGTGGTGGCGCCCAGCGGGCGGATGTCGCGCACTTCGGCGGCGTGGTGATCCTCCAACTCCGAACGCGACAGCGAGACTTCGTGGGGGCGGAACAGCACATGCCGATCCTCACCCAAGTGCAGGCGGTTCGAGTCGCCGAGGAAGTGATACACAAAGTCGCTGGCGGGGTTTTCGTAGACATCGCCCGGCGAGCCAATCTGCTCGATCACACCCTTGTTCATCACCACGATCCGATCGGCGACTTCCATGGCTTCTTCCTGGTCGTGAGTCACGAACACCGAAGTCAGGTTGATGTCCTCGTGCAACCGCGCCAGCCAGCGCCGCAGTTCCTTGCGAACCTTGGCGTCGAGGGCGCCGAAGGGTTCGTCCAGCAGCAACACCTTGGGCTCCACCGCCAGTGCCCGGGCCAGGGCAATGCGCTGGCGCTGTCCGCCGGAAAGCTGTTCGGGATAGCGGTCGGCAAGCCAGTCCAGTTGCACCATGCCCAACAGTTCGTGGACCTTGGTTGCGATCTGGCTTTCGTTCGGGCGTTGGTTCCTGGGCTTCATGCGCAAGCCAAAGGCGACGTTGTCGAACACGGTCATGTGGCGGAACAAGGCGTAGTGCTGGAACACGAAACCCACGTTGCGATCGCGCACATCGTGGCCAGACACGTCCTCACCGTGGAACACGATGTTGCCTTGGTCCGGGGTTTCAAGGCCGGCGATGATCCGCAGCAGCGTGGTCTTGCCGCACCCCGACGGGCCGAGCAGCGCCACCAGCTCACCGCTCTGGATGTCCAGGTTGATGTTGTCCAGGGCCTTGAAGGTGTTGAAATTCTTGCTGACGTTACGGGCTTCAATCGACATGACTTATTCCTCCGCGCTGCTGTTGCGCAGACGGTTGATACGGTTTTCGCTCCACTGCTTGAGCAGCAGAATCAAGAGCGCCAGGATCAGCAACAGGCTCGCCACGGCGAACGCGGCCACGTGGTTGTATTCGTTGTAGAGGATCTCGACGTGCAACGGCAGGGTGTTGGTGACCCCGCGAATGTGCCCGGACACCACCGACACCGCGCCGAACTCGCCCATGGCCCGGGCCGTACACAGCACCACGCCATAGATCAGGCCCCACTTGATGTTCGGCACGGTGACATGCCAGAACATTTGCCAGCCGTTGGCGCCCAGCAGGCGCGCGGCTTCCTCTTCCTGGGTGCCCTGCTCCTGCATCAGCGGGATCAGCTCGCGGGCCACGAAAGGCACGGTGACAAAAATTGTCGCCAGTACGATGCCTGGCAGCGCAAACACAATCTGGATGTCGTGATCCGAAAGCCACGGCCCGAACAGCCCCTGGGCGCCGAACATCAGCACGTACACCAGGCCTGCGATCACCGGCGAAACCGAGAACGGCAAGTCGATCAGGGTCACCAGCAAGCTTTTGCCACGGAATGAATACTTGCTCACGCACCATGCGGCGCTGACACCGAACACCAGGTTCAGCGGCACCGAGATCAGCACCGCGATCACCGTGAGCTTGAGCGCCGACAAGGCATCGGGTTCGAAGATTGCGGTGAAGAACGCCCCCAGGCCCAGTTTCAGTCCCTGGGAGACCACGATGAACAGCGGCAGCAGCAGGAACAGCGCAAAAATCAGCCAGCCAAGGCCGAGCAGGACTCGCCGCGAAGCTGCACTGCCACGGCGAGCGGCGTTGGTGGAGGTCGCGTAAATAGACGTTTGGGACATGTCCGTGCCTCCTTATGGGGTTTCGATGCGCCGCTGCAGCAGGTTGATCACCAGCAACAGAAGGAAGGAAACCACCAGCATCAGCACGCCAATGGAGGTGGCGCCGGTGTAGTCGTATTGGTCGAGCTTGACCATGATCAGCAGTGGCAGGATCTCGGTTTTCATCGGCATGTTGCCGGCGATGAAAATCACCGAACCGTACTCACCCACACCACGGGCAAACGCCAGGGCGAAGCCGGTCAGCCAGGCCGGCAGCAACGCCGGCACCAGGATGTGACGAACCACTTGCCATGGCTTGGCGCCGAGACAGGCGGCGGCTTCTTCGACTTCACGGGGAATATCGGCCAACACCGGTTGCATCGTGCGCACCACGAACGGCAGCGTTACGAAGGTCAGCGCCAGGGTAATGCCCAGCGGGGTGTAGGCGATCTTGAAACCCAGGTCGGTGGCAAACTGGCCCACCAGACCTGTCGGTGCATACAACGCCGTCAGCGCGATGCCGGCCACGGCCGTAGGTAGGGCGAATGGCAGATCGATCATTGCATCGATGATCTTGCGACCGGGAAAGGTGTAGCGCACCAGCACCCAGGCCAGCAGCGTACCGATCACGCCGTTGATGATCGCCGCGCACAGAGCCGTGCCGAAGCTGAGCTTCAAGGCCGCCAGCACTCGTGGCGCCGAGATGATTGCCCAGAACTGCTCCCAGGTGAGCTGGGCGGCATGCACGAACATTGCCGCCAGCGGTATGAGCACAATCAGACTGAGATACACCAGGGTGTAGCCCAGCGTCAGCCCGAAGCCGGGTATGACCGGTGAGATGCGACGCGACATAAAAGTCCTTGGGTGAAAACTCGCAGGGTGCGCAACCTGTGGGAGCGGGCTTGCTCGCGAAAGCGGTGTGTCAGGCAACATCAACACTGACTGTCCAGCCGCCTTCGCGAGCAAGCCCGCTCCCACATGGATGAGGCTCTATCAGCTCACTGCGCCTGATAAATCTGATCGAACACGCCGCCATCGTTGAAGAACTTCGGTTGGGCGGTTTTCCAGCCGCCGAAGTCCTTGTCGATGGTCACCAATTCCAGCTCAGGGAACTGCCGGGAATACTTGGCGGCAACGTCTTTGTCCCGCGGGCGATAAAAGTTTTTCGCCGCGATCTCTTGTCCAGCCGGGCTGTACAAGTGTTTGAGGTAGGCTTCGGCGATCTCGGCGTTGCCCTTTTTCCCGGCGTTCTTGTCCACCACTGCCACCGGCGGTTCGGCGAGGATCGACAACGACGGCACGACGATGTCGAACTTGTCCGCGCCACCGTCTTCCTTCAATGCCAGGAAAGCTTCGTTTTCCCAGGCCAGCAGTACGTCGCCCTGACCGTTGTTGACGAAGGTAATGGTCGAACCCCGGGCGCCGGTGTCGAGGATCGGCACGTGCTTGAACAGCGCTTGCACGTATTGCTTGGCCTTGGCTTCGTCACCACCGTTAGCCTTGAGGCCATAGGCCCAGGCCGCGAGGAAGTTCCAGCGAGCGCCACCGGAAGTCTTCGGGTTCGGCGTGATGACCGACACGTCCTCCTTGATCAGGTCACCCCAGTCTTTGATGCCCTTGGGATTGCCCTTGCGCACCAGGAACACGATGGTCGAGGTGTACGGTGTGCTCGCTTCGGGAAGACGCTTTTGCCAGTCCACTGGCAAGGACCTGCCCAGCCTGGCGATTTCATCGATGTCGCCGGCCAGGGCCAGAGTCACCACGTCGGCCCGCAGACCATCGATCACCGCCCGGCCTTGCTTGCCCGAGCCGCCGTGGGACTGTTGGATCTTCACGGTGTCATCCGGGTGTGCTTTGCTCCAGAAACTGACGAATTCGGCGTTGTAATCCTGATACAGCTCGCGGGTAGGGTCGTAGGACACGTTGAGCAACTCGTAATCCTTGGCAAAGGCGGACCCTGCAAAAACAGCACTGGCCAACACAGCCAAGGCATAACGGCGAATGGACGGCATGGTGAAAACTCCTGGAATTCCGGTTTTTTATGGCTGTGAAGTGTTGGTCTTCAACCCGGTTTGTGGCTCGGCTGCTGCAACCGGAATTTTTCCTTGCGCTCGATCTGGACGACTTGCGCGTTGTGGACGGTGATTTCCACCGCGCCAAAACGAAGGTCCCGCAAGGCATTCAGGATCTCGCGCAACAGGGTTGCTTCGTCCTGACCGTCAACGCTGCGTAGAGATGCGCTCATGCTATTGCTCCTTGAATGCCTGGAAGTGGGCGGCACCGTTTGTGGCGTAGGAGCGATACTAGAGAGGCTTAGATATTCTTAAAAAGACTATTTAAGAATTTTTATATAACCAAAAACACAAGTTGCCGATGTGCAAAGGCTATTAATTGATGGCGGGCGCGTGCGCCCAATCCAGCTGCTGCGCGGCAACAGGACGCCCGAACCAGTAGCCCTGCCCCATCCCACAGGCGTGTTTCAGCAGGAACGCGGCCTGCTCGCGCTGCTCGATGCCTTCGGCTTGCACTTGCATGCCCATGCTGCGGGCCAGGGCGATGATGACCTGGACAATCGCTGCGTCGTCTTCATCCCACGGCAACCCGGCAACAAAGCCCTGATCAATCTTGAGCTTCTGGACGGGCAGGCGTTTGAGTCGCAGCAGCGACGAATAACCGGTACCGAAATCATCGATAGCCAGTCGCACCCCCAATTCCCGCAGACGGTGCATTTGCTCCAGGGCCACTTCCGGATCGTCCATCACCGCGCTTTCGGTCACTTCCAGTTCCAGACAGGCCGGGTCCAGGCCTGAAACGTGCAGTACCCGCGCGACCTGTTCGTACAACTCGCGACGGGCGAACAGCCGACTGGAAACGTTGACCGCGACAAACGATAACGCCACCCCGGCCTCCTGCCATTGACGCATCTGTCGACAGGCCTGCTCCATGACCCAGGCATCGATTTGGGCGATCAGCCCGGTGCGCTCGGCGATGGGAATGAACTCGGCCGGCGAAACCAGCCCGCGCTCGGGATGTTCCCAGCGCACCAAAGCCTCGACACCGATCAGGCGGCTGGTCGCCAGATCGTGTACCGGCTGGTAATGAACCCGCAGCTCCTGCTGCTGGAGCGCGCGTCGCAGTTCGAAGGCGATCTCGACCCGTTGTTGGGCATGAGCGGTGAGTTCTTCGGTATACAGGGCGTAGCCATCGCGCCCGGCACTTTTAGCCTTGAACAGCGCGGAATCTGCATTGCGCAGCAGTTGCCCCGCGCTGAGGGCATCCCCGGGAAACAGGCTGATGCCCACACTGGCATTGATGAACAAGAGCTGGTTTTCGAGACTCACCGGCTCTTTGAGAGCATCGATAATGCGCTGGGCCAGCACCGCCGCCTGCGCCGGCTGCGAGCAATTTTCCACCAGCACCGCAAACTCGTCGCCCCCCAGCCGGGCCAAGGTCACGCCCGGCGCAAACAGCCCCCGGAATCGCTCGGCCACGCTCTTGAGCAATTGATCGCCAACGTGATGCCCCAGGCTGTCGTTGATGTTCTTGAAGTGGTCCAGGTCCACCAGCAACAAGGCGCAGCCGCGTTTGTGCAACTGCGACGACGCCAGGGCCTGCTCGGCGCGATCGGAAAACAGCAGGCGATTGGGCAGACCGGTCAGCGGATCGTGGTGGGCCAGGTACGCCAGTTCGTGCTCAGAATCCTTGATGGCGCTGATGTCCGAAAACACCGCGACGTAATGGCTCACCTGACCGTTATCGTCGCGAATGACGCGGATCGTCTGCCATTGCGGATAGATCTCACCGCTTTTTCGCCGGTTCCAGATCTCGCCGCTCCACTCGCCAAGGCTGCCCAGGGACGCAAACATCTCCTGGTAAAAATCCGCCCCGTGACGGCCAGATTTGAACAGGTTGGGCCGCCGGCCCAGCACTTCCTCCCGGGCATACCCTGTAATCGCCATGAAGGCACGATTGACGTGCACGATCAGGCCGTTCGGGTCCGTCACCAACACCCCTTCGCGCGTGCAATCGAAGACGGCGGCGGCCTGGCGCAAACGTTCGCCGTCGGCACGCTGTTCGCCTTTTCCGAAAAGCCGGGATATCCGCACACCCGCCAGGAAAACCAAGCCGGCGCTGACCAGGACCCAGGCATACCCGTTGATCAACTGCCAGCGAAGCTGATCGGCGGATTGATCGAAAAAGCTGCTCAGTAAATAACCAACCAGCTGCAGCCAGACGACCGACAGCACGAGATAAAGCAGTGCTCCACGCATGGCGCTACGGTGATAAATGGTCATCAGGTCATCCATGTCCCCACAAAGAGGCGGGAATTATAGAGTAAGAAACATCCTGCCACTGTTATCTGAAAGGCCGACTGGTTTTATCTGTACGGCAGGTGATAATGCAACGGCTGTTTCTATCTTTATCGAGGGCCCTATAGCCTATGTGGTACGAAGGTTTTCTTGGCTTGTCGCCCTGGTCACTGGTGGCAGTCACCCTGCTGATGACCCATGTCACGATCATTGGCGTCACGGTCTATCTGCACCGTTATTCGGCTCATCGCTCCCTGGAGCTCAACGCCGGCCTCAAACATTTCTTCCGCTTCTGGCTGTGGTTGACCACGGCGCAGAACACCCGCGAGTGGACCGCTATCCACCGTAAGCACCACGCCAAATGCGAAACCGTCGATGATCCCCACAGCCCGGTGATCAAAGGCCTGTCCACCGTGCTGCGCAAAGGTGCCGAACTGTATCGCGCCGAAGCGGAAAACCCCGAAACCCTGCGCATCTACGGCAAGAACTGCCCTGATGACTGGATCGAGCGCAACCTTTACAGCCGCTTCCCGATACTGGGCGTGGCGATCATGGGCGTCATCGACCTGCTGCTGTTCGGCACTATCGGCATCACCATCTGGGCCATCCAGATGATGTGGATTCCGGTCTGGGCCGCCGGCGTGGTCAATGGCCTGGGGCATGCCGTGGGCTACCGCAACTTCGAATGCCGCGACGCGGCGACCAACCTGGTGCCCTGGGGCATCCTGATCGGTGGCGAAGAACTGCACAACAATCACCATACCTACCCCAATTCGGCCAAGCTGTCGGTACGCAAATGGGAGTTCGACCTGGGCTGGGCCTGGATCCAGGTATTCAGTTTCCTGCGCCTGGCCAAGGTCCAGCGCGTCGCGCCGATCGCCCACCGTGTCGAGGGCAAGGGGCATCTGGACATGGACACCGCCATGGCGATCCTCAACAACCGTTTCCAGATCATGGCCCAGTACCGCAGGCTGGTCATCGCGCCGCTGGTCAAGCAGGAACTGGAAAAAGTCGATCACTCGGTCCGCCACCAGTTCCACCGGGCCAAACGCCTGCTATCGCGGGAAACCAGCCTGCTGGATGAACGCCACCACGCGCGCATCCAGAGCATGTTGGAACACAGTCAGGCGTTGAAGGTGATCTACGAAAAACGCCTGGCCTTGCAGCAAATCTGGGCCAAGACCAGCAGCAACGGCCACGACATGCTCGCGGCCATCAAGGAATGGATTCACGAAGCCGAGGCCAGCGGCATCCAGTCCCTGCGCGACTTCGCGGACCAGCTCAAGACCTACTCGCTGCGGCCTGCAACGGCCTGATAGGCAACCCCGCCATCCGGCGCAATGCTGTTCACGTAAAAAGATGGCGCTTCTCCTTGAGTGGGGAAGCGCCGTTTTTTTTTGGGCTTTGTGTGCTAGTGTCGAGCTATGACCCATTATTGCCTCACCTCGACTACCACCACCACGACCGCTGAAAGCGGAGCGTGCGAGGTGTCGTGAGCCAATAGCAGACGAACTTCAAAGGCCCGCCAGCGATGGACAGGGCCTTTTTTTACGCCCTTGTGTCGCTGGCTCAAACGCAAGGAGATGCACCCATGTACGCCCTGTTGATACTCGATATCCAAGTCGGGCTTGTTCACGGCCCGGAAAAACCATGGCGCTGCGAAGAGTTGTTGGCAACAGTGAATACCCTGATGGACAAGGCACGCAGCGCTGGCGCTCCGATTTTTCTCGCGCGCCACATCGGGCCCGAGGGATCTCCAATCGGACCAGGCAGCCCGTTGACGATGGTTGCGCAGGAACTGAAGCTTCTGGGCGGAGAGGTGGTATTCGAAAAACGGCGGCCCAACGCCTTCGAAATGACCGACCTGGCGGACAATTTACGGTCTCGCGGGGCTACCGGCGTGGTGATCACTGGCATGAAAACTCAATACTGCGTCGACAGCACCTGCCGTGCTGCTCGTGATCTTGGCTTCGACGCGGTACTTATCGCCGAAGGCCATACCTGTTCAGACACCCCAGTGATGAAAGCCAAGGACATCGTTGCTCATCACAATGCAACGCTTGAAGGGCCGTTCTGCCAACTGGTTCGGGCTGAGGAGTGGAGCTTCCAGCAGAGCCGAAGCTAAGGGAATGCACAGGGCTTGCCGGCCACAAGATGCATGGCCGGCACGCTCATGATCATTGCTCGCAACCGATTCACCACCAGGACGCCTCAGCACCCAAGGCGTCACGCAACTGCGCCGCAGTTATGCGGCGCTGCCCCGGATCAAACGTCAGCGCCACGCGCAACGCCGCCCAGCAACGCTTGGGCAAATTGCGCGGTGCATTGAGTTCGCGCTCCATGCGGGCGTCTAGAGCTTGGGTTGAAGGTAAACGGCTGCCCTCCAATTAAAATTCACCAATTTTATGCGCTGCATGCCCATGAGAAACGGGGGAGTTCAAGCTGGATTTGATGCGCAAACGGGATGACCGGTGCAGCGCCCAGTGTTGAGGCGACGTTTTGGTAAGTCCTCTCCCACAAATTGCAGGCATCCTTCAGACCGCGCCTACGGCCCGATTGTCGCGCTTGTGCCAAGCTACGCATCCTTGCGCCTTTGCCTACAACTACGCCAGAATTCGCCCGCTTGTGCGCCTTGTCTCCGGGCTCTATCGTTTTCCCTGCCACTGCCCATCAGTGGTCGGGTTTAGTAGCCCGGACTGTCACTACGGTTGCATGAGTCTCATCCAGTCAGGCATTCGCCTGCACTCGATGGTGGCTGTGCGCATGGCGCCTTCGGGCGCGCCGGTTTGGTGACTTCACCGGTCTACTAACTTGCGCACAGCTGCCACCAATTCGTTTAGTAGCGAGAAGGTTGCGGCCCTATTAATAAGGAAGTCCCAATGTTCAAACCTACTCCGAATCCCCCCGAAACAGATCACACTGCCCCATCCCCCAAATCCAAAGCCAAAAAACACGACGAAGCCGCCAAGCGCGCCCTGGATTTCTATCTGTTGCCAAAACAGACGAAGCCCAAAGACGCCACCAAACCGGGCCAGCTGTTCACCGTCGTGAAAGACATCGACAACGAATCCCTGCTAGCCAACCTCAGCGAAACCCTGGCTTCGGCGGATGCGATGGTCAGCGATCTGGCCTTCGAGCTGGAAGGCTCGCGACGTCACTTTGCCCTTGGCATTCAGCAGTTGATTGAACTGAGTTCGTTGCTGGCGAACCGGGTGCTGGATAACGTTGATCCGCGTTAGCAAACCATGCGATATCAAACCCGACGTTTTGCGTCGGGTTTGATGTATTTGCATCTGACCGCAGCTTTCCTCGCGAGCGTGTTTCATCACTGGGCTGCGCTATCTAGCTAGCTTATCTCTGATACCCATGCGCATTCGGCAATAACTCGGGACTGCGCTTTCGTTTCGATGCATCACGTACGGACAACAAGCAAGCGGCCCTAATACTGACTATTGACCCTCGCCTGCTATCTGCCAGAAACAGTCCATCATAGGAATGATAATTTGGATTGTGCTGGGGCTTTTCCAGTGATTGGTGAAATTCGAACCTAACCCTTTGCCGAAGGTGAATTCGAGGCCAGTGCACCGTTGCAATGCAGATCGAGCCCGCCTCTAGCAGCATGGCGGATAGTCGCGTCGGTGGATGACAGCAAGGAGTCCTTCGCGAGGCCAGCACGTTTAGCAGGGGTAAACGGTTAAGACTAACATCGGCCAATTCATTTTTAGCTGGCACGAGTTCCGAAAATTTTTGATATGATCTGAAGAATGGCAGACTTTTTACACAAGACGCGATGTAATTTCGGTGCAGGGAACGTAATGAAAATTGAAATTAGAAATTTTGGCCCAGTCAAAAATTTCGTATTTGACTTAAAGTGCCCAATGCATCTAATCGTTGGCACTAATAATATCGGCAAATCATACGCATTAACTGCTTATTATTTGGCGATATGCTCGCTATTGGAAAGTCGCGCTTTGATGATTAGTGTATTTTCTCAAATCGAGCTAATAGACTCGGACTTTGAGTTTAATGAGTCTTTAGAAAAGACATATAAGAAAAAACTTAAAGACGATTCTTCGCAAGATTTGGATGTCAAGAGGTTTTTTGAGGAGTCCGCAAGAGCGACTTTTGACAAAACTATAGCTGCTGCTTTCAATGAAAAAATTGAAAGTTCTTATGCAGGATTTAAATCTATATTAAATCAGCGCAATAAAAAGTCACCCTGCTCAATACACTTTGAGCTTCCTGGAATAAAATTTACTCTTACAAATGATGGAGAAGGTTTCAAAACAACTTCGCTGACTTACACCTTGAAGGTGATATCGGTAGCGCCTGCAGAAACGAAACGAAAGATTGCTAAAACTGTGGTTTATCACAGAAAGTCCAATGATCCGACTACGAGCATCAAAGAAATACGGATGTCTAGTATTGCTCAGGCCTTTGCTTCAATCGTCGTGCCCGCCGCTGAAATTTCGAATATTTATTACCTTCCTGCCTCCAGGTCAGGTCTATATCAGGCGTTATCCTCATTTGGCGCCATCATTGCAGAACTTTCAAAAAAACGTACATTCTTAAATTCGAAAATAGAATTGCCTGGGATTTCATGGCAGCTTAGTGAGTATTATTTGAAACTCACCGAGATCAACGAAAAAGCTTACATTTACAATCCTGAATGTTTTCACGAAAAAATCGCAAAGAAAATTGAAGCCGACATTCTGAAGGGGAGAATTGTTTTTGAGTCCAACACCAAAAAACTTTATTACATTCCCGACAATACAGATTTGCGCTTAGAGTTATCCGCGACATCCTCTATGGTATCCGAGATTGGACCCATCGTAGCTTACATTCGTTATATACTTTCAGCAGAGCCCGTGCAAGACAAAGCAGTGGCTGCAGCCCTAACCAGTACTTCACTCAAGGAAAGAGAAGCCACACCAATTTTAATAATAGAAGAACCGGAAGCGCATCTTCATCCGGAAAATCAAATAAAAATGACCGAAATCTACGCCGAGCTTTCTAGTTTTGGTGTGAAAATTATTATGACCTCCCATAGTAATTACGTGTTTAATAAACTTAGCAATATTGTCATTTCGAAAACACTGGCTGCAGACAACGTAAAGTGTGACATATTTGAAGAGACCGATGAAGGGACGATCGGCGTGTCACTTGATATAAATGAATTTGGATTGGATGATCAAAATTTTGTTGACGCCTCTGAAAAACTCCTAAACGAAAAAATGGAACTGTTTTCCAATATCGAGTTTTGAAATGATCAACCATATTAATCAAGACCCATTGGCGTTTGGAATAAGTGCAGGCAGCTTGGAAGAGGAAGGCATCAAGGTATCTTTTGGCGAAACCTTGACCGGTGCTGATGGCGATATAGACTATGAGCGCGTAGCAGTATTGAAGCCCGACGCATTTTACAATACCCAGGCTTTTGCTACTCCACCTAAATCGCCAGATGGAGTCGTCATTGTAAAAAACAATGAAGAGATATTTATGTATATAGCGGAGCTCAAGTCATCTCCGCTCAAACATATTAGAAAATCCGACATCGTAGAAAAATTCGACACCATGTTCTCAAGATTTTTAACTGAGGACTTTAAACACATTTTTTTGGACTTTGATTACACCTTAAAAAACTTATCATTATGGTTGGTCTGTGATCCAACTAATATCAGGTCAAGCATCGATAACCCAGAGGCCCTCGCTCGTAAGATACAAGCAAGCGCTGCACTAAGAGGTGTACTGACTGAGTTTGTCTCAACTTTTCGCCCATACACCTTTCAAGGAATTACAAGATATATCGTCCCGATGGTGTCCCCGCCTAAAATTGAGTGCGATCACTTCACTGATTTTTTGCCCGATTAAGATTCTCGGTTATATGATTCGAGTCTAATTGCTTGAACTAGCTCTTGGATTTGAGTGGTTGTAATATTAGACTGATAGAGAAATTCAATTCGGTGATCCCATCAAACCTCACAACACTGCACGTCTGTAGATGCTATCAGTTAATCCGTATCGCCGATTTTATATGGCGGAGGGACGTTTAGGTGAACCACCCGCGGGCTCTTCGAGAGAGGAGGTATGGAGGCAATGTCCCCTCCGGCTGCCTTGGCGGATAGTTGCCGCTGACGCGACGGCTGTTGGCCAGAAACGGCCACAGGCAGATAACGTCAGCGTTCCATAATACGAACCCAGCTAATCTCGGGTTACTACTCGGACCCTGAGCTTAACATTTGAGATGTGTAGGTTTTATTCCGCCATATTCGGGCCCTTAGAATTATTGTTTTGGTTTGTATTTTTTTCTTATCTTAAGGATTGGATCAATATCAATCGCAATAATTTCAACTGAGTAGTTCAATCCCCGAAGAACTTTGAGGGCATTTTTCAAAGTGACTTTTGAAAAAAAAGGTAACTCTAGAGGAAGTTTCTTTGTAGTTGCAATAGCGTAAACTATTTTATAGCTTGCGGGATCTGGACGCGGAAGGGGGTCTGCCAACTGTATTGACTGTGGAAGTTTGGTGTTAAGCTTTTTTCTAAACTCAACATCCCTAACGAATGCTTCGGCCGACACGCAACCTTGTGAGAATAAATGACTTAACGTGCTTGAGCTTCTATAATATTTAACGTGGATTAAATCCTTTCCATTTCGAACTAAATCACAAAGCTCTAGCTTGTCATACGCCCCCCCTATCTTAATATTTTTCTTGTCAAGCAACTCGAATGATGGATCACTGATTAAAGCCTGATTGTAATCTTCTTCTCTATCCTCATTGTAAATTGGGAAGCAATACTTGTACGCCTCAAGGCTTGATAAGCTCGCGTCGACAGCTGTTAGGAAATCACTATTAACTTTGTACCAAGTCGAACTTCGCAGGATAAATTGATCAGCGCCATACTTGAGTTCAGCGTATAGACACTTGTAAGCGCTCCAGCTTTTAATAGCATGATACTGTGAGTCATTCACGTGGATTGAGGTGTGTTTAAGACTTTCAACAGAAATTGGTAGCGATTTACTATTTAGGTACGATAGAAGTTGTGGCAGCTCAAGTACTGCGTGTCGTTCACTGCGCGCGTACAAATCAAATGAGTAGCCGATCTGTTCTTCCCAGTCTACAATTTCTGGTTCCCCAAGCCATAAGCAGGACAAGTCTGGACCACAAAGTATTTTTTCTAATTCGAGATCGAGAATATTGATATCATCGTGATCTCTAACCTTATTTACATTGTCCACCCATTCAAAGCTATCTGGAAGTTTCTGCTTATACCTGTTGAGCGCTTCCCCAAGAATTTTTTCTAGTTCATTTAGCTCTGTACTAGTGATTACTGTTAGTGCGTCTCTCCCAGTAACGTGAGATCCGAATAGCTCAACGGTTGAAATGCCAGTGACGGCGTACAGCATCTCCAAGTCAGAATCTATATGCAGATCGAATATATCAACCTCCTTAGTGCTCTGAGTGCGTGAGTTTAGAGGATTATGATCGTAACTTGATTTGTCTAAGCTTCTAAGCTTGTCTGGATCAACCGAGTTCAAGGTAACGCGCAATCCAAAATCGCGTTCAATTGCCTCTTCTTGTAAAAGATGAAAGCCTGTACCAAATGTTAGTAGAAATTTATTCTGATGCACTGTGATGCAAAGAACGGCTCCAACGCTACTGCTGCTTCCAAAGGCATCAAAAGGAACTTCAGGTCTAGATGTGAACAGTTGAGTCCATGGTGGCGAGTGCTTTGGAGGTTCCTTTTTTATATATAATATTGCCGCTTCTAATCCGGAAATATCAAGCTCAATTGGCGGATTAGTATTTTCTAGCTTCAATAGATCGAAGTCTGCAATTTTCGGATTTTTTGCTAAGTAAATGGATAGTTTTTCTTTTCGTTCTTTTTTAATTTTTCGTGCGCTAGCAGCTGAATAACTCGACTCGGTTGCGACGATGCTTCCTATCAGCATAGCAACTTCTCCTAGCGTTACATCTTCAGCCTATTTATTGTTCTCACAATAGTAAATATTCGGTTTGCAATTTACTTTCTGCATTTCTAGCTGCAGGGTGTCCTGAAATTCCTACCTCTATCCGCTCCGAAAGCAAGCATAGACCAGTACCTACGAATCATCGCCCTTTCTTTAAGCCATCCGAAATGACTCGATGGAAACTGACTGTTCGAAACTCTCATCTTCGACCATATGGCTGCTGACGAACGTCTGCTTCTGGCCGATTCTGTTGAAAAAGTCGGTTATCCAAAACTGCCTGGCCATTGCCTAGTGAGAATGCCATTTTTGCACGCTGCTGCGTGAAATCTGCGTCTGGAAACCTCTGCCAAAAGTAACGATTTCAATCTCGGACGCGTACTTCTCTGCCGTGGAAACCATGATCGACTTTTTCAACAGAATCGGCCGCTACTGCCCGTCGGAACAAACCGCACAAGCCCGTATGCGTCCTATAGACACGCAGGGATTAACATCCACGCGGCTTCAAAATTTGCAATTTCCTCCCGAGCATCCTGTAGCCCAGCTGAAAAAAATATATCAATCTGCCACTATAGTCCTGCCCGATGCTGCCGACACAGGCAGCATCGTTTTTAAATCATAAGGACTTGATGCATGTCTTTTCACACCTTCCGCACCCTCGCTGCACTGACGTTACTCGCCTGCCTCACGCTCACCGGCTGCGCCCACGTTCAACCTCCCGTACCGCTGGACCATCAGTTCTGGGATGCCAAGGAGCCAACCATCGGTGTGGCAATTACCGTAGTGCCCGAGCCTGTGCTGGCGCTGACCGGCAATCAGGGCCTTCTGGATTTGGCTATCAACAAGGGCGTTAACAGTTCGCTCAGCGACAATGTCGAGAAATGGCAAGTCAACGACCTCAACACGCTGCCGGATGCCATTGTCGCCAAGTTGCAGGCCAAGGGTTACAAGGCCAAGCGTATCGACGAGCCGGTGGACCTGAAGGTCTATAAGGAAGTCAGTTTCCGCGAAGGCTACACGGTCCGCGACCTGACGCCGCTGAAGGCGACTTACGGGGTGGATCGCCTGTTGTTGGTCAACATTCTGGCTACCGGCGCCACTCGCAGCTATTACAGCGTCGTGCCGACCAGCGTGCCGATGGCGCAGGTGGGCGGGCAAGGCATGGTGGTTGATCTGGCCGACAACAAGCTGCTGTGGTTCAAACCTTTTGCCGTCGTGCAGGCCGCTCAGGGTGAGTGGGACGAGCCTAACTACGCCAATTTGACCAACGCGTTCTATCAGGCGATGGATACCAGCCGCCAGCAGATGATCACCCCGTTCGAACAATGAAACGGGCGCTGATCGCGGCCGGCACGCTGGCCCTGCTGGTGCTGGCCGGTTGTGCGCAAAAGCCTGCGCCGCCGGCCGGTTTCAAGTCGCAAGATGCGGTGACCTACGTCCAGGCCCATGGGCTCAAAGTGGATGTACAACTGCCGCCGGCCTTTGTGGGGGCCAGCACTGTGGTCGACGCCAAGGCCGCGCAGCAGGCCGCGTCGTCGAGCCATAATCTGATCGCCAGTTCCGGCAACTCTGCCGGGCTTGCCGGTTTGCTGGTCGCCAGCCTGATCAATACTCAGATGGGCAGCGGCAGCTTGCAGCGGGATGCGGAAACCGCCGCCGCCAAGGAGTCGCGCCCGCTGGCCGACCTGTTGGCTGGCGTGCCGTTGCAAGAGCGTTTGCAACAGCGTTTCCAGCAGGCTTCGCTGGCGGCCGGCCTCAAGCAGGGAGCAGGGCCCGTGACCGCGCGCCTGCTGGTCGAACCTAAACTGATGCTCACTCCCGATCGCGGTAGTTTCGTGCTGATCAATCAGGTGCAGGTTCAGGATATTGCCGGTTCGGCGCTGTACCGCATGCGCATTGAAGTCACCAGCCAGCCGATTCGGCGCTGCGGCAAACGCTGCATCGACGATGGCAGCCTGGATCTGACGCAAGTCACGGCGGTGCTGGACGAGTGCATCGATGAGTCGATGCGCGTGCTGACCACTGACCTGATGCTGCCGACCCCACCGCCAGCCGCCCAGGAAACCTTGCGTTATGTGCTCGATGGTCAGCGCGTGGTCGAACGCGGTTATCAATTGGCCCACGACGGCAGTTACTGGCGTTATCGCAACCTCTACGGCGCGGTGAAATCAGTGCCGGTGCCGTTCGAGGATGCGCTGACAGAGGCGCAGTTGCAGAAGGTATACGGGCGTTAATCTGGGCTGCGCCGCCGAGCGAAGATAAATCTCCTCACTACAACCAACAGGCGGCCCTCGCGAGCAGGCTCGCTCCCACATTGGCGGTTTGGGGCCTTCGATGTTCGGGACAAAGCCATAAAAAAAGGGCATCCGACTCAATCGGCATGCCCTTTTTTTCTACCGTTTGTCCCCTAACCGGGGAACCCGCGGCGATTATGGATTGACGCTGGCCTTCAACATTTTGCCCGGCTTGAAGGCGACCGTGTTGCTGGCCTTGATTTTCACCGGCTCACCGGTCTGTGGGTTTTTGCCGGTACGCGCGCCGCGGTGGCGCTGCAGGAAGGTGCCGAAGCCTACCAGGGTGACGCTGTCTTTGCGGTGCAGGGCGCCGGTGATTTCTTCGAGAACGGCGTTGAGGACGCGGTTGGCTTGCTCTTTAGTGAGGTCGGCCTTTTCCGCGATGGCGGCGGCGAGTTCTGGTTTACGCATGAATGAAGCCCCTTTTGACGGTTTTTTTGTTGTTATGTCTGGGCTGTACTCATGGGAACAGCCCCTAAGGCGCCGCAGGCTCTACTCTGCGGCAGACGGGAGTGAGGATGGCACGGGGCCGCAGGCGACGCCAGTGTCAGGGTGGCCTTTGTCGCGCCGAAAGCAGGGTATTTGCGACAGAAGGACTGGCGTTTACGCCAGCAGCGCTGGAAGCTCTTTGTTCAGCGCCAGTTTCTCCATCACCGCCGCGCCTGTCAGGGCATAGCCCAGCAGATTGCCGTGGGCGTCGCGGCACAGGGCCTTGATGTCGCTGCCTTGCCCTTCGACACTCCACACGCCTTCGCTGCCCCGTGGCGGTGGCGAAACCACCAGTGGGCACACTGGGGTTTTCACGGTAATCGGCATGGCACCGTAGCGTACGGCGGTCGGGTTGCCGGCCAGGGTTTGGGCCAGGGCACGGGCGCAGCTCATCAGCGGCATGACGTACAGCAGGTTCAGGCCGTCGACTTCGGCGCAGTCGCCCAGGGCGTAGATGTTGGCGTGGGAGGTTTTCAGGTGGCGGTCGACCACCACGCCGCGATTGACCACCAGGCCGGCAGCGGCGGCCAGGTCGATGCGGGGGCGCAGGCCGATGGCCGAGACCACTAGGTCGCAGGCGATCACCTGGCCGTCGGACAGATGCGCCTCCAGCCCGTCGGCCACCCGTTGCAGGCGATTGAGCACCGGCCCCAGGTGGAAACGCGCGCCGAGGCTTTCCAGCCCGGCCTGTACCGCAGCGGCGGCTGCAGGGTGCAGCAGGGTCGGCATAACTTGCTCGCACGGCGCGACCAGCTCGACTTCGTAACCGCCCAGGATCAGGTCGTTGGCGAATTCGCAGCCGATCAGCCCGGCACCGAGCAACAGCACCCGGCGCTTGCCGGCGGCCGCTGCGCGAAAGCGTGCGTAGTCTTCCAGATCGTTAATGGGGAAGATCAGGTCCGAGGCATCACCCTGCACCGGCACGCGCACGGTTTCTGCGCCCCAGGCCAGGATCAGGTCGCGGTAGTTCACCGTTTCTTCGCCGATCCACAAGCGTTTGTGGCCTGGATCGATGCCGCTGATGCGGGTGTGGGTGCGCACTTGGGCGTTCAGTTGCTCGGCCATGGCGCCCGGCTCGGCCATGCTCAGGCCGTCGGCGTCTTTGTTTTTACCAAAGCCTGTGGAGAGCATCGGCTTGGAGTAGGAGCGGCCGTCATCGGCGCTGATCAGCAGCAGCGGGGTTTCGCTGTCGAGTTTGCGAAACTCCCGGGCCAGGTTGTAACCGGCAAGGCCCGTACCGACGATGACGACAGGTGCACTCATGTTGCTCTCCATGTAGCTCTCCATGCAGGAAACGATCAGATAGCGATCATTTCGAAATCCGATTTACCCACGCCGCAGTCCGGGCAGAGCCAGTCTTCGGGTACGTCTTGCCAGGCAGTGCCGGGCGCGATGCCATCATCCGGCCAACCAAGGGCTTCATCGTAGATCAGGCCGCAGACAATACATTGCCACTTTTTCATTCAGGTACTTCCTCAGGTGTCGGCATTTGCCGGTATGGTTGGGTCGATGTAAAGCTGCCCCTTCCGGCTCAGGGCGTTTTGTACTGATCGGTCGCGATAGATGCAAGCATGATCGACGCTAAGACCGCCCCGCTGAATCAAATTCGCCACCCGACATGGTAAGCTCGCGGCCTCATTTGCTGCCATTCAAGACCTCTGTGCCGCATACAAATTCGATATTTCCTACACTCCAATGGTTGCCCCAGCCCCTGCTGTCGCCTCGCCCTGACGCCTGTGTGCTCGACTGGCTGTTCGACGAAGGGTCCCTGACCCGGCGCCTGACGCGGCTGTCGGATGAGCGTTTCAGCGTGACGCCGCTGTTCGAAGGTTGGCAGCCCTTGCGTGCCGACGAATGTGCCGCGCTGGATCTGGCCGAGGGCAGCGAAGGCTGGGTACGCGAGGTGTATCTGCGCGGCCATGGCGAGGCCTGGGTGTTTGCCCGCAGTGTGGCGGCGCGCAGCGCGTTGCAGGGCGACGGTTTGCAGATGGACGAACTGGGCAGTCGTTCCCTGGGCGAGTTGCTGTTTTGCGACCAGGCGTTCCAGCGCCGGGCCATCGAGGTTTGCCATTACCCCGAGCAATGGTTGCCGGCTGAGGTGCGCGCCCGTGAATTGTGGGGCCGCCGTTCGCGTTTTGATCGCGGAACGTTGAGTGTGCTGGTGGCGGAAATTTTTCTGCCGCGCCTGTGGACCGTCGCCCGCGCCTATTCGGAGAACTGCTGATGTACGTGCAACTGCTCAAATCCTTGAACCGCCTGAACCCGCGGGCGTGGGACTTCGTGCAACTGACGCGCCTGGACAAGCCCATCGGCATTTATCTGCTGTTATGGCCGACGTTGTGGGCCTTGTGGATTGCCGGCGAAGGCTCGCCGTCCCTGGCCAACATCGTGATTTTCGTGCTTGGCGTGATACTGACCCGCGCCGGTGGTTGTGTGATCAACGACTGGGCCGACCGCAAGGTGGACGGCCACGTCAAACGCACCGAACAGCGCCCGCTGGTGAGCGGCAAGATCAGTTCGAAAGAGGCGCTGGTGTTCTTCGCGGTGCTGATGAGCGTGAGCTTCCTGCTGGTGCTGTGCACCAATGCACCGACCATTTTGCTGTCCCTCGGCGGGCTGGCACTGGCGTTCAGTTATCCGTTCATGAAGCGCTACACCTACTATCCGCAAGTGGTGCTGGGGGCCGCGTTTTCCTGGGGCATGCCGATGGCGTTCACCGCCGAAACCGGTCATTTGCCGGCGGCGGCCTGGCTGCTGTACATCGCCAACCTGTTGTGGACGGTGGGCTACGACACTTATTACGCGATGACTGACCGGGACGATGACCTGAGGATCGGCGTCAAGTCCACGGCCATTCTGTTTGGCGATGCCGACCGGGTGATCATCCTGACGCTGCAGGGCCTGGCCCTGGGTTGCCTGCTGCTGGCCGGATCAAAATTCCAGCTGGGTGGCTGGTTCCACCTGGGGCTGGTGGCCGCTGCCGGGTGTTTTGCTTGGGAATTCTGGTACACCCGCAGCAAAGACCGGATGCGCTGCTTCAAGGCGTTTTTGCACAACCATTGGGCCGGGTTGGCGATTTTCGTGGGGATTGTGCTGGATTACGCGCTGCGGTGAGACCGCTGACCCAGCGCTGAACCCACGATCATGAACATCTCTGTGGCGAGGGAGCTTGCTCCCGCTCGGTCGCGCAGCAGCCGCAAACGCCTGGGGCCGCTGCGCCGCCCAGTGGGAGCAAGCTCCCCTACCCAAAAAAGCAGTTTGGCGCTGGTCAGTCACTTCTTGGGCTTGGCGACCTTCCAGGCACCTTCCATCAGGCCGTCTCCGGTCATTTCGCCAGCTTTCGTGTCCCTCACAAAGGTGTACAGCGGCTTGCCATCGTAGGCCCACTGCGACGAACCGTCGTCACGGGTGATCACCGTCCAGTGGCCCGTCGGCATGGCGGCGCTTTCAGCCATGAGCGGTGGCCAGTTCTCGGCACATTTGGCATTGCACGCCGACTTGCCGTCTTTGTCTTTCTCAAAGGTGTACAACGTCATGCCCTTGTGATCGGTCAGCACACCATCAGTGACCATCGCCGGCTCGTCAGCCGCATACGCCAGCGCCGGCAGCACCAAGGCAACCGCCAGGCCCAGAGCCTTGATGGAACGGGTAAGGTAAGTCATGGAAACCCTCTTTTGCAGTTGTCAGGATTCGGACTCAAAAGCTTAGTCCAGGATCCTCTACACTGCCGGTTGCCGAAACAAGTGTCACACGACTGCAATAATTCCGTTATCTAATGCGGCGCAAGACAGTTAAATGACAAGAGGATTACCCCATGGTTGGCAGGAGCATTCTGATCGTCGACGACGAAGCGCCCATCCGCGAGATGATCGCCGTTGCGTTGGAGATGGCCGGCTATGACTGCATGGAAGCAGAAAACTCTCAACAGGCCCACGCCATCATCGTCGACCGCAAGCCCGACCTGATTCTGCTGGACTGGATGCTTCCCGGTACGTCTGGCATTGAACTGGCGCGACGCCTCAAGCGCGATGAGCTGACCGGTGATATCCCGATCATCATGCTCACTGCCAAGGGCGAAGAAGACAACAAGATCCAGGGCCTGGAAGTCGGCGCCGACGACTACATCACCAAGCCGTTTTCCCCACGCGAGCTGGTGGCACGCCTGAAGGCCGTGCTGCGACGCGCCGGTCCGACCGATGGCGAGGCACCGATTGAAGTCGGTGGCCTGCTGCTGGACCCCATCAGCCACCGCGTGACCATCGATGGCAAACCCGCCGAGATGGGCCCGACCGAATACCGCCTGCTGCAATTTTTCATGACCCACCAGGAGCGTGCCTACACGCGCGGCCAACTGCTGGATCAGGTCTGGGGCGGTAATGTTTATGTCGAGGAACGCACCGTGGACGTGCACATTCGTCGCCTGCGCAAAGCCCTCGGCGATGCCTATGAGAATCTGGTACAAACGGTGCGCGGCACCGGTTATCGTTTTTCGACCAAGGCCTGACCCGAGCCCTTACCGCCCGACAAGCTGACAAGGACGCGCGTTCAATTGAATCAAAACTGGCATGGCACCCTGATTCGCCACATGTTGTTGCTAGTGACCGGCTGTCTGGTCGTGGGCCTGATCACGGGCTTCTACGGCTGGAGTCTGGCTGCGGGCCTGGCGCTGTACCTGGCCTGGACGCTCAAGCAATTGCTGCGCATGCATGAGTGGCTGCGCCTGCACAAACCCGACGAGGCTCCGCCCGACGGCTATGGCCTGTGGGGTGAGGTATTCGACAGCATCTATCACCTGCAGCGGCGCGACCAGCGCGTGCGTGGTCGCCTGCAAGCGGTGATCGACCGGGTCCAGGAGTCCACTGCGGCGCTCAAGGACGCGGTGATCATGCTCGACAGCGACGGCAACCTGGAATGGTGGAACCGCGCCGCCGAGACCCTGCTGGGCCTCAAGACCCCCCAGGACAGCGGCCAGCCAGTGACCAACCTGGTGCGCCATCCTCGCTTCAAGGAATACTTCGAACAGGAAAACTACGCCGAGCCGCTGGAGATTCCTTCGCCCACCAATGACCGGGTGCGCATTCAGCTGTACCTCACGCGCTACGGCAACAACGAGCACTTGATGCTGGTGCGTGACGTGACGCGCATCCATCAGTTGGAACAGATGCGCAAAGACTTCGTCGCCAACGTCTCCCATGAGTTGCGTACGCCGTTGACAGTGATCTGCGGGTATCTGGAAACCCTGCTGGACAATGTCGAGGAAGTGAACCCACGCTGGAGCCGGGCCTTGCAGCAGATGCACCAGCAAAGCGGGCGCATGCAGACCCTGCTCAATGACCTGCTGCTGCTGGCCAAACTTGAAGCCACCGATTACCCCTCGGACAACCAGCCGGTGCCTGTCGATGACTTGCTGCAAATCATTGTGGAGGATGCCCAGGAACTCTCCGGGCCCAAGCAGCAGACCATCACCCTTGAAGCCGACCCGAACGTGCAGCTCAAGGGCAGCGAGGCCGAATTGCGCAGTGCCTTCTCCAATCTGGTGTTCAACGCCGTCAAGTACACGCCGGAGCAAGGCCGCATTCACGTTCGCTGGTGGGCCGACGGCCAAGGCGCACACCTGAGCGTGCAGGATTCGGGCATCGGCATCGACAGCAAGCACTTGCCGCGCCTGACCGAACGTTTCTACCGTGTCGATTCCAGCCGCAACTCCAATACCGGCGGCACCGGGCTGGGCCTGGCGATCGTCAAGCACGTTTTGTTGCGGCATCGCGGGCGCATGGAAATCAGCAGCGTGCCTGGCCATGGCAGTACGTTTACCTGCCATTTTGCCCCGGCACAGACGGTTCGCTCGCGCCTCACCAGCGCCGCCGATTGATACCGGCCAGCACTCGCCACTAGGCAACGGCCCAGTCAGCCGCTACATTGGCTGACTTGTGCCTGCCTTTTCAGGCACTCATTTCTAATCCTTTCGAATATACGGAACCCGCAAAACTCCATCATGGACCCTTCCCCTGGCTTGTCCCTGGCAACACTCTTCGCCGAATTCGGCATGATTCTTTTTGCTCTGATCCTGGTTCTGCTCAACGGCTTTTTCGTTGCGGCCGAATTTGCCATGGTCAAACTGCGCTCGACCCGGGTCGAGGCCATCGCCGAGAAAAACGGCTGGCGCGGGCACATCCTGCGTACCGTTCACAGCCAACTCGACGCTTACCTGTCGGCCTGCCAATTGGGTATCACCCTGGCTTCCCTGGGCCTGGGTTGGGTCGGTGAGCCGGCGTTCGCCCACGTTCTGGAGCCGCTGCTGGGCGCGGTCGGCGTTGAGTCGCCGGAAGTGATCAAGGGCGTATCGTTCTTCACCGCGTTCTTCATCATTTCGTACCTGCACATCGTGGTCGGTGAGCTGGCGCCCAAATCCTGGGCGATCCGCAAGCCCGAGCTGCTGTCGCTGTGGACCGCCGTGCCGCTGTACCTGTTCTACTGGGCCATGTACCCGGCGATCTACCTGCTCAACGCCAGCGCCAACGCCATCCTGCGTATCGCCGGCCAAGGCGAACCCGGCCCGCATCACGAGCATCATTACAGCCGTGAAGAACTGAAACTGATCCTGCACTCCAGCCGTGGCCAGGACCCAAGCGACCAAGGCATGCGCGTGCTGGCCTCGGCGGTGGAAATGGGCGAGCTGGAGGTGGTGGACTGGGCCAACTCCCGGGAAGACCTGGTGACGCTGGAGTTCAATGCGCCGCTCAAGGAGATCCTGGCGATGTTCCGTCGCCACAAGTTCAGCCGCTATCCGGTGTATGACAGCGAGAGCCAGGAGTTCGTCGGCCTGCTGCACATCAAGGATCTGCTGCTGGAACTGGCCGCCCTGGATCACATTCCCGAGTCGTTCAACCTGGCCGAACTCACCCGCCCGCTGGAGCGCGTGTCGCGGCACATGCCGCTGTCGCAGCTGCTGGAGCAGTTTCGCAAGGGTGGCTCGCACTTCGCCCTGGTTGAAGAAGCCGACGGCAACATCATCGGTTACCTGACCATGGAAGACGTGCTGGAAGTGCTGGTGGGCGATATTCAGGACGAACACCGCAAAGCGGAGCGCGGCATCCTGGCCTATCAGCCGGGCAAGCTGCTGGTGCGCGGCGACACGCCACTGTTCAAGGTTGAGCGCCTGCTGGGCATCGACCTTGACCACATCGAGGCCGAGACCCTCGCCGGGCTGGTCTATGAAACCCTCAAGCGCGTGCCGGAAGAGGAAGAAGTGCTGGAAGTCGAAGGCCTGCGGATCATCATCAAGAAGATGAAAGGGCCGAAGATTATTCTGGCGAAGGTGTTGATGCTCGATTGAGCCTTAATTGGCTCACAAGATCGCAGCTTTCGGCAGCTCCAGGGTTATGTGTACGCCTGTAGGCGCTGCCGAAGGCTGCGATCTTTTGCTTTATGGTCTCATTGCTTGCCCAACGCAAAGTTGGGCAAGTCTCCCACCGGTTGATTGAACTGGTAGGGAATCGACACCAGCCCCAACCCGGTATTGCGCTGCACCACGAAATGCAGGTGCGGACCTGAACTGTTGCCGGTGTTGCCCGACAACGCCAGCGGCGTTCCCACCATCACCCGTTGCCCCTCCCGCACGCTCACCGAGCCTTTTTGCAGGTGCAGGTACACACCCATGGTCCCGTCATCGTGCAGCACCCGCACGAAGTTGCCCGACGGGTCGGTGCCACGGCCGGTCTGGTGATTTTCCGTCTTGACCACCACACCGCCGCGCGCCGCGATGATCGGCGTGCCCTCGGGCATGGCGATGTCCATGGCATAACGGTTTTTCGGGCCATAGTGGCTGTATTGACCGTTGGCCCCCTGGCTCAGCCGAAACGGACCGCCACGCCACGGCAGCGGGTATCGATAGGCCTGCGCCGTGCCTGCAGGGTCGCCCAGGGAGTATTCGAACCGTGGGGTGTACACCAAAGGCTTTCCGGGGCGCGTGGCCGTGAGCAGCGCCAGACGCAGGTTACTGCGCGCCGGCAGCACCCGCCGGATCGGCCGGCTCGGTGCCCCGCTGACGTTGCGTAGCCCGGCAAAACTCAATTCGATCTCCACAGGCGCGTACAGGTCGTTGCGCACGAACACCGCGTCCGCGCCCTTCTGTTTCTTGATATCGAGAAACACCTGGCGCTCGAGACGTTCAACCATGCGATCACGGAACACGAACACCTGCGCCCCCTTGCTGGGGCGGTCGCTGTAGGACACCACGCCATTGGCATCGGTGGATTTGTAGATCGTCATCGCCACGGCCGAGGTGGAGGCCAGGACAAGACCACAGGCAAACAGCAGGGGCAAAAGCATGGGCAAAAATTCTGTCGAAATGAAGGCCTGCACTGCAGCCTAGCAGCTGGATGGACCAGCGTAGTCGACGGATGTTTCAAAATGGGTTGGCCGATAGGGCTCTATTGCCGCTGGTGGCTCCATCGCGAGCAGGCTCGCTCCCACATTCTGATCTGCGGTGGACACACATTTCGTGGCTACCAAAGATCAATGTGGGAGCGAGCCTGCTCGCGATGACTGACTGAAGTGCGCCGAATCAGGCGCCAGGTACGAAGTGCTTCTGCGCTGTACCGCGGGCGATCAGGCGGGAGATGTAGTCGAGTTTCTGTGGGTCTTTATCGACGAAGCGGAAGGTCAGTTGCAGCCATTCGCTGTCGGGGGTCTGCTCGTGAGCAACAATGGCGTGCAGGTAACCGTTGAGGCGAGCGGTTTCGGCGTTGTCGCCCTGCTCCATGTCCAGCACGGCGCTTTCCAGCACCTGTGGCAGGGTGTCGGTGCGTTTGACCAGCAGCAGCGCTTCCTTGAGGCTCAGGGCCTTGATCACGCATTGCTGGGTGCCGCTGGAGAGGCGCAACTGACCCTGACCACGATTGGCACCGGCCGGAGCGGCTGAAGGCGCCTTGACGGGCGGGCTGTTGAGCATGCCGCGGGCTGGAGCAGCAACAGCGGCAGGCGCGGCAGCTGCAACGACAGCAGGCTTGGCAAACGGATTGACCGCCGCAGCCGCGGCCGCAACCGGAGCCGCCTTGCCGCCGGTCAGCGCGCTGAGCGAATCATTGCCGAACGCCGAGTTCATTTTGGTCGGCGCGCTGTTCATCAGCGTGTCGAGCTTGCCCACCTTGTGCAGGGCCTGTTTGACCTTGGTCAGCAGTTGCTCGTTGGTGAACGGCTTGCTGACGTATCCGGAAACACCGGCCTGGATGGCCTGGACCACGTTTTCCTTGTCGCCGCGGCTGGTGACCATCACAAACGGCATACCTTTGAGATTATCCTGCTGGCGGCACCAGGTCAGCAGCTCCAGGCCCGACATTTCCGGCATTTCCCAATCGCACAGCACCAGGTCGAACGCCTCACGGGCCAGCAGGGATTGGGCTTTCTTACCGTTCACTGCATCTTCGATGCGGATGCCCGGGAAGTAATTGCGCAGGCACTTCTTCACCAGGTCACGAATGAACGAAGCGTCGTCCACGACCAACACACTGACCTTACTCATCCAGATACACCTCTAAAAAATCCCGGCAAGCATACCGCTTTTACTGATGGCATATTGCCAAAAACCTTCAGTCACGCCGGGACTCTTCGTTCGCGGGGTGCTGCTTTCGATTAAAAAAGCCGCAAAAAAAAAGCCCGACCAGAAGGCCGGGCGCTTTTCTTGGGCAATCTTACTTATCGTCAGTTTCGCCCGGAACATTAGCGGTTTCGGACGAGGTGCCCTCCACTTCGGCCTTCATACGCTTGAGCCCCAAGTGCCGCACGTCGGTGCCGCGCACGAGGTAGATCACAAGTTCCGAGATGTTGCGGGCATGATCGCCGATACGCTCCAGCGAACGCAGTACCCAAATAATGCTCAACACCCGGGAGATCGAACGCGGGTCTTCCATCATGTAGGTCGCCAGCTCACGCAGGGCGGTCTTGTATTCGCGGTCGATGATCTTGTCGTACTGGGCCACCGACAACGCCAGATCGGCGTCGAAACGGGCGAAGGCATCCAGTGCATCGCGAACCATGTTGCGCACCTGGTCGCCGATGTGGCGAACTTCGACGTAACCCCGCGGCGCCTCGCCTTCTTCGCACAACTGGATGGCGCGACGGGCGATCTTGGTGCTTTCGTCGCCGATTCGCTCCAGATCGATCACCGATTTGGAGATGCTGATGATCAAGCGAAGGTCGGAAGCGGCCGGTTGACGACGTGCCAGGATGCGCAGGCACTCTTCGTCGATGTTGCGCTCCATCTGGTTGATCTGGTCGTCGATCTCGCGCACTTGCTGGGCCAGGCCGGAGTCGGCCTCGATCAGCGCGGTCACCGCATCGTTGACCTGCTTTTCCACCAGCCCGCCCATGGCCAGCAGGTGACTGCGCACCTCCTCGAGCTCGGCGTTGAACTGGGCGGAAATGTGGTGAGTAAGGCCTTCCTTCGAAATCATGGTTTTGCTCCGCAAAAGCTGTGAGCTGCAAGCTTTAAGCTGCAAGCTGATGTATGTCGTTACCCGGATCGCTTTTACTTGCCGCTTGCAGCTTAAAGCTTGCGGCTCTACGGCTAGCCGTAGCGACCGGTGATGTAGTCTTCGGTCTGCTTCTTGGCCGGGTTGGTAAACAATGTGTCGGTGTCGCCGAATTCCACCAGTTTGCCCATGTACATGAAGGCGGTGTAGTCGGAAACCCGCGCTGCCTGTTGCATGTTGTGGGTCACGATGACGATGGTGAATTTGGATTTGAGCTCGTAGATCAGCTCTTCGACTTTCAGCGTCGAGATCGGGTCCAGGGCCGAGCAAGGTTCGTCGAGCAACAAGACTTCCGGCTCAACGGCGATGGTACGGGCAATCACCAGACGTTGCTGTTGACCACCGGACAGACCCAGTGCCGATTCGTGCAGGCGATCCTTGACCTCGTCCCACAGCGCCGCGCCCTTGAGCGCCCACTCCACCGCTTCGTCGAGAATGCGCTTTTTGTTGATACCCTGGATGCGCAGGCCGTAGACCACGTTCTCGTAGATGGTTTTGGGGAACGGGTTAGGCTTCTGGAACACCATGCCCACACGACGACGCAGCTCGGCTACATCTTCGCCCTTGCGGTAGATGTTACTGCCGTAGAGGTTGATTTCGCCCTCGACGCGGCAGCCATCCACCAGATCGTTCATGCGGTTGAAGGTGCGCAGCAAGGTCGACTTGCCGCAGCCCGACGGACCGATGAACGCGGTAACGCGCTGCTTCGGGATGTTCAGGCTAACGTCATACAGCGCCTGCTTCTGGCCGTAGAACAGGTTCAGACCGGGCACTTCGATGGCGACGGTTTCCTGAGCCAGGTCCAGGCTCTGCTTGTCGCGGCCCAGGGCCGACATGTTGATGCCGCGTGCTTGTGTCTCGTGTTGCATGGGAGGCTCCCTGTGCTAACAAATTCGGTTCGGTTGTGTGGGAGCGAGCCTGCTCGCGATTCGGGCGACTCGGTTTGGCTTTAAAACCGAGGTGATGCCATCGCGAGCAGGCTCGCTCCCACAAAAGATCAGTGTGAAATCAGCTATCGAGTGCTTTGTACTTCTCGCGCAGGTGGTTACGGATCCACACCGCCGACAGGTTGAGCGTGGCAATCACCAGCACCAGCAACAGCGCCGTGGCGTACACCAACGGTCGCGCCGCTTCGACGTTCGGGCTCTGGAAGCCTACGTCATAGATGTGAAAGCCCAGGTGCATGATCTTCTGGTCCAGGTGCAGGTACGGGTAGTTGCCGTCCAGCGGCAGCGATGGGGCCAGTTTCACCACGCCCACCAGCATCAATGGCGCCACTTCACCTGCGGCGCGAGCCACCGCGAGGATCATGCCGGTCATCATCGCCGGGCTCGCCATCGGCAGCACGATTTTCCACAGTGTCTCGGCCTTGGTCGCGCCTAGGGCCAGGGAGCCTTCGCGCACGGTACGCGGGATACGCGCCAGGCCTTCTTCGGTGGCCACGATCACCACCGGCACCGCCAGCAGCGCCAGGGTCAGGGACGCCCAGAGCAGGCCCGGGGTACCGAAGGTCGGCGCCGGCAGGGCTTCGGGGAAGAACAACCGGTCAACCGAACCACCCAACACATAAACGAAGAAGCCCAGGCCGAACACGCCGTAGACGATGGCCGGTACGCCCGCCAAGTTGTTCACCGCAATACGGATCAGGCGGGTCATCGGTCCCTGACGAGCGTATTCGCGCAAGTACACTGCTGCCAGCACACCGAATGGCGTCACGACCATCGCCATGATCAGGGTCATCATGACGGTGCCGAAAATCGCCGGGAAGATCCCGCCTTCGGTGTTGGCTTCACGAGGATCGTCGCTGAGGAATTCCCAGACCTTGCTGAAATAGAAACCGATCTTGGTGAACGTCCCCATGCCGTTCGGCTGGTAGGCGTGAACCACTTTGCCGATTTCGATTTCCAGTTCTTTGCCATTGGCATCGCGGGCGGTCAGGCTGTCGCGGTTGAACTGCGCGTGCAGATCACCCAGACGCGCTTCGATGTCCTTGTAACGGGCATCGAGCTCAGCACGGTCAGCGTCCAGGTCCGCTTGTGCAGCAGCGTCCAGTTTGCCTTCCAGCTCCAGCTTGCGGCCTTTGAGACGAATGCGCTCAAGCCCTGCGTTGATGGAGCCGATGTCGGATTTTTCCAGGGTCTTGAGCTCGGCCGCGAGCTTGTTGACCCGGGCCACGCGAGCTTGCAGCTCCGGCCAGGCCGCTTCGCCTTCGGCGATGACCTTGCCGTTCTCTTTGACGTTGACCAGATAGCCGTAGAAATTACCCCACTCGCGACGCTCGATGGCCATCAGCTCCGGCGGCGTGGTCTGGTTGGTCAGCCAGTCACCGACGATCCAGGTAAAGTCAGTGCCGTTGAGGTCCCGGTTACCGACCTTGATCAACTCGCGGGTCATGAACTCGGGGCCTTCGTCCGGCACCGGCAGGCCAGCGCTTTTCAAGCGCTCGCGGGGCACTGATTCCTTCTGCACTACTTCGCCTACAACCAGATGCGCGGGCATGCCCGGCACGTTGTAGCTGGCGTGGATCAGGTCCGCCGGCCAGAAATGGCCAAGACCGCGCACGGCAATCACTGCCAGCAGGCCAATGGTCATGATGACCGCGATGGACACCGCGCCACCGCTGATCCAGACGCCGGGGGCGCCGCTCTTGAACCATCCTTTCAGGGAGTTCTGTTTCACAGACTTCTACCTTTCTTAAAGCGACGAATATTTCTTGCGCAGACGCTGACGGATCAGCTCGGCGAGGGTGTTCATGATGAAGGTGAACAGCAGCAGCACCAGCGCCGACAGGAACAGCACGCGGTAATGACTGCCGCCGACTTCCGATTCAGGCATTTCCACCGCCACGTTGGCCGCCAGGGTGCGCAGACCTTCGAACAGGTTCATTTCCATGACCGGCGTGTTACCGGTGGCCATGAGCACGATCATGGTTTCACCGACCGCACGGCCCATGCCGATCATCAGCGCCGAGAAGATGCCGGGGCTGGCGGTGAGAATCACCACGCGGGTCATGGTCTGCCACGGCGTGGCACCGAGGGCCAGCGAGCCCAGGGTCAGGCCACGCGGCACACTGAACACGGCGTCTTCAGCGATGGAGTAGATGTTCGGGATGACCGCAAAACCCATCGCCAGGCCGACTACCAGGGCGTTGCGCTGGTCGTAGGTGATGCCCAGGTCATGGGAGATCCACATGCGCATGTCGCCACCGAAGAACCAGGCTTCCATGTACGGGCTCATGTAGAGCGAGAGCCAGCCCACGAACAGGATCACCGGGATCAGCATCGCGCTTTCCCAGCCTTCTGGCACTTTCAGACGCACGGACTCAGGCAAGCGGCTGAAGACGAAACCGGCCACCAGGATGCCGATCGGCATCAACATCAGCAGGCTGAAAATACCCGGTAGATGCCCTTCGACGTAAGGCGCCAGGAACAGGCCGGCGAAGAAACCGAGGATCACCGTCGGCATCGCTTCCATCAGCTCGATCACCGGCTTGACCTTGCGGCGCAAGCTTGGGGCCATGAAGTATGCGGTGTAGATCGCGGCAGCAATCGCCAGCGGCGCAGCCAGCAGCATCGCGTAGAACGCAGCTTTCAGGGTGCCGAAGGTCAGCGGCGAAAGGCTCATCTTGGGTTCGAAATCGGTGTTGGCCGCGGTCGATTGCCAGACGTACTTAGGCTCGTCGTAGTTTTCGTACCAGACCTTGCCCCACAACGCGCTCCACGAGACTTCCGGATGCGGGTTCTCCAGCAGCAACGGTTGCAATTTGCCGCCTTGCTCCACGAGCAGACGGTTGGCCCGAGGCGACATACCGAACAAGCCCTGGCCGTCGACCACCTGGTCCACCAGCAAGGTGCGGTGAGCGGTGCTGTGGAACACGCCGAGTTTGCCGGACGCGTCCAGGGCCACGAAACCTTTGCGCCGTTCCTCGGCGGTGATCTCGATGACCGGCGCAGTGCCCATCTGGAAGGTACGAATCTGCTTCAGACGCTGTTCGCCGTCCGGGTCACGGGCCATGAACCATTGAGCCAGGCCACCGGTGGAGTCACCAATGATCAGGGAGATCCCGCCCACCAGCTGCGTGCTGGCAGTGACCTGGGCATCGCCGTTCTCAAGCAGCTTGTAGCGGCCGTTGAGGCTCTTGTCGCGCAGGCTGAACACGTCGGCCTGGGCACGTCCGTTGACGACATACAGCCATTGCTGACGTGGGTCGACGAAGATGTTTTTGACCGGCTCGGTCATCTGCGGCAGATCGATACGCGTCTGCTCGCTGGTGACTTCACCGGTCATCATGTTTTCTTCGCTGGTGATCGACAACACCTGCAGTTGCGCGCCCGTGGAGCCGGCGAGCAACAGGGTCGAATCAGTGGCGTTGAGCGATACGTGCTCCAGCGGCGCGCCCTGCTCGTTGAGCACAATCGGCGTTTCACCGTAGGGGTACTCAATGGCGGGCGAGATGGTTTTCTTGCCGTCTGGATAGCTGACTTTATAGGTATGGCGCAGCACCAGCGCCTGGCCGTTGGACAGACCGATCACCACCAGCGGGCTGCCGGGCTGGTCTTCGCCGATGGAGGTCACGCTGGCACCCGCCGGCACCGGCAGGTCGACACGACGCAGCTCTGCCCCGGTGTCGATGTCGAAGAACAGCGCCTGGCCCTTGTCGGAAATCCGCATCGCCACCTGATTCTGCTCTTCGATGGCGATCATCAGCGGTTTGCCGGCGTCCTGCATCCAGGCAGGCGTAATCGAGTCCTTGGAGGTCAGGTCCGCGCCCTGAAACAGCGGGAGGACCACGTACGCCAGAAAGAAGAAAATCAAGGTAATGGCCGCCAGCACGGCGAGCCCGCCGACCAGAACGTACCAGCGGGTCAGGCGATCCTTGAGCGCACGGATGCGGCGCTTGCGTTGCAGTTCAGGCGTATTGAAGTCAATGCGCTTGGGAGGGGAAGTCGTAGTCATTGTGGAATTGGCCAGATCATTCATGCGCACACCCTAGCGATCCTGTATGACAGAAAGATGACAATGCAGTGACGCAACAAATCCGCCGCCCGTGGGCACCGGCAGCGGACAGGAAATTGGTCTGTGGGAGACGGCTCGCGAAGGGGCCAGATTCAACAGTGATGTTGACTGTCCCACCGCTATCGCGAGCAGGCTCGCTCCCACAGGACCCGGGCTAGGCCGGGCAGTTACTTCTTGGCGACGTTGGCGCCTTCGGACAGACCCAGGTCAGCCAGGGCCTTGGCGGCAACCTTGGCTGGCAGTGGGATGTAACCGTCCTTGACCACAATGGTCTGACCTTGCTGGGACAGGACCAGCTTCAGGAACTCGGCTTCCAGCGGGGCCAGAGGCTTGTTCGGTGCCTTGTTGATGTAGACGTAGAGGAAACGCGACAGTGGGTACTTGCCGTTCAGGGTGTTTTCTTCGGTGTCTTCGATGAACTCGCCGCCTTCTTTCTTGGCAAGGGCAACGGTTTTCACGCTGGCGGTCTTGTAGCCGATGCCCGAGTAGCCAACGCCGTTGAGCGAGCTGCTGATGGACTGTACAACCGACGCCGAACCAGGCTGTTCATTGACGTTGGACTTGTAGTCGCCTTTGCACAGGGCTTCTTCTTTGAAGTAGCCGTAGGTGCCGGATACCGAGTTACGACCGAACAGCTGGACTGGCTTGTTGGCCAGGTCACCGGTCACGCCCAGGTCGCCCCAGGTCTTGACGTCAGCCTTGGCGCCGCACAGACGAGTGGACGAGAAAATAGCGTCGACCTGAGCCATGGTCAGACCCTTGATCGGGTTGTCCTTGTGTACGAACACCGCCAGGGCGTCTACGGCAACCGGTACGGCGGTAGGCTTGTAACCGTATTTGGTTTCGAAGGCCTGCAGCTCGTTGTCCTTCATCTTGCGGCTCATCGGGCCCAGGTTGGAGGTGCCTTCAGTCAGAGCAGGTGGCGCGGTAGAGGAACCGGCGGCCTGAATCTGAATGTTTACGTTCGGGTATTCTTTCTTGAAGTCCTCTGCCCACAAGGTCATCAGGTTGGCCAGGGTATCGGAGCCGACGCTGGACAGGTTGCCCGACACACCAGTGGTCTTGGTGTAGCTCGGGATGGCTGGGTCGACAGCGGCAACCGCGTGGGCGGTCGCAACGCCAGCGGCGACAAAGGTCATTGCCGTCATCAAACGCTTCAGTTTCATGCCTTACTCCTAGCAGATAGGTGTGTTAAGTCGGCCAAGTATCGGTAAGCCGTGTGAACACTCTATGGCTGAAATATGACAATTGGATGAAAGGCCATTATTGCGATTGAAAAGACAATCGCGCAGGTCCAATCGCGAGCAGGCTCGCTCCCACAGGGACCGCGTAGATCCTGTGGGAGCGAGCCTGCTCGCGATGAGGTCAATACCGTCGATTAAGGCCTAGCGACCTTTCTTCCAGAGATACGCCCCCACCGCAATCCCGATGCCGCAGATAACGGCCACGTAATAGGCCGGCCCCATCGGGCTTTCCTTGAGCAGGAGGGTGACGATCATCGGAGTCAGGCCGCCGAAGACTGCATAGGCCAGGTTGTAGGAGAACGACAGGCCACTGAAGCGCACCACGGCCGGGAACGCCTTGACCATGACATAAGGCACCGCGCCGATGGTGCCCACCAGCAGCCCGCTCAGGGCATAGAGCGGAAACAGCCAATCGGGATGGTCGAACAGGCTGTGGTAGAAGGTCCAGGAGGTGATCAACAGCAACGCGCTGCCGAACACGAACACTCGTCCGGCCCCGAAGCGGTCGGCCAGCACGCCAGAACCGATGCAGCCAAAGCTCAGGAATACGATCGCCAGACTGTTGGCCTGCAACGCGGTGGTCGGGCTGAAGTGATACACCGTTTGCAGCACGGTCGGGGTCATCAGGATGATCACGATGATGCCGGCCGACAGCAGCCAGGTCAGCAGCATCGAAATGACGATGGCGCCACGGTGATCGCGCATCACGGTGCGCAACGGCACTTCTGCGGCCAGGGCCTTGCGCAGTTGCAGCTCGGCGAATATCGGGGTTTCGTGCAGCCAGCGACGCAGGTACACCGAGAACAGGCCGAACACACCTCCCAGCAGGAACGGAATCCGCCAAGCGTAATCCGCCACTTCTACGGGCGTGTAGATGCTGTTGATGGCAGTGGCCATCAGCGAACCAAGCAAAATGCCTACCGTCAGGCCGCAGGTCAGCGTGCCGCAGGCATAACCGATGTGGCGCGCCGGGACGTGCTCGGAAACGAATACCCAGGCCCCCGGCACTTCACCGCCAATGGCCGCACCCTGGATCACCCGCATCAGCAACAGCAGAATTGGTGCCCACATGCCGATCTGGGCATAGGTCGGCAGCAATCCCATGATGAGGGTCGGCACGGCCATCATGAAAATGCTCAGGGTGAACATTTTCTTGCGTCCCAGCAGGTCACCGAAGTGCGCCATGATGATCCCGCCCAGCGGCCGGGCCAGATAACCGGCGGCAAAAATGCCGAACGTCTGCATCAAGCGCAGCCACTCAGGCATTTCGGCGGGGAAAAACAATTTGCCGACCACGGTGGCGAAGAACACGAAAATGATGAAATCGTAGAACTCTAACGCACCGCCCAAGGCAGAAAGCGACAGGGTCTTGTAATCGTTACGGGTCAACGGACGAGCCGATTGAACGGGTGTCGCCGTGCTCGAAGGCGCAGTGGTCATGGCAAGGGCTTCTCTTATAGTCAGTTCTGCAACCCCGGACAACGGTGGGCAGGCTCGGCACGATAGCAAATTGTTCAAAAAAGCACATAGAGGTGCGTAATTGACAGTCAAAATCGGAACCGGATGGTCGTCTCGACGTCTATCGCTCGATATACTCGCAACCTTGCAACACTCTGTAAGGGGTTGCTGTGCGAAAACGTCGTTGGTGGCGTAGTAACCTGCCAGCCGGTTTCGCAGAGTTTCCCTTTGGCACGCCTTTATGAAAAACGTGACGAACGCATGTTCGGGCTGAATCGTTTTTTTCAAAGACGGCTATTCACCTGATACATCAGACAGAGTTACGGGTCAGAGGCCCCCCCGGCATGATAGAGCTCGAACAGGAAGATCCAATCCCGCAAGGCGACCTGGCCCTGCAAATCACCGCGCTTCCCCGCGAAACCAACGGCTTTGGCGATATTTTCGGCGGCTGGCTGGTTTCTCAGATGGACCTGGCCGGCACGGCCATGGCCAGTAAAGTGGCCGGTGGACGCGTGGCCACCGTGGCGATCGATCGCATGGCGTTTCTGGTGCCGGTGGCCGTGGGTGCCCAGCTGTCTTTTTATACCCAGGCGCTGGAGATCGGCCGCAGTTCGATCCAGATGATGGTCGAGGTCTGGAGTGACGACCCGCTGTCCAGCGAATGGCGCAAGGTCACCGAGGCAGTGTTTGTGTTCGTCGCCATCGATGGCAGTGGCCGTACCCGCTCGGTTCCGCCGCGCGCCCGTTAAACACGGGGGCCGTTTTGCGGTCCATTGCAGTTCATGTTCCTGAGCGAGATTTGCAGTATGCCTACGCCCCATGTCGAAGCCGTCAAACTGGATGAACTGAACGGCTGGCGCATCCGCCACGGTCAGGCCGAGTTGCTGGTGGCCCAGCAAGGCGCGCACATCCTCAGTTATCAAGTGGACGGCCAGCCGCCACTGATCTGGCTCAACGACCAGGCCACGTTCAAGGCGGGCAAGAGCATCCGCGCGGGCGTGCCGGTGTGCTGGCCTTGGTTCGGCAACCTGACGCGCAACCCCGATAGCGTACAGGCCATGCGCGTGAGCAACGAACCGGCCACCGCTCACGGCCTGGTGCGGGCGATGGATTGGGAGTTGAAGGGCATCGAAACCGAAGGCGAAAGCCTCAAGGTGGAATTCGTGCTGCCCTACCCCGAAAATGGCCTCTCGGGCTGGCCCCATCAGGTGGACCTGACGCTGACTATCGTGATGGACGAGCAGTTGCACATCCACCTCACCAGCCATAACCGCGGCAGCGAAATCGTCAGTCTGAGCCAGGCACTGCACAGTTACTTTGCTGTCAGTGACGTGCGCAACGTGCATGTCGAAGGCGTGGATGGCTTGCGTTATATCGAAACACTGGACGACTGGAATACCGTAACCCAGGCCGGCGATCTGCACTTTGCCGGCGAGACTGATCGCATCTATCTCGATACCCCACCGAAGCTGAGCATCGTTGACCCGCACTGGGAACGACGCATCGAACTGACCAGCAGTGGTTCACGCTCGGCGGTGATCTGGAACCCCTGGACCGAACGCGCCAAGGCCTTCAGCGACATGGCCGACGATGGCTGGCAGCGCATGCTGTGTATCGAGACGGCGAATGTGATGGACGATGTGGTAACGCTGTTGCCGCAGGCCAGTCATACCCTCGGCGTCAGCATCGGCAGCAAGCCGCTCTAAGCCACACTGAAAATCCCCTTGTGGGAGCGAGCCTGCTCGCGATGGCGGAGTGTCAGTCAACATCTGCATCGACTGACACACCGCCATCGCGAGCAGGCTCGCTCCCACAGTGGATCTACGCCAAATTTACTGGCACCTACAGATCCGCTTCCTGCACCACCCTCACCTTTTCCGCTTCCAGCGCGTACGCCGCGCTGGCCAAGTCGTTGTCGACCTTTTCGATCTTCAGCGTGCCGGTCACCCAGAGCGGTGTGTAGATGTCGTCCAGCTTCAAACCCTTGGGATAGCGCACCAGTACCAGTTGATTGGGCGGTGGTGGCGGGACGTGGATGCAGGCGCCAGGGTAAGGCACCAGGAAAAACAGCGTGCTGCGGCCCTTGGCGTCGGACTCCAGCGGCACCGGGTAGCCGCCCAGGCGGATATGCCTGTTGTTCATCGACGCTACGGTCTTGCTCGAATACATCACCGCCGGCAAGCCCTTGCTTTGTTTCAAGCCACCTTTTTCGGTGAAGGTGCCGCTGGCTTCGGGGGTGTTGTGGTCAATCTCGGGCATGGCCTCGAGGGCTTTCTGGTCCGACTTGGGCATCAGTTCGAGCCAGTCGGTTTCCGGCAGTTCCGCGGCGTGGGCCAGGCCGCTGCCCAGCAGAAGGAGGGTCAAGACTAAACGGCGCATGAATGGGCTCGGCAATAAGTAGGAAGTGCGACGCCGGGCATTCTAGCCCTCCCTGCGCGCCAACGCAGAGGGGGCTTTGTCACAGAATAGAATCAGTTTCTTTTGATCAGACCGTAGATCACCAGCAACACCACCGCGCCCACCAGGGCACCGATGAAACCGGCGCCTTCGCCAGCCTGGTAGATGCCCAGGGCCTGGCCGCCGTAAGTGGCTGCCAACGAACCGCCGATACCGAGCAGGATGGTCATGATCCAGCCCATGCTGTCATCGCCCGGTTTCAGGAAGCGCGCCAGCAGGCCCACGATCAAGCCGATAAAGATGGTTCCAATGATTCCCATGGCATTTCCCTCTGAGATAAGTAGCCAGACCAAAGCCCGTTGAGACTTTGGCACCTAGCCATCAGAGAAGTTAGCCGACCAATGGTTCCACCGACGCTTGAGACTATTGTTCGGCGATCAGTGTCTCGACCTTGATGATCTGCTGGGCCAGCGTGGCCCGGTCAGCGCAGCGCAGGTTGGCGTGACCAACCTTGCGCCCGGCCTTGAACGCCTTGCCATAGTGGTGCAGATGGCAGTCGGCAATTCTCAGGACTTTTTCGGTGTCCGGCACCTTGCCGATGAAGTTGAGCATCGCGCTTTCGCCGACTTTGGCGGTCGAGCCCAGCGGCAGCCCGGCCACCGCCCGCAGGTGGTTTTCAAACTGGCTGCACTCGGCGCCTTCGGTGGTCCAGTGCCCGGAGTTGTGCACGCGCGGGGCGATTTCATTGGCCTTGAGGCCGCCGTCCACTTCAAAGAACTCGAACGCCATGACGCCGACATAGTCCAGTTGCTTGAGCACCCGGCTGGAGTAGTCCTCCGCCAGGGCCTGCAGCGGATGATCGGTGCTGGCCACGGACAGCTTGAGAATGCCGTCCTTGTGGGTGTTGTGCACCAGCGGATAGAAACGGATTTCCCCGTCGCGAGCCCGCACGGCGATCAACGAGACTTCCCCGGTGAACGGTACAAAACCTTCCAGCAAGCAGGCCACGCTGCCCAGCTCGGCGAACGTGCCAGCCACATCCTCAGGAATGCGCAGGACTTTCTGGCCCTTGCCGTCGTAGCCCAGGGTGCGAGTCTTGAGGACGGCAGGCAGGCCGATGGAAGCAACGGCGGCTTCCAGGTCGGCCTGGGATTGGATGTCGGCGAACGCGGGTGTAGGGATGCCCAGGTCCTTGAACATATTCTTTTCGAACCAGCGGTCGCGGGCGATGCGCAAGGCTTCGGCACTCGGGTAAACCGGGACGAACTGGGACAGGAAGGCAACGGTTTCGGCAGGGACGCTCTCGAACTCGAAGGTCACCAGATCGACTTCATCGGCCAGTTGGCGCAGATGGTCCTGATCACCGTAGTCGGCCCGCAGGTGTTCACCCAACGCGCTGGCGCAGGCGTCCGGCGCCGGATCCAGGAAAGCGAAGTTCATTCCCAGCGGCGTTCCCGCCAGGGCCAACATGCGACCCAACTGGCCGCCACCGATTACACCGATCTTCATTCGTCAACCACCTCAGGCAATGCGTGGGTCTGGATTGTCCAGGACGCTGTCTGTCTGCTCAGCGCGGAATTTTTTCAGCACGGTATGAAATTGTGGGTGCTTGGCGCCCAGGATGCTCGCCGACAGCAGGGCCGCGTTGATCGCACCGGCCTTGCCGATGGCCAGGGTCGCGACCGGAATACCGGCCGGCATCTGCACGATCGACAGCAGCGAGTCGACGCCCGAGAGCATCGACGACTGCACCGGCACGCCCAGCACCGGCAGGTGGGTCTTGGCCGCACACATGCCTGGCAGGTGGGCCGCGCCACCGGCACCGGCGATGATCACCTCAATGCCACGAGCCTCAGCCTCTTCGGCGTACTGGAACAGCAGATCCGGGGTGCGGTGGGCGGAGACCACTTTCACCTCGTAAGGGATGCCGAGCTTTTCCAGCATATCGGCGGTGTGGCTAAGGGTGGACCAATCGGACTTGGAGCCCATGATCACGCCAACCAGTGCACTCATCGTCGTGCCTCTTCTCTCTGGGCGCCCGCAGGCGCGTCAAAAAACAACAAGCCACGCAGGAAACCGGCGTGGCTTGTTGTACGAATTATGGCCGATCTGGACCGGCCGAAGGCCGCGCAGTATACCTCAATGAAATAGATAAACAGCCCCTGTCGCGACCATCTGTCATTTGTGGTTAAACAGCGGTTTTATTGACTCTCAGGTCAGCGAACAAGCACCACAATTTCCCTGTGGGAGCGAGCCTGCTCGCGATAGCGGACTGACATTCAACATCATCGTTGCCTGACACACCGCTATCGCGAGCAGGCTCGCTCCCACAAAGAGTTTTCGTGGTATCAGGAGCCAGTCACCCCCTGCGCCGCGCCACCCTCGAGCTTGCGCCACAACAATCGCACGTTGGCCTTGCGCACCAGTGCGCAGCGGTACAGGCGGATTTCCAGGGGCACGTGCCATTGGGCGCCGCCGCAGACCACCAGTTCGCCCCGGGCCAGTTCGGCGCGCACGCTCAGTTGTGGCACCCAGGCGATACCCAAGCCTTCCAGCGCCATGCTTTTGAGGCTGTCGGCCATGGCCGTTTCGTAAACCGTGGTGAAACGCAGGGCACGCTGGCGCAGTAACTGGTTCACCGAGCGACCGAGAAAGGCACCGGCGCTGTAGGCCAGCAAGGGCACGCTGGCCTCGCCTTCAAGGTCGAACAACGGTTTGCCGTCAGCATCGGCGGCACACACCGGCAACATTTCGGTCTGGCCCAGGTGCAGCGAGGGGAAGATCTCCGGGTCCATCTGCATCGCCGAATCCGGGTCATAGAAGGCCAGCATCAGGTCGCAACCCCCTTCGCGCAATGCATGCACGGCGTCGCCGACGTTGGTCGCCACCAACCGCGTGGCGATGTTCAGGCCTTCATTGCGCAGTTGTGCGATCCAGCGCGGGAAGAAGCCCAGCGCCAGGGAGTGTGCGGCCGCCACTTGCATCACTTCGCCCTGCCCGCCTTCCAGATGGTGCAGATGACGCAGCACTTCACCCAGTTGCTCGACCACGGTACGCGCCGTCACCAGGAACAGCTGCCCCGCTGCTGTCAGTTCGATCGGTGTGCGGGAGCGGTTGACCAGGGTCAGCCCCAGCGCCGCCTCGAGGCTGCGGATGCGTCGGCTGAAGGCCGGTTGCGTCACGAAGCGCCGTTCGGCCGCCTGGGAAAAACTGCGCGTCGCAGCCAGGGCACTGAAGTCCTCGAGCCATTTGCTTTCTAGATTCATCACGTCCTCCCAAGGCACGCACCAAAACAGGTCACACGCTCACCGTACGGTCGGCGTCACACTCCCATTATGCCGAATGTGCATAGGGCAGTGTTTAACAGCATTGGCTCTAATTTTTCTGAAAGCCTAGGATTCACAGCGTTCCGGCTCAGACCGGGTCCTTATCGAGATGATTTCTATCATGTCTTCCGCTGCATCATTCCGCACAGAAAAAGACCTGCTTGGCGTACTTGAAGTACCGGCGCAAGCGTATTACGGCATCCAGACCCTGCGAGCGGTGAACAACTTCCGTCTCTCCGGCGTCCCGATCTCGCATTACCCCAAGCTGGTAGTCGGTCTGGCAATGGTCAAACAGGCCGCCGCTGATGCCAACCGTGAGTTGGGCCAGCTCAGCGAAGCCAAGCATGCCGCTATCAGCGAAGCCTGTGCACGACTGATCCGCGGCGATTTCCACGAAGAGTTCGTGGTGGACATGATCCAAGGCGGCGCTGGCACTTCAACCAACATGAATGCCAACGAAGTCATCGCCAACATTGCGTTGGAGGCCATGGGCCACAACAAAGGCGAATACCAGTACCTGCACCCCAACAACGACGTGAACATGGCGCAGTCCACCAACGACGCCTACCCGACCGCGATCCGCTTGGGTCTGCTGCTGGGTCACGATGCGTTGCTGGCCAGCCTCGACAGCCTGATTCAGGCCTTTGCCGCCAAGGGTGAAGAGTTCAGCCACGTCCTGAAAATGGGCCGCACCCAACTGCAGGACGCGGTGCCGATGACCCTCGGCCAGGAATTCCGTGCCTTCGCCACCACTCTGAGCGAAGACCTGGCACGCCTGAAAACCCTGGCGCCTGAATTGCTCACCGAAGTGAACCTGGGCGGCACCGCCATCGGCACCGGCATCAACGCCGACCCGCGCTATCAGGCCCTGGCCGTGCAGCGCCTGGCAACCATCAGCGGCCAGCCACTGGTACCGGCCGCCGACCTGATCGAAGCCACCTCCGACATGGGCGCCTTCGTGCTGTTCTCCGGCATGCTCAAGCGCACCGCAGTCAAGCTGTCGAAGATTTGCAACGACCTGCGCCTGCTGTCCAGCGGTCCTCGCACCGGCATCAACGAGATCAACCTGCCGGCTCGCCAGCCAGGCAGCTCGATCATGCCAGGCAAGGTCAACCCGGTGATCCCGGAAGCGGTCAACCAAGTCGCGTTCCAAATCATCGGCAACGACTTGGCCCTGACCATCGCGGCCGAAGGCGGGCAACTGCAATTGAACGTGATGGAGCCGTTGATCGCTTTCAAAATCTTCGACTCGATCCGCCTGCTGCAACGGGCCATGGACATGCTGCGCGAACACTGCATCGTCGGCATCACCGCCAACGAAGCGCGCTGCCGCGAACTGGTCGAGCACTCGATCGGTCTGGTCACCGCCCTGAACCCGTACATCGGCTATGAGAATGCCACCCGTATCGCCCGTGTTGCGCTGGAAAGCGGCCGCGGGGTGCTGGAACTGGTGCGCGAAGAAGGCTTGCTCGACGACGCCATGCTCGACGACATCCTGCGCCCGGAAAACATGATTGCTCCGCGTCTGGTCCCGCTGAAGGCGTGATCGAGACGATGACTGCTCACCAGGTCGAGGGACTAGACACCTCTCACCTTTTGAGGGCTTGGGGACTTGTTCCCCAGGCCCTTTTTTTTAACTGACTCGAGGCTGCAAAGAAGTCTGGAAGCTGAACTGTGTGGGAGCGGGCTTGCTCGCGAAGGTGGTGCGTCAGCTTGCCCCCCTACCGGATGGGCCGCCGCTTTCGCGAGCAAGCCCGCTCCCACAGAGAAGCAGCCTCCCCACAACCCTGGTCATAAAAAAGCCAGGTGATTCAAAGGTCCGTTTCGTCGCACGCACCACAATCGTGCAGACGGGCGCCGCACTGGTAGGTATAGTGCCGCCCCTCTTCGCGTGAGCGGTCGTCAGAAACGAGACCCCCAACACATGCGAAAACCGAACTAATAACAACCCGCGAAATGGACCAGGACGAAACATCGCCTCACCTGTCGTGCCGCGCGCCGACCGATGTAACAGGATGTTTCCAAATGGCCAGCATTCGCTTAAACAAAAAACAGCGAGGAATACTCATGCTAGAAGTCATCAACGACTTCCTCTCAGGGAAAGTGCTGATCGTGCTCATTGTCGGGCTTGGCAGCTACTTCACGATCCGCTCGCGCTTCGTCCAGTTCCGTCATTTCCTTCACATGTTTGCGGTATTCCGCGACAGCCTCAAAAGCAGCGCTGGTCAGCTCAGTTCCTTCCAGGCCTTGATGCTCAGCCTGGCCGGTCGTGTCGGCGCAGGCAACATCGCCGGTGTCGGCATCGCCGTCACCCTCGGCGGGCCCGGCGCTGTGTTCTGGATGTGGGTGACCGCGCTGGTCGGCATGTCCAGCAGCTTCTTCGAATGTTCCCTCGGCCAGCTCTACAAGCGCTGTGACGCCGAAGGCCAGTTCCGTGGCGGCCCGTCCTATTACATCCAGCACGGTCTGCAGAAGCGCTGGTTGGGCATGATCATGGCGTTCCTGCTGCTGATCACCTTCGGTTTCGCCTTCAACGGCCTGCAAGCCCATGCCGTGACTCACTCGCTGAACAACGCTTTCGGTTTCGACACCACCTACACAGGCATTGGCCTGGCAGTGCTGTTGGGCCTGGTGTTCATCGGTGGGATCAAGCGCATCGCCAAAGTCGCTGACCTGCTGGTGCCAGTCAAAACCCTGGCGTACATCGGTGTAACCCTCTACGTGATCGTGCTGCAGTTCGATCAGGTGCCGGCCATGCTGACCACCATCGTCAAAAGCGCCTTCGGCCTTGACCAGGCCTTTGGCGGCCTGATCGGCAGCGCCATTGTCATGGGCGTCAAACGTGGCGTGTTCGCCAACGAAGCGGGCCTGGGCAGTGCGCCAAACGTCGCCGCCGTGGCCTCGGTCGAGCACCCGGTGGCTCAGGGTGTGATTCAAGCATTCAGCGTGTTCCTCGACACCTTCTTGATCTGCACCTGCACCGCACTGCTGATCCTGCTGTCGGGCTTCTACACCCCGGGCTTCGAAGGTGACGGTATTGCCCTGACCCAAAACTCCCTCGCCGCCGTGGTCGGTGACTGGGGACGGATATTCATCTCCGTGGCGCTGTCGTTGTTCGTGTTCACCTCGATCCTCTACAACTACTATCTGGGCGAAAACAACCTGCGCTTCATGGTCGGCGAAAACCGCAAGGTGCTGATCGGCTACCGCACCCTGGTACTGGTGCTGATCTTCTGGGGTGCCATCGAGAACCTCGGCACCGTGTTTGCCTTCGCCGACATCACCATGACCCTGCTGGCGTTCGTGAACCTGATCGCGCTGTTCCTGCTGTTCAAGGTCGGCATGCGTATCCTGCGCGACTACGATGACCAGCGTTCGGCCGGCATCAAGGTTCCGGTTTTCGACTCCAGCAAGTTCCCCGACCTGGATCTGGACCGCAAGGCCTGGCCAGCGAACCCTTCGGCACCGGTAGCCGCGCCTGGAAAGGCTCCGGCAGGCGTGGCCGCTGCGCAACCCTGATTCGGCAGGCTGATTGGAGAAAACCGGGCGCACTTTTTCTGCGCCCGGCGTGACACAGCCTGAGGTCGGCGTCATGCTCGGCCTTATGTTGTGGCAGCCCGATGAGCTGCCGTTTTCGTCCTCGGAGAACACCCATGAATTTCTCGACCTACCCTGCCGCCCAGCACGTCATGGTGCTCTACACCGGCGGCACCATCGGCATGCAAGCCAGCGCCCATGGCCTGGCTCCGGCATCCGGTTTCGAAGCACGGATGCGCGATTACCTGCACAGCCAGCCCGAACTCGTCATCCCGCAATGGCGTTTCCGGGAAATGTCGCCGCTGATCGACAGCGCCAACATGACCCCGGCCTACTGGCAGCAACTGCGCGAAGCAGTGGTCGATGCCGTGGATGTGCAGGGCTGCGACAGCGTGTTGATCCTGCACGGCACCGATACGCTGGCCTACAGTGCAGCGGCGATGAGCTTCCAACTGCTGGGCCTGCATGCCCGGGTATGTTTCACCGGCTCCATGTTGCCCGCCGGCGTGACCGACAGCGACGCCTGGGAAAACCTCAGTGGCGCGCTGGTCGCCCTCGGCCAGGGGCTCGCGCCGGGGGTGCATTTGTATTTCCATGGCGAGCTGTTGGCCCCGACCCGCTGCGCCAAGGTGCGCAGCTTCGGCCGTCATCCGTTCAAACGCCTGGAGCGTCAGGGCGGTGGTATCAAGGCAACTTCGCTGCCGGCACAGCTGAATTACGACCAGCCCAAGCAACTGGCGAACATCGCGGCGCTGCCGCTGTTTCCCGGCATCAGCGCCGATATCCTCGATGGCCTGCTCGGCAGTGGTATCCAGGGCCTGGTGCTGGAGTGCTACGGCAGCGGCACCGGGCCAAGCGACAACCCGGCCTTCCTCGCCAGCCTGGAGCGGGCGCGGGACAGCGGCGTGGTAGTGGTGGCGGTGACTCAATGCCATGAAGGCGGCGTGGAACTGGACGTGTACGAAGCCGGCAGCCGCTTGCGAGGCGTTGGCGTGCTGTCCGGTGGCGGCATGACCCGCGAGGCGGCGTTCGGCAAGCTGCAGGCGTTGATCGGCGCCGGGCTGGCCGTGGAGGACGTCCGCCGGCTGGTTGAGCTGGACCTATGCGGCGAGCTGAGCTGAGCCCTGCAAACCGCTGAGGCGCGAATCTCCTCGCGCCTCACACTGCTACACCGAGAGGAATAACGCCTTGGCGGCGGCGCTGCCAATGTCGGCACGCCAGATTCTCTCAACCGCCTGGCCGGCCTTCTGCTGGGCTTTCTGGAACTCAAGCCCCCGCCCGCCCTGCTCGAATGTCTTCAGGTGAGCCTTGGTAAAGGCATCCGCCGCTGCATCCTGTTTCAGATAATGGAAGTGCGCGAACCACAGCACGCGGTTGTTGCGCCTCTCGCGAATCTCGTAGACCTGCAGGAAGTCGTTGCCTTTATTGTCTGAAATATCCACCCGGCCACCGGCCTTGCGGATGCTGATCTCCTGCTCCTGTAACAAATACTCCACCGCGCCAACGTTGGGCAGCTTCGCCTTGGTCATCACGATGCGGGTGGTTCGCCCCAACTCCCGCAGACGCCTGGCACCGGCCCTCAGCTCCTTGATCAACGTTCGCGGAGCCTGGTCACCCAGCGCTTGCGTCAACTGCTCGATCTCCTCGGCACAGCGATCGAACCCGGTTGCCTTGCCTACGATGAGCTCCTCTACGTCGATAGGCGGACGCTCACTTCTGGACAACCAACCGACGTCAGACATTTGTTGATCAAGTGTGCCCAGCAGATCGCGCCCCTTCTTCTCCAGGCTCTTGAGTTTTTTTGCGGCACGGATACTCAACCCACCCGCACCACCGAGCAATCGCGGGCGGTGTCCCAGGCTCCAGCGACCTTGCCCATCATGTTCAAGCCAGGGACCGGTCCGCGCCGGATGGGCGGCGTCGATGATCACCACCCCCTCAAGGCGGCGTGACACTCGATACCACTTGCCTTCGACCTGGGCAAACCACAGGCTGCCCCGTTGATAGAGCCCCTGGTATTCACCCGAAACCACCCGACCTTGCAACGTGGAAGGAGCCGCCAGTTGGAAAGTATCGAGGCGGGCCAGCTCAGGGGCGGAAAAATGGGTACGAGGGCTCGACCAACCATAGACCAGCCGCGCTTTCGCCCCGTAAGGGCTAGCGGACGCAGGTAACGCCGGCTCTTTGATGATCGCATTGCCCGGCAAGACAACCGGAGCCTCATGCTCGAACATTGCCCGCGCCTCCAGTCGGCTGATCGCTCCCAGGCGCGCCCCTCCCTGTACCAGTACCAACGCCAGGCCCATCAGCGCCGCGGCCAAGGCTTCCCCGCTGTCTTCCACCCCCTCGCTGTCAACGAACTCATCAAGCTGCTCCGTGAGCTGGGCCAGGAAGCCGATCATCATTACCGGACCATCCAGCAGCGGCAGCAACAGGTTGAACGCTACCCAGCCAAACTGCATGAACCTGTCCCAGCGCGCCTGCGAGTCGGACACCGAAGCCCGTTTGGCCTGTTCGATCAAGGCCTGGGCACAGGCTTTGTACAACGCACCGACGATATCGCCTTGTAACGGCTCGCGGCCGAGCAACGCAGGTTCCGGAGTCCGGGGAGCGGTGGCATCCGAAAGCAGCACCCGGCCGATGTGCGGCTCCTGGAAACCGCCGTTGGCATAGACCCGACGGGCAGAAGGTTCAAGCCCGGCAAGCACGCTGTCCTGTAACGCTCCGGCCTGCTTGATGGCATCGAAAAGAGCGGCTCGCGAGGCAAATTCCATCAGGGGCGTTGACGAAGCAGGCCTGTAAAGCACATGAGGCCCCAGGCTGACATCCTCAGGGCCGATCACAAACATGTCGGCGACCACATTGGGCGTTGCCTGGGCATCGGTCAGGAAAGCCAGGGGCCTGATGACCGGTTTGTGCCCGGCAGCGAAACCGGCCGACAGGGTCGGTCGCAACACCGCCACGACAAAGTGATAAGCCATATCGTTAAGGTTCTTTTTGATCTTCAGTTCCAATGCCTGCAATGGCAGCAGGATGGCGAGGCGATCAGCGAAATGTTGCTGCCTGCGGGCCGCATCCAGGGGATCATTCAGTAACTTGCGCTGCAGCAGTTCGGGATAGTGCTGGCCGATGTCGGCTCGCGAGGTCAGGTCCCGCAGATACTCATAGGTCATCCAGGCGGGTGGTTCGCCCCCTCGGTAGGTAATCTTCGAAGGGACCCAGGGAAAAGCTCCGAGATTTCTGATCGCCATCTCGGGGAAAGTCCGGGTTTGAATTGCACTGCGAGGGGGCGGAAACGGCGGATCGATGATCTCGAACGGGGAATTGCTCGACCGGGATAACGTCACTTCAATTTCGTTCACCGAGATATCCGTGCGCGAGGGGTCATCCTCCAGCATCTTTTCCTTCAAGGCCTGGTCAGCGAACTCAAGGATGTTCGAAATACCCGCCATGAATGACACGGACCTTCGATGCTGCGCCGCCAGCGATAGCAACAAACGACTGTAGGCGCCGCGATCCGCCAACGGTGCATTCCTCAGCCAGGATGGAAGCACCTGCTGCAGTTTCGACAGCCTGGCCTCATGCCCCGAGCGAAAGGCCCCCAGCAGCGTGCCGGGACCGGAAACCAGCGCCACTTCGCGTTCAAGACTGGCCGTGTCGGGATAAGCCGAGGGTTTGATCCTGGCGAGCAGTTGCAACTGACGCTCCAGGAGACAGAGGGTCAAGGCGTCGAAGATGTCCTGCTCGGGGGTGTAGTTTCTCAGCTTCGAATCGTCCGCCGGGCGCGCACCAAACCAGGACGCTTCCATTGCCGCCACCGAGCCGAACACCTCGATCCCGCCAGCCAATGTGTAGAGCAAAGCGATTTCTCGCTCACCCAGACGGCGCGACATGGCCAGCACCAGCACATCCCCCGGATGAGGAACGTTGCTGTCGCCCTCGTAGACAAACGTGACGTAGGCTCGGGTGGTGCCCTGCCCCAGGGCTCGTTGTCGCCGAGCCGGCTCCGGGTAGTCGAGGACGGCCTGGACGGTGGCGAGCTCCTCGCCTACGAGCGCCGAAGTGGCCTGTTGCAACTGCGCCTTGAACAGATCGGACAGTTGTCGCCAGACGCTGGGAGCGTCTGTGCTCCAGAAATCCACCAAGTGCTGTTGATAGCCCTCAAGCAGCATGGAGGCCCCTTCATCGAGCATTTGCTGGAGTTCATCCAAGGGGACCTTTTCGCCCTGGGGCGTCTCTGCGCCAGGGAATTTCGCAAGAAAGCTGCCCTGGCTGAACGTCCTTGCCCCCACGCCCCTGCAGCGCTCGAGCAACAGGTCGGCCAATCCATGGGTGTCGTACCCGACCTTGTGCGATTGCCCGCCGTCCATGCGCCATTGAGGTTCAAGGATCACGGCGGTTGCGGCGGCTGGTGCCAACGTTGGGTAACGTTCATTGAGGAGCGCTTGAAGCGTCGTCCGTGCGACGTCCTTCAGCGACGGGCGTGACGCGAACAGCAGGTGCACGTTCAGGGCCCATGAGGTGATCTCATCATCGGTTCGCAGGGGGCGTGGCGAGCTTGTCATCGAAGGGGTGGGGCTCGAAGTCGACATGGCTTTTTTCCATTGGCAGGCAATGAGTGGAAGTCTTCAGCCCGCCTAAAGAAGCGAGCCGCGACCGTTACCTGCGAGCGTAAGCAGCCCGTTGGGGGGGTGTGCGGTATCGGGTTATCGCTTTTCCCGGCATACAACTTGCTCGATATCCAGCCTCCCCAAGGCTGGAAACGAACATGCTGCACTCCCACCTCACCACCCTCAACGCTGTCTCCCTGGTGCTCAACACCTTCAAGCGCGAAGGTCTGCCCAGTGAGGTGTTGCTGGCCGGTAGCGGCATCAGTGCGGCGGACCTGAACCGGGCCGATACGTGCATCACCACCAATCAGGAGATGCAGGTTTGCGCCAATGCCGTGGCCCTCAAGCGCGATATCGGCCTGGAACTGGGCTTGCGCATGCACGTGTCGTCCTACGGAATGCTGGGTTATGCCCTGCTCAGCAGTGCCACTTTGGGTGACGCTTTGCGTTTGGCACTGCGCTATCCGGCGCTATTGGGAACACTCTTCGAGCTGCACCTGGAAGAAGGCCATGAAACGGTCTGGCTCAGCGCCAGCGATTATCGGGAGAACCCGGCCCTGGCGGTGTTCAACGCCGAGTTCTGTATGGTGTCGCTAAAAGTCATCTGCAACGACCTGCTCGGCCAGACGCTGCCCCTGCGCGCGACGCGCTTCGAACATTCGGCGCCCGATTACCAGGCGCGCTACGCAGCGCTCTTCGACTGCCCGGTGCGTTTTGACAGCGTCGATAACGCCTTCGCCTTCGACCGCCACTGGCTGGAACAACCGCTGCCACTGGCTGACCCCATCACCCACCACGCCATGGCCGAACGTTGCCGTCGGCAGAACACCGAGTTCACCGGCCGCCAGGCCTGGCTGGGACGGATTCGCCAGTTGCTCAGTGCACAATTGAATGCCGCACCCGGCCTGGAAGGCCTGGCAGAACAGATGAACTGCTCGTCGCGCACCTTGCGCCGTCACCTCAAAAGTATGGGCTGCAGCTATCAGGAATTGCTCGACGAACTGCGCTTCGAACGGGCCAAGCAGATGCTGTGTGAGGACCAATTGCCGATCTATCGGATTGCTGAAATGCTCGGTTTCAGCGAAACGGCCAGTTTTCGCCATGCGTTTGTACGCTGGAGTGGCGTGGCGCCGAGTCAGTTCAGATCTTGAATCGCAGCTTTCGTGTACAACACCCAACCCCGTGCTTGCTCCCGCTGGGCTACGCCTGTAGGAGCTGTCGAGCGAAGCGAGGCTGCGATCTTCCCCAGACCCTTGAGCCTCAAGCGAAAGATCAAAAGATCGCAGGCTTCGCCAGCTCCTACAGAGCCGAACGGGAGCAAGCATCCTCACCACAAATTCCCGGGCAGCCACGAGCCCTGTTAATCCTCCCTCAGCCAAGCTTCCAACCAGCCACGCATTCTTGCGCCCTGAGTTCACTGCTGGCCAGCCGTGTGCTGGATAACGTCGACCCGCGCTAGCAACCAGGGCAAAGAAAAAGGCATATCAATTCGATATGCCTTTTTCTATTCCAATCTCCTTTCCACCAACGGGACTCATCAGAGAGTTTGTATCGTTTGGCCATCGGAGCCCCTGCCTTTGATGGTCGCTAACTTTACTGATTCTGGCATTCACAAACTGGAAGGGGTTTCGAAGGTTTTCGTACAGGGCCTAGCAGATCTACATACCTGTTTCATGTGTATGGTGTCAGCCAGGACTATCCCCTATTCTCCATAATCTAAATCTTTGATTTTCTGCTCCACCATAAGCGTAGTCGATAATATTGGTATTGTTCGCTGTTTGCGCCCCCCTTACATCCATTACTGTGCCGTAGCGTTTGTTTTGGATATAGAAAAAACCTCCGGATCCTGCATCCTTGAATATCCAATAAAATTCCGGCCCCATGCTACCGTGCAAGGGGGAGGTAATTACATTTCCCTCGTAGGCCTCGACGACTCTTGTTTGGTATCGTCCATTGGCAATCCAATGCTCTCCGTTGCCACTATACTTAATGTGCCATGTGGATTCCGGTTCAGCACTGTCGTCATACAATTTAACTTCGTGCCTGCCTTTACTATCTTCCTTTAGGGCCATGTCAACTATTTTGTAGTTGCTTAAAAATGAATATATTTTATAGATTCCTGGTTGGATTATGATGGAAGGCCCAGGGGCTCCTTTTGTCTGTTCAGGTGTTTTATCGACGTGGGGTATGCTTTTGCTCTTCATGCGGGCTCCATTCATGTTACCTGATGGCCATTGCCAAATATGCTAGATAAAATTTTTAAACTTGAGCACTGTCAGAAATGACAGTTTTATATATGATTTTTGAATAACAAGTAGCGCCTTAACATATAAAGCGTGTTTTTAATTAATAATCTATCAATGCTGAAAGCCGGTGAGTTGAGGCACCAAGGGGCGATTTACGGTCAAACCTTTTGGCCATTTCAATCCCCTTTTGGCCTCTCCTGCCGTTCTCCGAAACGCCGCGCGCCGCAAGACTGTGAGCAACCGAATCAGCCCTGCGGAGAACAACAATGCTGACGATCTACTCAGACGATCACCACCTGCACCACGGACGCTGCGAGTTGATGGACGGGCAATTGATGCCCTGCTTCGAAATGCCCTCCCGGGCCGATCACGTGCTGGAGCGGGTCAAGGCGCGCGCACTGGGGCCGGTGGAGGCGCCGCAGGACTTTGGCTTGGGGCCGATCCAGCGCATCCACAGTGCGGCGTACCTGGAATTTTTCAAAGGTGCCTGGGACCGCTGGGCCAAGTTCAACCGCGACGGCGATTTGTTGCCCTACACCTGGCCGGCACGGACCCTGCGCACGGTCATCCCGACCAGCTTGCACGGCCAACTCGGTTATTACAGCTTCGACGGCGGCGCGCCGATCACCGCCGGCACTTGGCAAGCGGCCTACAGCGCAGCGCAGGTCGCTCTCACCGCCCAGGCCGAAATCCAGCGCGGCGCCCGCAGTGCCTTTGCGCTGTGTCGCCCACCAGGGCACCACGCTGCCAGTGACTTGATGGGCGGCTATTGCTACCTGAACAACGCTGCCATCGCCGCCCAGGCCTTTCTCGACCAGGGCCATCAGAAGGTCGCGATCCTGGATGTGGATTACCACCACGGCAACGGCACCCAATCGATTTTCTATGAGCGCAGCGACGTGCTGTTCACCTCGATCCACGGTCACCCAGAGGCGGAGTTTCCATTCTTCCTGGGCTATGCCGACGAGCATGGCGAGGGCGATGGCGAGGGCTTCAATTTCAACTACCCTTTGCCAGCCGGCTCAGGCTGGGACACCTGGAGCGCGGCACTGGAGCAGGCCTGCGGGCAAATCCGGGGTTACGACGCCGATGTCATCGTCGTATCCCTGGGCGTAGACACCTTCAAGGACGATCCGATTTCGCAGTTCAAGCTCGACAGCCCGGATTACCTGGCGATGGGCAAACGCATCGCCGCGCTCGGCAAGCCGACGCTATTTGTGATGGAAGGCGGCTACGCGGTGGCCGAAATCGGCATCAATGCCGTCAACGTTCTCGAAGGTTTCCAAAGCGCCCCATGAGGAACACAAGCATGATCAGACTCAAGCGTTCGATGGCGCCAGCCCTGTGCGCCATGCTGCTTTGCGGTGCCGTCCAGGCCGAGGAGCGGACCCTGCGTGTCTACAATTGGTTCGACTACATCACGCCCAAGGCCCTGGACGACTTCAAGGCGCAAAACAGCCAGGTCAAACTGGTCTACGACATCTTCGACACCAATGAAGCGCTGGAAGCCAAGCTGCTGACCGGCAATTCTGGCTACGACGTGGTGGTGCCGTCCAACGTGTTCCTGGCCAAGCAGATCGAAGCCGGCGTGTTCCAGCCCCTGGACCGCAGCAAACTGCCAAACTGGAACCACCTCGATCCCAAGCTGATGAAGCTGATCGAAGCCAACGACCCAGGCAACAAATTCGCCGTGCCCTACATGTACGGCACCATCCTGATCGGCTTCAACCCGGACAAAATCAAAGCCGCCCTCGGTGACAACGCTCCGGTGGACAGCTGGGACCTGATCTTCAAGGAAGAGAACATCAGCAAGCTCAAGCAGTGCGGCGTGGCGCTGCTCGACTCACCTTCGGAAATCCTGCCTCTGGCCCTGCAGCACCTGGGCCTGGACCCCAACAGCAAGAAGCCGGCGGACTATGCCAAGGCCGAAGCGCTGATGATGAAGATCCGCCCGCACATCACTTATTTCCACTCGTCCAAGTACATGGCCGACATCGCCAACGGCGATATCTGCGTGGCGGTCGGCTACTCCGGCAGCTTTTCCCAGGCGGCCAACCGCGCCAAGGAGGCCAAGAACGGCGTGACAGTGGACATGCGCCTGCCCAAGGAAGGCGCGCCGATCTGGTTTGACATGCTCGCCATCCCCAAAGGGGCAGCCAACCCGGACGACGCTTACGCCTTTATCAATTACCTGCTGCAACCGAAGGTGATCGCACCGGTGAGCGATTTCGTCGGCTATCCGAACCCGAACAGGGACGCCACGGAAATGGTCGACCCGGCGATTCGCAACAACCCCAACCTGTACCCGACCGAAGCGGCCATGACCACGCTTTACACTTTGCAACCTTTGCCCAGGGACGCCGAGCGGGCGCGGACACGGGCCTGGACCCGGATCAAGTCCGGCCAGTAGCTCAGCCTGTAGCAAGGAGTTTGTCTGGCCCGGGATAAGGTGGCCTCTCACCCGGGCTGACACTGCGCCCTATACATAGTTACCACCGTCTCTGTTCTGCCGCGCCCTAGCATGGCGTTCCCGAAGCGTTCGGCTTTGGGCATGCCATGTATCGCGAGACAGGGAGACTCAGATGACCCAACCCTTAACCCCTAAACCCGCCGCACCCGACGCCAGCCTTGGCGACGCGGTGCTCAACCAGTTGCTCGCCGGCCCGACCTCGCCGGAGGTAGCCGCCGCCCTTCTGCACAACGCGCTCAAGAAGCTCTATCCCCATTTGCATCTGGACCCGAACAATACTGTGGTCGGTGAGCCGAATTGGGAAATCGTCGACGGCCAGATCGTTGAGCGGCCCACGCGTTACCAGACACTCAGCAACATGCTGGCGGCACGGATGAATGAGGACTATGCGACGCTGCTGATAGAGGGCTTTCACTTTCTGACCCACCTGCCACTGACGACCCCCGAGGTGCACCTGCCGGTGCGCATCGCTCAGATCGGCAGCCTGATCAATGAACTCGCGCCCGTCATGGTGTCCGCCTGCCAGGAACAGCAACTGGTGTACTGGAACGCCACGATCGGCACCGCGCCGCCGCGCTGGCATGAGCTCTCCAGCCTGCTGCACAGACTCTGGGACGTTAAGCAGGTCAAGGGCTGGACGGACTCCGACTGTGCCATGGCCAGGCAACTGTTCCTGTACCCCGACCTGCAGGACCGCAAGGCCAACGACCCTTATGGCACCCATGCGTACCTGATCGACATCGATGAGGTGGATGGCGACAAGTTGACACGCATGATCGACAACTCCCTGGTGGTGCTGATCGGAACCGTCGACAAAAAACAGACCATCCTCGCCTACTCGCTACGTCGCAGCTACGAGAAGTTCGACTCACTGCAAGCATTGGAGCAGACCTTGCCTGATCATCTGGGCAACGTGGAGGGCAAGAAGATCCAGTGGCGCTTCTTTGAGCCCGAAGGCAACATTTTCGATCACAAGGCCTGCGGCTTGATTGCCACCCAGGTACAGATCCTGGGCTCTCCCGAGATCCTGAAAGGGTTCATGGCCGACGACAGCGAGCAGCCCGCGCTCAGTGGAACACAGACCGACACCGGTCCTGATGCGGCCTGGTACGAGAAGCAGATGCCGGACTGGCTCCAGCAAGCATCGACGTCCGACCAGATCCTGTTCGCCCAACACATGAAGAACCTGTCCGCGCTGAGCAGCTCCCATGCCGGCAAGACCTACCTGGACGATATTCCCCCCATCAAACACTATGCGCTGAACGCTTTGAAACAGCAGATGCAATCGGAGCATGCCGACGCCGCGACGCTCGACCCGCAACGGATCGAACTGCAAATCCGCAGCCCCGTCGTCTGGGGCACCTTCGTTGTTCCCGGCAAAATCGAGATCACGCGGCTCAACCTCGTCGACCTGGCGCTACAGAACCTGATTGCGCTGCCCCTTGGCGACAAAGTGGTCAGATCTCTCGACGGCGACAAGCTGCCCGGATGGATGACGGTCGACTACGTCGAAAATCTGGTGACCAAGGTCGACGTCGGTCGCGTTTATCCCGAACTGGTCAAGAGCAAGCTACTGGGCGATACCGTCGAATCGACCCGCCGGGAAAATCTCTACACTGCTCAGCTACGCATCCAGTTACCCATGCTGGCGCTGGAGAGCAAGATTCGCGGCGATTGCAACATCGACGAGCGCGGCTACCGTTACATCGCCGCCGTGATGGAGACCGACGAAGCCGAGCGCAAGGTCGACGGGCAGACAATCGTCATGCGCGAGCTGGCTTTCGTCTCCGGCCAGTCCCAAGGCACTGCGGGAGACGTCGTGACCAACATGTTCGTGATCGGTCCGCAGGATTTCGATGCAGGCCCCTGCGTGCTCTATCGCCCGCTGCTGGAACCGCAGCTGTGCCAGTATCCGACGCCGAGCAATCTGATCTACGCCATCCGGCAGACTCCCTCCTTGCGTCAATCGGTGCTGGCCTGGCTGCCCGACGGAGTACGCGAGAACTACAGCCGATACCTCTTTTCCGGGCCGATCCCCTCGCCCTGGATGATCGTCGAATTCGCCACCGACCCCTTCTCTTCGTGGACCAACAGCGCCCCCGTCAGCTTGAGCAACCAGACTCTGGGGGCGGATTTTCTGCCGCGGTTGTTCAGGTCCAATGCCGAGGCCCTGACCGCCCTCGCCGACCGTCAGTCTGTGTCCAATAGCGAGAACCGCTGGGAAACCTTCAAACAGGCCAGTTGGTTGATTTTCAACCTGGCCCTGCCCTACCTCGGGGCTGCGGTAGGCACCGCCATCTGGCTTTGGCAAATCCTCGACGACGTTGAAACGATGACACAAGGCGACGAAGAAGCCGACAGCCAGGCCACGTGGGAAGCGTTTGTCGACCTCTTGCTGAACATGGCCATGGCGATTACCGCACACGCCATCGAGCGCGCCCGGGAGAATACTGATAGCCGCCTGACAGAAGCCCCCCAGGTCGTGCCCGAGCAGGAAAAACTGACCAAGCCTGCGCCCATCATCGAGCAATTCATACCGCCCAAGGACACCAGACTGCCCGCCGAGCACTACGACACCATTCATTCCAGTGGCGCCTTGGCGGGCAAGTCCGGCGAGCATGCCAAGCTGCTCAGGCCCTTGAGCGTCAACAAGCCCGAGCACGCCGAACAGCTCAAGAGCGAGGGCCCGCTCAAGGGCCTCTACCAACAGGGCGATGACTGGTTCGCCAAAATGGCCGACAAGTGGTTCAAGGTAAAGGTGGAAGGGGACCATGTGTCCATCGTCGACGAAAAAGACCCCTCCCACCCAGGGCCGGCACTGATGCGCCATGCCCACGGCGAATGGCATGTCGACACGCGCCTGCGTCTGCGCGGTAGCGGATCGAAAGGTGCCCGGCAGGAGGTCATCGCCAATGCCAGGCGCCGTGGCATTCAGCTGCTGGCGCAGTTGACTCGCTTCGAAGAAAAGAAAATCGAAGGCCAGAAGTTGCTGACTATGGATGCCAAGGAGCTGGGTAAGGCGTCCGGCTCTGCCAAGGAGCTCAAACGCATCGTCTATTTGAGTACGTTGAAGACCCAACGGGAAAGCTACGAAGAAGCGTTGAAGATCCTGACCGAATGGCCGGTCTTTCAATCAAGGCCCGACGCGCCTCAAGTCCGACTCGGCTACTTGAACGCGCAGATCAATTTTACGTTCGAGGAAATAGACGCGCTGAAGGCTCGCTTCACCCCCGCCCTGAGAGAAGCCCTGGACATGGCCACTTCGACGATCGAGGAAGTCGAGCAGCAACACGTCGATGCTGCCGATGCCATGATCCGGGTCGGTGACGACATGATCGAGCGCCTGGATTACATGGAAACCCGCTTCTACCGACTCAAGAAGCAGGGGCGCGAAGGCTTTGAATTCCTGCGCCAGCACCGCGGGAAAATGCCGGCCTACAAAAGCGATGCGATCCGCCTGATCCAGTTGGACATGTATCGCCACCTTTGCCTGTCGCTCGACAGCATCCACACCGTGCCTGAGGGGTGGGCAGATCTCAACCAAGTGGTCGATAACATCACGGTTGCGTTCCAAAGCCTGCACGACGCCATCGAGGAGCGAAGTGTGATCAGGCTGGACGAACAGATCGATGCATTCGGCAGCCTGACGGAACAGTTCACCGCCATCGAAGAACATCTCGAATACCTGGGCGATGAATATAAGGCCAGTGTGCGCCCGGCAGAACTCAATCGACTGATAAAGCAGATTGGCCAGATCAAGAAACGCGCAGTCCGTCACCTGGCCTGGGCCCTCGATGAGCGAAGCAACCGGCGCAGCCTCGGCAACCCGTACGAGCAGCGCCCCCGGCCTCGGAAAAAGTTCATCAGGGCGCGTTTCTGGGGTCTGGTCAGTGGCGAACCCCGGCTCTCGAAAACCAAGGAAGAGACGGGCTGGGTCGATGTGAAAAACCCGCTTTCAGAAAAAATCATTGCCACGTTTCATCGCAAGGAAACCGGTGAGTGGGTGCCTCACGTCATCGCCGAAGCGCCGGCGCCCGTTCCTGCGTTGGCAACCAGCATCACCAAGGGTAAGGCCCTGATTGACGGGCTGGCAGCGTTCAAGACGCAAATCCAGGAATACGCCAACAAACCCAGTCGATCACCCACCGGCATCGGGATGATTCTGAATGCACACGCTGGCCGCATGGAGAAAGTCGCCGTGGCGATCACCAAGGCGCTGGACAACGCCTCTAACGAAACGGTGGGTGTGTCGGCCCAGGACCGGCAGTTGGCCGAGTCCACCCGCAAAACACTCAAGCAGGCGTCCAAGACCCTTTATGAGGAAGGGTTCGAAGGCATCCTCAAGGTCATCAAACAACGGCCACCGACCATGAGTGGCTTGATATGGCTTAAAAGCCGGAACCAGATTTCCATCACTCGGCAAAAGAACCGGCAACGCCTCAGAGGTCCTGTTTATGGCTATCTGGACCGGTACGAGATCAAGGACCTGAAAGAGAACAAAACGCTGTGGTTCGCCGACTTCCGTTATTCCACTGACTGGGCGCCTGCCCATGCTTATCTTTCGGCGCGTTTGAAAACACCGGAACAAGTCAGCCTGGGCCGGGCCGCCGACTCGACCAAGGAATTGACCCAGCGGCAACTGATCGATCTTTACCGCAGCGAAATCGCCGTGGACCAGGCCAGGGAGGTGTTCTTTCCAAAACGACTGTCGTGACGGACAAAGCCAGGCGTCTATCGACGCCCGGCACTCATGTCGGCCAGGCCTTCGCCAGACGCGCCAGCGCGGCATCGATCGTCGCTGGCGGGACCGCCGCGAACCCCAGCACCAGCCCCGCCCGTACCTGCGTCGGGGTAGTGGCAGGCAACCAGTAGCTGCTCAAGCCATTGACCTCGACGCCGGCTTCGGTGGCCCGGGCGATCAGCTCGCGCTCGCGCTCGATGTTGTCCACCGGCACCGTGACGTGCAATCCGGCGACGACCGTGGGCATGGCGCCGACGCCGTTCAACGACTTCGGCCACCCGGCCAGCAGCGCGTCGCGTCGGGCCAGTGCGGCCCGCCGCATGCGCCTGATGTGCCGCTGGAAATGCCCGGCGGCCATGAACTCGGCCATGACCGCCTGGGTGCTGACTTCAGAGTGACGTACATCCACCGCGCGACGTTGGGCGAAGGCATCTACCAGGCCGGATGGCAACACGAGATAGCCCAGGCGCAAGGCCGGAAATGCGACTTTGCCGAACGTCCCCACATAAAGGACTCGCCCTTGGCGATCCAGTGCAGCCAGAGGCGCCAGTGGCGCACCGCTGTAGCGATACTCGCCATCGTAGTCATCCTCGACGATCCAACCGTTATTGCGCTCGGCCCAGGCCAGCAGCTCCAACCGGCGCGCGAGGCTCATGACCACTCCGGTCGGGTATTGATGGGACGGCGTGACGTAGGCCAGTCGGCAGTGGCTCAACGCACCGAGCGCCGTGCAATCAAGGCCATCGCTGTCGACCGGCACGCCTTTCACCTCGGCACCGGCCACGGCAAACGCATGCCCAGCGGCGCGGTAGCCAGGATTCTCCACCGCCACGACATCACCCGGATCCACCAGCAGCTGTGCACAAAGGCTAATGCCCTGCTGTGCACCACTGGTGATCACAATTTGTTCAGCCGTGCAGTGCAGGCCGCGGGAGCTGCGCAGGTAAGCGGCGATCAGGCCGCGCAGGCGCGCGTCACCTTGCGCGTCGCCATAACACAGCTGTTGCAGATCCGGCTTGCGCCAGAAAGCCGCATTCAGCTTGGCCCAAACCTCGAAAGGAAACAGGTCGAACGCCGGAACACCGACCCGAAAGGCCCTTGGCGGGCCGAGGGGTGGTTGAGGTAAATGGTTCTTTTCGACCCGTTTCAATGCCCCACTGTGGATAACTTTACTGGATGGACCCACAGGCAAATCGAGCCAATCTGTGGATAAACCAGTGGATAAGCCTGTTGAAAACCCTGTGGATACTTTTGTGGATATGTTTTTCAAAGGCAGGGCCGTCGACGACAGTCTTGCCACATAAGTACCGTCACCGACCCGCCCTTCGATGAAACCCTCGGCATAGAGCTGGTCATAGGCTCGCACCACACTGTTGCGTGAAATCGACAAAGCCGCTGCCAGGTCCCGGCTGGCCGGCAGCCGCGTGCCGCTGGCCAGGCGGCCGTCCAGCACTCGTGAACGCAAAGCCTGATAGAGCTGGCGACTCAGCCCCTGGCGGCGATCCAGCTCGATACCGGCGGGATTGAAAGACAGGGGCGGCACAGGGTTGTTCATGACAGTCCTCGTAATGGACCTATCCAATTGACCATAAGTGGCTCTTACAACAGACCAATAGCCTGCCTAGGATGCTCGCATTCGCCAAGGAAAATCATCATGTACAACCCCAAAGCCTTTGCCGTCGAAGACCTGCCCCAGCTGCACGGCATGATGAATGATTGCCGTCTGGCCGTATTGATCACGCACGGTGAACACGGCTTGCAGGCCAGTCACTTGCCGCTGTTGCTGGACACGCAACAGGGCCCCAATGGCAGCCTTTACGGGCACATGGCCCGGGCCAATCCGCAATGGCGCGACCTGGAAGCCGGCGCCGAAGCCTTGGTGGTCTTCGCCGGGGCCGATGCCTACGTCAGCCCCGGTTTCTACCCCAGCAAGGCCGAACACGGCAAAGTCGTGCCGACCTGGAACTACCTGGCCGTGCATGCCTATGGCACGGCCGAGGTGTTCAGCGACCCCCATCGTTTGCGCAACCTGGTCGGCGCCCTCACCGACCGCCACGAAAGCGGCCGCGCCCAGCCGTGGACAATCGACGACGCGCCAGCCGAGTACATCGACAGCATGCTCAGGGCCATCGTCGGCTTCGTCCTGCCTATCCAGCGCCTGGAAGGCAAGCGCAAGCTCAGCCAGAACCGCAGCCCGGCGGACGTCAGCGGGGTGCGCAATGGTCTCGCCGCCAGCCCCGTCCCCCAAGACCAGATGCTCGCGCGCCTGATGCCTGATCCATTGTCCAAGGAGTGAATATGAGCCAACCCCAGATCCGCCTCGTCACCGCTGACGATCACGCCGCCTGGCTGCCGCTGTGGCAGGCCTACCTGCGCTTCTACAACACCGAACTGCCGCAGACCGTGAGCCAAAGCACCTGGCAACGCCTGCTCGATGATCAAGAGCCGACCCACGGCGCCCTCGCCTGGGACGGCGACACCGCAGTAGGCCTGGTGCATTTCATCTATCACCGTTCGAACTGGAGCATCGAAAACTCCTGCTACCTGCAAGACTTGCTCGTCACGGAGCACAGCCGTGGCAGCGGCGTCGGGCGCCAGCTCATCGAATTCGTCTACACCACCGCCAAGGCCGATGGTTGCTGCAAGGTGCATTGGCTGACCCACGAAACCAACGCAACCGCGATCCAACTCTACGAGCGCATCGCCGAACGCCCAGGCTTCATTCAATTTCGCAAAGCCCTGTAAGGAGCACAGCATGCCGATTTCACCCGCCGACTGGAAAGGCGTCCCAGCGCCGTCTGCGCAGTTGATCGAAGGGCGTTTCATCCGCCTGGAGAAACTCGATCCGGGGCGTCATGCCGATGGCCTGTGGCAAGCCCTCGAAGGGCCCGGAGCGGATCCCAAGCTCTGGGATTATTTGCCCTACGGCCCGTTCAAGGATCGCGACGCTTTCGATGCGTGGCTGGCCAATCATGCAGCCAATACCGATCCGTATTTCTTCAGTGTGATCGACCGCGCCAGCGGCGAGGTGCAGGGAATTCTCAGCTTGATGTCGATCGTGCCAGCACAAGGTCGCATCGAGATCGGCCATGTAACCTTCGGTGCGCCGATGCAGCGCTCGCCGAAAAGCACCGAGGCGGTTTATCTGCTGGCCAGGGAATCTTTCGCCCTGGGTTATCGGCGTCTCGAATGGAAATGCAACAACGCCAACGCTCGCTCCAAATACGCCGCCGAGCGGCTGGGCTTCACCTTTGAAGGGGTGTTCCGCCAACACATGGTGGTCAAGGGACAGAACCGCGACACTGCGTGGTACTCGATGCTGGACTCGGAATGGCCGGCGATCCGGGTGGGATTCGAGCGGTGGCTGAGTGAGGAGAATCAGCGCGAGGGTGGACAGGTGCTTGGGTTGGTGGAGTGTCGCTCATAGGTTGTTTCGCCTGACCGTCAGCTATCGCGAGCAGGCTCGCTCCCACAGGGGTTCTTCAGTGTCCACAGAACCAGCGCTCACCCCAGATTCAGTGTGGGAGCGGGCTTGCTCGCGAAGACGGCGTTACAGTCAACATTATTGCCAACTGACCCACCGCATTCGCGAGCAAGCTTGCTCCCACAGGGGATTCGCGGTGTTACTCGGGTTTAGGCTTCACCTCGCCAATCTTCTTGAGTGAGTCCGGGGTGACGCCGTGCCTTGCATACTGCCAGGCCCAGTCCGGAATGGTCAGATGGCTTTCCACGTACATCGCAAAGTCCAGACGACTATGGCCCAGGCGATTGGTCGGGAAGTCGAAGTTGTAGAGGTACTGCTGGGCCCGACGTTGGCCGATGGAGAGCAAGCGCTGCATGATCTGGTTGGCGCGGAATTCGTCCGGGGCAAGGCTGCTTCTCAGGGCAAGGGCAAGGTGCATCTCGGAATTCAGCGCCCCAGGTCGGGCCAGTGCGAGCCGGATGGTGGCGTCGCTGAAGTGCGGCCCAATCAGGTCGGCCCAAATCTGGCTGGCGTAATCCTTGCGCAGCTTCTGCAAAGAGCCCCAGAGATTCGGAACATCGAATAACGACGCGACCCTGTCGTTGGAGGGAGGCTGCCCCGCAAAGCTGAACAGCTTGGCGACAGCCGGTATGTCGTTGTCCATGATGTTCCCCCAGGCGCCCCCCAGGAACACCAGGAAATCCGCCAACTCGTCTTGATGCGTGACGATATTTTGCAGGTTCCGGTCGTCGAACAACTGCATCCAGTCGACATCGATGCTTTCGGTGCGCTGCAATTCGCTGTAGCGGGTGCTCGCATACTCCGCAAGAAGCTGGAAACGCCTATCGGACAAGGCCGGGTTACGTAGCCACCGGGCCACTTCGCCCACCCGCAACAAACCGCCCAGGTTATGCGCGATGATCGGCGACCTGAACAGAAAATTCGCCCGTCTCAGCAAGACGGGAAAACGCCCGAGAGCGGTCTTGAACAAGTTGACAGTCCTATCGGCCCTGTCCGTGTAAATGAAATGATCGAACAGCTCCGAAGTATCACTGACGGACTTGCCAGAATCGGCCACCAACAGACTCTTGGCATCAGCCAGATCGTCGCTATCGACCAGGTAGGCCCCATCGAGCAAGGCTTCAAGCTGGTCTTCGTCCAGATGACCGTGCAGCGCTTCGTCATACAAGATATAAGCCGAACTGTTATTGGGATGGTGATTGACCAGTTGCCTTGCGGTCACGCCGTACTCCAGCAGGATATGGGCCACGTCAGGGGTCATTAGCAGGAACTTGTCATCAAGCAACTTCTGGATCAGTGCAGGCTCAACGGGCCCCACCAAGAGGTCCTCGAACAGTTGCTGCATGGTTTGTCGCTCTTCCCCGGAATATGGCGCATAAACGCTGGCCGCCAATTTCGCCGGCGGCCGCTGCGACAATATGCGCCCGACTTGCTGGAGGATTTCCGGCGGCAATCTGGAGGCCGGGTTTGCGGTGATCGCCGTTCGCACCGAACTGTTTGCTTGCAGGTCCAGGTAACGCAACGTTGGCTGGAACAGGCGATGCGGGTTGGGTGCGCCATAGACGATCCGCGACAGATCAAGCATTGCCGCCTGGCCCAACAGGTTGTCCAGCGAGGGCGCATTCTCAAAAAGTGCCTGTTGAATCCTGGTCGGTGGCGACGCCACGTATTGCCCGATATGCGGATGCCGGTCGATATAATCAGCCACTTCATTGCGCAAACCCTGCATCGAGAACGTTTGCTGGGCCTGTCCTTCATTAAGCCCACGGGTAACAGCATTGAAGAAACAATCACCGTCGCCAGGGATCGCCACGGTCTCCTCGCCCAGCACCAGGTTGTAATGATGCTGGGTCGTGCGATTGAGGACGACATCGGTGTCGGTCCTGTCTGGATGGCTGCTCAGGGGATAGATGGTTTCGTCTTGCCCAGGCGTAAAGCGCAACGACCAGACATGTTCAGGATCCTGTTCATTGATGATTAGCAGGCTCCGGTTCTGCGGCCAACTTTCCAGACGCGTCATGATCGACGGAATCAGGTCCATCAGCTGATTGTTCCAGGTGCCTGGCGTACGAACCTGCGAGGACAGAGCCGCAGACGACAGGGCCGGTCTCTTGGGTTTTGACGGCCCTGGCTGGGGACTCAGATCCCCCGGCCGTTTACCGCCTCCGCGGCCAAACCCCACGGCGCGCCACTGCCCATCGGACATTCGCGCCACGGTGCTTCTCATCACGCCAGTGGAGCGGATGTCCAATCCCGTTAACGGGTCGACCAGAATGGCCTCGGTCGCGTCCAGCCTCGTGTGGTCATGCACCCGAAACACTGTCCCCTCGGGTTGTCGCACATACACAGGGCGGGACGTCACGCTGCCGGTGGTCGTATTGCTGACAGTCGCGCGATAAAAACCCCGCGCATCCGCTGTCAGCCCGCGTATTACCGATGTATCCGTCACGGCATAACGGCCATAAATCGCCGCGTCCAACGGCAGTCCGGTCAGTGCTTCATCCTGACTCTGCTGAGCCGTCACCGCGCGAAAAAAGGATTGACTCCGAGTGGGTACCCCCACGCCTCGGGTAAGGCGCCAGCCGCCATGGTTGGCCACGGTGTGTACCAGCGCCAGGGTTTTCAGGTTCAGCGGAATAGCCCCGGTCCTGTAGATCAACAAGCCCGTTTTAACGGCGCTCTTGAGCATCTGAAAACCCGGCGCCAGGAACATACCGGCCAGTTCCATGACGATCTCGATCACCATCTGCCCGAGCCTGCCATAAGTTTGATGACGAACATTGCGGTTACTGTTGGAGCGGTGATCGGCATGGGCACTGTGAAAGTTGACGTGTGCCCGGTGGAGAGTCTCAAACAGATCACCGCTGATCAACGAACCGCGAATCAGCGGACGACCGCCCTGTTGACCCAGGGTCCGCTTTATCTGCGCCGGGTCGTTCGTGGAGATACGCGAACGGAAATACGCCTGCCAATCCTCCCGTGGCAACAGCTCGGCAATGCCGTCGCTCAGGTCGGCGAACTCATGGAAATCCTCGCCCTCGGGGCTGTCGGGCAAATAAACGCCCACGGTGCCCTTGATATCGGGCCCTTCCTGGTCGGAAAACACCAGCGCACCATTGATGCTGTTCGCATTGCCCATATGGGCGTGCCGACCGCCGGCGGCCATGCTTCCGCCCAATAACAGACCGTACACATGCACCCTGCGCCCCATGACCGGGGTACGGCCCTCTGTCGACGGTGAGCGCAGGACAGCGTCCAGCCAGAGGACGAGCTTCTTCGTCGATTTCGGTGGGTTGAAGGCCTTATCGACCACCATGGCCTTGAACACGGTGTCGCCCTGGAGCGAGGCCTCATACCCTTTGAATTTCAGATTGGCCAGATACGCTGTCTGCCAAGCCTTTTTGTAGGCAGGTTTATTCATTTCCTCCCTGAGCATGGCTTCATAACTTCCACCGGCATCGATGCTCGTGACCATCCTGGCAAGTTCGCGCCCGCTCATCGTGAGGAAATAACCGTTGGCCGGGTTCCGGATCCGCTCCCCGTCGGGATCGATGATGTAGACACTCAGCACTTCCCTCATGGCATTCGGGTACTGGGACGGTCGCAGGTTATCCAATAGCAACTGGGTCAGGCTGGTGACACGGGACTGCCTCGGGTTGGCCCTTTTTCCATAGAAGAATGTGACCATGGACTGGTCCGGATCGGGATCTATGTCCGGGTGCACGGTGGCCTGCAGGTACTGCCTGATCTTCTGGCGAGTGAACTGCAGCAAGGTCTTGATATCGCTGTCTGCCAGCGTATAGGCGGCTTCCAGCACCCGCAGCTCCAGGCTGCGGTAATGGGCTCTCTGGGAAGCATTCGCCGCTTTGAAGAAGTCGGGGCGATTGTTTTCCACCAGTGCCTCCTGGCGGACAGCCAAAGGCCCGGCAAGGGACAACATCGGAAGCTCAAGCGCGTCGTCGACGCCCAGGGCGAAGGCGGGCAAGGCGAGCGTTTCGTTTGCCGGGGCGTTCAGAAACGCCTCCAACGCCGCGCTTTGCAAACGCAGCAGGTCATCTGCCGCTGTTTCGAAGACGTGCCCGGACAACTCGGTGGAAATATCCCGGATTTTGCGTTCCAGCCCCTCAAAGACAGGGTTTGTCTTTTGCACCAGTTCCTGGAAGGAGCGGAATTTCTGTATCCCCCCTTCCAGCGAATACAGGAACAGAAAAGACTGATCGGCCCGTTTGATGACCATGGCTGCCGGCCACTTGCGTGGCGTCGCGGCCCCCATGTCGAGCATGACGGCATAGGCATGGGGAATGGGTGCCCGCAACAGGCGGTTCCTGTCCGACATGCGGGGATGGGTTGTGATGATGTCCAACAGGCGGTCTTCGTCGTTGCGCAGGTTCCGCTCATCCTGGGTCAGTGCAATGGCCGGATCCCGATCCGCCTTGTACAGATCGAACAGATACAGGAAGCGCCGACCCAGAAAATACGCCAGCGCCGTTTCTGCCGTGGATGGGCTGGGCATATCGAGCGCGCGCGCTACGCTTTTGTTCGTGCCAAACGCGACAAGGTCATCGAGGAACTGGCGCTTGAGGCTTTCGTTGGCAATGGGTGGGGCGATATAGAAGACCGACTCCATGGTCGCTGCGGTCTTGCGGTCCAACGGGCTGACAAACAGGCTGTCAGCTTCTTCCACCGCATCCGGGCGGGTAAAGAATCCCACACTGCCGACGGTGTAGGTGGGCGGCGTATCCGTTGCCAGGCAGCCCAGCATGACGTCGGTGAAACGCTGGGAGGAGGTCAACGAACGCTTGCCCATCGAGTCGACGGCAAAATGATTCACATAGCAGTGATCCGGTTCCATGTGCTCGAGCACCCAGGCATGGAGTCTCCCTTGGGCGATACTGGCCTTGATCCGGCCCACCAGCAGGCTTTTGAGCACTGTGTCGAACGTTGGAAGCGCGGCGAACAACCGGGCCAGTTGCACCTGATTGGCATCCAGAAACCCCAGTTGGCGCAGTTGCTCCTTTTCACGGACGCCGAGCAGATTACCCTCGGCATCCACCTCGGTGATGACGGGTTGTCCGATGCCCTGGTAACCGGGCGCGATGCCGGCTCGCAATTGCTGCAGGACATCTTGCGAGAGCGCTTTACCGTTGGCCCGCAGTGACGAAAAGTCCAGAGACATCTGACTTCGGTGGGGATAAACCCAGCCCTCTCGCGGGGACAAGACGGAGGAGGAAGCCCGGCTTTGATGGGCCCTCAGAAAGCCTTGTGTGACGGCGTCCCGCAACGGAACCGATGCGGTTTTGCGTTCGGCGGCCGAATCGACAGTCTCGACCTCCTGATAAGTGACCTGAACCTGCGCGTCGCCGGTAAGGCCCCATTGACCGAGCCATTGATCGGCGAATTTATGCGGCTGAAATCGAATACCGTTGGGTAACAGGCTGATGGGTTTCAAGGATAGGTCCCGGTTGTAGTTAAGGAACCAGGAACCTATCGCCTCGTCCGACCCGCGATGACATACATATGTATTGTGGCGGCGGGGAAATGTAAGCCGCCATGTCTGCTTGAAGGGATCAGACCAACTTTTGCGCCAACACCGCGATGTGCTCCGGCCCGATGCCGCAGCAACCGCCCAGGTGACTGGCGCCGCGCTTCTGCCAATCGGCCGCCCACTGCAGATAACCGGGCGGATCAAGGTCGTCGCGCAGCGGGTCCAACCCGTCGTTGGCCGTCGCTTCCTTCGGTTGAGGAGGAAAGGCGTTGGCGTAGGCTCCAATGTGGATCTTCACTCCCAGGCGCTCGAAGGTGTCCCGCGCGGCATCGATTGCCGCGCCGATCACTTCTGGTTGGCTGCAATTGAACAGCAGCGTCTCGACGCCGAGCTCGGCGGCCACTGCCGCCGCGTCCACCACCGGCTCACCGGAACGCAGGCGCGGCACTTCATCGGTGTCTTCGTCTTTCAGGGTGAATGACAGCCAGAACGGCTTGCCGTCCTTCGGCAGCCCGGTGTGGATCGCCCGCGCTTCGACCGTCGAGCTTTGGGTTTCGGCCAGCCACAGGTCAACATGAGGCGCCAGGCCTGTCACCAGCGGCGCCAGCAATTCATTGGCACGGGAAGCATCGAACAAATCGGGTCGATAGGAACCGAACAACGGCGGCAGCGACCCGGCAATCCGTACCGATTTGCCTGAGGCCTGTACCGCTCGCTGCGCCAACTCCCCCGCCAGCGCCGCCAATGCCTGGCCCTCTGCTGCGAAGCGCTCCTCTCCGATGTGAAACGGCACCACGGCGTAGCTGTTGCTGGTAATTACATTGGCGCCGCTAGCGATATAGGCCGCGTGCACCGCTTCTACCGCCTGGGGTGCTTCGCTCAAGGCCAGCGCCGACCATTCGGGCTGCCGAAACGGCGCGCCCCGGCGTTGCAATTCGCGGCCCATGCCGCCATCGAGGATGACTATCGTTGCTGCGCCCATATGCGATTCACTCATAAGCTTATGAAAATAACTCACTACCGGAGTTGTTCTTATAACTATTTAATACGCACCCATCGCTCAACCACAACTTATTTTTCAGCCAGGGATCTCTCGTGAAATTTCAACCGCTGCTGGCCCTCGGCCTGACTCTATTGGCCGTTTCGTCGCAAGCGCTCGCTGGCGCCACGCTGGATCGCATCGAGCAGAAAAAAGAACTGGTCGGCGTGCTGATGGAAAGTTATCCGCCCTTCTCATTCCTCAATGATCAGAACCAGCTCGACGGTTTTGACGTGGATGTCGCCAAAGCGGTCGCTGAAAAACTGGGTGTGAAGCTGCGCCTGGAAACCCCCTCCTGGGACGTGATCGCCGCCGGGCGCTGGAGTGGGCGCTATGACATCTGCATCTGCTCCATGACGCCAAGTAAAGCCCGCGCCGAGGTGTTCGACTTCCCGGTTCAGTATTACGCCTCGCCCGCGGTGATCGTGGTCAACGCCAAGGACGACAGCATCCATGGCGCCAAGGACCTGAGCGGTAAGAAAGTCGGCCTCACCAGCGCCTCCAGCTACGAGAGTTACCTGAACAAGAACCTGGTGATCGAAGGCGCCGAGGACACTCAACTGAGCTACCCCTTCGAAAACGTGCAGATCGCCCCGTACGACACCGACAACGTGGCTTTCCAGGATCTGGGCCTAGGTGCCGGCGTGCGGCTGGACGCGGTGCTGACCAACCTGGTGACCGCCCAGCCGCGGCTGACCGAAGACAAGCGTTTCAAGCTGGCGGGCGAGCCGCTCTATTCCGAACCGAACTCAGTGGCCATCGAAAAAGGCGACGTTGAGTGGAACAGCAAGGTACGTGAGGTTTTCGCCCAGTTGAAACAGGACGGCACCTTGAGCAAGCTTTCGCAAAAATGGATCGGCGCCGACATCAGCCAATGACTTCCTTTCCATCCCCTTCTCGGCCACCGCAACCGGTGGCCGAGTCGCGCCTGAAAAAGATCTTCGGTTTTCGCACACGGTTGTACCTGACCTGGGCGGCCATGCTGGTGTTGTTCGCGAGTTTTTTCCTGAGCTTCGACCTGAAATTCACCATCATCCTGGACAAACTGCCGAACCTGCTGGGCGTGCACTTGGCACCCAACGGCTTTCTGCAGGGCGCGGCGCTGACGCTGTTTCTCTGCCTGTGCTCGATCGTCGCTTCGTCCTTGCTGGGCTTCATCACCGCCCTGGCGCGGCTGTCCAGCAGCGCGGTGGCGTTCGGCATTGCCAGTTTCTACGCGTCGTTCTTTCGCGGCACACCGCTGCTGATCCAGATCCTGCTGATCTACCTGGGCCTGCCACAACTGGGACTGGTCCCGGGCGCGATTGCCGCCGGGATCATCGCCCTGTCGCTGAACTACGGCGCCTACCTGAGCGAAATCTTCCGCGCCGGGATCCTTGGCGTCCCCCACGGCCAGCGCGAAGCCTCCCTTGCGCTGGGCATGGGCGAAACCGTGATCTTCTGGCGCGTCACCCTGCCCCAGGCCATGCGCACCATCATTCCACCGACCACCAACCAATTCATCTCCATGCTCAAGGACTCGTCCCTGATCTCGGTGATGGGTGTTTGGGAAGTGATGTTCCTGGCCCAATCCTATGGTCGCTCCAGCTACCGCTACATCGAAATGCTCACCACGGCGGCGATCATTTACTGGTTGATGTCCATCGCGTTGGAGCTGATCCAGACGCGGATGGAACGGCATTATGGGAAGGCGTATCTCAAGCGCAGCTGACAGAACGGTTCCGAGGATCTTGTAGGGCATCGCTTCAGGCCATGGAAGCCAACGCGACGATGTCTGGATCGCAACTCGACCAGCCTACAGATTTCATCTGCTGTGTCTTGCCCAAGGCGAGGCGGTAGCTGGCATCGTGATCAAGGGTGGAATTTTTAAAGTGCGGACTCCTTTCAAACGAGACCGCACTCGATGTCTATCCAACCTTTACACCCACCCCAACACCTTGCCCTGGCAGTTGCCTTGGTCCTCGGTTGCGCTGATGTTTCGAGGGCCCAGCCACCCGCCGATATCCTCACGACCGCCGAGCAACAAGAGCACCTCAGAGCCTTCGCCGAAGCTAGGGACACCAAGCGGCAGAATGCCATCTCCCCCCGTAAAGGCGACGCGAGATGGACTGGCAAAAATGACTTGGTCATCATCAGCGCAAACGCAAAATTCCCCGGGATCATTGATGGCGGCGGTGGAAAAAACGTCCTGCAACTAGACGCCGCCAAGCATCCGATATTGGCTGAAACCCGAAATTTCATGGCATTGCAGGTTACGCAAGGCGAATGGCAACACACCGGGAGTTTCACAGGCTGGGGAGTGATCGAGCCAGACACCACGTTGCTCAATACTGGCCAAATCGGGGGGCAGGTAGGGGTTCTCGGCAAGCTGGATAACCAGGGCATGGTCGCCAATCACGTGACTGTCGAGCCAGGTGCCAGCATGACGAACTCCGGCGTGGTCAATGGGCAGATTTACGTACACGAGAAGGCCCGCTTCAGCGGCAATGGCACTGTGGATTTCTTGAGTATCGCGGGCCAGTTGGAAGTCGGCCCCGAAACAGGCGCACCCTCCGTTACTAAGGATTTGTCGTTGGCAGAGACTGCCGAACTGATCTACGGGGTTAATGCAGAGGGCGGTAGCTCCACGATCAACGTTGAAGGCACCGCGCTCCTGAACAACGCGACGCTGACCGTCGCCGGCGTGCCGGGCGAATACATTGAGACGCGTGAGCACACGGTCATCCGCGCGGGGAAGATTGAAGGAGCGTTCGGCACGGTCTCCAGTAAGCTGGCATTCATGACGGCGACGCTGACTCCCACCGATACGCAAGTCAACCTGACTTACGCCCGCAACGATGTGCCAATCGAGGAAGCAGCAAGTTCCGAAAACGGGCGAGAATTTGCGGCCCATATCGAAGAGCGGCAACCGGTCAAACCACCAGCGCCCGCCCCCATGGATGTGCCCACCGTTACACAGGCAGCTGGAGCCCGACCAGGGATCGAAGCCCCAGCAATCAAACCCGCCGAGCCACCAAAAATCACCAGCGCCGCCCCCAAACCCACCGGCCAATTGCAAACTACCCAGCCAGTCGCAAAACCCAACGCTGCCATCAACGCCTTGCTCGGCAGCGATATGCTGACCGCCGCCAGCGCCATCGACCAACTGAGTGGCTATAACACTGCGGATCTGGGCAACGCCACCTTGAGCAGCATGGCGCCGATCAGCAGCGCAATGCTCTCGGCCATGGGCCAGAAAAACCCGGGGAGCGTGCATGCTGACGGTCAAGTCTGGGTCCAGGCCATCGGTAACAGCGGCAGTATCGGCAAACAGTTGGGCAGCTATGCGCTGAAACACTCGACCAGCGGTGTGATGCTGGGAACCGACTGGGCCATCAGCCCGGATTGGCGCCTGGGCGTGATCGGCAGCAAGACGCAAACCCGGCTGGACAGCCAGCAGTTCGATGGTCGGCTCGACAGTTGGCACCTGGGCGCCTATGCCTTGCGCCAGGACGGGCCATGGGCCCTGCGCGTGGGCGCCGTTTACGCCAATCATGACGGCAGCACCAAGCGCCATGTGGTCTTCAACGGTTTCAGGGATCGCCTCAAAGGTCGCTACGATGCCCATACGCAGCAGGTCTTTGGCCAGCTCGGTTACAACCTGAACATCGGTCATTTCGATGTCGAGCCTTACATCGACCTTGGCTACCAACGCTACCGACGCGATCGCTATTCAGAGAAAGGTGGCGACGCGGCGTTGCAGTTCAACGGCCAGACCCAGGACTATTTCCACAGCAATCTGGGCCTGCACCTCGCCCGGTCCTTCTCTCTTGACCAAGGCATGCGACTGACGCCGCGCTTGAGCCTCGGTTGGAAACATCTCTACGGCGAGACCCGAGGCACTTCCCGCCAGGGCCTGGCCGGCGCAGGCAAGTCATATACCGTCGAAGGCGACGAACTGGACCGTGACAGTCTGCTTTTCGAAACAGGGCTGGACCTGGCCGTTTCGCCTCGGCATACCCTGGGGGTGAGTTACAAGGGTGAAACCGGTCAGGACAACCGCAACGGGGCGCTGACGGGCCAATGGCGAATGATGTTCTGACAAGCAAAAAAAAGGGGAGCACATGCCCCCCCGAGGTTAAACGGTTGTATCGAAGCTGTTAGCTCAGCCTTCGATCTCGATCAGGATCTCGCCCGGATTGACTCGGTCGCCCTTGGCGACATGAATGGCGGAGACCTTGCCGGCGATGGCCGCCTGTACTTCGGTCTCCATTTTCATGGCTTCGGTGATCAGCACCGCTTGGCCGGCCTTCACCACATCGCCCTCCTTGACCAGCACATCGACGATGTTGCCTGGCATGGTGGTGCTGACATGGCCCGGCGCAGTGGCTTGTTTGCGCTTGCTGCTGCCGCCGCTGACAAACTCATTGAGCGGCTCGAACACGACCTCTTCGGGCATGCCGTCGATGGACAGGTAGAAGTGACGCTTGCCTTCAGCCTTGACGCCCACTCCGGTGATGTCGACGCGGTAGGTTTCGCCGTGAACGTCGATGACGAACTCGGTCGGCACGCCTTCCCCGCCCGCCGAGCTCACACTGCCGGCCTCAGGAATTGGCAACAGCACTTCCGGGGTCAGGGTGCCGGCTTCGCGTTCTTCGAGGAACTTGCGCCCGATGTCCGGGAACATGGCGTAAGTCAGTACGTCTTCTTCGGATTTGGCCAGTGCGCCGATTTCGCCACGCAGCTTGGTCATTTCCGGCTTGAGCAGGTCGGCCGGACGCACATCGATCACGTCTTCGCTGCCGATGGCCTGGCGGCGCAGCTTCTCATTCACCGAACCCGGAGCCTTGCCGTAGCCACCCTGCAAATAGAGCTTCACTTCGTTGGTGATGGTCTTGTAGCGCTCACCGGCCAGCACGTTGAAAAACGCCTGGGTGCCGACGATCTGCGAGGTCGGGGTCACCAGGGGCGGGAAGCCAAGGTCTTCGCGCACTCGCGGGATCTCTGCCAGCACCTCGTTCATGCGGTTCAACGCGCCCTGCTCTTTGAGCTGGTTGGCCAGGTTGGAAATCATCCCGCCCGGTACCTGATTGACTTGGACGCGGGTGTCCACCGCCGTGAACTCGCTTTCGAACTGGTGGTATTTTTTGCGCACCGCATAGAAATACAGGCCGATTTCCTGCAGCAATTCCAGGTTCAGGCCGGTGTCGAACTCGCTGCCCTTAAGGGCCGCGACCATCGACTCGGTGCCTGGATGGCTGGTGCCCCAGGCGAAGCTGGAGATCGCGGTGTCGATGTGATCGGCGCCGTTTTCGATCGCCTTGAGCTGGCACATCGCGGCCAGGCCAGCGGTGTCATGGGAATGGATGAATACCGGCAACGACTGCTCGGTCTTCAATGCCTTCACCAGCTCACCAGTGGCGTACGGGGTCAGCAAACCGGCCATGTCCTTGATCGCCACCGAGTCGCAACCCATGGCTTCCATTTGCTTGGCCTGGGCGACGAACGCCTCAATGGTGTGCACCGGGCTAGTGGTATAGGCGATGGTGCCCTGGGCGTGCTTGCCAGAGGCCTTCACCGCCTCGATGGCGACCCGCAGGTTACGCACGTCGTTCATCGCATCGAAAATACGGAACACATCGATGCCGTTGACCGCAGCCTTGGCGACGAACGCCTTGACCACGTCATCGCTGTAATGGCGATAGCCCAGCAAATTCTGGCCGCGCAACAGCATTTGCAAACGAGTGTTGGGCAGCGCCGCGCGCAGTTGGCGCAAGCGCTCCCACGGGTCTTCCTTCAGGAAACGCACGCAAGCGTCGAATGTTGCGCCGCCCCAGACTTCCAGCGACCAATAGCCGACTTTGTCGAGCTTGTCGCAGATCGGCAGCATGTCTTCGGTGCGCATGCGCGTAGCAAGCAGCGATTGGTGGGCGTCGCGCAGGATTGTGTCGGTAACAAAGATCTTCTTGGACATGGTCATACTTCCTTACAGGCCTGCGTGGGCGGCAATGGCGGCGGCGATGGCCAAGGCCAGCTCTTCGGGTTTGCGCTTGATCGAGTAGTTGGTCAGCTCAGGATGGCTTTCAACGAAGCTGGTATTGAACTGGCCACTACGGAATTCCGGATTGCGCAGGATTTCCTGGTAATACGCCGCGGTGGTCTTGACCCCCTGCAGGCGCATGTCGTCCAAGGCCCGCAGGCCACGGTCCATGGCTTCTTCCCAGGTCAGCGCCCAGACCACCAGCTTCAGGCACATCGAATCGTAGAAAGGCGGAATGGTGTAGCCGGTATAGATCGCTGTATCGGTGCGCACGCCCGGGCCGCCGGGGGCGTAGTAGCGGGTGATCTTGCCGAAACTGGGCAGGAAGTTGTTTTTCGGGTCTTCGGCGTTGATCCGGAACTGCAGCGCGAAGCCACGGTGATGAATGTCTTCCTGCTTGACCGACAACGGAAGCCCGGAGGCGATGCGGATCTGTTCGCGAACAATGTCGATGCCGGTGATTTCTTCGGTGATGGTGTGTTCCACCTGCACCCGGGTGTTCATCTCCATGAAGTACACCTCGCCCTCGGCGAGCAGGAACTCCACGGTGCCGGCATTTTCGTAGCCCACGGCCTTGGCGGCGCGCACCGACAGGTCACCAATGTAGGCGCGCTGCTCAGGCGTCAGTTGCGGGCTGGGGGCGATCTCGATCAGTTTCTGGTTGCGGCGCTGGATCGAGCAATCACGCTCGAACAGATGCACCACGTTGCCAAAGCTGTCACCCAGGATCTGCGCTTCGATGTGCTTGGGATTAACGATGCATTTTTCCAGGAACACTTCCGCCGAACCGAAGGCCTTGGTCGCTTCGGAAATGACCCGAGGGAAAGCCTGTTCGAGTTCTTCGCGGCTGTTGCAGCGACGGATACCCCGACCGCCACCGCCGGACGTAGCCTTGAGCATTACCGGGTAACCAATGCGGTCGCCTTCGGTCAGGGCCTCTTCGATGCCCGCTACGTTGCCTTCGGTGCCCGGCGTGACCGGTACGCCGGCCTTGATCATGCTGCGACGCGCTTCGGTCTTGTCGCCCATGCGGCGAATGACTTCAGCCGACGGGCCGATGAATTTGATCCCGCGCTCGGCGCAGATGTCCGCCAGCTCGGCGTTTTCCGAGAGAAAGCCGTAACCGGGGTGCAACGCATCGCAACCGGTTTCCACGGCCAGGTTCACCAGTTTGCGCGGGTTGAGATAGCCGGCCAGCGGATCGGCGCCGATGCTGTGGGCCTCGTCCGCACGTTTGACATGCAACGCATGGCGGTCCGCGTCGGAATAGACCGCGACCGAGCGAATGCCCATCTCGGCGCAAGCGCGCACGATGCGGACGGCAATCTCACCACGGTTGGCGATCAGGATCTTTGTTATCAATTGGAGGTTCCCTTGAGCCGGTGGTACCACGACCTGGAGCTTCAGGTCGACGCGTGACCAGATGTAACAATCGGTCGCAGCACCACACTAGTCCTGGCTGTTGATTAACAAAAATGAATATTTATTGGGTCGTGCATAAGCAAAGACTTATAGTTGATTCATCCGCCCCGGCGCAGAGCCTATAGAAAATGCGTAAGTCATTGATGCGTATGACATTGCGTCAACTGCAGATTTTCAACGAGGTGTGCGACCTGAGGTCCTACAGCCGCGCAGCCGACGAAATGTCTCTCACACAACCGGCCGTTAGCCTACAGATTCGATCACTTGAGGAGCTGATCGGCCAGCCGCTGTTCGAGTACGTTGGCAAAAAACTCTACATGACCGAAGCCGCCGAAGCCCTTCAACGCGCCAGCCGGGACATCTTCGGGCGCCTGGAAAACCTCGACATGCAGCTGTCGGACATGCAGGGCTCGCTGCAAGGCCAACTGAAGCTGGCGGTGGAATCCAGTGCCAAGTACTTCGTGCCGCACCTGTTCGCCGCTTTCAAGCGCCAGCACCCGGAGGTCAACCTCAACCTCACGGTGGTCAACCGCGGCCAAGTGATCCGCAGGCTCTCGGACAACCGGGACGATCTGGTGATCATGTCCATGGTGCCTCAGGACATGGGCCTGGAATTCCTGCCATTTCTCAACAACCCAATCGTCGCTGTGGCGCCCCCCGACCATCCGCTGTGCCACATGGGCCCGTTGCGCCTGCAAGACCTTGAGCCTTACACGCTGTTGTTGCGCGAGCCGGGGTCAGGCACGCGGTTGGCCTGCGAGGAATATTTCAAGGAGAAACGGGTGCATTTCACCCAGACACTGGAAGTGGCGTCGGCGGAGGCCCAACGCGAATGCGTACTGGCGGGGCTGGGCGTGGCGCTGCTGACGCGCCACGCCGTAAGCCGGGAGCTGGTGTCCGGCGCACTCATCGAGTTGCCGGTGGAGGAATTGCCGCTTTACCGCAGCTGGTGCCTGGTGCAGGCCAGGGCTAAGCGCCTGTCACCGGTGGCTCACGCCTTCCTGGCGTTCGTTCGCGGCGAGCGCGCCCAGATCATTGGCCTGGTTGGTCGTTTCGACGGGAAACCGCCGGTGTTGCCTGCCAATAGTTGAATTCTACAGCGTCCGGAAACTCGCTGATTTCGGCCAGCAGCTGGCGCTGCTCACAGCGGTCTTCGATGGCACGACGGAACGCCATGCGGCGCTGGTCTTCCTGCTGACGACGGGTTTTGACGGCGCTGCGTTCTTCGTAGGACTGGGTCATGTCGAGACTCCCAAGACGTATACGGGAGCTTTACGATGAAGGCGCGGGATGACGGTTTGGCGGCGCGAGCGTTACAGAACGATGAATTCGGGCAAATGCCGTTTTGTGGCGAGGGGATTTATCCCCGATCGGTTGCGCAGCAACCGCAAAAAACGGGGCCGCTGCGCGCCCCAGCGGGGATAAATCCCCTCGCCACAAAAGCCTCCTCGACAAAGAATCGGAGAGACCCAATTAGTCATCCAGCGCCTTCACCGACTTGGGCGACAGCCGCAGGCTGCGAAGGCTGCGCTTCACGCTCTTGAGATGGTTGACCAGGCTCGGGCCGCGCGCCATGGCGACACCCATCGCCAATACGTCGATCACCACCAGGTGGGCAATGCGCGAGGTCAACGGCGTGTAGATCTCGGTGTCTTCATGCACGTCGATGGCCAGGTTCACCGTCGAGAGCTCGGCCAGTGGCGTCTGGCTCGGGCACAAAGTGATCAGCGAGGCGCCGCTTTCGCGCACCAGGTTGGCAGTGATCAACAAGTCTTTGGAGCGCCCCGACTGGGAAATGCAGATCGCCACATCGGTGGGTTTCAACGTGACCGCCGACATCGCCTGCATGTGCGGGTCGGAATAAGCCGCTGCCGTCAGCAGTAGCCGGAAGAACTTGTGCTGGGCATCGGCCGCCACCGCACCCGAAGCACCGAAACCATAAAACTCGACACGCTGGGCCTGGGACATGGCCGTGACGGCTTTTTGCAACGCCACCGGGTCAAGCTTCTCGCGAACCTCCATCAGCGTATGCAGGGTCGTGTCGAAGATTTTCAGGCTGTAGTCCGCGACCGAGTCGTCCTCATGGATCGCAAACTGGCCGAAGCTCGCACCCGCGGCCAGGCTTTGCGCCAGCTTGAGTTTCAGGTCCTGAAAACCCGAACAACCGATGGCTCGGCAGAAACGCACAATGGTCGGTTCGCTGATGCCGACGCTATGGGCAAGATCAGCCATGGAGCTGTGCATCACGGCCGCAGGATCAAGCAATACGTGATCGGCGACTTTCAGCTCCGACTTGCGCAGCAGATGGCGTGACTGGGCGATGTGTTGCAACAGGTTCAAGGGACTGGACTCTTGTTATTGGCAGAAGCCGGGATGTAGCAAGCTTGTAGTTATACTACAAGAATCGGCTTTTTGCCCGCCCAATCCGTAACTCAATCTCCCGGTTTCATGCCGCATGCGCGCCATGTAGCAGCGGCGGGCTAGCAATCATCCCGGTTGGCCCATAACAGCGCGGCCAGCCCTTGGGCTTCAACCGGCCGGCTGATGAGATAGCCCTGAACCTCATCACACTGTTCGGCTTTCAGAAATTCGAGTTGCTCTGGCCGCTCGACGCCTTCGGCCACCACTTTGAGCGACAACCCATGGGCCATTGCAATGATTGCCCGGGTAATGGCCGCGTCTTCGCTACCCTCCGTCAGCCCACGAATGAACGCCTGATCGATTTTCACGTAATCCACAGGGATGCGTTTGAGATAACTCAGAGACGAATAGCCGGTACCAAAGTCATCGATCGCCAGCTTGACGCCGAGGTCGCGCAGTTGCTGGAACGTCGCGATGATGTGCTCAACGCTGTCGAGCAATTGGCTTTCAGTCAGCTCCAGTTCCAGGTATTGCGGCGCCAGACCGGTTTCCTCCAGCACTTGCCGAACCAGGCTGACCAGCTTGCCCTGGCGCAACTGATGCACCGACAGGTTGACCGACACCCTGATCGGCGCCAGGCCCTCACGCTGCCATTGGCACGCCTGCCAACAGGCCTGGCGCAACACGAACTCGCCGATCGGCCCGATCAGCCCGGTCTCTTCGGCCAGGCTGATGAAGTCTCCCGGCGGGACTCGGCCCATGAGCGGATGATCCCAGCGCACCAATGCCTCGGCGGCGTTCAGGCGGCCTGTCGCCAGGCACAATTTGGGTTGATAAAAAACCTTCAACTGCTGCTCTTCCAGGGCTTTACGCAGCTGGTTCTCCAGTTGCAGCCGCTCCAGCGTGCTGGCCTGAAGGCTGTCGGTATAGAACTGGAAATTGTTGCCGCCCAAATGCTTGGCATGTTGCATGGCCATGTTCGCCTGACTGACCAGCGTGGAAATCTCCCGCGCGTTGTCGGGCAACATGCTGATGCCGATCGAGGCACTGACCACCAGTTCATGGCCCTCGATGGTCAGCGGCAGACGCAGCTTGGCGGACAGGCGAGTCGCCACCCGCGCCAGGCTGGAAAGGTTGCCGTAGGCATCGAACAGCACCCCGAACTCATCGCCGGATAAGCGGGCGATGGTGTCCGCTTCGGGCAATGCATTGATCAGGCGGCGGGCCATCTTCTGCAACAGCTGGTCAGCAACATCATGGCCGAGGCTATCGTTGAGGAGCTTGAAACGGTCCAGGTCGATATGCAGCAATGCCAGGCTGCGTCGTCCGCCCTGGCGCACCCGTTGGTGGGCTTCGTGCAGGCGCTCGCGAAACAGCGAGCGGTTCGCCAGCCCAGTGAGTTCGTCGTAATGGGTCAGGTAGCGCATTCGCTCTTCGGACTCACGCCTGGCTGAAAGATCGGCGAAGAAGCCCACGATATGGCTGACATTTCCCCGAGCATCGCGCACCACGTTCAGTTGCAGCCACTGCGGATACAGTTCGCCATTGGCCCGGGCCTCCACCAGCTCACCTTGCCAGGTGCCGTGCTGCTTGAGCGCCTGGCGAATGACCGGGTAGTGCCGACGGGCATCACGACTGCATGGCAGATCGACCACATTGCGCCCGAGCATGTCATCGATATTAAAACCTGTGACCCGCGTGAAGGCCTGGTTGGCGGCCAGCAGCGCGTAATGCGGGTCAAAAATCACAATGCCTTCGCTGGCGGCCTCGAAAACCGTGGCCGCCAACTGGCGCTGTTGCTCGAGCTCTTTACGGGTGCTGATGTCTCGCCGGGTGCCGACCATGCGCAGCACTCGGCCACTCGGGCTGCGCTCCACGGCCCGACCGCGGTCTTCGATCCAGACCCAATGGCCGTCGCCGTGACGTACGCGGTATTCGATCTGGTAGTCCTCGCTACGGCCTTTGAGGTGCTCAATGAGGGCGCGTTTGAGGGCAGGCACGTCTTGAGGATGCAGGCGCGGGGTCAGGTGGCTGAGCATCGCTGTGATGTACTCGGGCTCCAGACCGAACAGCTCCTTGAGCTGGGTGTGATGGACTTCGTCGGTTTGCAGGTTCCAGTCCCACAGCCCCAACTCACTGGCTTTGAGCGCCAGGTCAAGACGCGCTTCGCTCTTGCTCAGGGCCTGGCTGGTCGCCTCCAGCTCGAGACTGCGCTGTACCACGCGCGCCTCCAGTCCTACCTGAGCCGACCGCAGTTTTTCCTCGGCGCAACGGCGTTGTTCGACTTCCCGTCCAAGCGCCTCGTTGAGCTGTGCGCTACGGGCTTGCGCCTGCTGCAAATGCTCGATCAGCGCCTGATTCTGGAACCTTCGCAGCATGCCACTTTGTATCAACCGGTTGACCTGCCAGGCGACCACGCTGAGCGAGACCAGCACGACCAGCCCGAGCCAGCCCCATCCGCGCTGCTGTTCATCACCGCCCCAAAATAGATAGCCGATGGCCGGCAATAGGCACGGCAAGGTAAAGGACAAAAATGCCGGAAGGCTCACGGCATAGGCAACGCTGGCCGACAGGGTAGCTGCGCCTATCAGGCCGAATACCCAGGCTTGTTGCTGGAAGCTGTCGGCCGGTACCAGTGCAATACCCGCTCCGGCCAATGTCAGCCCGGTCATTGCCGAGCCGAGCAAAAACATTCGCAACCAGACCGGGTGTGCTTGGCGGCTGGGTATCGCCGAATCGAAGGCCGCCACCTGAATGACCCGCAGCGCTACCAGCGAGAGCAACCAGACCAGCCAGACGCTGACCTGAAAATGACGCGAAGGCCCCCACATCAACGCGGCGCAAACCAGACCGTTGACCAGCATGAACAGCGTGGGCAGCAGCGAACCCTGATACAACAGCCTTGTGCGTTCGACCGCCATTTCCGTGGCGTACTGCTTGCAGATGATCCGTGGTTCCACACAGGGGCCCGCCAGATCGGAATTTAGGGTCATAGGCACTTGTTCTTGTTCTTATTCAGCGGAGCATGGAGAACCCGAAACATTCAGCGAGCATACACAAGGCAGCGGCCATCCCACACTGTCCAAGCTCATAAAAATGCTGAAAAAGTCGCTATTTCATTGGGTCGCGGGCCCTTCAAGCGAGTCCCGCCAATGCTTGTGGCCCATGACCAACCGGTCATCACCGACCGGTCTTTTATCGGCTGGCGCAAAGCTCGGTTTGCCCGGGCTGCCGCCGCACCCTAGAATGCCCCGATGCGCGATGATCTCTCCCTTCTGCTGAACTCCCTCAACGATGCCCAACGCCAGGCCGTAGCGGCCTCCGTAGGTCGTCAGTTAGTCCTGGCCGGTGCCGGCTCCGGTAAAACCCGGGTGCTGGTGCACCGTATCGCCTGGTTGATCCAGGTCGAGAACGCCTCGCCCCATTCGATCCTGTCGGTGACGTTCACCAACAAGGCCGCTGCCGAGATGCGCCATCGCATCGAGCAACTGATGGGCATCAACCCGGCCGGCATGTGGGTCGGCACCTTCCACGGCCTGGCGCACCGCTTGTTGCGGGCGCATTGGCAGGAAGCCGGCCTGAGCCAGACGTTCCAGATTCTCGACAGCGACGACCAGCAGCGGCTGGTCAAGCGGGTGATCCGTGAGCTGGGCCTGGATGAACAGCGCTGGCCGGCTCGTCAGGCCCAGTGGTTCATCAACGGCCAGAAAGACGAAGGCCTGCGCCCGCAACACATCCAGGCCAGCGGCGATCTGTTCCTGGCGACCATGCGCAGCATCTATGAAGCCTACGAGGCGGCGTGCCAGCGCGCTGGTGTGATCGACTTCTCCGAACTGCTTCTGCGCGCACTGGACCTGTGGCGCGATCATCCAGGCCTGCTGGCGCACTATCAGAAGCGCTTCCGGCATGTGCTGGTGGACGAGTTCCAGGACACCAACGCCGTGCAGTACGCGTGGTTGCGCCTGCTGGCCAAGGGCGGCGACAGCCTGATGGTGGTGGGTGATGACGATCAGTCGATCTACGGCTGGCGCGGCGCCAAAATCGAGAATATTCATCAATACTCGGCGGACTTTCCTGACGCCCAAGTGATCCGCCTGGAACAGAACTACCGCTCCACCGCCGGCATCCTCAAGGCCGCCAACGCCCTGATCGCCAACAATACCGGGCGCCTGGGTAAAGAGCTGTGGACCGACGGCGGCGAAGGCGAAGCGATCAACCTCTATGCCGCCTTCAACGAACACGATGAAGCCCGCTACGTGGTGGAAACCATCGAGAGCGCGCTGAAAACCGGCCTGGCCCGCAGCGACATCGCCATCCTGTATCGCTCCAACGCCCAGTCCCGGGTATTGGAAGAAGCCCTGTTGCGCGAACGTATCCCGTACCGCATCTATGGCGGCCAGCGCTTCTTCGAGCGCGCCGAAATCAAGAACGCCATGGCCTATCTGCGCCTGCTCGAAGGACGCGGCAATGACGCGGCCCTGGAGCGGGTGATCAACGTCCCGACCCGGGGCATTGGCGAGAAAACCGTCGAAGCGATTCGCGACCACGCGCGCCACAGCCATGTGTCCATGTGGGAAGCCATGCGCCAGCTGGTTACCAACAAAGGCATGACCGGCCGCGCCGCCGGTGCGCTGAAGGCGTTCATGGACCTGATCGAAGATCTGGCCACCAAGTGCACGGACATGCCGCTGCATTTGATGACCCAGACCGTTATCGAGCAGTCCGGCCTGATCGCCTACCACGAAGCGGAAAAGGGCGAGAAAGGCCAGGCCCGGGTGGAAAACCTCGAGGAACTGGTCAGCGCCGCCCGAAACTTCGAGAACACCGAGGAGGACGAGGAGCTATCGCCACTGTCTGCCTTCCTGGGCCACGCTTCTCTGGAGGCCGGCGACACCCAGGCCGACGAGCATGAAGACAGCATCCAGTTGATGACCCTGCACAGTGCCAAGGGCCTGGAATTCCCCTACGTTTTCCTGGTGGGAATGGAAGAGGGCCTGTTCCCGCACAAGATGAGCCTGGAAGAGCCGGGACGCCTGGAAGAAGAGCGGCGCCTGGCCTACGTTGGCATCACCCGCGCCATGCAGAACCTGGTGCTGACGTACGCCGAGACCCGGCGCCTGTACGGCAGCGAAACCTACAACAAGGTGTCGCGCTTCGTACGTGAAGTGCCCAAAGGCCTGATTCAGGAGGTGCGGCTGTCCAACAGCGTCAGCCGTCCGTTCGGCGGCGGCCAGCAGCAAAGCACCAGCAGTCTTTTTGGCGGCAGCGACATCCCGGAAACCGGCTTCAGTCTCGGCCAGACCGTGCGTCATTCGGTGTTCGGCGATGGCGTGATCCTCAACTTCGAAGGCGCCGGCGCCCAGGCCCGGGTTCAGGTGAACTTCAGCGAAGGCAGCAAGTGGCTGATGCTGGGGTATGCCAAGTTGGAAGCGATCTAGAGATTTCGTAAGAAGCACCTTGCTGTGGGAGCAAGGCTTGCCCGCGAGGCGGTGGCACATTCGAACAGATGCGTCAGACCGATCGCTATCGCAGGCAAGCCTTGCTCACACAGGTATCTCTCCCCATCCCACATTAGCTTCCGACCGAACTTATTTCCTTTTCCTACAGCCCAAAGCGAACAGACCCTCTTGCGCGACTGAAGCTGAACCTCACCTGTCACGCAAAAGCCCGAAACACTCTGCCGCTAGCCAGCAACAGTTCACCTGTGCAACATGGCGCGCGTGCTATCCACAAATGGGAATGCCCTTATATGAAACGTTTTCTTAGCATCGCCATGGCGTTGTGCATCGGCCTGACGATGGCCATCGACGCCAATGCCGCCAAGCGCTTTGGCGGTGGTAAAAGCTCGGGCGCTGCCCCGACCCACCAGACCAGCCAGATGGCGCCGTCCTCTGCGGCCGGCTCTACCGCAGCTACTGCGGGCGCGGCCGGTGCGGCTGGCGCCGCCACCAAGGCCAGCGGTGCTTCGCGCTGGCTCGGCCCCCTGGCCGGCATCGCCGCCGGTGGCCTGCTCGCCTCCATGTTCATGGGCGACGGCTTCCAGGGCATGCAGATCTTCGACATCCTGATCATGGCGGTCATCGCCTTCCTGGTCTTCCGCTTCATTGCGGCCCGTCGTCGCAAGCAGCAGGAGCAACTGGCTCCGGCCGGTCATGCGCCGATGCAACGTGAGGTGTTCAACCAGCAACCGGCCAGTGGTTCGATCTTCGGTGGTTCGGCAGCACCCGTGGCTGCTCGTCCGGTGATCAACGCGCCAGCCTGGTTCAACGAAGAGCGCTTCATCGAAGCTGCGCGCAACCATTTCATGTCCCTGCAGCAACATTGGGATGCGAACGAAATGGACAAGATCTCTGAGTTCGTGACCCCGCAACTGCTGGAATTCCTCAAGCGCGAGCGGACCGAACTGGGCGATGGCTTCCAGTCGACCTACATCGACAATCTGCAAGTACAGCTGGACGGTGTTGATGATCGCGCCGACAAGACCATCGCCACCCTGACCTTCAGCGGTGTGTCGAAGGACTCGCGCTTCGACAAGGGCGAAGCGTTCAGCGAAAGCTGGAACATGGAACGTGCCCTGGGCGATGACCAGCCTTGGCTGGTGGCCGGTATCCGCCAGAACGGTTGAACCTCTGCGCGTTTTGCATGTTGAAATAAAAGAACCCCGGCTCAGGCCGGGGTTTTCTATTTCGCGGTTGCATCTATAGCGGGCTACTGTATAAACCGCTCCATATAAACCGCGCCATCGAGAAAGAGGATCCCGGACGTGGAAGAAATCATCGAACAATTGCGTGAAGCCAACGAACCCGTGCCGGTTCCACTGGAGCTGCCTGACGATGACTTGCTGGTGGAGATCGAAGAGCAGCTGTTCATCGATATTCCCTTCGTATTCAGAGAATTTTTGCTGACGGTCAGCGATGTTGTCTACGGCAGCCTGGAACCGGTGACCGTCACCGATCCGCAGTCCCATACCTATCTGCCAGATGTGGCCGCCAATGCCTGGGATGCCGGTGTCGACCGTAGCCTGATCCCGATCTGCCAGGACGGCGACGACTATTACTGCGTCGAAGAAGACGGGACCGTGGTGCTGTGGCAGGCCGAAGAAGAGCTGATTGCCGAAGAAACCTGGGAATCCGTCTGGCACTGGGCCCGGGACGTCTGGCTGGAAAGCTGATCCGCCGCACGCCCGCCGTCGGTCAATGCCCGGACGATTCCTTGTGATTGTCCAGGGTCTCCAGCAAGGCCACCTGCATCCGCGTATGCAGACGGACGAACCAGCGCCAGAGCAATGCCGCCACGGCCGTGGCCACCACCGCGATCAGTACCAGCAACTTGTTGGTCGGTAGAATACTGGCCGACAAGGCTGCCAAGAGCAGGAAAATCATCAGCAGCGAGAGGATCGGGATCACTTCTGCGATCACTCGACGCACGCGCTGGGTGTGACGGCCGGCCATCTCCGGCTTCACGCCCATTTCCGCCAGCAGCATCGACAACGCCTTGAGCTTGCGATACGCGGCGATCAAAAATGGCAGCGACAACAACAACGCCCCGCCCCAGATCAGCGCCTTCTGCCAACTCGGGTCGCTGATCCAGGCTTGCAGATAGGCCGACATCTGTTCGGCAAAGTAGCCACCGGCGAGGAAAATCGCGATGACCAGCGCCAGGTTGATGCCCACCTGCAGCAAAATCCGCCGGATCATGGCGGCCAACAGCGCCCCTTCCCCTTGGGGTTGAATGCTGCGAAGCCACTCGCCATACATTCCCAGTACCCTCGACAGCCGTTGTGGCATAACGGCAGCCAGCCTGACCGATAAAGGGTCGGCGGCCCGGATCAGGTAAGGGGTCAGCAGAGTGGTCAGTACCGAAACCGCCACCGCGACCGGATAAAGGAAATCGCTGGTGACCTGCAAGGTCATTCCCAGCGATGCGATGATGAAGGAAAATTCGCCAATCTGCGAAAGGCCCATCCCGACTCGCAGCGAGGTCCGCCCGTCGTTGCCGGCAATAAAAGCACCGAGGCCGCAGGACAGCACCTTGCCCAGCACCACTGCGGCGGTAATCACGGCAATCGGCCAAGCGTATTGGAGCAATATGACCGGATCGAGCATCAGCCCGATGGCGACGAAGAAAATCGCGCTGAACAGGTCGCGCACCGGCTCCACCAGCCGCTCGATTTTCAGCAACTGCCGCGACTCGGCCATGATCGCGCCGATCAGAAACGCTCCCAGCACCATGCTGTATTCCAGCTTTACCACCAGTAGACAAAAGCCGAAACACAGGCCCAGCACGGTGATCAGCAACATCTCGTCGCTGTCGAACTTCGCCACGTAAGCCAGCAGCCTGGGCACCAGCAAAATGCCGATCACCAGGGCGACAATCATGAATAACGACAATTTGCCGACCGTGGAGAACACTTCGCCGGAGCTGACCGTCCCGCTGACAGCGATGCTCGACAGCAAGGCGATAATGCCGATGCCCAGGATGTCTTCGACGATCAGGACCCCGAAGATCAACTGCGCAAAGCGCTCGTTCTTCATCTTCAGGTCATTGAGGGCTTTGACGATGATGGTGGTCGAAGAGATGGCCAGGATTGCCCCGAGGAACAACGAGTCCATGGTGTTCCAATCGAACCAGCGGCCGATTTCGTAGCCGATCCAGATCATCAACACAATTTCGAGGAACGCCGCGATGAACGCCGTGGCACCCACCTTGAACAGCTTGCGCAGGCTGAACTCCAGGCCCAGATAAAACATGAGGAAGATGACCCCCAACTCGGCCAGGGTCTTGATCGTCTCTTCGTCGTGGATAAAACCGAAAGGCGGGGTATGCGGACCAATGATGAAGCCAGCAACGATGTAACCCAGCACCACCGGTTGTTTGAAACGATGAAAGAGTACTGTGACCAGCCCCGCTGCCATCATGATGATCGCCAGGTCTTGAATAAAACTGATGGCATGCATGGTGGGGCTCCCTGTTCAAATGACCTATCACAGAGCTGGATAAGCCCGTTTCCATTGTAGGAAATACCCTCGCAAGGGGCTTTTGAAGGGTACCACCGCGACTTCCGACAAAAAGACAGTGCAATATATGGAAACAGATCCACCGGGGCGTGACGGCTGCCACAGGCGCAGCGTCCCGATACTGGTAGTTTGAAAACCTTCCAGCACCCGCAGAGGTGCACTCCCGAAATTGCTGCCTTGAACCGTGAGTACGTTATGGAACCCGGAAACGCCCAGCTGTCGATGACGGTGCTGATGACCCCCGATATGGCCAACTTCTCTGGCAATGTCCATGGCGGCACCCTGCTCAAGTACCTCGACGAAGTCGCCTACGCCTGTGCCAGCCGCTACGCCGGGCGCTATGTAGTGACGCTGTCGGTTGACCAGGTGATTTTCCGCGAGCCGATTCATGTCGGTGAATTGGTGACGTTTCTGGCGTCGGTGAATTACACCGGGAACACCTCGATGGAAGTGGGCATCAAAGTCGTGACCGAGAACATTCGTGAACGCTCGGTGCGCCACACCAACAGCTGCTTCTTCACCATGGTCGCGGTGGACGACCAGCGCAAACCCGCCGCTGTCCCGCCATTGCAACCGCAGAACAGCGAAGAAAAACGCCGTTACGAACAAGCCCAGCAGCGTCGGCAGATTCGCCAGGAGCTGGAGAGGCGGTATCAGGAAATCAAGGCCGACGGGCCTTAACAGATCCGCCCGGCTCGCGCCCACAGGGATTGGCGTTGATCAGAGGCTGATTGGTACAGCTTCGAACCTTACCCTCGGATGGGTGATCCGGTCCTGGGCGCGTACCAGTTCCAACTCGTAACTGGCGCACGCCTGGGTTTCCAGCAGGACTTCGTGCACGGCTGCGGCCGTAAATTCAAGCGCCGCCACCAGGCTGTCACCCAGCAACACCCGCGCCAGGAACAGTCCCGAGGTCAAGTCACCCACCCCCACCGGCTGGCGAGGGAAAGCCAACAAAGGACGGCGCAGATGCCAGCTTCCATCAGCGGTCACGAGCAACATTTCGAAGCTGTCCTCGGGCTTACCCGGATAGGCCAGATGTTTGACGAGTATCGCTTTGGGTCCGCGGGCCAGGAGCACGCGAGCCATGGCCACGCAGTCCAGCAGCGACTGCGCCTTGCGTCCCGAAAAGCTGTCCAGCTCCAGCTGGTTCGGGCACATGATGTCCGCCACACTGGCAGCTTGTTCCAGAAGAAAATCGCTCACCTCGGGCGCCACGATGCAACCCTTCTCCGGATGCCCCATGACCGGATCACACAAATAAATTACCTTGGGATTGCACGCCTTGATTCGGGTCACGCCCGCCAGAATCGCCTGTCCTTGGGCGGCGCTGCCCAGGTAACCGGACAACACCGCGTCACAATTGCCTAGCTCGCCGATCGCCGCGATCCCCTCTACCAATGCCGGTATCTGATCAGAGGCAAGCACGTCGCCGGTCCACTGTCCGTACTGAGTGTGATTGGAAAATTGCACGGTGTTGAGCGGCCAGACATTCACCCCAACCCGCTGCATAGGAAAGACTGAAGCGCTGTTACCGGCGTGGCCGAAGACCACGTGAGACTGGATGGCAAGCAGATGAGGGGTACGTTTCATGCGGGATGTTTCCGTAAAACGAATGAAATTCAAGCCGCGCAGTATGCGACTAAACGCAGCCTGTACGACAGACCGGGGACACAGTTAAGCTGACAGCAACTTGTAGGAGCACTTCGTTCATGCTGACCCTTGGAAATATTTTCGTGCTGATGCTGCTGGCTACCGCCGGCGCCTGGCTGTGGCACAACCATGGTTTGCGCGAACGAGCGTTGGCGAGGGTCATGCAACATTGCGCCAACCTCAAGATCGAGCTGCTGGATGGCAACGTGGCGCTGAAAAAGATTGGGTTCGTCAAAGACGCCAGCGGACGCCGGCGCCTGGCCCGTATCTATAACTTCGAATTCACCGTCACGGGTGAATCGCGCCATTCGGGCACTATTACCCAGTTCGGGGCCCACAGCGCGCAAATCGAGCTGGCGCCCTACCCAATGCCGTTCGAAGAGTCAGCGCCGACACCGATCGAACCGGTCCAGACCAGACCCAGGGCCGAAGTCATCGAGTTGAGTCAGTGGCGCCAGGAACACAACAAGTGGAAGCCTTGAAGCAAGGCTGACTCACGGGCACCGACAGTTCGCCAGACCGGCTTGCAGCGCCGCCGCGTCTTGAGGTCCATCAAAAATCAATTCGATTCGTGAGTCCTGGCGCCACTCGCTCGCCTGCCACCGCAGCGTCGCGCCCTCCAGCGCATTGGCTGAAACCCAGCCATCGGCGCTGTGGATAACCATCTTCGCCCGTTTCCAGCCGCAACCTTGCAGCCAGCGCGTCAGCGTCGCCGTGTCCAGTCGCTGACTCGGATGCCAACGCCAGCCAATACTCCAGCCGCCTTCCTGTTGCTGATACAGGCAGATGGGCGATGTCGGGTCGGTCCAGACGGCCGGCATCTGTCCCACCTCCTTGGGCAGACTCACGTCATCCACAGCCCCACTTCCCCGAGCTGCAAGACCTGGCAGTCGCTCGATCGGCAAGGCTGCCTGTCGGGTCCAGTACAAGGCAATCTCCGGCAGTTGCGCAGTGATGCCCAGGCGTTCGGTTTCGCTCAGGTGCTCGGATTTGTTCAGCACCACCAACCCTGCATCGGCCAGAGTTTGCCGTTGGGCGTCGAGCAACGGCGTGCCATCCGCCATCGCTCGGGCATCAAGCACCAACACGCAAGGCTGAACCGCCAGCACGCCGAGCCATGGCGCTTCGTTCAGTTGCCGCATCAACTGCGCCGGATGGCCCAGGCCGGAGGGCTCGATAAACAGTCGATCCGGGCGCGCCTTGCGCAGTAAACGAGCGAGGCCGATCTGAAATGGCGCGCCGTTGACGCAACACAAACAGCCCCCGGCCACTTCGCCCAGTGCGATACCATCGGCAGTCTGGGTCAGCAACGCCGCGTCCAGGCCGATTTGACCAAACTCGTTGATCAGCACCGCCCAGCGCTCATTCGCCGGGCGCTGCGCCAGCAATTGCTTGATCAGGCTGGTCTTGCCAGCACCCAAAGGGCCTGCGATGACGTGGGTGGGAATGTTCTGCAACATAATCGGCGGCTTTCGATGGAGGTGAACATGCGGTTGATCGGCTGTTTTTTATTGGCGCTGACGTCGAGCCAGGCGCTGGCCCAGGCTTGTGTCGTGCATAGCCAGGCAGAACGGCTCGATGTGAAAGTCTGCCAGCAGAACCGCAATATTCCACAGAAACTGTTCGCCGACGGCTTCTGCCAGCCAAACCTTGCCGGACAAAAAGTCGAGGTGCAGTACGTCGATCAATGCCCTGGCGGCGCGTTTGGCATCTGCAGCAATGCCCAGGTCGCCAATATGCCCTACCGCCAGGATATTCACTATTACGGCGTGGCCAGCGATGCGGCCTATCTGCAGCCGTTCTGTGAAGGACAGAGTCAGGGCAACTGGCTCAAACCTTAAGCGAGCCAGTCCAGAGTAAGGATCAATCGACGCTCCCCCGGCGCCAGCTGCGGCGAGCGATGGATCAGGCCCATGCCCTCGTTTCCATGCCACTTCTCGCCTTTGAGCAGCGCCACATCGCCACAGGCAAGCTGCTGAACCGCATGCGGGTCAACCGGTTCAGCTTCAGATTGCCCCAGACATCGACGATCCATCACACCCTCCTTTAGCCACTGGCTACCCACGCCGGCGTACGTGGTGATCAGCCGTACCGGCACATGGTCGACGTGAAAACGCGGGCACATGGCCTTGTCCAGCGTTCGCAGGCGCAGGCCGACACGTCTGGCGCCCAGCAGGCAGGTAAACGCACTGATCAGCCAGGAGACATCGCTGATGAAGCCTTCATAGCCCTGCAGATCGCCAAAGCCTGCGGCGAGACCATCCAGTGCCGGTTGCGCGTCCTCCTGCGGCAGGTCGAGCACCCGCGATTCGGCCAAAGGCTGACCCATGGAAAGCACCATGGCCGCAAAATCGCTGATGTGCACCGGCAGTTGACGTTGCCAGACCGCCAGGTTGGCATCGTCGTCCAGAATTTGCGTCAGGATCCGCGGGGTGTCGCCCTGAACCTGGCGTACCTGCACTTCCCGCTTCGCACTGGGCGCCAGCATCACGCTGCGGCCTCGTCATGCCAGGGGCCGAACGGGTCCGGCAGCAAGCGCCAACTGTCGACACCCAGGGCCATTTCCGCGTCACTGAGCAGGCAAGCGTCCAGCTCGGCAGTCAGTTGCGTGAAGTCGATATTCTGGCCGATGAATACCAGCTCCTGCCGGCAATCACCGGTGGCGGGAAGCCAGTTTTTCAGGATGGCAGCGGTACTTTCCTCATCTTGCGGCCATTGGCTTTTCGGCACGAACCGCCACCAGCGCCCGGCGAATCCATGTCGCATCAAGCCGCCGGCCTGGGACCAACTGCCCGCTTCCTCATGTTTGCTGGCCAACCAGAAGAAGCCCTTGGAGCGCAGAAGCTTGCCATTGGTCCACGAACGGTCGATAAAGCTGAAAAAACGCTGGGGATGAAATGGCCGGCGCGCCCGGTAAGCTGCCGAAGCGATACCGTATTCTTCGGTTTCGGGCACGTGCTCACCGCGCAGTTCCTGTAGCCAGCCCGGTGCTTGGGCCGCGCGCTCGAAGTCGAAAAGGCCTGTGTCGAGGATCTTTTCCAGCGGTACTTGGCCCATGACCATGGGAATGATCTGCGCCTGGGCGTTGAGCCGTTCCAGAATCGCGATCAACTCCTCCCGTTCGTGACGGCCGATCAAGTCGATTTTGCTGATCAGAATCACATCGGCGAACTCGATCTGCTCAATCAACAGATCAGTAATGGAACGCTCGTCCTCCTCCCCCAGGGTTTCGCCTCGTGAAGCGAGGCTTTCGGCAGCGTGGAAATCCAGCAGGAAATTTACGCCATCGACCACCGTCACCATCGTGTCGAGCCGTGCCACATCGGCCAGGCTGCGGCCCTGTTCATCGCGAAAAGTAAAGGTTTCCGCCACCGGCAAGGGTTCGGAAATCCCCGTGGACTCGATCAGCAGATAGTCGAAGCGGCCTTCCCTGGCGAGCTGGCCGACTTCTTCCAGCAGGTCTTCACGCAACGTGCAGCAAATGCAGCCGTTACTCATCTCCACCAGTTTCTCTTCAGACCGGCTTAGGGTGACATCTCGCTGGACTTCGCTGCCATCGATGTTGATCTCGCTCATATCGTTGACGATCACAGCGACGCGCAGGTTGTCGCGATTGCGCAGGACGTAATTGAGCAGTGTGCTTTTACCGGCGCCGAGAAATCCGGACAGCACGGTGACGGGAAGACGATTGGGCACAGGTATATCCTCATCGGGCGGGCCGCGCTGACGCGCTTGAACGCATGTCGCGGCTCTTTCTTCAGGCTTGGGTTCGGTTCAAGGTCTAAGCTTTTTTAATGTTATAGTATAACAACAACATTTAACCAGCATCGCTGTTCAACCGATCTGAAGTAAAAACATGCGCAATTTTCTGAAATTCGTATTCGCAAGCCCGATGCTGCTGTTGGCGCTGGATGTCTCAGCCCAAAGTCCTGTGTTGGCAAACTGCACTCGCAGCGCGAATTTACTGGCCTGTGTGGATGGGCAAGGCAATGCCTACAGTGTCATGACGGCCGGAAACACCCTTTATCTGCGCGGATTTGAAGTGACTGGCCGGCGCTATTGGGCCCAAACCACTAGCCGTTACGGCCAACTGACGTTCTTTACCGGAATAGCTTCTGACGGAGAGAGCTGGGTGGGATACAGCCGGCGCGTAGGCTGGACGACAATCAATCGTTTCTCGAGCTCGGGTGGAAGCACTGGGAAATTCCTATGCGGACGCATAAGCGGTTGCCAGGACGCACCCCGCTGATGTTTCACGTGGAACGGTTCGTGAGCCATCCCGCTGAGTAAAATGAAACTGCGTTCATGAATAGTGTTCGTCGCGTACATTGTTATAGTATAACATCTATTGTGTGCCTATGACGGACGTTGAATATGAATGCGTTAACTCTGCCGGACATTGCTGCGCAGGCTTCGCGCCAGTCCCTGCCCCTCGATTGGGTAGGCATGTGCGGCATCGCGGTACCCGTATTGATCGACGGTCAACATCTCAACGCGATCGCTGATGCCGGTGTCAGCCTTGACGACGGTGAAGCCCGTGGCATCCATATGTCACGATTGTATCTGGCGCTCGAGCTGCTCGAAGACGCGGCGCTGTCTCCCATGCTGTTACGCCAAATCCTCCAGCAATTCCTCGACAGTCACACAGGCCTATCCGCCGCCGCCTCGCTGAGCGTTCGCACCGATCTACTGTTCAAGCGCCCAGCGCTCGTCAGCCCACTGGCTGGCTGGAAGCGCTATCCGATCAACATCGAAGCCCACCTGAAAAATGATGTGTTCCACGTGGAACTGAACATTCAGATTGCCTATTCGTCCACCTGCCCTTGCTCGGCCGCGCTCGCTCGTCAGTTAATCCAGCAGCAATTTGTAGACGACTTTGCCAATAAGGCACTCGAGCACGCCAGCGTCCTGGCTTGGCTTGGCTCATCAAAAGGCATCGTCGCCACGCCGCACAGTCAGCGCAGCACGGCCACCTTGAATCTGCGGCTGAACCCGGGCGTCGACGAGCTGCCGCTGCTGTCCATCATTAACGAAGCTGAAGCGGCCCTCGGCACGGCTGTACAAACCGCAGTGAAACGGGCCGATGAGCAAGCCTTCGCGCTCGCCAACGGTCAAAACTTGATGTTCTGTGAAGACGCCGCGCGGCGGCTGAGCATGGCGTTGCGGCGATCCCCCGATATCGCCAGCCTCAATGTGCGAGTGGTGCACGCCGAAAGTCTGCATGCCCATGACGCTGTGGCACAAAGCCGTTGGGTCAGGGAGGCACTGTGATTCGTTGCCAGTCATTGCGCTGGGGCGCCCCGGGCCACCCCCTCACACCACCGCTGAACATAGAACGGCCGGCGGGAAGCCTGACGGCCATCGTCGGTGCCAACGGTGCGGGCAAAAGCAGCCTGCTGAAAGTGCTGGCGGGCCTGCAAAAACCTCTATCCGGGAAAGTCGAACTGGATGTTCCACGTCGCGGCAGCGTCTCGTTTCTGGCGCAACAGCAACATCTGGACCGGCAATTTCCAATCAACTTGCAAGAGCTGGTGGCGGCGGGATCCTGGGGTAGCAGACACACGCCGGCGATGCGCCGCCATCGATTGAAAGCCGTACTGCAAGACTGGGCTTTGGATGGCCTGGAGCATCGCTCGTTGATGGCGTTGTCGGGAGGCGAGCTGCAACGCGCCCTTCTCGCCCGTTTGAGTCTGGCCGAAGCGCCTCTGCTGTTGCTCGACGAACCCCACGCCGCCCTCGACGAACAAGGCCAGGCGCTATTGTGGAAGCACATTCACGGCTGGCATGCCGAAGGCCGTACCCTGGTGGTGGTGTGTCATGATCTCGCCGCGGTGCGCCAACATATTCCTCACACATTACGGGTCAGCCAGGCCGGCTGCACGCTGGGCCGCAGTGTCGATTTGATTACCCAACAACCCTTCACGCAGGTGGCCTGATGCTCGCGGCCACCCATCTCTGGCAACCCTTTCAGGAATTTGTCTTCATGCGCCGGGCACTGCTGGGTGGCCTGGTATTGGCGTGCAGCACGGCACCGCTTGGCGTGTTTTTGATTCTGCGACGCATGAGCTTGATAGGCGATGCCGTCGCTCACGGCATCTTGCCCGGAGCAGCACTGGGTTTCTGGTTCGCTGGGCTGAGCCTGCCAGCCCTGACGCTGGGTGGACTCGGTGCAGGCTTGAGCATGGCCGGGCTGGCGGCCTGGATTACCCGTCGCACCGGTCTGCGGGAAGACGCCAGCCTTGCGGCGATTTATCCCATTTCCCTGGCCGCCGGTGTGTTGATTCTCGGTATGGCCGGCAAACGCCTGGACTTGCTGCACCTGTTGTTCGGCTCCGCGCTGGCGGTAGATGGCCCGACACTTACCGGCATGCTCTGGGTTTCGGGGATCAGCCTGCTCGCCATGGCGCTGATTTACCGACCGCTGTTGCTGGACACCCTGGACCCTCTTTTCCTGCAAACCGTCAGCCGTCTGGGCCCTCTGGCCCATGGCGTGTTTCTGACCTTGGTCGTGTTGAACCTGGTCATCGGCTTCCAGGCCATCGGCGCACTGATGGTGGTCGGCCTGATGATGTTGCCTGCTGCCGCTTCACGATTCTGGAGCCGCCGTTTGCCGGTTCTGATGGGAATCGCGGCGCTGTTTGGATGTCTGTCGGTGTGGCTCGGGCTGCTGTTGTCATTCCACTTCTCGCTACCCAGCGGGCCGGCCATCGTACTGGTGGCGGGCGCGCTGTATCTGCTGTCCGTAGTGTTCGGTCCGGTGCACGGTTTGCTGCGTCGCCCGCCTTTACTCACATCCCAATGAGGTGTTTCCCGATGCGCGTTCTGCTCGTGCTGTTCAGTCTGATGCTGTCCTTGTCGACGTCTGCCGCCGAAAAGCTCCAAGTGGTGACCAGCTTCAGCATCCTTGCCGACATGACCCAAGAGGTCGGCGGCGAGCATATCCAGATCACCAACCTGGTGGGGCCGGACGCAGATGCACACACCTACGAACCTACGCCAGACGACGCCAAGGCGTTGCTCAGGGCCAAACTGATCATCAAGAATGGCCTGGGTTTTGAACCCTGGCTGGATCGCCTGATCACCAGTACCGAAACCAGCGCAGCGGTGATCAGCGCCAGCCGCGGCGTTATTCCTCGTTCACTGGATGAAGACGGCGAGACCGTTCCCGACCCGCATGCCTGGCATAACCTGGCAAACGCCGAGCTGTACATCAGGAACATCACCAAGGCGCTGGAAACCGCCGATCCGGCCCATAAGGCCGACTACGAACGTAACAGCCAGGCTTATCTGAAAAAGATCTACGCGCTGCTCGCCGATGCCAAGGCCAAGCTTGGCGCCTTGCCACCGGGCAATCACAGGATCGTGACGTCCCACGATGCCTTCGGCTATATGGGACAGGCCTATGGCATCGAGTTTATCGCGCCACAGGGGCTGTCCACTGAACGGGATCCCTCGGCCGCCGATATCGCGGCGCTGATAACCCAGATACGCAAAGCGAAAGTAAAAGCCGTGTTCATGGAGAACATCAAAGACGCGCGCCTGCTCAAGCAGATAGCGGCTGAAAGCGGTGCGCACATCGGCGGCACGCTGTACTCCGATGCGCTGGCGGCCAGCGGACCGGCCAGTACCTTCATCGGGTTGTTCGAGTACAACCTCAATACATTGTACGAAGCGTTGAGCCGGCCATGATTTGCAAGCGCTCTTGAAAGAACTTCTGTGGGAGCAGCGCTTGCTCGCGATGCGCACGCGCCTTGCTGCCACAGATCAACCAGATCATGTACGCCAGAGCAGGATTCAAGCCCTCGGCTTGACCGTCCCGCAATCCTGCCCCAACCATACGGCGCGGGTATCCAGGCTGCCGTTCTGCTGGATGCCGGTGGCATTGAACGTGCCGTTCACCGTCGTCGTGAATTCCCGATCGCTCTGGAATGTCGCGACCCCATTGCCTTGGGCTTTCGGACAACTGAAACGAAACTTCCACTGATTGCCGGTCCGCTCGGTGATCTGCTGCTTGCACCCTGATTGCGGGTCTTGCAGCGGAATGTCATTGGTCTGGACCTGTTCCGGGGTCAGGCATACGCGAATGCCCTTTCCGCCCATGGTGATGCCCTGCTTTTCCAGCATCGCCCGTTGCTCCGGGGTTATCTGGTTTTGCAGTTGGCCAAGAATCAGTTGCAGGTCTGGCAGATTCTGGTTGTCGACCTTCATATTGCTTGTAGTCAGTTCCCACAAACCTGGTTGAAGCATCTGCGCCTGAGCCGCCACAGAAACCGACAAACCAACCGTCAGGGCCAAACCCAGCAGACAAACTTTCATCACAAGCACTCCAGAGGACAGGTGGCCGTTAGACGTCTCCCACAGGCTTCGGTTCAGGCTCGGCAGACGTGAATTAAATAGCGACATCCGCCGTGGAACATGGTCTGTTAAGCATTGAGACTTCAGGAGCAAGGCTGCCCCATGGATTATTTCGGCCCGCATGTTTTCGGTTACCTGATCGCATTGCTTCACACTTTGGGTTCTATCGCCGCCGTTCACGCGGTGCTGACGGTACGCACCGCTCAGGGTTCCATCGCCTGGGCCCTGTCGTTGGTATTTATCCCCTATTTGACGTTGATTCCCTATCTGGTTTTCGGCCGGAGCACGTTCGATGGGTATATCAAGGCGCGCCGGCAAGCCAACGAAGAAATGCGCAAAGCCGTCTCCGAGCTGAACTGGCGGCCATGGGTCGAAGAAGCTCTCACCGCCCGCGCCTCTCAAGCCTACGCCGCATTACGGGCGATGCCCAAGCTGGGGCGCACGCCGTGCCTGGCGAACAACCAGGTGCGCTTGCTCATCAATGGCTTCGCCACATTCGAGGCAATTTTCGAGGCCATTGAGGGAGCCCGAGAAGCGGTGCTGATTCAGTTTTTCATCATCCACGACGACCGCCTCGGCCAACGTCTGAAAACGCTGCTCTTGAAGAAAGCCGCCGAAGGCGTTGCGGTGTATCTCCTGTATGACCGCATTGGCAGCCATTCCCTGCCCCACCGCTACGTCCAGGCGTTGCGCGACGGCGGTGTCCATGTCAAAGCTTTCGCCACCCGTAGCGGCTGGCTCAACCGATTCCAGGTCAATTTTCGCAACCATCGCAAGATCGTCGCGGTGGACGGCGTCCTGGGCTTCGTCGGCGGACATAACGTGGGCGATGAGTACATGGGGGAAAAGCCGCCCTTGGCGCCATGGCGCGATACCCACGTCGAAGTACGCGGGCCCGTCGTGGCGAGCATGCAAGAGTCGTTTGCCGAAGACTGGTTCTGGGCGTCCCGCTCATTGCCACCGCTCATCCTGCCGGACGCATACCCGGATGACGGCGTGCTCTGCCAATTGCTGGCCAGCGGCCCAGCCGACGCTTACGAAACCTGTTCACTGTTTTTTGTCGAAGCGATCCATGCGGCTAGCGAGCGTGTCTGGATCACCACGCCGTACTTCATTCCTGATGAAGCGGTATTCGCTGCGTTGCGCCTGGCGGCACTGCGCGGGGTAGACGTGCGCATCTTGCTGCCATCACGCCCGGACCATAAGGTCGTCTACGCGGCGTCGAGCCTGTACGCGTTCGAAGCAGTACGGGCCGGCGTGAGGGTATTTCGTTATGAGCCGGGTTTCCTGCACCAGAAAGTCGTGCTGATTGACCGTGAAATCAGCGCCATCGGCAGTGCCAATCTGGACAATCGCTCGTTCCGGCTCAACTTCGAGGTGATGCTACTGACCGTGGATATTTCGTTCGCCACTCAGGTCGAGCAGATGCTCGAGGACGACTTCGCCCAAGCGCTGGAAATAGACAAACAGGAAGGCCGGGAGACCCACCGCCTGCAGAAGATCGGCATGCGGATCGCCCGGCTTATTTCCCCGATACTCTAAGTGGCACCCATCTGATCAAGGGGTATAGATGTCGTCGCGAGTCCAGGGCAACTCATGGCTGCCATCGGCGTGCGTCTTCACCGCCAGGATCTGGTGCAGGTTGATCCAGCCCTTGGCGAATGCGTAGGCGCATCCGGCCAGATAAAGGCGCCAGATCCGCAGCGCTTGCTCCGGCACTTCTTTGGCGGCGGCCGCGAGGTTGTCTTCCAGCCGCTCACTCCAATGATCGAGCGTGCGGGCGTAATGCATGCGCAGGCTTTCCACATCGACAATCTCCAACCCCGCTTCGCTGATCTGGGCGGAAATCATCGACAGGTGCGGCAACTCGCCATTGGGGAACACATACTTCTCAATGAATTCACCCGCACCACGTCCGACCGGGCGACCGTCCGTGTGCTTGGCGGTGATGCCATGGTTCATCACCAAGCCACCCTCGCGAACCGCGCCGAAAAGGGTTTTGCAGTACTGCTGGAGATTGGCATGGCCAACGTGCTCGAACATGCCGACGCTCACCACTTTGTCGAAGCGACCGTCCTGGGGCAAGTCCCGGTAGTCGAGCAACTGCAACTCCACCTGACCATCCAGGCCGTCAGCCGTGACCCGCTCCCGAGCCAGGGCCAGTTGCGCCTTGCTCAGGGTAATGCCAAAGACCCTAGCGCCGAACTCCCGCGCCGCGTAACGCGCCAACCCGCCCCAGCCGCAGCCCACATCCAGCAGGTAATCTCCCGGTTGCAGGCGCAGCTTGCGGCACAAATGGCGGAATTTGGCTTGTTGAGCCTGCTCAAGGGTTTCGCTACCGGTCTCAAAGTAAGCACAGGAATAGGCCATGTCGCTATCGAGCCAGAGCTGATAGAAGGCGTTGGAAAGGTCATAGTGGTAGGAAATCGCCTTGGCGTCGGCTTCCTTGTCATGAACCGAGCGTACCGGCAGGTAATCAACGTTTTCGGCCAGCAGGGCTTGGCTCCATTCATCACAGACGCGGATGACTTCGTGGATCGATCCTTCGAGTTCCAGCTTGCCTTCTACAAACGCCGCTCCCAATGAATTAAGGCTGGGATGGGTGAGTTGTGCGACCATCTGTGGGTCCTTGACCACGATCGTGACGCTGGGATCGGCACCCAGCGTAAATTCATGACCGTCCCAGAGCCGCAGCCGAAGCGGTAAATGCAGATTCTGTAAGGCCGGTGGAAGTTGCGCGAGCATGAGATAGCCCCCCTTGTTTCAGACGTCTGAAATGAGGGTAGACCATCCTGGAAAAGTAGCAGCCTATGGAATTTATAGCCTTTTTCTATCGCGCTGCCCTTGCCTCCCTTCTGAGGGTCATTTTCAGCATTTAGATCCCGGGGCGCGTTGACTGAACAAGGCCTAGCCACCAAAGACCGGCACCCTGAGCAACGCCATTTGTTCCACGTGGAACTAAACTCAGCAAACCAACCCATCTCAATCCTGGCCCTTGACCAAGCCATTCGAAAACGCCCACATTACGCTCATAATTTTTCTCAAGCCGAGCGGGAGAAGAGCCATGAGCAACTACGACGTGATCATTCTGGGCGGTGGCCCCGGTGGGTATAACGCGGCGATTCGCGCCGGACAGTTGGGGTTGAAGGCTGCCTGTGTCGAGGGCCGAGCCACCTTGGGCGGCACCTGCCTGAACGTCGGTTGCATGCCCTCCAAAGCATTGCTCCACGCCTCGGAGCTGTACGAAGCGGCCATGGGAACGCCATTCGCCAATCTGGGCATCGAAGTCAGCCCCACCCTCAACCTCGCTCAAATGATGAAGCAGAAGGACGAGAGCGTGGCGGGACTGACCAAGGGTATCGAATTCCTGTTTCGCAAAAACAAGGTCGAATGGGTCAAGGGCTGGGGCCACATCGACGGGCCCGGCAAAGTGACGGTCACCGCTGAAGACGGCGGCAAGACCATACTGAGCGCCAAGGACATCGTCATCGCCACCGGTTCCGAGCCCACTCCCCTGCCGGGTGTGGCGATCGATAACCAGCGCATCCTCGACTCCACCGGTGCATTGTCCTTGAGTGAAGTGCCGCGTCATCTGGTGGTGATCGGCGCGGGCGTCATCGGCCTCGAATTGGGTTCGGTCTGGCGGCGCCTGGGCGCTCAGGTCACGGTGGTGGAGTACCTCGATCGCGTCTGTCCTGGCGTGGATGGTGAGGCCGGCAAGACCTTGCAACGGGCCCTGGCCAAACAAGGCATCCAGTTCAAACTGAGTTCCAAAGTCACAGGCGCCACTTCTTCGGCCAGCGGCGTGCAATTGCAGGTTGAGCCCGCCACGGGTGGCGAGGCGCAGACCCTCGACGCGGATTATGTGCTAGTCGCCATTGGTCGTCGGCCGTACACCCAGGGGCTGGGGCTTGAGAACGTCGGCCTCAGCACCGACAAACGCGGCCTGCTCGCCAACAAGGGCCACCGCACCGAAGCGCCCGGCGTGTGGGTGATCGGCGACGTGACATCCGGCCCGATGCTGGCCCACAAGGCAGAAGACGAAGCCATGGCCTGCATCGAACAGATCGTCGGCAAGGCCGGCGAGGTCAACTATGACCTGATCCCCAACGTTATCTACACCCGCCCAGAACTGGCCAGCGTCGGCAAGACCGAGGAACAGCTCAAGGCTGAAGGCCGTGCCTACAAGGTCGGGAAGTTTCCGTTCACGGCCAACAGCCGGGCGAAGATCAATCACGAGACCGAAGGTTTCGCCAAAATACTGGCCGACGAACGGACCGATGAAATCCTCGGCGTACACCTGGTGGGGCCGAGCGTCAGCGAGATGATCGGGGAATACTGCGTCGCCATGGAGTTCAGTGCCTCAGCCCAGGACATCGCCCTGACCTGCCATCCGCACCCTACCCGCTCGGAAGCCTTGCGCCAGGCGGCGATGAATGTGGAAGGCATGGCGACACAGATGTAATGCGTGAGTTTATCCACAACACGCTGGGAGCAAGACTTGCTCCCAGCGTGCCTGGATGTACACACAAAGCTTAGCGAGCCGAAATTCGGGCCTTGCGCTGGCGAAGGTTGATCAATCCCAGCCCCAGCGCCACCACCAGCAGGCCACCGGCTATTTGCAGCCAAACCTTGTAGGGCCGCAACGCCGAACGAATCGGCTCCAGGGCCTGGGTCACGTAGCGTTTGTCCGCATTGCGAAAATCGGGATAAGGGCAGTGCCGGCCAAAATCCCAGGCCCACTCCACGTAAGGGCCGTGCTGCACATAACGTTGATACAACGCGCGTTGCTCCGCCAGGCTGGAGTTGTACCCCACCGCAGCACACAGCACCGCCGCAAACGCATGACTGGTATGAGGCAGGTTATCGGCCGCCTGGCTCGCCAACGCCGTGGCGACAAAACGATAGTGATAACGCGCTTGCGGTTGCGCGGCGCTGGCCTGCTGGCGTTGCAACTCGCCTTCGCTGATCAGCGGTCCAACCTTCAGTTCAGCTGACTCAAGGCTATAGTTGCCGCCAAAGGTGGCGTAGTCCGGCGCCATCTCGTAACCGAGCAGTTCCATACCCTGGGTACGCGCGAACCAGGACGCATTGAAATACGCCTCGGCCCGTCGAGTGGGCCACCACTTGGACTCGGCCTCCTGACGCAACTGCCCATAAGCTCGAGCCTGGTTCTGTAGCTCGACGTTGTCGAAGTAGTCCGGCGCCTCGTCGTAGCGTCCTTCTCGTAGCAGGCGACGCCCCAGCAGATTGCGCAGGTTCGCGGCCACCGGCAGTTGCACGTAATTGTCGCGATCCTGCTGGCTCAACGGCGGCACCGCCGGGACTTGAGCGTCGACGTATTGCTTGAGCTCGTCGACTGTCAGCACTCGCTCAGCGACCGTAGCGGCGTCATACCAATAAATGCTCTGGCTGCGGTAGAGCTGATCGAAGGCTTGAAGGTAATCGCCCCGTTGCAAGGCCAGGATCGCGCTTTCGCCTTCGACCCGACACTTGGGTTGCACGGATTCGTAACTCCAATCCGGCGTGCGTCGCTCGCCCCACGACTCGTCTTTGGGGAACGCCTGGGCGGCTTTGGCGTAAGCCGCTGCCGCGGCGCCTTTGTCACCCTCGCGCACTGCCAGTTTGGCTCGCAGCCACCAAGCCAGCCCGCTATCCCCGGCCTTTTCCAGGAACGCCTTGGCGGCGGCATAATCGCCTTGCTGATAATTCACCGCCGCCAGACGGTCGGCATTATCGAGGCTGTCACGGGTGCTGGCTTGCAGCAATTGGACCAGCCGCTTCTCGCCGGCCGGTTGCTCACCGAATGACCAACCGATGCGGCTGAGCAACGAAGCGGTGAGCAGTTGCTGCACTGCTTTGCCTTTGAGCAGGCGCATCAACTGCTCGTCCGGCAGCTCGTTCAGGTCACCGACCAATTGTTTCAACGAACTGTAGCCGACCTCAGAGCCCAACTGGTTCTGGCTGGCGTAGAGTTCAATGGCACTGTTCCAGTCGTCACGGATGTAGGCAACCCGGGCTTCTTCGCCGAGGCTGGCGACACCCAGCTCCAACGGGTCGCTGAAGCCACTGATGCTCAACTGACGAGCCTGACGGAACGCCTCTTGAGCCTGGTCCAGCAATACTGCAGGTTCACCGCTGCCCGCCTCGCTACTCATGGCGAACAAGGCTCGCCCCAGGGAATACGCAGCCCACGTGCTGCGCAACCGGCGCTCGTTCGCCGGCAACGCGAGTAACTGACGGAACGAATCGACCGCCAGCGCATGCTCGCCGGCGTTGAAGGCTGTCGCGCCGATCGCGTACAAGCGCAGTTCGGCAGGCAGATTCGCCGCTTCGGTGGTGACCTGCTGAACGTCGGTCAGCGCCCGCACACGCTCCACGACCGCTTGCTGCGGCGGGGTCAGGCCGAGCCGTTCGGCCTTGTTGCGCTGCTCGACGTAGGAAGGTAAATCACCGTAGCGCTGATCCGGGTTGGCCGTCGCATCGGTGGCCGGCTTGAGCCCGGCTATGGCGTGGCCGAGGCGACTGATCTCGAAGCGAAAGCTGCCTTCGGGCAAATCCGCCAGCGATTGACTGCGGTTATCCAGCAGGCGCATCGGGAAGTCCGGTCCGCAGGCCAGCGCCTGACCCAACGGCAGGCTGAGGCTCAGGCAGAGCAGACGACTGGGCCACTTACGGGTGAACATTGAAACCTCCTTGGTCAATTTTCGTACAGCGCGCCCAGCCAACGGCACGCTGGCCGCCGGCGGCCAGGCGGCCTTCCTGAATGCGGGTGAAGGTAAGCAGTCCGGGCGTTTGTTGCAACGTGTACCCCGCCAGCGCATCGGCACCGTCGCAGGCGCCAACGACCAAGGTCAGGCGTTGGGGCCAGGGGCTGTCGAGATTGCCCTGGTTAGCCAACTCAATATCGTAAAGCCCGCCCTGTTCCTGCACACGCAAGGCCAACCGACTGTCCAGGCGGTCTCCTCGTGCAACGGCACCGAGGGTGGTCAAACTCCAGGCGCGTCGGTCATCCGCCAGCGGCAGGCGAAACCAGATCAACCCGGCCAGATGTGTCGGCGGGTCGGCGCGCAGTTCTGCCACCAGCCCGGCCACTTGCTGCGGGTCGGCCAGCAGCTCACGACGCTCGCCGCCTTGATCGATCGGCACTTCGCTTTCAACCACCGGGCCCCCACTCTCCTTAGTCAACAGCGCCACGCCATACGCCGGCAGGGCCAGGTAGAACGGTCGCGTGGTCATATCGCTCCAGCGCTCAGCCCAGCGCAACGCCTGTTTCGGGTCGAACAGCCCCTGCCGGGGATCACTGACCGCGTGGACCTGCAACACGCTGCTGTCCACCGTCCGCAGCAGCCCTGGCAACGCAGGGCTGTCGAGCCACGCCGGCAGTGCCGTGATGCTCAGCCCCAGCGTGGCGGGCAGGGTTTGCCGCAAACGGTGCAAAAATGCGCCATAGGCAGGCAGTCGTGCATTGCCGGCGTCGTGGTCGATCTCGATCCCTACTGGGGCCAGGCCTTGCGCTTGCCAGTCGCTCAGCAGTTGCTGGATCTGCGCGATCACATCGTCCTGATCCAGAAATCTGAGCTGACCGTCCAGGCGTATCACTGCGATCAGCGGTCGACCGTCCGCCTTGAGCAGTTGCGCATCGATCCGCGCGCGGCTCCAGCCGGCCTGGGGAAAGGCCTGCAAGGCAAGAATGCGCAGGCTGGAAAAATCCTTATGGCTTTGCCGCAGCGCCGGCGCGTGGGCCGGCGTCCACTGGCGCTGCCAGACATAGAGTTGGTGGTCGAGAGCCGGGGACGGGGACTGTTCACAGCCGCTTAAAAGCAACGCGGCAAGGGTCAGCGATAGCCGGAAAAGAAACACCATGGAATTTCAGCACCCAAAAAAGGCTGGCAGATTAACCCCTCCCGCACCAGCCACAAATGAATTCATCCTCAGCACCTTGTCATTCAGGCTTACGCGCAATAATCACCTGACTCTTGGCCACCACCGCATCCAGCGCCTGCTTGATCTGCGCGCCGCGGGGCGAATTGAGCACCGCTTGCCAGGTGTCTGCCCAATGGTTGAGCAGCGGGTGGTCGGCGTTGCTGAAATCGACTTTCGCTTCCCAGAACAACAGCATCCACATCGACCAGTAGAAACCGTACTGGCTGTGACTCAACACTTCCAGCCCGGCCTCGCTGACCATGGCCTTGAACTGCTCTTCGCTGATGATGCGAATGTGGTTGGGCTTCTGGAAATACTCCGGTGCGGCGATGTCCTTTTGCAGGTCTTCGGAGCTGGGGTGCGGCACGCTCAACAGGTACAGCGCGCCGGGCCGGCCGACCCGGACCAGCTCGGCGAGAAACTGCGCCGGGTCGTCGACATGCTCAATGACTTCCGTGGACACCACGCGGGTGACCGTTCCATCGGCAATGGGCAGCGGGTTGCAGTCGGTCACATGGCATTCGACGTCACGCGCCGGAGTGTCGCTCAAGCGCTGACGGGTGGCCTCGACCTTGGCCGCGTCGATGTCGGCGATGATGATCTTCGCCCCACGCATGCCACAAAAATGCACGTTGCCACCGTCGCCGCAGCCAACGTCCAGCAATGTGTCCTCAGGCGCAACCGGGAAACCGCTGAACAGTTCTCCGGTTTGCTGATTGAACCAGCCGCTGAGCATCGCATCGTGCAGCCCGAGCATATAGGGATCGACCTTGTCGGCCGCGGGCGTTGCGGGCGCGGGCGTACCCGTGGTGAGTTTCTTCAAAAGACTCAGCATGAAGGGGCTCCAGAGACGGGAAGGACGGGACGGGCGGCACGCAGGCGTTCAACCAGTTGAGCGCCGCGCTGGCGCATGGGCATTTCAACCATCCGGTAGTTGAGTTCGCTCAACAGCCCGATCAGCGTCAAGGCACAGGCAAGGGCCAACCAGGGATCACTCGCCACGTCCGGCGACCCCAGCGGGGCAAAACGAAACCACAGCTCGCGCAGCAGGAAAAACACCGGGATGTGGATCAGATAGATCCCGTAGGAGCGGCTGCCGACCCAGGTCAGCGCGGTTTTCACCGGGCTGCGGGGCAGCAGATAGTCCCGGTCATAAGAGGCCACCCACACCAGCACGGCACTGAGCAGCGCGATAACGCCAAGACGGTAGAAAGACAAATTGAAATGCTCGGTCGCGATCCAGGCCATCACGCTGCCTAGGCCTGCCATCAGCAACACACCTAGCCCGGGCCAACGTAGCCACTTGGGTTCGAACCGCCAATAATCGGGGCGCAAACTCCAGATCGACAGCAGCACGCCGAGGGCCAGGGCGTCTGTGCGGATGACCGAAAGCCATACCGCGCGCCAGGTGAAAAACTGCACCAGCACCACCGCCAGCAGCACCCAAACCAGATACCGGCGGGAGACGAACACCAGCAGCGGCAGAATCAAATAGAACTGCTCTTCCAGCGAGAGCGTCCAGTACACAAAGCTCGCACCATATTCATAGCGCATGAATGCATCGGCAAAACGCAAATTGGCGAATTGCAGAAAACCGGCCAGGGTCGCCTGTACATTGGCTTGCACGCTGCCAAACGCGCCGGAGCGATTGAAAAACAACGCAGCCAGCAGCATCAGCACCAGCCAGAGCCACGCCGACGGCAGCAGGCGAAACGCCCGGCGAAGCCAAAATTCGCGGGCGGTGGCCCAGAACTGTCGAGAATTGTCACAACCGCGCAGTTGCGGGATCAGACTGCGGCCAATGACAAAACCCGATATGGCGAAGAACAGATCCACGCCCCACCACAGCTGGAAGTTACCGGAAAGAGCCGCCAGGCGCGGCCACCCACCGGGAAACGGCATGCCTTGTACGTGATGAAACAGCACACCCATCACCGCAACGGCGCGCAACAACTCGATGTCCATGATTCGTTTGCTGCTCATGCTGAGCTCCGGGTGGCAGGATCGGGTTTGCGGGCAATGATGACCTGGCTCTTGGGCATGAATTGATCGAGGACCTGCTTGATCGCCAGGCCATCGGGTCGTGTCAGCACGCCCTGCCAGAGGCTCGCCCAGCTCTCCATCAGCGGCGGATAAGGCGCCTGGATCCGGTCACGTACCGCCCCCTCGAGGGCTCGTCCGGCCGCGCGTTCGCTGGCCCAGAAAAAAATCATGCCCATGACCCAGAAAAAGCCGCTGGCCTGGCGATTCTCGATGACCAGCCCCGCATCCTCCACCAATGCAGCGAATCGTTCGGCACTGAAAATCTGCACATGGTTGGGAGACTGGAAGTAACCCGGCGGTGCGATGCCCTGCTGTAAATGCTCGCCCACCGGGGCCGGCACACTGAGCAGGTACTGCGCCCCTGGCCGGCCCATGCGCACCAGTTCGGCCATGAACGGCTCGGGTTGGTCGACATGCTCGAGCACTTCCATGCACACAATTTTGCTCGCGCAGCCATCGGCCAGCGGCAACGGCAGGCTGTTACTGACCAGGCTCAGAAACGGCGCGCGGGTCTGGGCCTCGACCTGGTGGGCCAGGTTTCGCACCTTGTCGTATTCGCTGTCGGTAAAAATCACTGAAGCGCCTTGGCGCACTGCAAACAAAGTCGCCACGCCCTCCCCGCAACCGACGTCCAACAAGGTGTCCTGGGCGGTGATAGCGAAGCCTTTGAGCAACTCGCCGCTGTCGTTGAGAAACCAGCCGTCGAGCATTGCGTCGTAGAGGCCCACGTCACGGGGCGACACGACGCCAGTCGATGGCGGCGCAGCAGGTACGACGGGCGGCCTGAGCCACGCCAGCAACCGCCCGATCATGGCTGTTGTGCGTTCCGGCGACGCTCCAATACCTGTTCAAAAAACCCCCGCAGACGCTGCTCGGCGTTGGCCTGGCTGCAGAACGTTTCCAGGCTGCGCACGGCATGGGCCGACATGCGGCGATAACGCTCGGGGTCGTTTTTGGCCACGTCATAGCTGGCGCGATAGGCCGAGCACAGCGAGTCCCAATCGGTGACATAACGCAGGGTACGAAACGCTGCACGGGGGTCATGGGGCCAGGCCGTCAGTTCCTCGGTGCACTCGACGACAAAGGCATTGTCATGGTCGATGTAATCGGCCATCGCCGTGTTCAAGGGTGCAATCGCCGGCCGGCCGCAGGACATGAACTCCATCAGGGGCAAACACTGGCCTTCGCCGTAGGAGCAGTTGACCACGTAGCGAGTGGCCTCCACCAATCGCTCGTAGTCCGCATCCGCCAGGTAACCGTGGATCAGCACGATACGGCAGCGGTATGACTGGTTCTTGTAGACATGGTGCAGCATGTCGTTGAGTGCAGCGGTGACGTCGTGGTGGGTCAGCTTGAGCACCAGCGTTGCGTCAGGAACATCGCGGAACGTCGCGCAAAATGCGCTGATCATGTCCTTCCAGTTCTTGCGCCCATCGTAAGGGTTGAAGACCGACGTATACACCACTCCGTCCAGAAGCAGCTCGCAATCCTCGGCCGGAGCATCAAAAACCAGCGCCGTACCGGCCTGGTGCGCTGGCGGGCCGTAGGGCCGCAGGTCGACGGTGCGGCTGTCGATCAACAGCCCGCGCAACTGCAGTCGCATGTGATCGACCGTAGGTCGCTGGGCCAGCATCGCACCGCGCGCGTAAAACCGGTCCCATACCGGAGCGGCAATGGCGGCGATGGGGAAGTCCGCCCCCATTACCTCCCGCACGGCGTGGACGGTGAAGCTGGAATGGGTAATCGCCATACCGGTCGCGCCAAGGACCACCCGCCAGTCGTGCCGCGGCTCACCCTGCCAGCTTTCGGTCGGGATGGTGCTGAACTCCCAGGCGAAGACGGGAATCGTCGGGCAGGCGTAGTGGGCATCTGTGCGATGGGGCGGGGAAAAGGACAGGAAGACACAATCCTCGCCGCGCCCCAGGCAATCGGCATATAGCTGATCGACTTCTTCTTCCGGCCGGGTCACTTCAACGACCTGCCCCAGCCGCTCCAGCACCGGGCGAAACTCCTTGAGCACGAAGTAATAGCTGTATTCGGGCTTGCCAAGATTCTCAAGAATGTTGCTCTGGTTGGTTTCCGAATAAACGATGATCAGCATGATGTGTAACCCACCTGGGCCAGCAGCGGCGTATTCTCGGCACTGCCTTGCGGGGCCAGGAAATCCACCAGGCGCTGCTGCACCGGGGCAAAACCGCAATAGCGACGCATGCGCTCATTCGCTGCCACCGCCATGGCCTGGTAGGCCTGCGGCTGATGCCGGGCCATGGCGTAGCTCTGCTGGTAAGCCAGTTTCAGCGATCCCCAGTCGGGCCGATGGCGCAGGGTACGGTACAAAATGCGCGAATCTTCCGGCCAGATGGTGGGTTCATGGCTGGATTTGACGATAAAGGCCACTTCGGTATCGATGTAGTCACGCATCGCCGTGTGGTCCGGCGCGATGGCCGGGCGCGCGCAAGACATGAACTCCATCAGCGGCAGGCACAAACCTTCACAGCGCGAAGCATTGACGTAAAAACTCGCCGCACCGTACAACCGGGCGAATTGTTCGTCCTCCAGATAGCCGTGCATCACCACTACCCGACAGCTGAACGGCGATAGCTGGGACAGCAGCGTGAGCAATTCGACGTAGTAGGTCGACAGATCGTTCTGGGTCATTTTCAGCACCAGCGTGGCGTCCTCGACGTCCCGCAGCGCCCAACAAAATGCCGTGATCAAGTGATGCCAGTTCTTGCGACCGTCATCGGGGTTGAACACGCTGACATACACCACCCCGCTGACTTCGGTTTCCACCACCCGACGGGTGTCCGGCAGCACCGCCTGGGGATGTTCCGATGGCGCCGGTTCTGAAGTTGGCTCGACGACACCTGGCACAGGCCGCGTCGGGCCTCTCATCAGTCGGCTCACCAAAATGCGCACCGGCACTGGCACCAAGTCGCGAACCGCTTCGCGATACCAGCACAACAGGTTGTGCTTGATCAGCCACAACGGCCCGTGGGTGGCCTTCGCGGTCACGGCGCGCAGCACTTCGCGTAGGTAATGCCGGGAGATGAAAGCGCGGCGCCGCCACGTCAGGGCCGCAGGTTCGCTGGACGCCCTCCCCGATGCCGCTTCGGCAAGCGGCGCAATCAAGCCATCTGCCGACAGCCCAAGGGGACGGCTGTCGATGATGCAGCCTTTGATCTGTAAGACCGTGCCCGGATTGACCGGTGTGATGGGATATTGCTCACGAACCGCAGCGAAGCGTTCCCACAGTGGCGTGGGTAAAACCAGCACAGGGAAATCCTCGCCCAACGTACGACGGATCGCCTCGGCCGTGTGGCTGGACAGGGTAATCACCCGGCCATGGCGCGCCAGCGTGCGGCTCCAGTCATGGCGCAGGTCGTCATCCCAGTGCTCGGCCGGGATCGAGTCGAACTCCCAGGCCACCACGCAGACCATGGGGCACGCCAGATCGACAGGCGTCTTGTGGGGGGGTGAAAACGAAAGAAACAGGCAGTCCTGCCCCGCCTGCTGCAACGTTTGATAGAGCGGATCGACCTCGGCAACCGATGACACCACATGCACCCGGCCCAGGCTTTCCAGCACGGGGCGATAAGCCTTGAGCACGAAGTAATAACTGTACTCAGGGCGGCCGAGGCTCTGGCTGATGGAGTGATCGTTTACGTCCGAGTAAAGAATGAAATTCATGGCATCCCATCATGGAGCGGCCATCCCGGCGACTCCACCTCATGACGGTCGACTCACGAACCGGCCCGGCCAGGCGGCCGTTGCTCGTCGATTGTCTGCGTACCCGTCTCGTTCTTGTTTTTAGTGGCCCTTGCCCCGTGGCTCGACTTGAAATCGACATCGCAGGGATCGTGACAAGGGGCATTCTAACCACATCAGCCAAGGGTTCGTGAACAGGCGAATGAGAATAAACCGGCTATAAATATGAGAACCGACCGGTCACGGTTTGTGTGGTTGAAATTGCTTCGAAATTGGCACAGATTGGCAACCAAACAACTACAACAAAAGCTTCATCTGGGCTGACTTTCAACTGGGTTTCTCCGAACTTACGGAAATATCCTACTCAGATCTGCACCAGACGAAGTTCGTATCGAGAGGACTGGTGCTTGAAAAAACGTCTGTTCGTAACAGGCCTCAGCGGTTTCGTAGGACGCCACATCAAATCTCGCCTGGATGCCCCTGATTCCACTTGGCAGGTGATGCCCGTCCCTACCCGTTATGACCTGACAGACGGTAGATCCCTGGAAGGTCTCTGGCCGCAGATCCCCGATGCCGTGATTCACCTGGCGGGCCAGACATTCGTTCCCGAAGCCTTTCGCGATCCGGCCCGCACCCTGCAAATCAACCTGCTTGGCACCTTGAATCTTCTCCAGGCCCTCAAGGCCCGAGGATTCACCGGAACATTTCTGTATGTCAGCTCCGGTGATGTGTATGGCCAGGTCAACGAAACCCAGCTCCCCATTACCGAATTGCACCCCCCTGCTCCGCGCAACCCCTATGCCGTAAGCAAGCTGTCAGCCGAACTGCTGAGCCTGCAATGGGGCATGAGCGAAGGCTGGTCGGTGCTGGTGGCCCGCCCTTTCAACCACATCGGCACCGGTCAGAAAGACAGCTTCGTCATCGCCAGCGCGGCCCGGCAGATCAGCCGTATCAAGCTGGGCCTGCAATCGGCCCAGCTGCAAGTGGGCGATATCGATGTCACCCGCGACTTTCTTGACGTAGGCGATGTGATTTCAGCCTACCTGGCACTGCTGGACCACGGCGTGTCGGGCCAGACCTACAACATCTGCTCGGGTCACGAGCAAAGCATTCGCAGCCTGATCGAACAATTGGGCGACATCGCCCAGGTCGATGTGCAACTGATCCAGGACCCCGCGCGTCTTCGTCGCGCAGAACAGCGTCGCGTCTGTGGTAGCCCTGCCAAGCTACGCCAGGCCACAGGATGGACGCCTGAAACAACAACACAACAATCCTTGCGGGCGATCCTGTCCGACTGGGAGATACGGGTACAACAAGAATGAAAAGTGCATTGATCACAGGGATCACCGGCCAGGACGGCGCGTATCTGGCCAAGTTACTGCTCGACAAGGGTTATAAAGTCCATGGCCTGGTGGCCCGGCGAAGCAGCGATTCGCGCTGGAGGCTACGCGAAACCGGGATCGAGAACGACATCGTATACCTGGACGGCGACATGGCCGACGCCTGCTCGGTACAACGCGCCGTGATCAAGTCAGCGCCGGACGAGGTGTATAACCTGGCCGCGCAGAGTTTCGTCGCAGCTTCCTGGAACCAGCCGGTGACCACTGGCATCGTCGATGGCCTCGGGGTGACCCACCTGCTCGAAGGCATTCGCCAGTTCAGCCCTCAAACCCGTTTCTACCAAGCGTCCACCAGCGAAATGTTTGGCCTTATCCAGGCCGAGCAGCAGGATGAGCACACCCCGTTCTACCCACGCAGCCCCTATGGCGTGGCGAAACTGTACGGTCACTGGATCACCGTCAACTACCGCGAAAGCTTCGGTCTGCACGCCAGCAGCGGCATTCTTTTCAATCATGAATCGCCCCTGCGCGGCATCGAGTTCGTGACGCGCAAGGTCACCGACGCCGCTGCGCGCATCAAGCAAGGCAAACAGCAGGAGTTACGCCTGGGTAATATCGACACCAAGCGCGACTGGGGCTTTGCCGGCGATTATGTCGAAGCCATGTGGCTGATGTTGCAACAGGACAAACCCGACGATTACGTGGTTGCCACAGGCGTAACCACCACTGTGCGCGAGATGTGCAGGATAGCCTTCGAGCATGTGGGCCTGGACTACCGCGATTTCGTCAAGATCGACCCGGCGTTTTTCCGCCCGGCCGAGGTGGACGTGTTGCTCGGCAACCCAGCCAAGGCCCAACGGGTTCTTGGCTGGAAACCCAGTACCGACCTCGACACCCTGATCCGCATGATGATGGATGCGGACATGAAACGCGTCGCCAAGGAGTAGGCCATGCTGATTCCCATGATTCTCTCCGGCGGTGCCGGAACGAGGTTGTGGCCGATGTCCCGCGAGGGCCATCCCAAACCCTTCATGATCCTGCCTGACGGCCAGTCGCTGCTGAGCAAGACCTACCGACGCGCCGCCGGGTTGTTCGACGGTCGCGGCGACATCGTTACCGTGACCAATCGCGAGTATTACTTTCAGAGCCGCGACCACTACCAAAGCGCCCATCTGGCACGCCATCGCGGCCATTTCGTACTTGAACCGACGGGCCGCAACACCGCGCCGGCCATCGCCACAGCGACGCTCGCGGTGCAAGCCCTGCATGGTGACGACGCCATCCTGATGGTGATGCCCGCAGACCACCTGATCCAGAACGAGGCGGCCTTCAAGGCTAGCGTGGAGCATGCCACGCAACTGGCCAAAAGCGGTTACCTGGTGACCTTCGGTGTACTGCCCACGACACCGGAAACCGGCTTCGGCTATATAGAACGCGGCAAACCCCTGGATACCCAGGGCGCTGCCAAGGTCGTGCGCTTCGTCGAAAAACCCGACCTGCAAACCGCAACACACTATCTGGAAAGCGGCCGTTTCCTGTGGAACTCGGGCATGTTCTGTTTTTCAGTCAAAACCCTGTTGGCGGAATTGCAGAACCACGCCCCGGCGTTGCTGGAACAGGCTCGCGCCTGCATAGCCGCGAGCACGGCCGTGGAGACATCAGGTTGCGTGCAACAGGAACTGTCCGCCGCGCATTTTTCCGAAATGCCGGACATCTCCATCGACTACGCCTTGATGGAGCGCTCCAATAATGTGGTGGTAGTCCCCGCCGCCTTCGACTGGAGCGACATCGGCTCATGGAGTGCCGTCGCCGATCTGGTGCCCGCCGATGCACAGAACAACCGCGTCAGCGGCGAGGCGTTGTTCATCGACAGCCAGAACAACTATGTCCAGAGTGAAGGACGGTTGGTGGCCGCACTCGGTGTGGAAAACCTGATCATCATCGACACCGCCGACGCCATCCTGGTCGCCCATTCTGACCGAGCCCAGGATGTACGGCGCGTCGCGCGCCAGCTCAAGGACAAGGAGCACGAATCCTATCGCCTGCACCGCACGGTCAGCCGTCCATGGGGCAGCTACACCGTGCTGGAACAAGGCCCGCGCTTCAAGATCAAGCGCATCGTGGTCAAGCCAGGCGCGGCGCTGTCCCTGCAAATGCACCATCACCGCAACGAACACTGGGTGGTCGTGGAAGGCATGGCCAAGGTCACCAACAATGGCTCTGAAGCTCATCTGGTGGCCAAGAACGAATCGACGTTCATCCCCGCAGGGCACCGCCATCGGCTGGAGAACCCCGGCGTCATCGATCTGGTGATCATCGAAGTCCAGAGTGGTGAGTACCTGGGAGAAGATGACATCGTGCGTTTCGAGGATCACTACGGCAGGGCCGTCTGATGTTGCTGACCTTGCACCGTGCGCTGTGGAGCTACCGCGGTTTTATCCTCGGCAGCGTCAAGCGCGAATTCCAGGCGCGCTATCGCAATTCTTTGTTCGGCGCGTTGTGGACCGTGCTCAACCCGCTGTCGATGATCCTCGTCTACACCGTGATTTTTTCCCACATCATGCGTGCCCGCCTGCCGGGGGTGGACGATGGCATGGCCTACAGCGTCTACCTCTGCGCCGGGCTGCTGACCTGGGGGTTCTTCGCCGAGATCACGACCCGCAGTCAGGGCATGTTTCTGGAAAACGCCAATCTGCTGAAGAAAATCAGCTTTCCCAGAATCTGTCTGCCGGTGATTGTGCTGTTCAACGCCGGGATCAACTTCGCGATCATCCTCGGGCTGTTTCTCGGTTTCCTGTTGATCACCGGCCGCTGGCCGGGGATGACATTACTGGCGCTGGTGCCCTTGCTGGCCCTGCAAGTGATGTTCGCCGCTGGGCTGGGCATGTTGCTGGGGATTCTCAATGTGTTCTTTCGCGATGTCGGGCAACTGTTCGGTATTTGCCTGCAATTCTGGTTCTGGCTAACGCCCATTGTTTACCCGATGACCATCCTTCCGCCGTCGATCCAGCAATTGCTGGCCCTCAACCCCATGACGGCGCTGATGCAGAGTTACCAGAATTTGTTTCTGTACAACCAATGGCCGGTCTGGAGTTCGCTGACACCGCTGCTGGTCATCGGCCTACTGATGTGCGTCACCGGTTTGCGGATGTTTCGACGGCGCGGCGGTGAAATGGTGGATGAACTCTGATGGGGCATTTACGCGTCAGTGGCCTGGGCAAGGCCTACAAGCAGTATCCAAACCGCTGGAGCCGGCTGTTCGAATGGCTGATTCCCTTTTCCCGCCCGCGTCATCAATTGCACTGGGTCTTGCAGGGCGTCGATTTCGAGATCCAGCCCGGTGAAGCCGTCGGCATCGTCGGGGTCAACGGCGCGGGCAAAAGCACGTTGCTCAAAATGATCACCGGCACCACCCAACCCACCTGCGGCCACATTCAATTGCGCGGCCGCGTCGCGGCGTTGCTGGAGCTGGGCATGGGATTCCACCCGGACTTCACAGGCCGCCAGAACGCCTTCATGGCCGGGCAGTTGCTGGGCATGCAAGTGGAGGAAATCGAAGCATTGATGCCGCAGATCGAAGGTTTTGCCGAAATCGGCGCGGCCATCGACCAGCCAGTACGCACCTATTCCAGTGGCATGCAAATGCGCCTGGCCTTCAGCGTCGCCACGGCCCGCCGCCCGGATATCCTGATCGTCGATGAAGCTCTCTCGGTGGGTGACGCCTACTTCCAGCATAAAAGCTTTGAGCGCATCCGCAGGTTTCGCAAAGCCGGTACGACGCTGCTGATCGTGTCCCACGATCGCTCGGCGATTCAGTCGATCTGCGACACCGCCATCCTGCTGGAGCACGGGCGCATGGCCATGCGCGGCAAGCCGGAAGAGGTGATGGATTATTACAACGCGATGCTGGCCCAGCGCGAGGGCCAGATCGTCCGCCAGGAAATGCTCGCCAACGGCCAGGTACGTACCATCTCCGGCACTGGCGAGGCCGGCATTGTTGATGTTCAGCTGTTGAACAGTCAGGACCAGCCGGTGGAAGTGGCTGAAATCGGCCAACCGATGGTCTTGCAGGTCCGGGTCGAGATCCGCCAGGAAATCGAGCGCCTGGTGCTGGGCTTCCTGATCAAGGACCGCCTCGGTCAGCCCATGTACGGCATCAACACCCATCGCCAGGATAAAGCCGTGACGGACCTCAAGGCCGGCGAACACGTCACCTTCCGTTTCAGTTTTGACATGCGCCTGGGCAAGGGCAATTACTCCGTCGCGCTGAGCCTGTCCCGACTGGATTCGCACCTGGACCGCAACTTCGAGTGGCGCGACTACGGGCTGGTGTTCCACGTCATCAACAATCGCCAGGAAGATTTCGTTGGCTGTTCGTGGCTGCAGGCCCGCACCAGCATCCAGCGCACGGCATTACCAGCGGTCGAGGAACTGACGCAAAAGGAACTGCCATGACTCGCCTGCTGATGGAATGCACCTACGTGTATGAACATCCCAGAGCCAATTCCGGGATTCAGCGAGTAGTGCGCAACGTTATCCGCGAACTGCCGGCCAGAGAAGCAGAGCACGAATGCATCCCCGTCGTGATACTGAAAGGCAAGTTGTATGAAGTGAAGAGCCTCGCCCCGATGCCCTCCAGGGGGCTGGATCTGGTCAGCCTGCGGGTACGGCTGGAGCAATTCGCCAGCCTGTTCTGGCTCAGGCATCGGACGCTTGAACGGCGACGCCCCTTCAGCCAGTCGCGATGGGCACGCCGCGTGTTGTACTTAGGCTGCCGGCTGTTTGCCCTGGGTTTTCTGAGCATTCCGATCCGGGTGCTCGATCGCTTGCTCAAACACCAGCACGTCCCGAGGCGTTGCGTACCATTGCAACACCGGCCCGGCGATCAGTTGGTGTTGCTGGACTCTTCCTGGCACGCCGATTTCTTTCCTCTGGCCGAACAGCTCAAGCGCGATGGCGTCGGGATTGTATCGGTGATCTACGACCTGATTCCCCTGACCCATCCGCAGTTCTGCGACGCCGGCCTGGTCAAGGTGTTCAATCATTGGTTCGACTGGATTGCCCGCACCGCTGACGGTTACATCGCGATCTCCAGCACCATCCGTGACCAGGTTCGGCTGGAGATGGAACAGCGCGTTGGCGAACAGCAGGTAAGTGAACGTTGGTTCGACTATTTCCACTTGGGCAGCGAACTGGATTTGGTGGATGACACCAGCACCATCGACAGCAAACTGCTGCGAGTATTCATGCAGCCCGAACCGGTGTTCCTGATGGTCAGCACCATCGAACCACGCAAGAACCACGCTTACCTGCTCGATGCGTTCGAACGCGCCTGGGCTGCCGGCTCAAAGGCAAGGTTATGCATCGTCGGAAAAATTGGCTGGAAATGTGAGGACTTGATCGAGCGCATAAGGCGTCACCCGCAACTCAACAGCCGCCTGTTTATGTTCAACAACCTTTCGGACCATAGCCTGGAACACGCCTACCAAAATGCCACTGCGCTGGTGTTCCCGTCCTACGTTGAGGGCTTTGGTCTGCCGCTGGTGGAGGCCATGCAACGCGGCTTGCCGGCGATGGGCAGCGACATTGAGGTATTTCGGGAAATCGGCGGTGAATTCATGGCCTATTTCAATCTCGAAGATCCCCAGAGCCTGGCAGACCTGGTGACCGGCATGGAAAACAGCGGGGTTTTCCCGGCCAGTCGTCCCCTCGATCAATGGCAATGGCTGAGCTGGCGCCAGGCCAGTGCGCAATTGGTGGAGCGCATCGAGCGACACATTGATGAAGTGATCCTCGACAGGGAAACAGCATGCGAATAGCTCTGAACGCCCGGATTCTCCAGGCGCCACGCACCGGCATCGGCCATTACGTGGCGGAACTGGCCACTGCCCTGGCCCAGGAGCCGGATGTACAGCTGTCATTGTTCCACGGCTGGGGCTGGAGCTCGCAGTTGCCGCAAGCGGCCACGCCTGGTTACTCGCGACTTACACCTTTGCTGCGCCAGGTACCGGGGGCCTATCGGGCGCGGCGCTGGCTGGAGCAGAAACGCTTCGATCAGGGCCGTTCCCGCGCCATCGACCTGTATCACGAACCGAGCCTGTGGCCCCTGGCCTTCGAAGGGCCAACGGTGATGACGCTGCATGACCTGACGCACCTGCGCTACCCCGAGACGCAACCACCGGCACGACTGAGGGAAATCGAGCGTCGGCTCAGCCGTGCGGTAGAGCAGTCGCAGCTGATTCTGACGGACTCGCAGTTCATCGCCGATGAAGCCCGAGAACATTTCGGTCTTTGCGCGGAACGCTTGAGAGTCGCCCCGCTGGGGGCTGCGGCACGTTTCCATCCGCGCGAACCCGAAGCCATCGATGGGGTTCTCAAAGCCCATGGGTTGGAAGCAGGCCGATATTTTCTGTGTGTCGGCACCCTGGAGCCACGCAAGAACCTGTCGCTGGCTCTGCGCGCCCACGCCAGGCTGCCCGAATCCGTCCGTCAGACTTTCCCTTTGCTCATCATAGGAATGAGCGGATGGCAGCGTGCACAACTCAGCGACGAGTTGAAAAATGCCCTGGCCGGAGGTCATGTTTGTCTCGCGGGCTACTTGCCCGACGAACAGGTAGCCCAGCTATTGGCAGGGGCACGTGCACTGATCTTTCCGTCACGCTATGAAGGCTTTGGCCTGCCGGTACTCGAAGCCATGGCCAGCGGCACCCCGGTGATCACCACGCGCTGCTCGGCAATGCCGGAAGTGGCCGGAGCGGCCGGCAATTATTGCGAGCCCGACGATCCCCAAGGCATGCGCGAAGCCATGGACCGGTTGATCGAAGATCGCCTGCATTGGCAGGCATGTCGTGAAGCCGGGTTGCAACAAGCGGCGCTTTTTTCCTGGCAACGGTGCGCCAAGGTGACGGCCCAAACGTATCGCCAGGTTCTGGGAGGTTGAATGCGAGTCCTGCACTTTTACAAAACCTATCTGCCGGACTCCATGGGCGGCATCGAACAGGTTATTTTCCAGCTGTGCGACAGCAGTGACCGATTGGGTATCGATAACACCGTGCTGACGCTGAGCGACGATCCGGCGCCGGGTCCGATCACCATCCGACAGCATAAGGTTCATCAGGCCCGGATGGACTTCCAACTGGCCTCCACCGGGTTCTCCTACAGTGTTTTCAAGAAATTCCGCGAGCTGGCTGCCGAAGCGGACGTAATCAACTATCACTTCCCCTGGCCATTCATGGACCTGGTGCATTTTTGCAGCGCACTGAAAAAACCCTATGTGGTCACCTACCATTCGGACATCGTGCGTCAGCGGCATCTGCTGAAGCTGTATCGCCCTCTGATGCGACGCTTCTTGAACGGCGCGGATCGTATTGTCGCGGCGTCGCCTAACTATGTGCATACCAGCGACGTGCTCAAGGAGTACCGCGATAAGACCCAGGTCATTACCTATGGCTTGAACAAAGCCAGTTATCCACAGCGTGACGCTGAACGCATCGCGCAGTGGAAGACCAAATTGGGCGAGCGCTTCTTTCTGTTCGTGGGGGTGATGCGTTACTACAAGGGCCTGCACATTCTCCTCGACGCCCTCAAAGGTTTGGATTATCCGGTGGTCATCGTCGGTGCCGGTCCGCTGGAGAAAGAACTGCATGCCCAGGCGCAGGCGCTGGGCCTGCGCAACCTGCACTTCCTCGGACGCCTGGGCGATGAAGACAAGGTGGCATTGCTGGAACTGAGCTACGCCATCGTGTTCCCGTCGCACCTGCGCTCTGAAGCGTTTGGCATTTCTCTGCTCGAAGGCGCGATGTATGGTAAGCCGATGATCTCCAGCGAGATCGGCACCGGCACCAGCTACATCAATATCCACAATGAAACAGGCCTGGTGGTGCCCCCCAGCCACCCCGAAGCTTTCCGGGAAGCGATGCGTACCCTATGGGACAACCCGGCACAGGCCAGGGAAATGGGCATCAGGGCTGAAGAACGTTACCGGGAGTTGTTCACCTCTGAGGAGATGGGCCGCAAATGGCTGCAACTGTACGAGACGTTGCTGGAGCAAAGGGCGCTTTCCTTCGCGTAACACCCGTCAATGAGGCGAGCGGATAAATCCCCTCGCCTCAAGGTTGCTCAACGCATTTTTAGGCCTGCTGTTGCAAACCGGCAGCCGTACGCGGCATGCCGACGAACCCGGGCAAGGCCTCGATCCGTCCCAGCCATGCACGTACGTGGGGGTAGTCCTCCAGCGACACATTGCCCTCCGGGGCATGGGCGATGTAGCTGTAGCCGGCAACATCGGCAATCGTCGCAGCGTCACTCGCCAGAAACCTGCTGTCGCTCAAATGTTGATCAATGACTTTCAGCAAGCTATGGGAGCGGGTGATCGCATCTTCTGCGTTGTAGGGCGCGCCGAATACCGTGATCAGCCGAGCAGTGGCCGGCCCCGCATGGAGCGGCCCCGCTGCCACCGACAGCCAGCGCTGCACCCGGGCGGCGCCGACCGGATCCGTTGGCAGCCAGCGGCCCTTGCCATATTTGTGCGCCAGGTACACCAGGATGGCGTTGGAATCGGCCAGCACCATACCGTCATCGTCAATGACCGGCACTTGGCCAAAGGCATTAATTGCCAGGAAATCTGCCTGTTTGTGGGCGCCTTTAGCCAGGTCGACGAAAATCACCTCGACGGGCAGTTCAAGCAAGGAAAGCATTAGTTGTACGCGATGTGCGTGGCCGGAAAGCGGGAAGTGATAAAGCTTGATGGGATTCATGGTCGACTCCGCTGCAAATGACGCCATCAGCAGAACGGCGTCGATGGGGTCATCTTCCGCTTGAACTCAGGACTAGAGAATCCCCCGAATATGCAATCCATTGTTTCAAACGGCGAAACAATGTCTCAGCCTTTCAACGCCGGATGCTCGCGCAACGCACGGACGGTAAAGTCAACAAAACTGCGGACTCGCGCTGGCGCTTTGCGTCCACCTTGGTACACCACATGGATCGGCAGGGGCGGCAGTTCGAAGTCAGCCAGAACGATCTCCAGTTCACCGTTGGCAACGTTGCTCATCACCTGATAAGACAAGACACGAGTCAACCCCAACCCCTGACAGGCCGCCGTGATTGCAGCCTGGTTGGCCGTGACTACCAGTCTCGGCGCGGGCCGCACAGAGAGCGGTTGCCCTGCGTCGATGAACGTCCAGTTTCTGATCTGACCGGTGGCCGATGAGGCGACCACCGGCATGTGCTCCAGGTCCTGCGGGTGTGCGGGTCGGCCATGGCGAGCGAAGAGCTCAGGGGAACCGCAAACCACCCGTCGTACTTCACCCACACGCACGGCGTGCTGGCTGCTGTCGGGCAACTCGCCGATGCGTATGGCAATGTCTATGCCCTCCTCGACCATGCTGACGATACGGTCCAGCAATAAGGCATTGATGCCCACCTCAGGGAATTGCTGCAGGTAATCGACCAGCACCGGCGTGACAAACAACTGACCAAACAGCACCGGCGCGGTAATCGTCAATTGCCCGCGGGGCTGGGCATGACTGCCGACCGCTGAATCCTCGGCTTCCTGCAAGTCAGCCAGAATTCGCCGGCAGTCCTCAAGAAAGCGCTGGCCCGCTTCGCTCAGGTAGACGTTGCGGGTGGTGCGCACCAACAAAGGCGTACCGATGCGCTGCTCCAACGCCGCCACGGCACGTGTGACGCTGGCCGCCGACAAGCCCAGGCGTCGCGCAGCCGCCGAGAAACCGGAGTCTTGGGCAACGGCGACAAAAACCTGCATTTCCTGAAACCTGTCCATTCATCCTCCAGCGAAAAACCTTGATACAAGTTGGCTGCACACCTCAAATCAGCGCCGTACCGCCATTGTAGGGGGCCGTGCCAGCGAACCACAGCGCAACGCGAGCGGGCATCGGCACATCGACCCGGTCAATTGCGACTATGCTTGGTACCATCGAGCATACTTTCATGACAACTTAATGACTCTAACCATGACGTAAGTCTTGTGGACACGGGCTTACTCACAAGCCCGTGTCCACAAGTTGCGTGCCTCACTGGCGTCCAGCGGAAGGCCTCTTTTTGTGAACGTTTTTTACCGCGGCTTCACCCACCCCCTCGCCCCTCTCATCGCCCTGGCCGGATGTGCATTAATCATCCCCATGAGCCTGCGCCTCTCGCTAGGATGGTCCGATCCGCTGGGCTATCTGTCTGACCTGGGCATGGGCGGGTTGCTGATCGTGCTGCTTTACCGTCGTCCCTGGTGGGTGGCATTACCCATTTTGCTGGTCTGGAGCATGCTGACGCTGGCCAGCATCGAACTGGTCAGTGCTGTCGGGCGCATGCCCACCCCATCGGACCTGCATTACCTGACCGACCCGCAATTCGTCGAAAACTCCACCAGCGGCGGCTTCGCCCATCCCTGGCTCGCAGCGATTCAGTTGGCAGCGGTGGCGGTCTGGCTGATTGTCCAATGGCCCCGCCGGTGGTATATGGCACCTCGCTTGCCGCGCCACGCCTGGGCGCTGCCGATAGTGCTCTTACTGAGCCACAGTGTGGTGCAATCCTGGCGACCCAGTGAGGCAGACCAATGGAACCTGTTCAATCTTCCCCACCAACTTGTCACGGCCGCCGTTGCCGCCGGGCAGGATCGTACCCAGCTATGGCTTGAAGATGATGCAGTGGTTCAAACCCCGCCGATGGAGGGTCTTACCCGGCTCGATCTTGAAGGCCAGAAAATCCTGCCTGCCCCAGGCCGGGCCCGCAACGTCCTGATCATCACCTTGGAAGGCATCCCCGGCGCCTATGTGGGCGTCAACCGCCAGGCCCTGAAAAGCAGCTATCAGGAAGACCTGATGCCGCACCTCAGTGCCTGGGCCGAGCGCGGCATGAATACCCCTGATTACGTCCTGCACAACCACCAGACCATTCGCGGCCTGTACTCGATGCTGTGTGGCGATTACGAAAAATTCGACGACGGCACGCCCAAAGGCGTCGAGATGTTGAACCTGGCCCGGCGCAATCAGGCCTGCCTGCCGGCCCAGTTGCGCCGCAACGGGTTCTCCACGCATTTCCTGCAAGGTGCGGGCCTGCGTTTCATGGCCAAGGACCGGATCATGCCGCACATCGGCTTCGACACCACCCTGGGCATGGACTGGTTCACCAAACCTGCCTATCTGGAATTCCCTTGGGGCAAGGACGACAAGACATTCTTCGAGGGCGCGCTGGATTACGTCGGACAACTGCAACAGGCAAAGAAGCCCTGGATGCTGACGCTGCTGACGGTGGGCACGCACCAGCCCTACTCAGCGCCGGATGACTACCTGCAACGCTACGACACTACCAAGCAGGCGGCCGTCGGTTACCTGGATGACGCACTGGACAGCTTCATGTCGGGACTGGAACGCCAAGGCGTGCTGAAAGACACCCTGGTGATCATCACCTCGGACGAATCCCACGGCATCGACGATGTGCGCCTGGCGTCATCCTGGGGTTTCAACCTGACATTGGCGCCGGAGCCATTGCCCCGGATCAAGTCAGGGGTTTACGGTCATGTCGACCTGACTGCCTCAGTCCTCGATTACTTCGGTTTCAAGGTGCCCAAATCGTTGTCCGGTCGCTCGATGTTCAGGGACTATGCAACGGGTCGGGAAATGATGTCGTTCACCAACGGCAAGCTGCGCTATCACGACGGTAAAGGCACGTTCACCGAATGCGATTTTCTGCAACGTTGCCGCTTTTACTCCAGCGAAGGCTTCATCACTGAGCGCGTCGCTTATGGCGGGCAATACAGAGGTCAGCGCGCCAGGCTGATCAGCGCGCGAGGCTCGGCTCTGGACCGCACCCTGCTCCATACACCGCTCAACCAGCATTATCAGTTTGGCAGCGCCGATCAAATCCCGCTTCCGGCCCAAATCACCAACGACTGGACCGATAACCTGATCGGCGCCCAGTACCTGGAGATGCCCAAGGGCTCACAGACCCGCGTCAGCCTGACCATCCGCGCCCTGGGTCCGGACAATGCGGCCTATATTTCCCTCAAGGCTAAAGAGTTCGAGCAGGATGTAGCGATCGACCTGCCGACGGAAGTGGCGGTGACGCCCGAACAGCCGCTGGTGATGAACATCCGTTTCGATAACCCGCAACCCCGCAAGGCTTTCTCTTTCCATCTGCTGGGGCACGGGGTGGGCGCCATCGAAATCAGTGACTTCAGTGTCGTGACCGAACTGCCGGAGCAAACGGAGCCCTCGGATTACCTGAACCTCGTCCAGGAAGACAGTGACGCCCAGTCCAGTTGAATGAACACCGCGCAGCCCATGAGCAGCACTGAACCTTACATCGCCCCGGGCTGAATTGATCAATGATTGACCAATTACTTAAGGATCGAACGTGATCAGCAGAGCGGCGCGCGCAACAACTCGCGCACCGCCTTTGTTGACTGAATGGCTTTTTTGAAACGCAGGCTCAAGCTCTCGGCCTTAGCAAGCAGCAGACTAATCCAGCAACCGATGCAACTTGGCGTACTGCAACAGCATGATGGTTTTGCCGTCGCAGATATCCCCGGTTTCGATCATGCCCAGCGCCTTGTCGAGGGACATCTCCAGCACTTCGATTTCCTCGCCCTCGGCTTCCAGCCCACCGCCCTCATGCTGTTTATCTTCGTCGAAGTATTCGCCGACGAAAAAATGCACGCGTTCTGTCACTGACCCTGGGCTCATGAATGCCTCGAACACCTTGCGTACATCCTGAACGATATAGCCGGTTTCCTCCTGGGTCTCCTTACGGATGCAGGTGTGCGGATCGTCGTTATCCAGCAGGCCGGCACAGGTTTCGATCAATAGCCCCTCGTGGCCATTGACGAAGGCCGGGAAGCGGAACTGCCGAGTCAACACCACGGTTTGCTTGGCCTTGCTGTACAGCAGGATGGTCGCGCCGTTGCCCCGATCGTAGGTCTCGCGGGCCAGTTCGCGCCACTGGCCATCGCGGCCGAGGTAGTCGTAGGTGGTTTTGCGCAGCACGTACCAGTTGTCCGAGAGCACTTCGACTTTCTTGATGCGCACGCGATCTTTGGTGTTTGCCTGTGTCATTCAGCCATTCCATATCCAGTGTCTGAAAGCGGCAGAGCGGCCGTAAAGGCCGACGGCCTGCCATGATTGAGGCAGGCTAGCAGAGGCAGGATCGATCACTCCAGCCCGGTGGCAAACACCTTGCCGGGGTTCATCAACCCGGTCGGATCCAGTGTGCGCTTGATGGCACGCATCAACTCGATCTCCAGCGGATCCTTGAAATGCGCCGCCGCGTCCGGCTTGGCTTGCCCCAGACCATGTTCGGCACTGATGCTGCCGTTGAAAGCGCTCGTCATCTGGTAGATGACCTGCATGATCGCTTGTTCCTGGGCCTTGAACGGGGCATCGGCATGCCCCAGCGGCTTGCTGATGTTGTAGTGCAGGTTGCCATCACCCATGTGACCGTAAGAAACAATGCGTACGCCGGGAAACGCCTGTTGCAAGGCGCTATCGGTACGCTCGATGAACACCGGAATCTGGCTGACGGGCACGCTGATGTCATGCTTGAGGCTCGGTCCTTCATGATTCTGCGCCTCGGAAATACCTTCGCGCAGAGCCCACAATGCCGCAGCCTGAGTCTGGTTGCTGGCGATCACGGCATCGATCACCCACCCGGCCTCAAAAGCATGGCCCAGGCCACTTTCAAGCAACGACTCCAAAGGCGCGTCAGGCACCGTGTCGCGCAATTCGATCAAGGCGTACCACGGGTGCGGCCCCTGCAAGGGGTCACTGCAACCGGCCACATGGTCCAGAACGAACTCCAGGCTCTGGCGCGACATCATCTCAAAACCCGTCAGACGGTCGGCGCACAGGCTGCGAACATGCCCGATCAGGTCTACGGCGGCCTGCGCAGAAGGCAGCGCGACCCAGGCGGTTGCCGTGCTGTGAGTCGCCGGAAACAACTTGAGCACCGCCGCCGTGATAATGCCAAGCGTGCCCTCTGAGCCAATGAACAAATGCTTGAGGTCATAACCGGTGTTGTCTTTGCGCAGGCCTCGCAAGCCGTGCCAGACACGTCCATCGGGCAATACCACCTCCAGCCCCAGGGTCAGCTCGCGCATGTTGCCGTAACGCAGCACTGCCGTGCCGCCGGCATTGGTGGCCAGATTGCCGCCCACCGTGCAACTGCCTTCGGCCCCCAGTGACAGGGGGAACAAGCGACCGGCTTGGCTGGCGGCTTCTTGCAACTGCTGCAGAATCACCCCGGCCTCGACCGTAATGGTTTCATTGGCCAGGTCGATTTCGCGGATGCGCTTCATCCGGGTCAGGGACAACACCACCTGGCGGCCAGACGAATCAGGGATCGAGCCACCACACAATCCGGTGTTGCCGCCCTGCGGCACCAAGGCAACGTGGGCGTCATGGCAAAGCCGCACCACCGCCGCCACTTCTTCAGTGGTGGCCGGGCGCACAACCAGTGCGGCCCGGCCTTGATAAGCGTTACGCCAGTCAGTCAGGTAGCTGTGCATAAGTTCAGGATCACGCACCAGCCCCGCCGCGCCGACCACTTGCTCGACGCTTTGGATCAAGGTGTTCCAGGCCATGGGGTCGAGATCGGCCGAAGGGAGCGGATTGGGGTTTTGCATGACTGACTCCGGACGTTTGAATTCGGCTGCTGCAGCGCACATCGTGCGTTGCAGCAGTGGAAGCGACCGATTGAGATGAACTAGCTGCGCATCAGCTCAATGGCGGCACTTTTCTTGTGACGGATCACCGTCACCAGGTGCCAAGAGACAGACGCCGCTGCGAGGGCCAGGAAGACCGCCGAGATCGGCGTGGTGAGGAAACCGCTGAAGTTGCCATCCGAAAGCATCAGACCTCGACGCAGGTTGGTTTCAGCCATAGGTCCGAGGATGAAGCCAATGATGAACGGCGCAATCGGCAAGCCACCTTTGACGAAGCCATAGCCCAGCAAACCGAACAGCAACACCGCCCAGACGTCGAAGATCCGGCTGTTGAGACCGAACGCACCGACTACGCAGAGCACCAGGATGATCGGCAACAGAATGTGCTTGGGCACCGCCAACAGCTTGATGAAGATGCGCAGCCCGTAGAACTCCAGCACCAACATCAGCAACGAGGCCAGGATCAGCGCGGCAAAAATGGTGTAGACCAGCGGCCCCTGACTGATGAACAACAGTGGGCCCGGCTGGATCCCGTGAATCATGAAGCCGCCAAGCATCACCGCCGTGGTGGTGTCACCAGGAATCCCCAAGGTCAGCAGCGGGATCATCGCACCGCCAATACCGGCGTTGTTCGCGGTTTCACTGGCAACCACGCCCTCGATGGAGCCTTTACCGAATTCTTCTGGGTGTTTGGAACGTTTTTTTGCCGCGATATAGGAAACAATGTTCGAGGTACCAGCGCCGATGCCCGGCAGGATCCCGATGCCCAGGCCAATGAACGACGAGCGGGTCGCGTTCGGCAATTGGCTGATGAACTCCTTGATTGAAAAACCAAAGCCCTTGACGCCCTTCATGCTGATGTTCTGTGGCTTGGCACGGTGGCTCGAGCGGGCGCTTTCGGCGAATTTCAGCACTTCGGCGACCGCAAACATCCCAATCATGACGGTCAGCATGGCGAAGCCACCGTTAAGACTCGGCAGGTCAAAGGTAAAGCGCCGGATGGCCTCGACCGGGGCGATCCCAACAGTCGAAAAGGCAAAGCCCAAGGCACCGGCAAACAACCCTTTAACCAGCGATCCGGTGGACAGTGTGGCAATCAGGGTTAGCGAGAAAACAGCGATGGAGAAATATTCGTGGGGACCGAAACTCAAGGCCACGTCAGCCAGGATCGGGGCGATAAACATCAACGCCGCAATGCTGAAAATCGTGCCCAGGAACGAGAACACCACGCCAATGCCCAACGCTTTGACGCCCTGGCCCTTTTTCATCATCGGCGAACCATCGAACGTGGTGGCGATGGAGGCCGGCGTACCCGGTATGTTAAGCAATATCGCTGAAATCAGCCCCCCCGAGGTAGCGCCGACAAAGAGCGCAACCAGCAGTGACAGGCCAGTGGCCGGGCCCATCGAATAGGTCAGCGGCAAGCACAGGGCGATGGCCATGGTGGCCGAAAGACCGGGCACCGCACCAAAGACGATCCCCACCGCAACGCCGAGGGTGATCAGGACAAATACGTAGGGCGAGAATACGGCACCAAAGCCTTGTTGCAGGAGCTCAATCATCACCGTCCCCTAGAAATCCAATAGACCGACGGGCAGCATCAAATCGAAGCCCTCACGGAAGATCACAAAAATCAATGCCGCCGAAACGACCGCAATCACGGCATAACGCAGGTGCTTGACCTTCTGGTCCGCGGGGGTCAACACGATGAATTGGGCGTAGAGGTAAAGCGCGGTCATGATCGCGAAACCGACGATTTCCAGCAGTGCGGTATAGAGCGTCACCAGCGCGATGGATTTGATAACGGTCGGGTAGTCGATCGACTCAGTTGCTTCGGCGGGCTCGGTGGGTTCGGCACGTTGCTGGGGCAGTTTTTTCCAGGCCAGCAATTGCAACACGCCCAACAGGCACAGCGCGCCGGAAAGAATCCAGGGCACAAAGGCGGCGTCGACAAAACTGCGGCGCGGCAGGTTTGTGGTCAACAACATGTACGCTACACCAGCACCGAGCATCGCCAGGCCGGCGAACAATTCATTTCTCTTGTAGGTATCCATACAGGATCCTCTTTCACTTGAAGGGCCGAGCAAAGGGGCGCTGGCCAATACGGTAAGCGCCCCCTCCTGTTTCCCAGGATTTACTTGGCTTTACGCATTTCGTCCTTGAACTGCATGAAGTCGTCACGGGTTTTGGTCAGCGTAGCAATGGCTTCTTCGGTGCCCTGGAAGCTGACAGGCTGCTTGAACGATTTCTTGAGTTCTTCAGCGTATTCAGGTTCTTCGGTGATTTTCTTCATGGTGTCAGCCATTTTCTTGACGATGGCCGGGTCTGTGCCTTTCGGGAAAGCCACGATGTAAGGCTTGTCCAGGACCAGATCCACACCCTGCTCCTTAAACGTCTTGACGTCGCCCAGCAGCGGGTTGCGCTCTGCGTTTGGCTGTCCCAGAGCAGTCATCTTGCCGCTGGCAATGTAGTCCTGAACCGAACCATAGCTGATAGCACCCAGGTCAATGCGCTTGCCCAGCAAGGCCACCACTTTTTCCGAAACGGTGCCGCTGTCGACCATCTTCAGTTTGACGCCGGCGAGCTTCTCGAACATCAAGCCTTGCAGGTGCGAGAAGTTACCCATCTCGGTGCCGTAGGTGATGGTGCCTGGCTTGGCCTTGGCCTGTGAAATCAACTGATCGAGGGTGTCGATGCCCGAGCTTTTGGCAGAGACGAACACAGCGCCTTTATCGACGCCAGCGATGCAAGAGACATCGAACGCATCGAAGCGATCTTCCGACAACCCTGCCACTTCGTTAACGATCATCTGACCGGTGTGGGTGAACAGAATGGTGTTGCCATCTGGCGCCGCGCTCTTGACCGCGTCGGCAGCGATGGTGCCGCCCCCGCCGGCCATGTTGGTAACGACCATGGACTTGCCGGTCAGCTTGGTAAAGTACTTGGCCATCATCCGTGCGTTGAAGTCGGTATCGCCGCCGGCGTTGGCAATAACCACCACCTGCACCGGACGTGTCGGCCAGTCGCTCGCATCAGCGGCAACGGCCGTTCCGGCCGTAAGGGTCAAGAAGGACGCGATGAGAGAGGCGCATAGTGTTTTTTTCATTATTTTTCTCCAGAGATGCTGCCGTAGAAGGTGTTGCTAGGGCGTTGGGTGTGACGAGGATGAATCGGGGGCGTGATCACCCTGCGCGCAGTGGCAATGCCAGACGGGAGCGCGGCTCGAGGCGAACGATGCAAAGGGGTTTGCCCAGGCGAACAGATTTGACTGGCTGAAAAGCCGTGAGCCGCCTGGCGGGAATGCGAAAACGGGAAGAGATGCGCCCCTGCACTGTTATGCAGAACGGGCAGAGAGCGATGCTGATGAGCCGTCGGAGCGAATGGCATAGCAGAGCCTGCGTCGATTTTATTATTTTATGTCATACGTTGTCGTACGACTTGGCCGATTATCGTCACCTAAAATAATTTTTGTCAACGCGGATATTTGCTGAGCTGCCGAGAGAGGGGCGACATCGCCTCATGTTTACGCTCATGAGATCAGAGGCAGTGTGAAGATCAGACGAGCGGCAATCACCGGGGCGGTCCGGATCGGGCCGTGGGTTCAGCCAGCGGTAATATCAAGACGCAGGGGGCCAACCACTCTTGTCCCGCGAGAATAAAGATTGTCACCCCCCCTACGGATTCCGCGGCTTCCAGAAAAATGCAGCAAAGCGCCTGTGACGGCTAAACCATCGCCGCCCAGTGAGTGGCCGCAGCTAAAGACTCCGCAGGGTCACCAGAGCCTGTTCAATCTGGGCGAGGGTGATGTGCCGGCTCACTGAGACACGCACGAAGTGTGTGACGTTCAGGTCCTTGAGCAGCAAAGGAGTATGGGCGGCGGTGCCCGCCCATAGGTTTAGCCCCATCTCGCGGGCCTGGCGGACAAATGCCTGGGCCGGCATGTTGTGCGGCACGAAAGAGGCAATTGCGCTCTGTTTGAACTGGTCACACATAAGCGTTAATTGCGGCAGACGCCGCAGCTCCTGCACCAACAGCGCATAGGGCTCCGCGCTCACCTGTCCGCCGCCCACCTGCACGTACTCCTGCAACGCTGTGTGCAACCCTACCAGCGCCGAAAAGCTCTTTTCAGCGATCTCCAGCACCCGCGCGCCGGACATGTCCACCCGGTTGACCTGGCCATCCGTGCTGGCGGCGTGCAAATCGGCAAAATTCAACTGCAACTGCCCAAGCAGCCGGGGCGACACGTAGGCAATCCCACTGCCACGGGGCCCGCAGAGAAACTTGCGGCCCGCGCCCGTCAGTAGATCACAGCGTATGTCGCGCACATCCAGCGGCAACTGCCCCAACGACTGGCACGCATCCACCACATACAGCGCGTTCGAGCCTTTGAGCAGCGCCCCCAGCGCTTCCACTGGATTGATCACCCCGCAGCACGAGGGCAGATGCGAAACACTGACGAGAAACACATCCTCGTCCAAATGCCGCTGCACCCATTCCAAGTCCAGCGGGCTGGTGGCCGTGGTCGGGATCACTTCGACGCGGATCTCACGCGATAGCTTGAGGTAGTTGAAGAAGATCAGGTTCGCCGCGTATTCCGAGGTCGACACCCAAACCCGCTTACCTCGGGGGAATTGCAGTTTGCTGAGAATGCTGGTCCAGGCTTGCGTGGCACTGCTGAAAAAGCCAATCTGCGAAGGCTGTGCATTCAACAGCCGGGCCGCCACCCGATACAGGTCGACGTTGAGCAATTCTTCGTAGGCCAGTTCGGTCTCATAGCTGCCCATTTGCGCCTCAATGGCGGTAAAACGCTGGATCGCATTCAGAGTAGCCGACGACATAAGTCCCGCACCAGCAGTGTTCAGATGCACCACATTCATTTCACGCTTCCTTGTTCCACAAGACAGTCGACCCTTTCATTACCCCCACCGCCACCGCGAACAACAGCAATACCGTGCCCGCCAGCAGCCACGGCGAAGGCAGGGATGGCTGTGACACCAGCATGAACGCCAGCGACGGCGTGAGCATCACGCCGATATTGACCCCCGCCGAGTAATAGCCGAGGTTGCGGTCCACGGTATGACGGCTGGAGATACTGCTGACGTAGTGGGTGATGCCTGGAAACACGATCATCTCCCCCAGGCTCCAGAACACGGTGGCCACCAGCAACAATGCGCCGATATGGCTGAAGCCCATCAGGAAGAACCCCACACCGGCCACCAGGAAACCGGCCACCAGCGACCGGCTGCTCGACAGGTGCGACATACGCTGGTTGATCGGCACTTCGAACACGATCACCAACAGCGCATTGACGAAAAAAATGATACCGACGTAGTACGCCGGCAATTCGGTGTAGTTGATGATGTAGGCCGACAGGAAAGTCGGCGGTAGCGCATAGGCAATGTGCACCGGCAATGCTGCCAGTAAAATCACCAGCAAGCGCGAGCGCTCGTGCAGTGCACTCTCCGGCAACCCATTGCCCTTGCTGACGACGGCAGCCCCTTGGGCTACCGGCACCGCACGTCCGAACCACAGGCAGGCAACGAAGGCCACCAGGGACAACGCCGCGTTGATGTAGAACACCGCGTCGGCGTTACTCAGGAAAATCAAGCTGCCCAGCAGTGGCCCGATCGCCATGCCGATGTTGATCGCCAAGCGATTGCAAGAGAACGCCACTTTGCGCGACTCACTACTGCTATGGCTGACTGTTTCGGAGAACGTCGCGGGGGTGAATGCCTCATAACAGGCGCCCCACAGAAACGACAGCACAAACAGCACCGCAGGGTTATCCACCGACGGAATGATCAGCAGCAGCAGCGCGTTGAGCAGCAACGAACCGAGGATCACCCGATTGGCGGAGCACCGCTTGATCACCCCGCCGATGATCAAGTCCACAAACAACGCCCCCGCGCCATAGACGCCCACCAACAAGCCTGCGGTGCCCGCCGATATGGCGTGCTGATGAATCAGGTACGCCGCATAGAAAGGGAACGCCATGGTGCCCATGCGGAACACCAGGGTGATCAGGAACAATAGCTGCAAGCGAGCGTTGAGCCCGCGTAACGTGCGATAAGTGTCCATCATTCAGCGGATCACATAGACGTTGTCTTTGTATTGACGGATCTGCTCGTAATCCTGGTCGATATCGCGCTGGCTCTCCGATACCAGGAACACCCGCAGCGGACTGCTGAGCAGGTCCACGGTCCTTTTCATCAGCTTGCCAGCCTTGTATTTGACGCTCAGCTTATGCACCGAGGGCAGCCCCTCAATCAGCTGGATGGCCGCTTCATTGAATCCGGTAACCTCACCTTGCAGCGTGGTGTCGGTGTTGATGACACAGGCTTCCTTGAGCTTGTGGTAGCGCTTGCCGGCGTAGTTTGCCTTGAACGCCTCACTGTCGCAGTACGCCAGGTAGGTAAGCTGTGCCTGGTTGCCGCCCAGGCTGATGTCATGGAATTTGGGTTCCATGTTGCCGTTCAAACGAGCACCGACTTCCACTAGAGCGGGGCCGGCTTCGGTGAGGATCACTTCCGAATGGGCCGGGCCGTTATTGATACCCAGCGCCTTGAGTACCTGCACGATGTAGTCCACCAGCACATTGGCTTCGGCACTGTCCGGGGCAATCAGCACGTCGCGGTCGTAGATGTTCTTGCCGCCGCTTATTTCGCGCTTCACGTAGCGCCAGATTCCACAGACGTAGGTCTGCCCATCACGGCTGACAGTATCGACGATGTACTCCGGGCCTTTGAGGTAGGACTGGCAAAGAATCTCGGTATTGGCCAAGCCGAAGATATCCAGGTTAGACACCACTTCCTCACAAGCACGCTTGACGTCCTCGACGTTATGGCAGATCGAAACCCCGTCGGTCGAGGCCGAGCTCAGCGGCTTGATCACGCAGGGAAACACTTGGCCGGCCTCTACCCAGGCCAGCAGCTCGGCGGGGTCAGACGATTTGATCTGACGTGCCGTCAACAGGCCCGCGGCGGCGACTTTTTTGATCATTTCAAACTTGTCGCGGCGGGCGCGTGAGCCAGCGCTGCCGTTGGAGGTGGACAATTGCAACTGTTCACTCAAGTAGTCGGAAAATGGCACGCCAGGCTCCTGGCCGGCAATGACGGCGACTACGTTGAATTCACGCAGGCGTCGTACGATCTCTTCGGCATTGTCGTTGAATGCCAAATTGTGCTCGAACTCCGACAGGTTCGGCCCGAGCATGCTCGGCATCAACTCGGGGGTGCTTTGTACATGGATCAGGCTGAAACCGGCATCCCGGAAATACTGCGGCAGGAAATTACCGCTCGAATAGACATCCACCAACGCGACATACTGCTTCATAAGAATGTCCTTTTCAGTAATGAGTGGCGGTTTCAGAAGCCCGTGGCGAAGCCACGTCATCCAGCGCCAGGAAAATGTTCTGCGGAAACTCAGCCACACGGTGCAGCAGATGCAAGTACCAGTTGGTGCCATACACCGCCGATACCCGGGCCCTGACCTGGCCTTGGTCTTTTACCGCCTTGATCAGTTCAGGGCGCACGCCGTGGAGCATCTCCAGCTCGCCGCGGTCGGCGATGTGGCTGGTGAGGATTTCTTCAATCAGCAACGGGTCCTGGGTCGCGAAAGCAAACTGCCCACGGCCGCCATTGATCCGGTCCAGCAGCCCCAGGTAACGCTCGTTGAGGGCCTCGCCGCGGGGCAAAGCAATCGCGGCAGGCTCAGCATAGACGCCTTTGACCAGGCGCACTTTGCAGCCGGTTTCCAGGACCGCCCCCAGGTCATCCGAGGTTCGGTTCAACTGCGCCTGCAGGGTGATCCCCACGTTGGGGAAGCGCCCGATCAGTTGCAGGAAGATATCGAGGATCGAGTCCGTCCATTGGGAGCGCTCCATACTGATGATCACACCGACATTCTTGTCGGCCGCATAGGTCAGGATCTTCGAGCAGTTCTCGATCGCCAGTTCCCGAGAAATGATAGTGCCGACGTTAGACAGGTCGAACCCCAGTTGAGGTGGTTCGCCGAGCTTGGGATGCTGCACGATCAAGTCGATCAGCTTCAGGTATTCGTCGGTTGCAGTGGTCACTTCGGCCAACGTAGTCGCTTCCTCGCCGACGAACTCGACGCCCGTGCGATAGCCTTTTCCCAACAGGGCAGCCAGCTTGTCGAGCATCTCCAGGCGGTCTTCGGAAATGATGTAGCGAAGGGCTGCAGGCCGCAGGAAATCACGCAGCGTCTCGCTGGCCAGGAACAAGTCACGATAGGTCTTGTTCGCCGCCAGTTTCTTCAGGGCCAGGGTAGCCAGCAAGCTGTTATCAGTAATGTTCATGGCGTTAAACCCCGTAAGCCAGGTTGAGCATGCGACGTGCGAAACTCGAATCGTCGCCTTGATTGGCAATCTTGTGGGCGCGGAACTTGGCCGCGTAACTGAGGAGGGTCTCTTTGTGGCGGCTATGCCGGTCGCGAGTAAAAATACCGGCCCACATGTTGTCCCAGCGCGCGTACTCAGGGTGGGACATCAGCAGCTTATGTGCCTTGCGCATATTCCAATGGGGTATCGACGGGTGCAGGTGGTGCACAAGGTGATAGTTATCGTCATGGCGACCAAAAAAGAAGTTCTCCAGCACGTTGCCTTTACGGTTACGCGTCAGCAAGAGCTTGTCGGTCTCTGCGGCAGGCAGCGGATAATGCTCGGCGAGTTCGATGATCCAGCCTACGGCGACGGCGGTGGTGAATAGCGGTACCAGCCAGAACAGCACCAGTTCAGCGACCACGCCAAACCAGACGGCCACCGCCAGAATCACCGCCCAGTAGGCCCACATCACTCTGCGTTCATTGCGGATGCGGGGGTCCTGGCCCTGGACCCGGTCCTTGACCACATACTTGATGTACTGAAGGGTCCTGTAGCCGGACAGCGCCATCACCACGTTTTTCAAGAAAAACTCATGCTCGCTCTGTTGCAAGTCGTATAAGCCGCATTTGAGATGAAAATTGTAGTCAGGGTCTTTTTCCGGATGCCCCAAGTGCACATGGTGGTTCTTGATGTGCGATGTGCTGTAGGACTGATACAGATGGAAAACCAGGTAGCCCGAGAGAAATGTACCGGCGACCCAGTTGATCGCGCGGTTTTTCGCCAAGACCTTGTGGGTTGACTCGTGTAGCACATTCGTCAGGGCACGTTGGGTGGTACCGATCAGAAATAGCGAAAGCGGATAGAACCAGTAGCTGACACCCAGGGACAGGTAGATGGCAAAGACGATGATTGCATAGTCCTTACCCAGCGCTATGGCCCAGTGATAGTTATCCTTCTTGCACAGATGCTTGAGCATTCCGAAGGTTTCACGGGAAATACCCACAGCGTATTCGCCAGCAGGCTCTTTGTTTTTATCGACCAGCATAATCACTCCATAATTAAGCGGCACGCTGCAACACCAGGCTCATTGCTGGGCTAAGTTTTTCAGGGGTTGCGGCTATTGTTTGTTTGCCTGAGCTAGACCCATCGGCCGCAAAAAAACTAAAGCACCGCTTGATCGCGAACAAGCTGCCCTTTTAGACAGGTAGGGCCAAATTACGCGCGCACTCACACGGCAGCCGGTGAAAATTCACCGGCTGGCGTCGCACTGGCAGATGGGAATGCCTGCTGATCAGGCCTGTTCGCGGATGTAGCCCAGTTGCAAGGCTTTGCAAATTGCGGACTTTCCGTTGGTGACATCCAACTTGCTGAAGATATTCTTCATATGGAACTTGACGGTGCGCGGGCTCATTGAAACCAAGAGCGCTATTTCATTATAGGTCTTGCCCAGGCTGGTCCAGGACAATACCTCCGTTTCCCGAGGCGTGAGTACAGTTTCCTGTAAAACGGGGGGGCGCACGGCTACGTCGCTTTCCAAGGCCTCGTCGTAGACCGAGACCAGCAGCATCTGCAGCTCACTTTTGTTAGCCAGCACTCTCTCGCGAAACTGCTGGTGTTCGCCGAAGCTGCACAGGTTGAGGATGGAATAAAAACCCCGATTGCCATGCACGATAAAACTGGCTCCCTCGCCGACGGGTGCACAGGGCCCCGGCACCGGGACCGCTTCTGCTGCAGGCGCTAGAATGTTTTCATCGCTCCAGAAAAACGGTTTTATGCGGCGCTTGGACAAAGACAGCAATTGACCGCGTTGGTAGAAGTCATCCGCAGAGTCACCGCGGTCCAACGCATCGGGATAATTGGTGATGATTTCCGCTTCATCCAGCGTCGGCCCGCACTGATAGACCTCGAAATGCCCAAGGCCACGCTTGCTCAGCTCAGCATCGAGCAATTGGTGCACGTCGACGGGCTGCACGGGCGCGTTGTTATTGGTTGGACTATCGCTTCGCATGAATATCATCCCTGATAAGTGACAACGGCGGAGACTAGCGATCTGGAGGAGGCGCTTTAATCCTGAAGCACCTCATCAGAGTCGAACCACCCTGTAGGAAATTTCCCATATCAAAGACAAGAATAGAACATGCCCTACCAGCCTTGTCCAGTGCTCCGACAAGGAGCCGAGAGTGGGCAGGCGAGGCCCGTTCTGGTCAGGCGCTCTGCGCTTCGAACACCTCGCGAAACGAGAACGCTCGACGTATAGAGGTGTTTGATGACCAACAACCTCGCTCCGTTTCCACTGAATTCAAACGCGAGGCCGCCAGCCGCTTTCCTGTTCCGTTACGATCGAGCGAGTCGCCCTGTCCCGGTTGCCGAGCTTTACTCCACTGTCACAGACTTCGCCAAGTTACGCGGTTGGTCGACATCAGTGCCCTTGAGCACGGCGACGTAGTACGACAACAACTGCAGCGGGATCGTGTAGAGAATCGGCGACAGGATGTCGTGAATGTGCGGCATGTGCACCACATGAGTACCTTCGCCATTGGTCATGCCGGCCTTCTCGTCAGCAAAGACAATCAGTTGGCCGCCACGAGCGCGCACTTCCTGCAAGTTGGACTTGAGCTTTTCCAGCAGCTCGTTGTTGGGTGCCACGGTGACCACTGGCATGTCGTTGTCCACCAGGGCCAGGGGGCCGTGCTTGAGTTCACCGGCCGGGTAGGCTTCAGCATGGATGTAGGAAATCTCCTTGAGCTTCAAGGCCCCTTCCATCGCCACTGGGAACTGGGCGCCACGGCCCAGGAACAGGGTATGGTTCTTCTCGGCAAACAGCTCGGCGATCTTTTCCACTGTGCTGTCCATGGCCAAGGCTTCGCCCAGGCGGGTCGGCAGGCGGCGCAGTTCTTCTACCAGTGTTGCCTCGACACCCTCACCCAGCGTGCCGCGTACCTGGCCCAGGGACAGGGTTAGCAATAGCAGCCCCACCAATTGCGTGGTGAACGCCTTGGTCGAAGCCACACCGATTTCACGGCCAGCCTGGGTCAGCAGGGTCAGGTCGGATTCGCGTACCAACGAGCTGATGCCCACGTTGCAGATCGCCAGGCTGGCGAGGAAACCCAGCTCCTTGGCGTTACGCAGGGCAGCCAAGGTGTCGGCGGTTTCACCGGACTGGGAAATGGTCACGAACAGGGTGTCGGGTTGCACCACCACTTTGCGGTAACGGAATTCGCTGGCGACTTCGACCTGGCACGGAATACCGGCCAACTCTTCCAGCCAGTAACGAGCAACCATCCCGGCGTGGTAGCTGGTGCCGCAGGCAACGATCTGCACGTTGCGAACCTTGGCGAACAGCTCGGCGGCCTGTGGCCCGAACGCCTGGACCAGCACCTGGCTCTGGCTCATGCGGCCTTCCAGGGTGCGTTGCACCACAGCCGGTTGTTCGTGGATTTCCTTGAGCATGAAGTGGCGGAACTCGCCCTTGTCGGCGGCTTCGGCGCCGTCACGGTATTGAACAGTCTCACGCTCCACGGCTTTGCCGTCGATGTCCCAGATCTGCACGCTGTCGCGGCGAATTTCGGCGATATCGCCCTCTTCCAAGTACATGAAGCGGTCAGTGACCTGACGCAGTGCCAACTGATCGGAAGCCAGGAAATTTTCCCCAAGGCCCAGACCGATCACCAACGGGCTACCGCTGCGGGCGGCTACCAGACGATCCGGCTGCTTGGCGCTGATCACCGCCAAGCCATAGGCACCGTGCAGTTCCTTGACGGTGGCCTTGAGCGCCGCAGCCAGGTCCATCAGGTCTTTAAGCTTATGATTCAGCAGATGGGCGATCACTTCGGTGTCAGTGTCGGAGGTGAATACGTAGCCGAGTGCCTTGAGTTGCTCACGTAGCGCTTCGTGATTCTCGATAATGCCGTTGTGCACGACCGCCAGGTTGTCGGAGAAATGCGGGTGGGCGTTACGCTCGCACGGCGCGCCATGAGTGGCCCAGCGGGTGTGGGCAATGCCCAGGCGCCCCACCAGCGGCTCGGCGTCCAGCGCTTGCTCCAGTTCACTGACTTTGCCTGGGCGTCGCATGCGCTCAAGCTTCTTGTCGTTGGTAAACACCGCCACACCGGCGCTGTCATAACCGCGGTATTCGAGGCGCTTGAGGCCTTCGAGCAAGATTGCAGTAATGTTGCGTTCAGCAACGGCGCCGACAATTCCACACATGCTATTTCTCCTGGCTGACAGACGCGCAGATCACATGGATCCCACGGGCCTGAATCTGATCGCGGGCCTCCACGGGCAGGCGATCATCGGTAATGAGGGTATGGACGCTGCTCCACGGCAGTTCCAGGTTGGGGATTTTTCGGCCGATCTTGTCGGCCTCCACCATCACGATCACTTCGCGGGCAACCTCAGCCATCACACGGCTCAGGCCCAGCAGTTCGTTAAAGGTGGTGGTGCCTCGGACCAGATCGATCCCGTCGGCACCGATAAACAACTGGTCGAAATCGTAGGAGCGCAGGACCTGCTCCGCGACCTGGCCCTGGAACGACTCGGAATGAGGATCCCAGGTGCCACCGGTCATCAACAGCACCGGTTCATGCTCCAGCTCGCTCAGGGCACTGGCGACATGCAGAGAATTGGTCATCACCACCAACCCCGGTTGCAGTCCAAGCTGAGGAATCATTGCCGCGGTGGTGCTGCCGCTGTCGATGATGATCCGCGCATGTTCGCGGACCCGCTTCACGGCGGCCCGGGCAATGGCTTGTTTGTATTTGGAGACGGCTTGCCCGTTATCGGCGACCAGTTCCTGCGGCATGGGCACCGCGCCACCGTAACGACGTAGCAGCAAACCATTGGTTTCCAACGCGGCGAGATCCTTGCGAATCGTAACTTCCGAGGTTTCGAAGCGCTTGGCCAACTCATCAACACTGACTTCGCCCTGCTCTTGAAGCAAGGCAAGGATGTTGTGGCGGCGCTGTGGTGTGTTGCGCTTGGACATAAGGATAAGTTTCGATTCGAAAGATAACGTAAGTAATCAAAACCTATTGCAGCGAAATCGTCAAGGCGAGGGAAGAAAAATTCAGAAATCATAAACACAATGTGGGAGCGGGCTTGCTCGCGAAAGCGGCGTGTCAGGCGGGTACTGCTTTACCTGATACACCACTTTCGCGAGCAAGCCCGCTGCCACAGAGGATGTGTGGATAACTTAGCTTTTCTTGATCTTTACCGGGCGCTTCCAGCCATCGATGTTGCGCTGCCGCGCACGGGCCACAGCCAGTTGGGACTTATCCACATCCTGATTGATGGTTGAACCTGCTGCGGTATTTGATCCATCACCGATGGTCACCGGTGCAACCAGCGAATTATTGGAGCCGATGAACACGTCCTCACCAATAGTCGTCTGATACTTATTGGCACCGTCGTAATTGCAGGTGATGGTGCCGGCGCCAATGTTGGTGCGTGCACCGATTTCAGCGTCACCCAGATAGGTCAGGTGACCGGCCTTGGCGCCTTCGCCCATGTGGGCATTCTTGAGCTCGACGAAGTTACCCACATGGGCGCGGGCTTCCAGCACGGTACCCGGACGCAGGCGAGCAAATGGGCCAGCGTCGCTGCCTTCGCCCATCACGGCGCCCTCGAGGTGACTGTTGGCCTTGATCACCACTCCTTTGCGCAGGGTGCTGTCCTTGATCACACAGTTCGGGCCAATGACCACGTCGTCCTCAATGATGACCTTGCCTTCGAGGATAACGTTGATGTCGATGACCACATCGCGGCCGACGCTGACTTCACCGCGCACGTCGAAACGGGCCGGGTCGCGCAGGGTCACGCCCTGCGCCATCAGGCGGCGGGCGGCGCGCAATTGATAGTGACGCTCCAGTTCAGCCAGTTGCCGGCGATCGTTGGCGCCCTGCACTTCCATGGCATCCAGCGGCTGCTCGGTGGCGACCACCAGCCCATCGTTGACAGCCATGGCAATCACATCGGTCAGGTAGTACTCGCCCTGGGCATTGTTGTTCGACAAACGACTCATCCAGTCGCCCAGTCGCTCAGCCGGCACGGCAAGGATCCCGGTGTTGCCTTCGGTGATCGCGCGCTGGGTTTCGTTGGCGTCCTTTTGCTCGACAATCGCTGTTACCTGGCCGTCGGCGTTGCGCACAATGCGGCCGTAACCAGTGGGGTCGTCCAGCTCGACGGTCAACAGGCCCAATTGCTGGGGAGCAGCGTGCTTGAGCAGACGCTGCAAGGTATCGACTTCAATCAGCGGAACGTCGCCGTAGAGAATCAGTACCGTATCAGCGGTAATAAATGGCACCGCCTGGGCCACCGCGTGGCCGGTCCCCAGTTGTTTATCCTGCAGGACAAAATTAAGGTCATCCGCCGCCAGGCGCTCACGCACAGCATCCGCCCCGTGGCCGATCACCACGTGAATGCGCTGTGGATCAAGTTGCCGGGCGCTGTGGATAACATGACCGAGCATGGAGTTGCCGGCCACCGGGTGCAATACCTTGGGCAGCGCCGAACGCATGCGAGTGCCTTGACCCGCCGCGAGGATAACGATTTCGAGAGACATGACTGGCTACCAATCCTGGGTGGTCAGCGGCTGCGACCAGATGATAAGTATCGGGAAAAGAAAAAAGGGTAGCCGAGGCTACCCTTTTTAATCAATCGCACAGAAAGCAGACGGCTTAGCCGCCGAACTTCTTGCGGATCTGCTGGACGGTGCGCAGCTGAGCTGCGGCCTCGGCCAGACGTGCGGCAGCAGAACCGTAGTCGAACTCCGCGCCCCGCTCGTGCAAAGCCTTCTCGGCAGCCTTGACGGCTTCCTGAGCAGAGGCCTCGTCCAGGTCGGCGGCACGTTGCACGGTGTCGGCAAGGACCTTGACCATGTTCGGCTGAACCTCGAGGAAACCGCCGGAGATGTAGAACACCTCCCTTTCCCCGCCCTGCTTGGTCAGAGTAATCGGACCTGGCTTCAAGCTGGTGATCAGCGGTGCGTGACCCAGGGCGATACCAAGATCACCCAGCTCACCGTGCGCAACCACAAACTCGACCAGACCGGAGAAGATTTCCCCTTCCGCACTGACGATATCGCAATGGACTGTCATAGCCATCTGATTGCCTCAACCTAAATTAGCGCCCGTTGCCGGGCGCCGGGATTACAGTTTCTTGGCTTTCTCGATCGCTTCTTCGATGCCGCCGACCATGTAGAACGCTTGTTCTGGCAGGTGGTCGTAGTCACCGTTGAGGATGCCTTTGAAGCCAGCAATGGTGTCTTTCAGGGAAACGTATTTACCCGAGGCACCGGTGAAGACTTCAGCCACGAAGAACGGCTGCGACAAGAAGCGCTGGATCTTACGAGCGCGGGATACCAACTGCTTGTCGGTTTCCGACAGCTCGTCCATACCCAGGATCGCAATGATGTCCTTCAGCTCTTTGTAGCGCTGCAGCACATACTGAACGCCGCGAGCGGTGTCGTAGTGCTCTTGGCCGATCACGTTCGGGTCCAGCTGACGCGAAGTCGAATCCAGTGGATCTACCGCTGGGTAGATACCCAGGGAAGCGATGTCACGGGACAGAACGACGGTGGCGTCCAAGTGGGCGAAGGTGGTCGCTGGCGACGGGTCGGTCAAGTCGTCCGCCGGTACGTATACCGCCTGGATCGAGGTGATCGAACCTTCCTTGGTCGAAGTGATACGTTCTTGCAGAACGCCCATCTCTTCAGCCAGGGTCGGCTGGTAACCTACTGCCGAAGGCATACGGCCCAGCAGTGCGGATACTTCAGTACCGGCCAGGGTGTAACGGTAGATGTTGTCGACGAACAACAGTACGTCGTTACCTTCGTCACGGAACTTCTCGGCCATGGTCAGGCCGGTCAGAGCTACGCGCAGACGGTTTCCCGGCGGCTCGTTCATCTGACCGTAAACCAGTGCCACTTTGTCCAGAACGTTGGAATCCTTCATCTCGTGGTAGAAGTCGTTACCCTCACGAGTACGCTCACCCACACCGGCGAACACGGAATAACCGCTGTGCTCGATGGCGATGTTACGGATCAGTTCCATCATGTTTACGGTCTTGCCCACACCGGCACCACCGAACAGACCGACTTTACCGCCCTTGGCGAACGGGCAAACCAGGTCGATAACCTTGATGCCGGTTTCCAGCAGGTCGTTGCCGCCTGCCTGTTCAGCGAAGGATGGCGCAGGACGGTGAATGCCCCAGCGCTCTTCGGTGGCGATCGGGCCAGCTTCGTCGATCGGGTTGCCCAGTACGTCCATGATCCGGCCCAGGGTCGCTTTACCGACCGGTACGGAGATGGCAGCGCCAGAGTCGATCACGTCCAGACCGCGCTTCAAGCCTTCGGTGGAACCCATCGCAATGGTACGAACCACGCCGTCGCCCAGCTGCTGCTGAACTTCCAGAGTGGTTTCCGCGCCTTGTACTTTCAGCGCGTTGTAGATGCTCGGTACGCTGTCGCGTGGAAATTCCACGTCGATAACGGCGCCGATGATTTGAACGATACGTCCGCTACTCATAGCTGGATCCTCTGAATATTTGAACCGTTAAACCGCGGCAGCGCCGCCGACGATTTCCGAGATCTCTTGGGTGATCGCAGCCTGACGCGCCTTGTTGTAGATCAGCTGCAAATCACTGATCAGATCACCGGCGTTGTCGGTAGCGTTCTTCATCGCGATCATCCGCGCCGCTTGTTCAGCTGCGTTGTTCTCGACCACCGCCTGGTAAACCTGCGACTCCACGTAGCGGACCATCAAGCCGTCAAGCAGCTCTTTGGCATCCGGTTCGTAGAGGTAGTCCCAGTGGTGCTTGAGTTCCTGTTCCGGGGTCGCCACCAGTGGAATCAACTGCTCCACGGTAGGCTGTTGCGTCATGGTGTTGATGAACTTGTTGGATACCACGGACAGGCGGTCAATACGGCCTTCCAGGTAAGCATCCAGCATCACCTTGACGCTGCCGATCAGATCATTGATCGACGGCTCTTCACCCAGGTGGCTGATAGCTGCAACGACGTTACCGCCGAAGTTGCGGAAAAAAGCCGCACCCTTGCTACCAATCACGCACAGATCGATCTCGACGCCTTGTTCACGGTTTACAGCCATGTCCTTGACCAGGGCCTTGAACAGGTTGGTGTTCAAGCCACCGCACAGACCACGGTCACTGCTCACCACAACGTAACCGACGCGCTTGATGGCGCGCTCGATCATGAACGGGTGGCGATATTCCGGGTTGGCGTTGGCCAGATGACCAATTACCTGGCGGATGCGCTCCGCGTAGGGACGGCTAGCAGCCATGCGCATTTGTGCCTTGCGCATTTTGCTGACCGCCACTTTTTCCATGGCGCTGGTAATCTTTTGCGTGCTTTTGATGCTCGCAATCTTACTGCGAATCTCTTTTGCGCCTGCCATGTAACACCTATCAGGTTAGCAAGCGGGAGCCTTGCGACTCCCGCTGCGGCTTACCAGGTTTGGGTGGCCTTGAACTTCTCGATACCGGCTTTCATGCCAGCGTCGATTTCGTCATTGAAGTCACCCTTCACGTTGATCTTCGCCATCAAATCGGCGTGATCGCGGTTGAAGTAAGCAATCAGCGCTTGTTCAAAGCTGCCGACCTTGGCGATTTCGACGTCAGTCAGGAACCCACGTTCAGCGGCATACAGCGACAACGCCATGTCAGCAATCGACATCGGAGCGTATTGCTTCTGCTTCATCAGCTCGGTAACGCGCTGACCATGCTCAAGTTGCTTACGGGTCGCTTCGTCCAGGTCAGACGCGAATTGGGCGAATGCCGCCAGTTCACGGTACTGAGCCAGAGCGGTACGGATACCACCGGAGAGCTTCTTGATGATCTTGGTCTGAGCGGCACCACCCACACGGGATACCGAAACACCGGCGTTCACAGCAGGACGGATCCCGGAGTTGAACATGGCCGATTCCAGGAAGATCTGACCGTCGGTGATGGAAATCACGTTGGTCGGAACGAACGCGGAAACGTCGCCAGCCTGGGTTTCGATGATCGGCAGTGCGGTCAGGGAACCGGTTTTGCCGGTCACTGCGCCGTTGGTGAACTTCTCTACGTACTCTTCCGAAACGCGGGATGCGCGCTCCAGCAGACGGGAGTGGAGATAGAACACGTCGCCTGGGTAAGCTTCACGGCCTGGTGGACGGCGCAGCAGCAGGGAGATCTGGCGGTAAGCCACTGCCTGCTTGGACAGATCGTCATAAACGATCAGCGCGTCTTCACCGCGGTCGCGGAAGTATTCGCCCATGGTGCAACCGGAGTACGGTGCCAGGAACTGCAGCGCAGGAGATTCCGAAGCACTGGCAGCCACGATGATCGTGTTGGCCAGGGCGCCGTTTTCTTCCAGCTTGCGAACCACGTTGGCGATGGTCGATTGCTTCTGACCGATTGCCACGTAGACGCAGAAAATGCCGCTGTTCTTCTGGTTGATGATCGCGTCGATTGCCAGAGCGGTCTTACCGATCTGACGGTCACCAATGATCAGCTCACGCTGGCCACGGCCGACAGGGATCATGGCATCGACAGCCTTGTAGCCAGTCTGTACAGGCTGGTCTACCGACTTACGCCAGATCACGCCTGGAGCAACTTTCTCGACCGCATCGGTCTCGGTGTTGTTCAGCGGACCTTTGCCGTCAACTGGGTTACCCAGTGCGTCGACTACGCGACCCAGCAGTTCCTTACCAACCGGAACTTCGAGGATGCGGCCGGTGCACTTGGCGCTCATGCCTTCAGCCAGAGACGTGTACGCGCCCAATACCACGGCACCTACAGAGTCTTGCTCCAGGTTGAGGGCCATACCGTAGACGCCGCCCGGAAACTCGATCATTTCGCCGTACATGACGTCGGCCAGACCGTGAATCCGCACGATGCCGTCAGATACGCTGACGACAGTGCCTTCGTTACGGGCTTGGGAGGTCACATCGAGCTTGTCGATGCGGCCCTTGATAATTTCACTTATTTCGGAAGGATTGAGTTGCTGCATTGCTCTGCTGCCCCTTCAAACTCAAGATTTCAATGCTTCGGCAAGTTTCGCGATTTTGCCGCGAATCGAGCCATCGATAACCAGGTCACCGGCGCGGATAACGACACCACCAATCAAGGCAGGGTCTTCCGTAACGTCCAGACGCACTTCCCGGTTGAGTCGTGCACTGAGAACCTTGGCGAGTTTGTCTTGCTGTTCTTGGTTCAATGCAAAAGCACTGGTCACTTCCACGTCTACCGACTTCTCTTGCTCGGCCTTGTACAGGTCGAAAAGAGCGGCGATCTCCGGCAGAAGCGGGAGACGGTCGTTTTCGGCAACGACGTGAATGAAATTCTGTGCCTTGGCATCGAACTTGTCGCCGCACACGTCAATGAACGTGGCGGCCTTTTCTGCGCTCGTCAGTCGCGGGGCCTTGAGCACGCGCTGCATGGTGTCGTCTTGTGACACCGCTGCTGCCAGGCCGAGCATGGCTGACCAATTGGCCAGTTGCTGGTGGGCCTGAGCGTGCTCGAAGGCCGCCTTAGCGTAAGGTCGGGCCAACGTGGTCAGTTCTGCCATGATCGCCCTCGCTTAGATGATTTCGCGAGCCAGTTTGTCAACCAGCCCTGCGTGCGCGTTTTGATCGATTGTGGCACCCAGGATCTTCGAAGCACCGCTAACGGCCAGGCTACCCACTTGGGCACGCAGGGCGTCTTTGACACTGTTCAGTTCCTGTTCGATCTCGGCTTGAGCCTGAGCCTTCACACGGTCAGCTTCGACGCGAGCCTGTTCACGGGCTTCGTCGACAATCTGGGTACCGCGTTTCTTGGCTTGCTCGATGATTTCAGCTGCCTGAGCTTTCGCTTCGCGCAGTTGCTGACCCACTTTCTCATGGGCCAACTCCAGGTCGCGAGCTGCACGGCTGGCAGCGTCCAGACCATCCGCGATCTTCTTTTGACGTTCGTGCAATGCCGCAATGACCGGAGGCCATACGAACTTCATGCAGAACAGTACAAAAATCAGGAACGCAACGGACTGGCCAATCAGGGTCGCATTAATGTTCACGCCAACACCTCGCAGTTACGTTGTCCATCACACCAATCTACTCGAGACATCCGAGTAATCAGCCAGCGATTTGACCAACGAACGGGTTCGCAAAGGTGAAGAACAGAGCGATACCAACACCGATCATGGTCACGGCGTCGAGCAGACCAGCCACGATGAACATTTTAACTTGCAGCATTGGAACCATTTCTGGCTGACGCGCGGCGCCTTCCAGGAACTTGCCGCCCAGCAGGCCGAAACCAATTGCGGTACCCAGTGCGCCCAGGCCGATCAACAGTGCAACAGCGATAGCGGTTAGACCAACTACAGTTTCCATCTTTCCTCCCGACTTTTACGTCGTATGGTTTAGGTTTTTTAGATTAAAGCGGTAAAACAAATCGTTTCATCAAGCCCGTTCGGGCCCCTTCCCGTGTGACCGGGAAGGACATCAGACTAGTCGAGACTGGCCTTAATGGTTTTCTTCGTGCGCCATCGACAGGTAGACGATGGTCAGCATCATGAAGATGAACGCCTGCAGGGTGATGATCAGGATGTGGAACACAGCCCACGCCCACTGCAGAACTACACCCAGGCCGCTGAGCCAGAGCAGACCGCTGCCGAACATCACGGCGATCAGGATGAACACCAGCTCGCCGGCATACATGTTGCCGAACAGACGCAGGGCCAGGGAGATCGGTTTGGCGATCAGGGTCACGAACTCCAGAAGGAAGTTCACCGGGATCAGCAGGGCCTGAACGAAAATGTTCTTGCTGCCGAACGGGTGCAGGGTCAGTTCGCCGATGAAACCGCCGATGCCCTTGACCTTGATGCTGTAGAAAATGATCAGTGCGAAAACCGAGAACGCCATGCCCAGGGTCGCGTTCGGGTCGGTAGTCGACACGGCGCGGAACGGGATGTGCGAATCGCCGGAGATCAGGATGGCCAGCTGAGGAATCCAGTCGACCGGTACCAGGTCGATGGCGTTCATCAGGAACACCCAGACGAAGATGGTCAGTGCCAGCGGTGCGATTACCGGGCTACGGCCATGGAAGCTGTCTTTCACGCTGCCATCGACGAATTCGACCAATACTTCAACGAAGTTCTGCAGTGCACCAGGCTGACCGGAAGTCGCCTTCTTCGCCGCCATGCGGAAAAGAAGCACGAAGATCAGACCCAGTGCGACCGACCAGCCGAGGGTATCGACGTGGAAGGCCCAGAAGCCCATTTCCTTGGCTTCTGCTGCGGTGTGAGCAAAGCCCCAGCCGCCATTGGGTAGCTGCCCGAAGGTCAGGTTCTGCAAGTGGTGCTGGATATAGCCCGAAGCGGTTGTCTCTGCCATGGTTGCCTCAAACGCCCTAAGGTCTCGAAAGTCTTGTTCTCATTAGCAGGGGAGCGAACCAGCTAACCAGTTGGGTCAGCACGAAGACGCTGAATACAGCCAGCGGCGCCAGTGGCTTCACACCTGCGAACGTCAATGCAAACAGCACTGCCGTCAAAATCAGTTTCCCCGCCTCACCGGCATAAAAAGACCGGACGATGGCTTGGGCTGCTCGGGCGCCGGAAAACCGAAATGCCCTGTGAGCGAAATAAATATTGGGAAGCAAGGCTATCAGGCCTCCGCAAAGCCCTGAGTATCCGGCGACGACTCCCTTCCATTGCCAGAGCGCCAAAGCAGCGATCAGTACAACGACGAATTGGGTCATCAACACCGGGAAAACAGCCAGACGATGGAACGGCAAGCGGTTTGGCGTGCGTGTTTCCATCGCTTTTGCTCTCCAATGATCGGCCGCCATAATTCAATAACTTGGCATAATTTGTGCCGACAAAATGCGCGCAGAGTATAGGGGCGGTTCTGCCCCTATTCAACTGCCAGGTAGTGATTTCCGACTGCGCGCTACAAGAGCAATTGTTTCAGCGAATGTGCGCAAGGACACCTTGCAGCTCATCGAGGGAGTTATAACCGATCACCAATTGCCCTTTGCCCTTCTTGCCGTGGCGAATCTGCACCGCAGAGCCTAGGCGCTCGGCCAGGCGCTGTTCCAGGCGTGCGATATCCGGATCGGTTTTCGGTGCTTCGACAGGGGCCGGTTTACCACTGAGCCACTGACGAACCAGTGCCTCGGTCTGGCGCACGGTCAGACCTCGTGCGACAACGTGTCGCGCCCCTTCAACCTGTTGATTTTCCGGCAAACCGAGCAATGCCCGGGCGTGCCCCATCTCCAGATCACCATGGGACAGCATGGTCTTGATGACTTCCGGCAACGCAATCAGGCGCAACAGGTTAGCCACGGTCACGCGGGATTTACCTACCGCCTCGGCGACCTGCTGTTGAGTCAACTGGAATTCCTGCTGCAAACGCTGCAGGGCCACAGCCTCTTCGATCGGGTTGAGGTCTTCGCGCTGGATATTCTCGATCAGCGCCATGGCGATGGCGGTTTCATCCGGTACATCGCGGACCATCGCCGGAATGGTTTCCTGGCCGGCCTGCTGGCTGGCGCGCCAGCGGCGTTCGCCGGCGATGATCTCGAAGCGCCCGTTGGCGATCGGCCGAACCACAATCGGCTGCATCACGCCCTGGCTCTTGATCGACTGGGCGAGCTCTTCCAGCGCCTGCGGATCCATGTCCCGACGCGGCTGATACTTGCCGCGCTGGATCAGGTCCAGGGGCAAGTGTTGCAGCTCGCGCTGATCGACTTGTACGGCCTGCTCTTCCAGCGAACTGACAGTGGGACCACTGAGCAGTGCATCCAGTCCACGTCCGAGACCTCGTTTCTTGACGGCCATGGGGTTTCCTTAAGTTGGCTGGGCAGCAGCGGTGCGTGGGTTTCGGCGCTGACGGCGAACCATCTCGCCCGCCAGGGCCAGGTAGGCCAACGCACCCCGGGATTGTTTGTCGTAGGCCAGGGCCGGCATACCGTAGCTCGGCGCTTCGGCCAAACGGATGTTACGCGGAATGACCGTGTCGTAGAGCTGCTCGCCGAAGTGTTCCTTGAGCTGGGCCGATACGTCGTTCATCAGGCTCAGGCGCGGGTCATACATCGTCCGCAGCAGGCCCTCGACTTTCAGCTCCGGGTTCAGCAGTTCGGCAATGCGCTTGATGTTATCCACAAGGTCGCTTAACCCTTCGAGGGCGAAGTACTCGCACTGCATGGGGATAATCACCCCATCGGCGGCCACCAGGGCGTTGAGGGTCAGCATCGAAAGCGACGGTGGGCAGTCGATCAGGATGTAATCGTAATTTTCCCGAATCGGCGCCAAGGCGCTGCGCAAGCGGCTTTCCTTCATCTGCATTTCCAGCAGAACCACTTCGGCCGCCGTCAGGTCACGGTTGGCCGGCAGCAGTTGATAACCGCCGTGTTCGGAGAAATGCATGGCCTGGCCCAGATCGCATTCGCCGATCAGGACATCGTAAATGGAGTTTTCCAGGCCATGTTTATCCACACCGCTACCCATGGTGGCGTTGCCCTGTGGATCGAGATCGATCAGCAACACCCGGCGCTTGGTCGCGACCAGGGATGCTGCGAGGTTGATACAGGTGGTGGTTTTACCCACACCACCCTTCTGGTTCGCTATCGCGAATACCTTAGCCATTGTTGCTTGTATTCCCAATCATGCCGTGCGGCGCAGTATCAGCAGATGGCGTTGGCCTTGGCAACCGGGTACGGCCAGGGCGTGTTCGCTATCGAGGTGGAAGTCCGCCGGCAATGCTACCAGCTCATCGGCCGGATGAACGCCCTTCATTGCCAGCCAGCGCGTATCGGCATCGCCCAGGTGGCGAGTCCAGTTGCTGAAGTTCTCCATGCTGCTGAATGCCCGGGAGATTATCCCGTTGAAGGGCTGGGCAGGCTGGAACGCTTCGACACGGCTGTGGATAACTTGCAGGTTATCCAGTTTGAGTTCGAGTTTGACCTGGGTCAGGAAGCGGGTTTTCTTGCCGTTGCTGTCCAGGCAGGTCACTTGCGAGCCAGGAAACAGGATCGCCAGCGGGATGCCCGGCATGCCACCGCCACTGCCGACATCGAGCCAGCGACCGTCTTCGATGAAAGACATGACGCTGAGGCTGTCGAGCAGATGCCGCGAAACCATTTCATCCGGATCACGCACGGCGGTCAGGTTGTAGGCCTTGTTCCATTTGATCAACAGGGCCAGATAGCCCAGCAGTTGCGCGTGCTGGGCTTCGGTCAGGCTGACGCCGAGCTGACGGGCACCTGTGGATAACTCTTCGGCGTGTTGCGAGGTGACCATCGAACTCAAGCGCTTTGCTCCAACTGACGGCCCGCGCCGCGTTTTTTCAAATGAATCATCAACAGGGAAATCGCCGCCGGGGTCACACCGGGGATGCGCGAAGCCTGGCCCAGGGTCTCAGGGCGAGTAGCACCGAGCTTGCTCTGGATTTCCTTCGACAACCCGGAAATGCCCGTGTAATCGATATCCACAGGCAGTTTCGTATCTTCACTGGCGCGCAGTCGGGCGATTTCGTCCTGTTGACGGTCGATGTAGCCGGCGTATTTGGTCTTGATCTCAACCTGTTCGGCCACTTGCGGATCCTGCGCGCCTTGACCGGTCACTTCCACCAGCCCGGCATAATCGATTTCAGGGCGGCTCAACAAGTTGAGCAAGTTGTATTCGTGGGTCAGCGGTGTGCCGAATTTGGTCGCGATGGCATCGCCCTGCTCGGTACCGGGACGAACCCAAGTGCTTTTCAGCCGCTGTTCTTCCAGCTCGATACTCTCGCGTTTCTTGCAGAACGCAGCCCAGCGAACGTCATCGACCAGCCCCAGCTCACGACCTTTTTCGGTCAGGCGCAGGTCAGCGTTGTCTTCACGCAGGATCAGGCGGTATTCGGCACGGGAGGTAAACATCCGATATGGCTCCTGGGTACCCAGGGTAATCAAATCATCCACAAGCACACCGATATACGCCTCATCGCGGCGCGGGCACCAACTGTCTTTGCCCTGGGCGCGCAGCGCGGCGTTGGCGCCAGCCAGCAGGCCTTGGGCACCGGCTTCTTCGTAACCGGTGGTGCCGTTGATTTGTCCGGCAAAGAACAGGCCGCCGATGACTTTGGTTTCCAGGCTGTACTTCAGATCCCGCGGGTCGAAGTAATCGTATTCGATGGCATAACCCGGACGAACGATGTGGGCGTTTTCCATGCCGCGAATCGATTGGACGATCTGCAGTTGCACGTCAAACGGCAGAGAGGTGGAAATCCCGTTTGGGTACAGCTCGTGCGTCGTCAGGCCTTCGGGTTCGATGAAGACCTGATGGCTTTCCTTGTCGGCAAAACGATGGATCTTGTCTTCGATCGACGGGCAATAACGCGGGCCGATACCTTCGATCACGCCAGAATACATGGGCGAGCGATCCAGGTTGGCAGCAATGATTTCGTGAGTGCGGGCGTTGGTATGGGTGATCCAGCAGCTCACCTGTTTTGGGTGCTGCGCTTTGGAGCCCATGAACGACATGACCGGAATCGGCGTATCGCCCGGCTGCTCGGTCATCACCGAGAAATCCACAGACCGGCCATCGATGCGCGGTGGCGTACCGGTTTTCAGGCGACCGACACGCAACGGCAGCTCACGCAAACGCTGAGCCAGTGCGATTGAGGGGGGATCACCTGCGCGACCGCCGGAATAGTTCTGCATGCCGATGTGGATAAGTCCACCGAGGAAGGTCCCGGTGGTCAGCACCACAGAATCAGCGAAGAAGCGCAGGCCCATCTGGGTGACAACACCGCGCACCTGGTCCTGCTCGACGATCAGATCATCGGCTGCCTGTTGAAATATCCACAGGTTCGGCTGGTTTTCCAGGATTTCGCGGACAGCGGCCTTGTACAGGACACGGTCGGCCTGGGCACGAGTAGCCCGCACGGCCGGGCCTTTGCGGCTGTTCAATACGCGAAATTGGATACCACCCTGATCGGTGGCCATGGCCATCGCGCCGCCAAGGGCATCGATTTCCTTGACCAGGTGGCTTTTGCCGATCCCGCCAATGGCAGGGTTGCAGCTCATGGCGCCGAGGGTTTCCACGTTATGCGTCAGCAACAGGGTTTTAGCCCCCATGCGTGCTGATGCAAGTGCTGCCTCGGTACCGGCATGACCGCCGCCGATGACGATCACTTCAAAACGGGAAGGGAAATCCACCACGCACCTCGTGCCTGCTTAATTCAGGTAATTCGGAAAATAGGTTTGAGCCTGGCTTTGGGCGTTTTTCGAGCCAGGTCGGCAAGTATAGGGACTTCCCCTTTCCTAAAGAACCCTTTGCACAAAATTTAACCAGCTGTGGAGAAGTCGAGGTTAAAGAAATTAAAAAGAAAGAAATTTATAAAACCTTTGTTTTTATGTTTATTCTTACTGACCAGCATTTCTGTGGATAAAGCTCTGAAGGCCTTTATATTCAATATGTACAGAGATTCAAAACCCTGTGTCCATGTGGGGCTGAGGGGGTTGGATAACCGGTGTAAGCCTGTGGATGAATGGGATGGTTATCCACAGAGGCCGTTATCTTCAGTTTTGAAGGGGGTTTATCAACTGAGCTCAGGGCCAGTTATTCACAGGGCCTAATCCCTCGAAAAACTGGCTTTTGATCCAGACACCGCCCACAGTCAAGCCGCCATGCAGGGCAATTGTTCCAGAAAAGGGGAGAAAACCGGCTGGATGGACTCGTTATAGGGTCGATAGCAGCCCGGTTCTTGAGGGATTGGGTTATTTACCGATGCAGAAGCTGGAGAAGATTCGACCCAGCAGGTCATCAGAGCTGAAGGCCCCGGTAATTTCCCCGAGAGATTGCTGGGCCTGACGTAAATCTTCGGCCAGTAGCTCACCGGCGCCGGCGAGGGTCAGTTGCGCGCGACCGTGCTCCAGCGCCGCGCTGGCATGGCGCAACGCCTCAAGGTGCCGACGGCGGGCGCTGAAGCTGCTTTCCGATGTCTGCTCGTAACCCATGCAGGCCTTCAAATGTTCGCGCAGCAACTCCAGTCCCATATCCGCGGATTTCGCGCTGAGGCTAATGGTGACGTGGCCATCAGCACTGACCTCCAGGGTCACGGGTTCCCCGGTCAGGTCGGCCTTGTTACGAATCAGCGTGACTTTCGAAGGGTCAGGCCGGGTTTCCAGAAACTCTGGCCACAAAGCGAAAGGATCATCCGCTTCCGGGGCCGTAGCATCGACCACCAATAACACGCGGTCAGCCTCGCCAATGGCTTTGAGCGCACGCTCCACGCCTATTTTTTCCACATGGTCGTCGGTATTGCGCAGGCCGGCCGTGTCGACCACATGCAGGGGCATGCCATCGATGTGGATATGTTCGCGCAGAATATCCCGGGTGGTGCCGGCGATCTCGGTGACAATCGCGGCCTCACGGCCTGCCAAGGCGTTGAGGAGGCTGGATTTGCCGGCATTTGGCCTTCCGGCGATCACCACCGTCATACCATCGCGCAACAGGGCACCTTGCCCGGCTTCGCGCAGTACTGTGGATAACTCATCGCGGACTTTATCGAGCATGCTCAGCACGTGACCATCGGCGAGAAAGTCGATTTCTTCCTCAGGAAAGTCGATCGCGGCCTCGACGTAGATCCGCAGGCCGATCAGTTGCTCGGTGAGGTTATGCACACGCTGGGAAAAAGCACCCTGCAGGGAACGCAACGCATTGCGCGCAGCCTGTGCGGAACTGGCTTCGATCAAATCAGCGATGGCTTCGGCCTGGGCCAGGTCGAGCTTGTCATTGAGGAATGCGCGTTCGCTGAACTCGCCTGGCCGTGCAAGACGACACCCCAGTTCAAGGCAACGCTTGAGCAACATGTCCAGGACGATCGGACCGCCATGGCCTTGCAGTTCCAGCACATCTTCGCCGGTAAACGAGTTGGGACCGGGAAAATACAAAGCCAGGCCTTCATCGAGCACTTGCTGGTCATCACTGAAAAAAGGGCCGTAGTGAGCAAACCGCGGTTTGAGTTCTCGACCGCTGATGGCCTTGGCCGCAACGCTGGCCAAAGGTCCCGAAATACGGACAATGCCGACTCCGCCGCGACCTTGGGCAGTTGCAACGGCGGCGATGGTTTCACGAGGTGCGCTCATAAACCGGTATCCAGACAAAAGTGGCAGATAGCAAAACGCCCCACTAGGGGGCGTTTTGTGTGGTTATCCACAGAGCAAGTTACGCCTCGGCTTTTTTCGTAGCCGCTTCGATCTTACGCGTGATGTACCACTGCTGGGTAATCGACAACACGTTGTTCACAACCCAGTACAGCACCAGGCCCGCAGGGAACCACAGGAAGAAGAAGGTGAAGATGATCGGCATCATCTTCATGACCTTCGCCTGCATAGGGTCCGGAGGCGTTGGGTTCAGCTGCTGCTGAATGAACATGGTTGCGCCCATGATGATCGGCAGGATGAAGAACGGATCCTTGATCGACAGGTCGGTAATCCACAGCATGAACGGTGCCTGACGCATCTCCACGCTTTCCAGCAGCACCCAGTACAGCGCCAGGAACACAGGCATTTGGACAAGAATCGGCAAGCAACCACCCAACGGGTTGATCTTCTCTTTCTTGTACAGCTCCATCATGGCCTGGGACATTTTCTGCCGGTCATCGCCATGTTGTTCTTTCAGGGCGGCCAGTTTCGGTGCCACTGCGCGCATGCGAGCCATGGATTTGTAGCTGGCAGCCGACAATGGGAAGAAGATCCCCTTGATCAGCATGGTCAGGAAGATGATCGACCAGCCCCAGTTACCGACGATGCTGTGGATATGTTGCAGCAGCCAGAAGATTGGCTGGGCAATAAACCACAGGAACCCGTAGTCCACGGTCAGTTCCAGACCTGGGGACAACTCTTTCAACACCGCTTGGCTTTTTGGACCGGCATACAAAATGGCGCTGGTTTCGACGGTTGCACCAGGTGCAGCGATCAATGCCGGGCCGGTATAACCGACGATGTAGTTGCCTTTGCTGTCTTTACGCGTCTGGACGACGTTGTTCTCGCCTTTCTGCGGGATCCAGGCGGTTACAAAATAGTGCTGCAACCAGGCAACCCAGCCACCTTGTACGGTTTCCTTGAGCTGCGCCTTGTCCATATCTTTCATGGACACTTTTTTGTAAGGCTCCGAACTTGTCCACAGGGCAGCGCCCAAGTAAGTCGCGGTACCGGTGGCGGTGCTGGAGGAAGGATCATCGCTGGCGTCACGCTTGAGCTGCGCGAACATCGCACCGGACCAGGGTTGTGCGCTCTGGTTATCGATCAGGTAGGAAACGGTCACGTCATACAGGCCACGTTTCAAAGTGAAACGCTTGATGTAATTGACGCCGTCCTTGCTGAACTTCAGATCCACGACCAATTGGTCCTGACCGTCAGCCAGTTGATAAGTCTTCTTCTCGGAGGAGTAAACCGGGCGGCCGGCCGGGTTTGCATCCGGGCCGTTGGTGCCGATCAGACCACTTTGGGCCAGATAGGTCCGCTCATTGCCGTTATCGAACAACTGGAATGGAATTTCTGGATGGTCCTGGCGGCGCGGATACAACGGCAGCTTCAACTGAGCAACGTCACCACCTTGTGGATCGATTGCCAGCTCAAGCACGTCCGTCTTGATCTGGATCAGATCCTTGCTTGCAGCCACAGGGGCTTCGGCAGGAGCAGTGGTATCGTTTGCCGCGCGCGGGATGTCGTCATTGCTGGCGGTATTATTGCCAGTGGTGGTGTCCGGCAAGCTCGGTGCGGTATTGCTGGCTGCAACATTCTGAGTCGGCAGGGCAGCCTGGCCATAGTCCTGGTTCCATTTAAGAACCATTACGTAGGACACGATTGCCAGGGCGACGATCAGGATCGTGCGTTTGATATCCATGATTACTCGGCCATCGAAGAAGAACGGGAGGTAGGGATAGGCGGAACCGGGTCATAACCGCCGGGATTCCACGGATGACAGCGACCTAAACGACGAAAGGTCAGCCAGCCACCGCGCAGAAGGCCATGATTTTCTATGGCTTCATACGCGTAGCAAGAACAACTGGGGTAGAAACGACAGTGACTGGCCATCAGGGGACTAATGGCGTAGCGATAAAACTGGATCGGAACGAGTGCCAGTTTACGCATCGGGACTGTCTACCCCTACAGTTTCGGTGTTGACTGCTGGCGGTGCAGGCTTGTTACGAGCCAAGCGCTTCCAGAGTTTGCCGAAATGCTGAATCAATTCGGGGTTTTCTACGTCACCCAAACCTTTGCGCGCGACGATAACAATGTCCCAACCGACCAGTGAATCCTGGTTCAGGCGAAACGATTCGCGCATCAGACGTTTGAGGCGATTGCGCTCAACGGAGAGCTTGACGCTCTTTTTCCCGATAACCAGCCCTAGTCGGGGGTGATCGAGATCGTTGCTGCGCGCAAGGAGCAGGAGATTTTTCCCCGGAACCTTGCCGGTAGGGGAGTCAAAGACTGCCTTGAAATGCCGGGGTGTAAGCAGACGCTTTTCCCGACTGAAGTCCTGACTCACCTCCAGTGCCGGATTATCAAACTGCCAGACGCGCACGACCTTTGGCGCGGCGACGCGACAGGACGGCACGACCGTTCTTGGTAGCCATGCGAGCACGGAAACCGTGGGTACGAGCGCGTTTGATAGTGCTTGGTTGGAAAGTACGTTTCATGTCGTGTTACCTGGGTTCGTCCACAACGGGCCGGAATGGCCCCCGTTTTAAGAGACCGGGGATTCTAGAGAAAGCAAGCCTCTAGGTCAATTTCCAACCAGCGTTTACTTGAAATAGATGTCCCGCCTGGATAGCGGCTTCATCTCAGACCTCCAGATATAGAAATAAAAAGAAGGGAATTATTTAAAGCTTTTCTGTAAAGCTTATAAAAGCAAGGCTGGCATGTGTCTGTGGATAACCATGCAGAGCCCTTGTATTACGCCATGTACAGAGAATGACAACTACAGGGGAAAGCGGTGTTCAGCCTGTGCTGCGCTGTCGGATAAGCTGTGTGTGGAATGGCCAGTTATCCACAGGACGGTTATCCACCGAGTTCAACCCCCACTTGTGCAACGACCTTAGGGGAGGTTATCCACAGAGCTTATCCACCGACCGCCTGTCGTCTTGCTCTAGGTTAAGGCATTGATAAATCATGGTGGATGAGCAACCTGCATGTGGATAAGTGGACGTCCGCTCGCTACAATGGCCGCTTGTTTTTGCCTCACCGGCTTTCAACTTAGGGGATATCCGTGTCAGTGGAACTTTGGCAGCAGTGCGTGGAGCTTTTGCGCGATGAGCTGCCTGCCCAACAATTCAACACTTGGATCCGTCCGCTACAGGTCGAAGCCGAAGGCGACGAGTTGCGCGTCTACGCACCGAACCGTTTCGTTCTTGACTGGGTCAACGAAAAGTACCTGGGGCGGGTCCTTGAGCTGCTTGATGAGCATGGCAATGGCATGGCGCCTGCGCTGTCCTTATTAATAGGCAGCAAACGCAGCTCGACTCCGCGCGCGGCCCCCAACGCCCCGTTAGCCGCTGCGGCCTCCCAGGCCCAGGCTGTCGCTGCGCCGGTTAACCATGCCGCACCGGCCCCCACGCCAGCACCGAGCAAGCGTAATGCACAAAAAGTGGCCGAAGTCAGCGAGGAGCCCTCACGGGACAGCTTCGACCCAATGGCCGGGGCCAGCTCCCAACAAGCTCCGGTGCGCGCTGAACAACGCACCGTCCAGGTCGAAGGCGCGCTCAAGCACACCAGTTACCTGAACCGCACCTTCACCTTCGAGAACTTTGTTGAAGGCAAGTCCAACCAACTGGCGCGAGCGGCAGCCTGGCAGGTCGCGGACAACCCCAAGCATGGCTACAACCCGCTCTTCCTTTATGGTGGCGTAGGCTTGGGTAAAACACACTTGATGCACGCGGTGGGTAACCACTTATTAAAGAAGAACCCGAATGCCAAGGTCGTGTACCTGCATTCCGAGCGTTTCGTGGCCGACATGGTCAAGGCGCTGCAACTGAACGCGATCAACGAGTTCAAGCGTTTCTACCGTTCGGTGGATGCTTTGCTGATCGACGACATTCAGTTCTTCGCCCGCAAGGAACGCTCCCAGGAAGAGTTCTTCCATACCTTCAATGCGTTGCTTGAAGGCGGGCAGCAGGTCATTCTTACCAGTGACCGCTACCCGAAAGAAATTGAAGGTCTTGAAGAACGTCTCAAGTCGCGTTTTGGCTGGGGCCTGACGGTTGCCGTCGAGCCGCCGGAGCTGGAAACCCGGGTGGCGATCCTGATGAAGAAGGCTGATCAGGCCAAGGTCGAACTGCCTCACGACGCCGCATTCTTCATTGCCCAGCGTATCCGCTCGAACGTCCGCGAGCTCGAAGGTGCCCTCAAGCGGGTCATCGCTCATTCGCACTTCATGGGCCGGGACATCACCATCGAGTTGATTCGCGAGTCCTTGAAGGATTTGTTAGCGCTCCAGGACAAACTGGTTTCTGTGGATAACATTCAGCGCACTGTCGCTGAATACTACAAAATCAAGATATCCGACCTGCTTTCCAAACGCCGTTCGCGTTCGGTGGCTCGCCCGCGTCAGGTGGCGATGGCCTTGTCCAAGGAGCTGACCAACCACAGTCTTCCGGAAATCGGCGACGTGTTTGGCGGACGCGACCACACCACGGTGTTGCACGCCTGTCGTAAGATCAACGAACTTAAGGAATCCGACGCGGACATCCGCGAGGACTACAAGAACCTGCTGCGAACACTGACCACTTGATGACCACCAGCGCAGCTTATTAAGGCAAGGGACTAGACCATGCATTTCACCATTCAACGCGAAGCCCTGTTGAAACCCCTGCAACTGGTCGCAGGCGTCGTCGAACGCCGCCAGACCTTGCCGGTACTTTCCAACGTGCTGCTGGTTGTCGAAGGCCAGCAATTATCGCTGACCGGTACCGACCTGGAAGTCGAGCTGGTCGGTCGTGTACAGCTTGAAGAACCGGCCGATCCGGGTTCCATCACCGTGCCGGCGCGCAAGCTGATGGATATCTGCAAAAGCCTGCCCAACGATGCGCTGATCGATATCAAGGTCGATGAGCAGAAGCTCGTGGTCAAGGCCGGTCGCAGCCGTTTCACCTTGTCGACGCTGCCGGCCAACGATTTCCCGACTGTGGAAGAAGGCCCTGGCTCGCTGACTTGCAGCCTCGAGCAAAGCAAATTGCGCCGTTTGATCGAACGCACCAGCTTCGCCATGGCGCAGCAGGACGTGCGTTACTACCTCAACGGCATGCTCCTGGAAGTGTCCGCCGGTATCATCCGTGCCGTCGCCACCGACGGTCACCGTTTGGCCATGTGCTCGATGCAGGCCGATATCGGTCAGCCAGACCGCCACCAAGTCATCGTCCCGCGCAAAGGTATCCTGGAATTGGCGCGCCTGCTGACCGAGCCGGACGGCAATGTCAGCATCGTATTGGGCCAGCACCATATCCGCGCCACCACGGGTGAGTTCACCTTCACCTCGAAGCTGGTCGATGGCAAGTTCCCTGACTACGAGCGCGTGCTGCCAAAAGGCGGTGACAAACTGGTCCTGGGTGACCGCCAGGCGCTGCGCGAGGCGTTCAGCCGTACCGCGATCCTGTCCAACGAGAAGTACCGCGGCATTCGTCTGCAACTGGCCAATGGTCAGCTGAAAATCCAGGCGAACAACCCTGAGCAGGAAGAAGCGGAAGAAGAAGTGGGCGTTGAATACAACGGCGGCTCTCTGGAAATCGGCTTCAACGTCAGCTACCTGCTCGACGTACTGGGCGTGATGACCACTGAGCAAGTGCGTCTGATCCTGTCGGACTCCAACAGCAGTGCGCTGGTGCAGGAGTCCGATAACGACGACTCGGCCTACGTTGTCATGCCGATGCGTCTGTAATCATGCCCAGCAGAAGCTAGATGTCCTTAAGTCGCGTCTCGGTCACCGCGGTGCGCAATCTGCACCCGGTGACCTTCTCCCCCTCCCCCCGCATCAATATCCTTTACGGCGCTAACGGCAGCGGCAAAACCAGCGTTCTGGAAGCTGTTCACCTGCTGGGGCTTGCTCGTTCATTTCGCAGCACCCGTCTGTTACCGGTCATCCAATACGATCAGTTGGCCTGCACCGTGTTCGGACAGGTGGAGTTGGCGCAAGGCGGTCATAGTGCCTTGGGGATATCACGGGACCGGCAAGGCGAATTCCAGATCCGCATCGATGGGCAGAATGCCCGCAGCGCCGCGCAACTGGCGGAGATCCTGCCGTTGCAGTTGATCAACCCGGACAGTTTCCGATTGCTGGAGGGCGCGCCGAAGATTCGTCGACAGTTTCTCGACTGGGGCGTGTTCCACGTGGAACCGCGTTTCATGGCCACTTGGCAGCGCTTGCAGAAGGCGCTGCGCCAGCGAAATTCCTGGCTGCGGCATGGTACACTTGACGCCGTTTCGCAAGCGGTTTGGGACAGGGAACTGTGCCAGGCCAGCGCTGAAATAGATGAATACCGCCGCGCTTACATCAAAGCCTTGAAACCGGTCTTCGAGCAGACCTTGAGCGAACTGGTTGAGCTTGAGGGCCTGACGCTCAGCTATTACCGAGGCTGGGACAAGGACCGGGAACTGAGCACCGTGCTGGCTGGCTCGCTGCAGCGGGACCAGCAGATGGGCCATACCCAGGCTGGACCGCAACGCGCTGACTTGCGCCTTAGATTGGGCGCACATAATGCCGCGGACATCTTGTCCCGGGGGCAGCAGAAATTGGTGGTGTGCGCATTGCGTATTGCCCAGGGCCATTTGGTCAGCCAGGCGCGACGCGGTCAGTGTATTTATCTGGTGGATGACTTGCCGTCCGAATTGGACGAAGCCCACCGCCGCGCACTCTGCCGCTTGCTGGAAGACTTACGCTGCCAGGTTTTTATCACCTGTGTAGATCACGAATTATTGAGGGAAGGCTGGCAGACGGAAACGCCAGTCGCTCTGTTCCACGTGGAACAGGGCCGTATCACCCAGACCCACGACCATCGGGAGTGAAGGCATTGAGCGAAGAAAATACGTACGACTCAACGAGCATTAAAGTGCTGAAAGGCCTGGATGCCGTACGCAAACGTCCCGGTATGTACATTGGTGACACCGACGATGGCAGCGGTCTGCACCACATGGTGTTCGAGGTGGTTGACAACTCCATCGACGAAGCCCTCGCCGGCCATTGCGATGACATCAGCATCATCATCCACCCGGATGAGTCCATCACTGTTCGTGACAACGGTCGTGGCATCCCGGTAGACGTACACAAGGAAGAAGGCGTTTCCGCAGCCGAGGTCATCATGACCGTGCTGCACGCCGGCGGTAAGTTCGATGACAACTCCTACAAGGTTTCCGGCGGTCTGCACGGCGTAGGTGTATCGGTTGTGAACGCACTGTCCGAAGAGCTTGTCCTTACTGTTCGCCGCAGTGGCAAGATCTGGGAACAAACCTACGTTCACGGTGTGCCTCAGGCGCCGATGGCCATCGTAGGCGACAGTGAAACCACCGGCACCCAGATTCACTTCAAGGCTTCCAGCGAAACCTTCAAGAACATCCACTTCAGCTGGGACATCCTGGCCAAGCGGATTCGTGAATTGTCCTTCCTCAACTCCGGTGTCGGCATCGTCCTCAAGGATGAGCGCAGCGGCAAGGAAGAGCTGTTCAAGTACGAAGGCGGTCTGCGTGCATTCGTTGAATACCTGAACACCAACAAGACTGCGGTCAACCAGGTGTTCCACTTCAACGTCCAGCGCGAAGATGGCATTGGCGTGGAAATCGCCCTGCAGTGGAACGACAGCTTCAACGAGAACCTGTTGTGCTTCACCAACAACATTCCACAGCGCGATGGCGGTACTCACCTGGTGGGTTTCCGTTCGGCGCTGACCCGTAACCTGAACAACTACATCGAACAGGAAGGCCTGGCGAAGAAGCATAAAGTCGCCACCACCGGTGACGATGCCCGTGAAGGCCTGACGGCGATCATTTCGGTGAAAGTGCCGGATCCGAAGTTCAGTTCCCAAACCAAGGACAAGTTGGTGTCTTCCGAAGTGAAGACCGCGGTCGAACAGGAAATGGGCAAGTACTTCTCCGACTTCCTGTTGGAAAACCCCAACGAAGCCAAGCTGGTGGTCGGCAAGATGATCGACGCCGCCCGAGCCCGTGAAGCCGCGCGCAAGGCCCGTGAGATGACCCGCCGCAAAGGCGCGCTGGACATCGCCGGCCTGCCGGGCAAACTGGCCGACTGCCAGGAAAAGGACCCTGCCCTGTCCGAACTGTACCTCGTGGAAGGTGACTCTGCCGGCGGTTCCGCCAAGCAGGGCCGCAACCGCCGCACCCAGGCTATCCTGCCGCTCAAGGGCAAGATCCTGAACGTCGAGAAAGCGCGCTTCGACAAGATGATCTCCTCCCAGGAAGTCGGTACGCTCATCACTGCGCTGGGCTGTGGCATCGGCCGCGATGAGTACAACATCGACAAGCTGCGTTATCACAACATCATCATCATGACTGACGCCGACGTCGACGGTTCGCACATCCGCACCCTGTTGCTGACGTTCTTCTTCCGTCAGTTGCCGGAGCTGATCGAGCGCGGCTACATCTATATCGCCCAGCCTCCGCTGTACAAGGTCAAGAAAGGCAAGCAAGAGCAATACATCAAAGACGACGACGCCATGGAAGAGTACATGACGCAGTCGGCCCTGGAAGATGCGAGCCTGCACCTGAACGAAGAGGCCCCAGGCATTTCCGGCGAAGCTCTCGAGCGCCTGGTTAACGACTTCCGCCTGGTGATGAAGACCCTCAAGCGCCTGTCGCGCCTGTACCCACAGGAGCTGACCGAGCACTTCATCTACCTGCCGGCTGTCAGCATGGAACAGCTGTCCGATCACGCTGCAATGCAGGATTGGCTGGCCCAGTACGAAGTTCGTCTGCGCACCGTAGAGAAGTCTGGCCTAGTGTACAAAGCCAGCCTGCGTGAAGACCGTGAGCGTAACGTCTGGCTGCCCGAGGTCGAACTGATCTCCCACGGCCTGTCGAACTACGTCACCTTCAACCGCGACTTCTTCGGCAGCAACGACTACAAGACCGTCGTCTCCCTGGGCGCGCAACTGAGCACCCTGTTGGACGAAGGCGCGTACATCCAGCGTGGTGAGCGCAAGAAAGCCGTCACCGAGTTCAAGGAAGCCCTTGAGTGGCTGATGGCCGAAAGCACCAAGCGCCACACCATCCAGCGCTATAAAGGGCTGGGTGAAATGAACCCGGACCAGCTGTGGGAAACCACCATGGACCCGGGCTCGCGCCGGATGCTGAAAGTCACCATCGAAGATGCCATTGGCGCAGACCAGATCTTCAACACCCTGATGGGTGATGCGGTCGAGCCTCGTCGTGACTTCATCGAAAGCAATGCGTTGGCGGTGTCTAACCTGGATTTCTGATCCGGCTGTCCAGCCCCTGCCCCAACGAAAAAGGCCAACGCATATGCGTTGGCTTTTTTTTTTTCGCTCGAGGGTCCTAACTCGCCACCGAAGCCTCACTCCCCGCCGCCACACTCTCCAATCGATACCCATACCCATAAATCGTCAGCAACTGCCAACCCCGATCCGCCGTCAGCCCAAGCTTGTTGCGCAGGCGGTAGATGTGGGTGTCGAGGGGGCGGGACGAGGTCATTTCCTCGTGGCTCCAGAAGCGTTCGTAGAAATATTCCCGGGACAGTGGGCGGCCCAGGTTGGCGAACAGGCAGCGGGCCAGACGGTACTCTCGTTCGGTGAGGCTGATGGGTATGCCGGCGCGGGTGACGGTGAGTTCGGCATCGTCGAATTCCAGGTCGTTGAATACCAGCACTTCGCTGGCTGGAGCGCGCTGCAGGTTATGGCGCCGCAACACGGCGGTGACCCGGGCCTTGAGTTCGTTGGGCCTGAAGGGTTTGCTCACGTAGTCGTCGGCTCCGGCATTGAGGGCCTGGACCACATCGTGCTCGCCGTCGCGGCTGGTGAGCATGATGGCGGCCGGCGGCGAGTCCATGTGCTCGCGCGTCCAGCGCAGCAGCGACAACCCACTGATGTCGGGCAATTGCCAGTCGAGGATCAACAGGTCGAAGGTTTCCCGGCGCAGTTGCCGCAACAGGTCTTCGCCGCGCTCAAAACTGTGCAAGGTCCAGGCTTGCTCGCCCCTGGCGGGGATCTGTTGCAGTGTCTGTTCCACCCGGCGCAGCTCGGCCGGTTCGTCATCCAGTATGGCGACACGCATGGGATGCGATTCCTTGATCTCGAGAGTAACGGACATCACCAGGGTGGCCATGCAATCTGAACAAATATTCCACTCGCCCGATGTAGCCTCGACGAACCGATAAGTTGTCGGGTTGCAGGTCCCCTGTCGCTGGCAGTGACAATACCGGCTCATGACGCGCAGGGAAAGGTAGCAGCGCGCCACCTATCGAGTCCGCTATAGTCTTTGGTCTTCAGCCAGCTGGTGCGACACGCGGCCACCATGAAAAAAATCCCCCGTTCCTATGTTCTGTCAGGGTGCTTATGAGCAACCAGCGTCGTCGTGAAAGCCGTGAACCGACCCAAGTCCAACGCATGTTTCGCCAATTGGTACGGGAATGGTTGTGGATAAGTCTTGTTCTGTTACCGCTCACCGCGTTGTTGTCGTTCAGTACCCAGCCAACTCGCCACGGACCAGGGGCGGCGTTGTTGTCGGTGTTTGTGGTCGCCGTCGTGCTGGGCTTGCTATTGCTGCGCCCTCGCCTGGCGCTATGGACGACAGTGGGTGGCATGAGCATGGCCCTGCTGATCAGTGTTGTACTCGCAGCTGAAGGTTGGTGGTGGTCGCCCATGGCGAGCGTGCTGGGCATCGTGTTTGGTTATCTGATCTGGAATTGGCGACGCCTGAGCGTGGTGCTGGCCTACTTTGGCTGGGAACTGGCGCGCCTGGATGCGGAACCCAAGGTGTTCCCCGAACGGCGTCGTGCCCCCTACACGGGCAGCGACCGCTTGCAGGGCCAGATCATGGCTCTGGAACAAGCCATGGGGCGAACCCGGGACACCCGCCGTTTTATTGCCGATGGCCTCGAGTACCTGCCCGTGGCCACAATGATCAGCGATCCCCAAGGCAGAATATTGCTCGGTAACCGCAAGGCTCGTGATCTCTTCGGCCATGGCTTGGCGGGGGGCGATGTATTGGAACATCTCGCACAGCTGGGTTACCCAGGACTGGAACGTGGGCAACCTCACCGGTTATCCACATTGCCACTGGTGGAGTTTCGCGACAGCCGGGAGCGCAGCCTGCGTCTGGAACGCGCACCGCTCTTGCCTGTTGATGGTGAGGCGCCGATTGGCTGGTTACTGAGCCTCATCGACCTGAGTGCGGAACGCGAAGCCGAAGAGCAGCGCAGCGTCATGTTGCGTTTTTTATCCCATGATTTGCGCGCACCCCACTCAGCGATCCTGGCCCTGCTGGATGTGCAACGGCATCAGACGGGGGCGAATAATCCGCTTTTCGATCAGATCGAGCGCCAGGTGCGTCGCGCCCTGGAATTGACTGACGGCTTCGTGCAACTGGCCAAGGCCGAATCCGAGGCTTACCAATTCCAGCCGACGCTGTTCGCCATGTTGGTGCTGGATGTACTTGACCAAGCACTGCCGATTGCCCAGGTAAAACGCATCCAGTTGATTCATGAAATAGAGGATGAAGAGGCGATGGTGAGGGCGGATCAACCGTTGCTGACCCGTGCCCTGTTCAATCTGCTGGAAAATGCCATCAAGTACAGCACGCCCGACGCCTGCATTTCGCTGCAGGTTCATTGCACGTCGGGGTGGTTGATCTGCAACGTCGCCGACCAAGGCAAGGGCATCAGTGCCGAAGAACTGCCGGACCTGTTCAGTCAGTACCGTCGGTTTTCGTCGGCCCAAGGGGTCGATGGCATTGGCTTGGGGTTATCGATGGTCAAGGCCGTGGTTGACCATCACGAGGGGAAAATCGAATGCCATAGCGTGGTAGGTAAAGGTACAACGTTCAGCCTGCGATTTCCGTTGTTGGCAGAGTAAAAGATCGTCCGAACGCGGCCCGAGCCTTGGGACGATCTTTTTGCTGCTATAAAAACTTATGCACCTGAAGGCGGGTTTTATGTGTTTATGAAATATGTATTAAAAACAAAGACATAAAACACAAAAGTAACGGATTTAGAAAAAACGGTACACAGGTTATCCACAGATATCAAACAGCAGCTTGTTCCGTGGACACTTCTGCGACAGGGCCGGGAGGAAGCGAACCCATTTCCCGTTGTGTCTGTTCATTCCAGGCTTGTACGCGCTCATTAAGCTCGGCAATGGCGCGAGGCCCGCTACCTTCGGCATACATCGGTTGGCCGATCACCACGGTGATGACGCCCGGGGTCCGGAGCCAGCCACCCTTGGGCCAGAACTTACCGGCATTGTGTGCAATCGGCAGCACCGGCAGGTCAGCGTTTACCGCCAAAGCGCTACCACTGCGCGAAAATTTTCCGATGGTCCCGTAGGGAACACGCGTGCCCTCCGGAAAGATCAGCACCCAAACCTTGTCCTTGAGGAGCTCATCACCTTTTTTCGCCACCTGCTTGAGGGCAACCTTGGGATTGTCCCGGTCAATGGCGATGGGACGCAGCATTGCCATGGCCCAACCGAAGAACGGTACAAACAGCAGCTCACGTTTGAGCACTTGGCTCAGGGGCTCGAAGTAAGCCGACAGGAAGAACGTCTCCCAAGTGCTCTGATGGTTGGACTGGATCACGCACGGCCGGTCAGGCACATTTTCTGCGCCTTTTATTTCATACCGTATACCCAGAAAGACCTTGCTCAGCCACAGCGCGCAACGGCACCAGTACACATTGATAAAACGGTAGCGCGTCCTGAACGACATGAAAGGCGCGACAAAAAAACTCAAGGAGCACCAGAGCAAGGAACTGGTGCCCAGCAGCAGGTAAAAGAGGAAGGTTCTGATGGCCTGCAATATCGACATAGCGGCATTTACCGTTGCGGGCAGTGCCCGACTGTTTAAGCGCTTCCCGAACAGTCCTTGATCAGGATGTCTTGGGAGCTCTAATTGTGGATAAGTTCAGCGGCAATCGCCGCCAAGTCTTCAAAAATCAAGGTGCCCACCGGCAGGGTCTTGCCCAAAGTCTTCTCGCCTTTCCCGGTCTTCACTAAAACTGGCTGACAATCGACGGCCTTGGCCGCCTCCAGGTCACCGAGGCTGTCGCCGACGAACCACACACCCGCCAGCGCTACGTCGTAATGCGCGGCAATGGTTTTCAGCATGCCGGGCTTGGGCTTGCGGCAATCGCAACCTTCGTCCGGCCCGTGTGGGCAATAGACAATCAGCCCGACTTCACCACCCTGCTCGGCCACTAATTCGCGCAAGCGCTCATGCATGGCCTCAAGGACCGCCAGGTCGTAGTAACCGCGGGCAATGCCCGACTGGTTGGTGGCAACCGCCACCGTCCAGCCGGCCTTGCTTAACTGCGCAATGGCTTCGATCGAACCGGGGAGTGGCAACCACTCCTGCACCGATTTGATGTAAGCGTCGGAGTCGTGATTGATCACTCCGTCCCGATCGAGAATCAGCAGTTTCAACAGCAGCCCCTCAACCCAGCATGGAAATGTCGGCAATATTGAGGAACAGGCCCCGCAGGCGTGCCAGCAGTGCATAACGGTTCTTGCGAACGTCTTCGTTGTCCGCATTCACCATCACGGCTTCAAAGAACGCATCGACAGGATCGCGCAGTGCTGCCAGGCGTGCCAGCGCTTCGGCATACTCGCGCTTTTCCATAAGTGGCTGCACGGACGTAGACGCCTGCTGGATAGCCGAGTTAAGAGAGAACTCCACGGCGTTATCAAAGTAACGCGCCTCAGGTACGCTGAAAATGGTTGGCTCGACCTTGCTCAACAGATTCGACACCCGCTTGTTCACCGCCGCCAGCGCTGCCGCTTCCGGCAATTGGCGGAAAGCCTGCACCGCTTGTACGCGCTGGTCGAAGTCCAAGGCCGAACCCGGCTTCAGGGCGCGTACCGACAGATAGGTGGCCACATCGACGCCTTCGTCTTCATAGCGCGCACGCAGGCGGTCGAAGATGAATTCCAGTACGGCATCGGCCAGGCCGGCAGATTTGACCTTGCTGCCGAACGCGTCGACGGCGAATGCCACGGCGTCGTTCAGGTCCAGGTCCAGTTGCTTGTCGATCAGGATCCGCAGCACGCCCAACGCCGCACGACGCAAGGCATACGGGTCTTTGCTGCCAGTGGGCAGCATGCCAATGCCGAAGATGCCCACCAGGGTGTCGAGCTTGTCGGCGATGGCCACGGCCGCACCGGTCAAGGTAGTCGGCAGTTCAGCACCGGCACCGCGCGGCATGTACTGCTCGTTCAGCGCCAGGGCTACGTCTTGCGGTTCGCCGTCATTGAGGGCGTAGTAGTAACCGGCGATACCTTGCATCTCCGGGAACTCACCGACCATTTCGGTGGACAGGTCGCACTTGGACAGGATGCCGGCCCGCGCCGCGCGCTGGGCGTCGCCGCCGATGCGTGGAGCGATGAAGGCGGCCAGTTTCGACACGCGCTCGGCCTTGTCGTAGACGCTGCCGAGTTTTTCCTGGAACACCACGTTCTGCAGGCGTTCGTTGAAGCTTTCCAGGGGCTGTTTCTTGTCTTGCTTGAAGAAGAACTCGGCGTCGGTCAGGCGCGGGCGAACGACTTTCTCGTTACCGGCGATGATCTGCTGCGGGTCCTTGCTTTCGATGTTGGCCACCGTGATGAAGCGCGGCAGCAACTTGCCTTCGGCGTCGAGCAGGCAGAAGTATTTCTGGTTGTCCTGCATGGTGGTGATCAGCGCTTCCTGGGGCACTTCAAGGAAACGTTCCTCGAACGAGCACACCAGCGGCACCGGCCATTCCACCAGCGCGGTCACTTCGTCCAACAGGTTTGGCGGCACGATGGCGGTGCCTTCCTGCTGGGTGGCCAGCTCTTCAGTGCGCTTGCTGATCAGTTCGCGGCGCTCGTTGGCGTCGGCCAACACGTAGGCCGCACGCAGGTCGGCCAGGTAATTGGCCGGCGAGGTGATGCGCACGCTCTGCGGATGATGGAAGCGATGGCCGCGGGAATCGCGACCGGCCTTCTGCGCCAGAATCGTGCAATCGATGACCTGGTCACCGAGCAGCATCACCAGCCATTGGGTCGGACGCACGAACTCTTCCTTGCGCGCGGCCCAGCGCATACGCTTGGGAATCGGCAAGTCATTGAGGGAGTCTTCAACGATGGTCGGCAACAGGCTGGCGGTCGGCTTGCCCTTGATGCTCTGGCTATAGCGCAGTTTCGGCCCGCTCTGGTCGATTTCGCTCAGGTCTACGCCACACTTCTTGGCGAAACCCAGGGCAGCCTGGGTCGGATTGCCGTCGGCATCGAACGCGGCCTGGCGTGGCGGGCCGTCGAGGTTGATGCTGCGGTCTGGCTGCTGGGTCGCCAGGGCGGTGATCAGCACGGCCAAACGACGCGGCGCGGCGTAGACCTGCTTGGCTTCGAAATTCAGGCCAGCGGCTTGCAGGCCTTTCTCGATACCGGCCAGGAACGCATCGGCCAGGGTGTTCAGGGCTTTGGGTGGCAGTTCTTCGGTGCCCAGTTCAACCAGAAAATCTTGAGCACTCATTGTGCAGCCTCCAGCTTAGCCAACACTTCATCACGCAAATCCGGGGTCGCCATCGGGAAGCCCAGCTTGGCACGGACCAGCAGGTAGGCTTGCGCAACGGAACGCGCCAGGGTGCGTACACGCAGGATGTATTGCTGGCGCGCGGTCACGGAAATCGCCCGGCGTGCGTCCAGCAGGTTGAAGGTATGGGACGCCTTCAACACCATTTCGTAGCTCGGCAACGGCAGCGGCTGGTCCAGTTCGATCAGGCGCTTGGCTTCGCTTTCATAGAAATCGAACAGTTCGAACAGCTTCTCGACGTTGGCGTGTTCGAAGTTGTAGGTCGATTGCTCCACTTCGTTCTGGTGGAACACGTCGCCGTAGGTCACTTTACCGAACGGGCCGTCGGCCCATACCAGGTCGTAGACCGAGTCCACGCCTTGCAGGTACATGGCCAGGCGTTCCAGGCCGTAGGTGATTTCGCCGGTCACCGGGTAGCACTCGATGCCGCCGGCCTGCTGGAAGTAAGTGAACTGAGTCACTTCCATGCCGTTGAGCCAGACTTCCCAGCCCAGGCCCCAGGCGCCCAGGGTTGGCGATTCCCAGTTGTCTTCAACGAAACGAATGTCGTGCACCAGCGGGTCGAGGCCCACGTGCTTGAGCGAGCCCAGGTACAGTTCCTGGAAGTTTTCCGGGTTCGGTTTCAGGACCACCTGGAACTGGTAGTAGTGCTGCAGACGGTTCGGGTTTTCGCCATAGCGGCCGTCAGTCGGGCGGCGGCTGGGCTGCACATAAGCGGCGTTCCAGGTTTCCGGGCCGATGGCGCGCAGAAACGTGGCAGTGTGGAAAGTGCCGGCGCCTACTTCCATATCGTAGGGCTGAAGTACCACGCAACCTTGCTCGGCCCAGTATTGCTGAAGGGCGAGGATCAAGTCTTGGAAGGTACGCACGGCTGGCGTAGGCTGGCTCACGAAATTCACCTGTTTCTTGGGCTGCGATTTAAAGAGCGGGAGTATACCCGATTCGTTCGTGCGCACGCCCCCTGGAGCCTTATGCCACGCTGCTTTTGGTGTTCTGACGATCCGTTGTACATGGCTTATCACGATCAGGAGTGGGGCACGCCGCTGCGCGATGCGCAGGGTTTGTTCGAGTTGCTTTTGCTCGAAGGGTTCCAGGCCGGGCTGTCCTGGATCACCGTTTTGCGCAAGCGCGAGCGCTACCGGCAAGTGCTGTTCGGCTTTGACGTACAGCGGGTGGCGCAGATGAGCGACGCGGAAATCGAAGACCTGATGCTCGACCCCGGCATCATCCGCAACCGCCTCAAGCTCAAGGCCGCCCGGCGCAATGCCCAAGCCTGGCTGTCCCTGGAGGATCCGGTGGCGTTCCTCTGGTCGTTCGTGGACGACAAGCCGGTCATCAACCACTTCAAGGACCGCTCCGAAGTGCCGGCCATCACGCCCCAGGCCATTGCCATGAGCAAGGGCCTGAAAAAAGCCGGGTTCACCTTCGTCGGGCCGACCATTTGTTACGCCTTGATGCAGGCCTCGGGCATGGTCATGGACCACACCCAGGACTGCGACCGTTACGCCGAGCTGGCAAACGGTGGTTAGAATAGCCCCCTCGCAACACGCCCATGAATTCAGGAGTGACCTGTGGATAAGTTGAAAGGCGCCTTGCTGGTCGGCGCTCTGCGGTTGTTTGCGCTACTGCCCTGGCGCGCAGTGCAGGCGTCGGGTTCGGCCATTGGCTGGCTCATGTGGAAGCTGCCCAACCGCTCTCGCGACGTGGTGCGGATCAACCTCGCCAAGTGCTTTCCCGAGATGGACCCGGCGGAGCGCGAACGCCTGGTGGGCCAGAGCCTCAAGGACATCGGCAAATCCCTGACCGAAAGTGCCTGCGCCTGGATCTGGCCGGCGCAACGCTCTCTTGAACTGGTGCGCGAAGTTGAAGGCCTGGAGGTGCTGAAAGACGCACTGGCCTCCGGCAAAGGCGTGGTCGGCATCACCAGCCACCTGGGCAACTGGGAAGTGCTCAACCACTTCTATTGCAGCCAGTGCAAACCGATCATTTTCTACCGCCCGCCCAAGCTCAAGGCGGTGGATGAATTGCTGCAAAAGCAGCGGGTACAGTTGGGCAACAAAGTTGCTGCCTCCACCAAAGAAGGCATCCTCAGCGTCATCAAAGAGGTCCGCAAGGGCGGCCAGGTGGGCATCCCCGCCGACCCAGAGCCGTCCGAATCCGCGGGCATCTTCGTGCCCTTCTTCGCCACCCAGGCCCTGACCAGCAAGTTCGTACCGAACATGCTCGCCGGCGGCAAAGCGGTCGGCGTCTTCCTCCACGCCCTGCGCCTGCCGGACGGCTCCGGCTACAAAGTCATCCTCGAAGCCGCGCCAGACGCCATGTACAGCACCGACACCGAAACCGCCTGCGCCGCCATGAGCAAAGTGGTAGAGCGTTACGTGCGTGCCTACCCGAGCCAGTACATGTGGAGCATGAAACGCTTCAAGAAACGCCCACCAGGCGAGGCGCGGTGGTATTGAAGGCCTGTTGCTTCATATGAGCGACACAGGATTTGTGGTGAATGCAGGATCTGGGACCCCAAAAACCCACGTGGGAGCCGAGCTTGCTCGCGATGACGGCAGCACATGCAACATCAATGCAAGCAGACCCACCGCAATCGCGAGCAAGCTCAGCTCCCACAGGGATTTGTGATGGATGCGATGTTTGTGAACAACCCGGAAAAACTGTGGGAGCGAGCCTGCTCGCGATTGCGCCCTGACGGCGGCCGCTGAATCAACCGACTCCCCCTCCCTGTGGCGAGGGGATTTATCCCCGCTGGGCTGCGCAGCAGCCCCAACCAAGGGTTCGTTCTATCTAACGGACTGTCACCGCAACCGTCGTTGAAGACGCGATAAATTTTGGAGTGTTGAGAGCCGAATGCCCTAAGCTTGCCTCTTCCCAATCAGCCAAGGACGCGTCAATGGGCATTCGAGGTAATGACCGCCAGATCGATAACATCGAGTTCAATGTCAGCGACATCGCCCGAAGCAAAGCCTTCTATGCAAGCGCATTCGGCTGGAGTTTCGTCGACTACGGCCCGACCTACACCGAATTCAGCGACGGTCGCCTGACCGGTGGTTTCACGACCGGTGAACTTGTACGCCCGGGTGGCCCGTTGATCATCCTGTACGCCGATGACCTTGAGCGTACCCAACTCAGGCTCGAAGCCGCAGGGGCGATCATCAGTCGTGAAGTGTTCGCTTTCCCGGGTGGCCGACGTTTCCACTTTATCGATCCGGACGGCTATGAACTGGCGGCGTGGTCGGCTTCCTGATGGCTGAGCAAAAACGCCAAGCGAGGATCCACCTTCGATGGTGTTACCGCCACGATCTCGGCGTGCACGACATCTTCCGCCACGAAGGGGTCGCTGCCGATCCGATCCTCAAGCTGGGCTAGCGTGACCCCACTAGCCAGAATCATCCCTCCGGCCTGTGGCTGGATGCTACCGGCCAAGAGGAAAACACCCTCATCGAATCCGCGCTGCAGCCAATCTTTATGCGCTTGCATCAACCGGCCTGCCTGATCACGTCCAGCTGAAAATCTTAGAAAAACGACGTACATGGTTGTCCTTCCTGAAAATCATTGTGGTGGTTTGATCTAAACCCTTACTTCATCAGCGACGCCATCAAGCCATGCACACATGCGCTCGGCCTCGCGTTGAATGAAGCGCTCGTCTTGAAATGCCTGTGCAAGCAAGGCAATGCCCTGACTGAACGCCAATACATGCATCGCTAGCGAATCCGCGTCCGTTTCATGCCCCAGCAGAACAAACTGTTGGCATAGCCAAGTGCGGAACAAGGCAAAAAGTTGGGTGGATTGTGGTTGTGCTGGGTGGCCAATCTTGGCCAGCTCGCTGCATAACGTGCCGACCGGGCAGCCATGGTGGATGATCTGCGCTCGATTCGTGACCACGATGAGGATGAAAGATTTGATGCGCTCGGAGGGGGAATGACTTTGGGTCTCCCATGTCTCCAGCATCCCTGAAGTGTTCATCATCCGTTTCCCGATGACGGCATCCAGAATCTCGTCCTTGCTCTTGAAGTGGTAGTAAAAGTTGCCACGGGAAATGCCCACAGCATCGGCAATGTCCGAGAAAGAGGTCAGTTCATAACCCCTTTCATAAAACAGCCTGTCCGCCTCCGCGACAATGCGTTCGCGGGTAGTCATGTCAGCCATCCAGATGCGCTCAATTACTTTAGCGGGTGATTAGGACAATTGACCTAATCGTTGGATCTGATCGTAGGACGCTTATCCTAATCGGTCAAGAGAAGGAAATTTACCGGTGAGTGACATCGTGCAAAAAACGCATGAACAGGCGCAAAGCCTCAATCGTGTCCATGATTAAAGGCTTGCGATATCGATGACGCTGGGATGGAAAAGTCATGCCTGAATCCGTCGGATGACCGTCCAGCCGGGCATATCGCACAGTCCCTCTGGTTCATTAATCAAGGAGTCCCCTCATGAAAATCGACTTCACCGGACGCCACGTCTTAGTCACCGGCTCCACCAGCGGTATCGGCTTTGCCACAGCCAAAGGCTTCCTGGAAGCCGGCGCCCACGTGCTCATCAATGGTCGCAGCGAGAGTAGCGTGGAGGACGCGTTGCAGCGGTTGGGCGACCTTGCTTCAAATGCCGCTGGCTTTGTGGGTGACCTTAGTCATGAGGCTGGCTGCCAGGCACTGATCGCCAAACACCCAAGCTTCGATATCGTCATCAACAACCTGGGCATCTTCAAACAGGAAGATTTTTTCGAAACACCGGACAGCGAATGGCAACGTTTCTTCGAAACCAACGTGATGTCGGGCGTGCGTGTTTCCAGGGCGTACGCGCCGGGCATGGTCGAGCGCGGTTGGGGGCGGATTGTGTTTGTCTCGTCGGAATCTGGCCTGAATATTCCTGCCGACATGATCCATTACGGGTTCACCAAGACCGCCCAGCTTTCCATTGCTCGCGGCTTGGCCAAGCGCCTTGCCGGCACGGGCGTTACGGTGAATTCGGTGCTGCCTGGGCCGACGCTTTCCGAAGGGGTTGCCCAGATGCTCAAGGCAGACGTCGAGCGCACGGGGGAAAGCCTGGAAAAGGTCGCGGCAGACTTCGTCAACCAGCACCGCAGCACCTCGATCATCCAGCGCGCGGCACGCGTCGAGGAGGTTGCCAACATGATCATTTATGCCAGCTCGGAGCAGGCCTCGGCCACCACCGGAGCGGCGCTGCGTGTTGATGGGGGGGTGGTGGATAGCATCGTTTAGGATCCCATGACACATTGCAAAAAAACGCCGCTTACTCATGAGAGATAAGCGGCGTTTTTTGTTTTGGCAGCAACATGGGTTGATTCAACCGATTTTCGGAGCGGTGAAGGGATTGTTCAGCCCACTCTGTTTTCCATCAGGCGATCCGAGCCGCCTTCGGCTACACGTTTTTCGATCA
>NZ_FOPO01000010.1:191412-317192 GCF_900113505.1 Pseudomonas sp. NFACC45
CCGCCTTCGGCTACACGTTTTTCGATCAACCGATCCGAACCGCCTTCAGCGACGCGTTTTTCGATCAGGCGATCCGAACCACCCTCCGCGACCGTAGGTTGAACAAAAGAAGTTGCGAATGCATTGCCGAGCGCCAGTGCGAGAAGCGAGCCAACGAGCGTTTTGCTGAAAGTGTTCATGTCTTGATCCTTTTTATTCGTAGATGAAGTGAGTTAGACGGTGACGTGCAAACGGACGTCGACGTTGCCGCGTGTGGCGTTGGAGTACGGGCACACCTGGTGAGCCGCATGGACCAGCGCTTGAGCATCGGCTTGATCCAGACCTGGCAGGCTGATGTGCAGGTCGATGTCCAGACCGAAACCGCCAGGGATCTGGCCGATGCCGACGTGTGCCGTGATCGAGGCGTCGGCAGGAATGCTGCGTTTGCTCTGGCTGGCGACAAACTTCAGTGCGCCGATGAAGCAAGCCGAGTAGCCGGCGGCGAACAACTGCTCAGGGTTGGTGGCTTCACCACCGGCGCCGCCCAGGGCTTTTGGTGTGGCCAGTTTCACGTCGAGAATCTTGTCGCTGGAAACAGCACGGCCATCACGGCCACCGGTGGAGGTTGCGACTGCGGTATAGAGAACGTTCATGGTGTTTCCTCTCTTGCTGTTAGGTTTGATCGACTTTTGTTTGCGCTAAATGTTTGTGCGCTAACCAGTTGAAATAAACTTAACGCTCAAATACTTTGCGCGCAATATAAATTTTCAAAAAATTATCAAAATTGAATTAAGCAATTGATCTGCAAAAGAATTTATTTTCGGACAGCGCAGCATCACCCGCGGCGGGGTGAGCCAAGGGGAAGGTAGGTGTCAGGGAGTCAGTGCCCGCGCAATTGCAGGCCTTCGAAGAGAGGGAGTTCGGGGTTTCTCGATCATTCCCACGCTCCCGCGTGGGAATGCCGCCAGGGGCGCTCCGCGTTCCGCTTATGGAAGGTGACGCAGTGCGTGGACACGATCATTCCGACTGATGAGGCAAAGCCAATCCGACTAAGCAACAGCCACTCGGTTGCGCCCCAGCGCCTTCGCCCGATACAGGGCCTTATCCGCATCGTTCATCAAGCTGTGAAGATCCTTATTACAGGCCTCCGTAGACGCGACGCCGAGGCTCGCTGATATGCTGTGAACAGGTTCGATCATCAATCCTGCAATCGTATCAATGAGCTGTTCTGCAATCTGGGTAGCGACTTCGATGGAAGTGTCCGGAAGCAGAATGGCGAACTCTTCCCCACCCAGCCGGCCGTGAATGTCCGTCGCCCGAAACGACGAACTGATGACCGCCCCCATCTTGCGCAAAACCTGATCCCCGACCTGATGGCCGTAGGTGTCGTTGATGTGCTTGAAGTGATCCATGTCCAACATGACCGCGCACAACCCCAACCGGTTGGTCTTACATTCGTCATAAAGCTGCTGGGCATGCTCGAAAAAGGCCCGCCGACTCTTCAGACCCGTCAGTTCATCGGTTTGGGCGGCACGGGTTGAAATGCTGTTCGCCTGTTCCATTTCACGGGTGAGTCGAAAAGCGGTTTCCAGTGCCTGGGACATTTTGTGTGTAGCGCGGGCCGCAAATGCTGCGAACACCAAGATCGACAGGGCGATGCCCACTTGAATCGGCGACGGTTGAAACAGCAGCCAGGCGGTGCACGGCAATAGGACCAGGCCAATGGAGACCAGGGTCATGTCGCGGTAAGCGGAGTAGCAAGACACCGCGCTGACGGACATTCCGACGGTAAAGAGCATGACCAGTGCCTGCGACAAGAGATCGTCTGCCGGCATGACAACGAATGCGCCGCCTCCCCAAATGCTGGCGGACAACACGAGTGTGATCCAGTATTTGCGCTCCCAGCGTTCAGGCGTACGCTCACTTTCGTCGCTGCGGACATAGGCAATAAACAGCGAGATGCGCAACAACGTCGATCCGGTCAATATGGCCAGCCACCAAAAGATGACGTTGTGTTCAAAACGATCCCAGCACAGCCAACTCAGCATGATGGCAGCGAGGTAGCTACCAAAAACCGCAGACACGGATTGGCGAAACAGTTGCTGCAACCGGTCAGTTCGCACCTGCTCGGCTATGAAAAGCGCCTGGTCATTCCGAGATCTTGGGCCATGCATGTGATCCACCTGATCGTGACGCAACTGAAAAAGAACGATTGTGGCACCCTGCCACCAACGCAAACAACTGAATTACACCCACGGCCCCGATTGAGCCAAAACCCCGTGGCGAGGGAGCTTGCTCGCGCTGGGCTGCGCAGCCCTAACCATTCCTACAGACAACTCGTATCATCTTCTTTACAAGATCAGGCGGGAATCAATCCTGCTTCTCGGTAGCTCAAAATCAGATCATCGAACAGACCGACATCCGCCCGAGTTCGCGCGATTAACTGAGCACCCGCAACAGCGGTGTAAATGGCGCGGGCGCGGCGTTCGCACTCTTCTGCCCTGCCTGCTCCAGCCTCTGCCAACAGCTGGGCGAGCCATGTCACGTTAACGTCCGCAAAAGTCCTTATCTCCCGTGACACCTCCTCGGGAAGGTCTTCGTATTCCGCTGCCATGAAGCTGGACAGACAAAGCTTGTTGCCGTCTTCAAGCGACTTTCGAAAAATGGAGGGGTACAGCTGCACGCACTCCTTTGGATCGGAATTGGCGACGCGTATCTCTTCAAGCATGCGCAGCGCGTCCTGCCAGTAGCGTTCAGCAACCGCCGCAGCCAGGCCTGCCTTGCTCGGAAAGTGGTAGTAGATGCTGGCGTTCTTGATACCCACCTGGTCGGCAATGCTACGGAAATTGATTCCACTGTAACCGTGCAGCTGCGCAGCGGATCTGGCCGCCGCCAGGATGGCTTCTCGAGCATTTTCGTTCATGTTGCCACCTCGCTTCGAGTGTTCCACTCATTCATGCGCCCGGATTCTACTCTCTGATGAGCTTACCTGCCAATTGTCAGGTAGGGGCTTGACAGTGCCAAGACCTCGCCTCAGTCTTTACCTACCAATTGACAGGCAGGTGCACGAAATCATGACTTCTTCACAGCAGCGCGTTGATGTTCCCACTCATCCCACGATGAAAATCTACGATTGGTTCAACGGCCCTTACCCCGCCCGAGTGCGCATTGCCCTGGCGGAAAAAGGCTTGTTACCGAACATCGAATTTGTATCGGTGAATCTCTGGACCGGTGAACACAAGAAACCTGAGTTCTTGGCCATCAATTACTCCGGGACCCTGCCCGTACTGGAGCTGAACGATGGGACGCGGATCGCGGAGTGCACGGCGATTACCCAATATCTGGATAGCCTCGACGGTCATCCGACGCTGACGGGCGAAACGCCTGTTGAAAAAGGCATCATCCATATGATGACCAAGCGTGCCGAGATCGAGTTTCTCGATGCCGTCAGCGTGTATTTCCACCATGCCACGCCTGGCCTCGGCCCAGATGTCGAGCTGTACCAGAATGCTGAGTGGGGCGTCAGGATGGGCGATAAGGCGATCAGAGGCATGCGCTATTTCGACAACCTTCTCAAAGACCAGCCCTTTGTGGCGGGCGACAAGTTTTCGATGGCCGACATTGCGGTACTGGGGGGGATGATCTTCGCCTCGCTGGTGAAGCTCCCCGTTCCTGATGAGTGTGCTGTATTGCGAGCCTGGCACGCCAGAATGCAAGAGCGCCCTAGCGTCGAGACATGGCGTGCCATGGTCGAACGTGACGCTGCGCAGCACTGATAGTGACTCCAGCGCCAGCATGAAAAAGGGGCAAGGGCTAATGCCAGCCAGTTAAGGATCAAACGATACAAACCTGTGGGAGCAAAGCTTGCTCGCGATGGCGGCAGCCCCGTCAACGCGCTGTGGACTGGCTCACCCCAATCGCGAGCAAGCTTTGCTCCCACAGGTTTGGGGCTTAACTGACTGGCATTAGGGCAAGCCCGAGGTGCCTATTGTTTACGGGTTACTCGACTTGCGACAGCTTGGCGTCGTCGCAACCGGCTGCACGGCACTCGCGCTCTACAGCTTTGAGTATGACGATACGCGCCTCGGTCTTCTCATTGGCACAGTCCAGGTAGAGCAGGCCATCGTTGGAACAGGCGTTGTCACGAATTTTGATCCACTGGATTTGAGCGGCTTTCACCTTTTTCTTTTGATCCGGGGTCAGGGCACTCATCGTCTTCTTGTATTGCTCGTTGATTTCCTGATCCGACTGAACCATTTTCAGCGACGCGCAATAGGTCCTGTCATAGGCGTTTCTAGGGTTATCGCAACTCATCGCAGATGCCGATGCTGATGCCATTGCCAGCAATGTCCCAACCAACAAAGACTTGATCACTCACTTCACTCCCTGAATGCCCTCTATTCATTAGAGGTCGCGGCGGGGAATTTATCATGAGGGTTGTAGAACAATGAAGCGGATCCTTACGAGCAAAAAAAACGGACCTGCATTCCCACGCAGCCCCGTTTTTTCACCACCCGATCAGATCAAAACGCCGGCAACACCGCGCCTTTGTACTTCTCAAGAATAAAAGCCTTCACTTCCGGCGTATGCAGCGCCGCCGCCAGTTTCTTCATGGCTTCGCTGTCCTTGTCATCCTCACGCGCCACCAGAATATTCACATACGGCGAGTCGCTACCTTCAATCACCAACGCATCCTTGGACGGATCAAGCTTGGCCTCCAACGCATAGTTGGTATTGATCAACGCCAGATCCACTTGGGTCAGCACCCGCGGAATGGTCGCAGCTTCCAGCTCACGGAATTTCAGATCCTTCGGATTCTCAACAATATCTTTAGTAGTCGACAGGATGTTGTTGGAATCCTTCAGCGTGATCACCCCGTGCTTTGCCAGCAGCAACAGCGCACGGCCGCCGTTGGTGGCGTCGTTGGGGATGACCACGTTGGCACCGCCTGGCACTTCTGCCAGTGTCTTGAACTTGCTGGAGTACGCGCCCAAAGGTTCCAGGTGCACGCCGGTCACGCTCACCAGGTGGGTGCCCTTGGCCTTGTTGAACTCATCCAGGTACGGCTGGTGCTGGAAGAAGTTGGCGTCCAGGCGCTTTTCGGCGACTTGTACGTTCGGCTGGATGTAGTCGGTGAAGACTTTGACCTTGAGGTCCACGCCTTCTTTGGCCAGGGCCGGTTTGACGAATTCGAGGATTTCCGCGTGTGGCACCGGCGTTGCCGCGACGGTCAGGGTGTCGGCGGCGTGGGCGGAAAATGCTGCGGCGGCAGCGAAGGCAACCAGTAATTTTTTCATTCAGCTAACTCCTTTTTAGGCGCCCGCTCTCGGCGCCTGCCAGCGAATGGCCGGCTCATGGTTTATTGGCCGCGAGGCCTTATTTTCTAGAGAAATGCACAACCAGTTTGTCGCCCACGGTTTGCAGGACCTGGACCAGCACCAGCAGCAAGACCACCGTGACCACCATCACATCGGTCTGGAAACGCTGGTAACCGAAACGGATTGCCAGGTCACCCAAACCACCGGCACCGACCACACCGGCCATGGCCGTGTAGGACACTAGCGTAATCGCTGTCACCGTAATCGCGGCAAAAATGCCCGGGCGGGCTTCCGGCAGCAAGGCGTTGACGATGATCTGCCGGGTCGTCGCGCCCATGGCCTGGGTCGCTTCGATGATGCCGCGATCGACTTCGCGCAAGGCGGTTTCCACCAGGCGGGCGAAGAATGGTGTCGCGCCGACCACCAATGGCGGAATCGCGCCGGCCACGCCCAGGGAGGTGCCGGTGATCAATACCGTGAACGGAATCATCACGATCAACAGGATGATGAATGGCAGCGAACGCAGGATGTTGACGATCAGCGACAGCAGCGCATAAACGCCCCGGGCTTCGAGCAGCTGGCGCGGGCTGCAGAGGAACAGCAGCACCCCCAGCGGCAGGCCGAGCAGCACGGTAAACAACAGCGAACCGAAGAGCATCAGGAAGGTGTCGCCAGTCGCCAACCAGATTTCCAGCCAATCGATGTTGGCGAAGAATGAATTCAACAGTTCCATCAGCGCAGCACCTCCATGTGGACGTCAGCCGCGGTGAAGCGGGCGAACGCGGCCTCCATGTCACCGCCGGTGACGGCGAGGGTCAGTTGTCCGTAGGGGGTGTCTTTGATGCGGTCGATACGACCCGCCAGAATGCTGTAGTCCACGCCGGTTTCCCGGGCGACGGTGCCGAGCAATGGCGCGTAGGTCGCTTCGCCCTGGAACGTCAGACGCACGATGCGCCCCGGTACGTGGGCGAAGTCGTCGCGCTGTTCGCTTTCGTCGATCTGTTCGTCTTCCTGGACGAAACGCTTGGTGGTCGGGTGTTTGGGATGCAAGAACACCTCGGCCACGGGCCCCTGCTCGACGATCACGCCGGCGTCCATCACCGCCACTTCATCGCAGACGCGACGGATCACGTCCATTTCATGGGTGATCAGCACGATGGTCAGCTTCAGCTCGCGGTTGATTTCCGCCAGCAGTTGCAACACCGATGCGGTGGTTTGCGGGTCCAGTGCGCTGGTGGCTTCGTCGCACAGCAGGATCTTGGGCTTGGTCGCCAGGGCGCGGGCGATGCCGACGCGCTGCTTCTGACCACCGGACAACTGTGCCGGGTACTTCTTGGCGTGGTCGGACAAGCCCACCCGCGCCAGCAATTCGGCGACGCGTTGGTCGATTTCGCTGCGGGACAATTCGCCTGCCAGCGTCAGTGGCAGTGCCACGTTGTCGGCCACGGTCTTGGACGCCAGCAAATTGAAGTGCTGGAAAATCATCCCTACCTGCTGACGGAAACGCCGCAGGCCGCTGGCGTCCAGGGCGGTGACTTCCTCGCCGTCGACGATGATCTTGCCGCCGCTGGTGTCTTCCAGGCGATTGATCAGGCGCAGCAGGGTACTTTTTCCCGCACCGGAATGGCCAATCAGGCCGAAGACCTGACCGTTCTCAATCGTCAGACTGGTCGGGTGCAGGGCGGGGATATCCCTACCGGCAACCCGGTAGGTTTTAAAAACGTTTTGAAACTCGATCACGTAGCGAACCTTGTGGGGCGCGTTGGAAAAGGATCAGCGGTTAGCCGGGCGCGCATTTTAGCCTGTCCGTATAGAGGTTCTTAGCATTTATTTGCGATTGAATCAGCCATTTGGCAATAAGGCGATCAAAGGCCATAAAAAAGGAACACGGCCAAACGGCATCGGTCACTCATTAAGCCACTCGAAAATGCCCGGGTATGGAACCTGCGGTATCGCACTCAAGAGTCCTGGCCTCCGGGATCGCAAAGAGGAGTTATGCCTGATGAGTACCAAAAAGCCCACGGTCAACAAGAGCCAACTGGCCGGGACCGACACCCTGGATCGCGGCAACACCAACGCCAAGCTCGAGAGCCTGGAGCAATTTCGCTCCGACGCCACCGAACAGGCTTTGCGCACCAATCAGGGGGTGAAAATCGCCGATAACCAGAACACCCTGCGGGTCGGGGCCCGTGGCCCCTCGCTGCTGGAAGACTTCATCATGCGTGAGAAGATCACGCACTTTGACCATGAGCGCATCCCTGAGCGCATCGTCCACGCCCGCGGCACTGGTGCCCATGGTTACTTCCAATGCTATGAAGCGCATTCCGCGCTGACCAAGGCTGGTTTCCTACAGGATCCGAGTAAGAAAACCCCGGTGTTCGTGCGTTTTTCCACGGTGCAGGGCCCGCGGGGATCCGGCGACACCGTGCGAGATGTGCGTGGCTTTGCGGTGAAGTTCTTTACCGACGAAGGCAACTTCGACCTGGTGGGTAACAACATGCCGGTGTTTTTTATTCAGGATGCGGTGAAGTTTCCAGACTTCGTCCATGCGGTGAAACCCGAACCCCACAATGAAATTCCTACGGGCGGCTCGGCCCACGATACCTTTTGGGATTTTGTCTCGCTGGTGCCGGAGTCAGCCCATATGGTGATCTGGGCCATGTCTGACAGGGCCATTCCCAAGAGCCTGCGGTCCATGCAGGGTTTTGGCGTACACACCTTCCGCATGATCAACGCTGAGGGACGGAGCAGCTTCGTCAAATTCCACTGGCGCCCCACCGTTGGCACCTGTTCGCTGGTGTGGGACGAAGCGCAGAAGCTCGCCGGTAAAGATACTGACTACCATCGTCGCGATCTTTGGGAATCGATCGAGATGGGGGACTATCCGGAATGGGAATTCGGCGTACAAATTGTCGCCGAAGAAGACGAGCATAAATTCGACTTCGACCTCCTCGACCCCACCAAGATCATCCCGGAAGAACTCGTGCCCATCACGCCGCTGGGCAAGATGGTGCTCAACCGTAATCCGGACAATTTTTTCGCCGAGGTCGAGCAAGTCGCCTTCTGCCCTGGGCATATTGTGCCGGGCATCGATTTCACCAACGATCCACTGCTGCAAGGCCGGCTTTTTTCCTACACCGATACGCAAATCAGCCGACTCGGTGGGCCGAATTTTCATGAGTTGCCGATCAACCGGGCGATTACCCCGGTGCACAACGGCCAGCGTGACGCCATGCACCGCACCACCATCGACAAGGGACGCGCTTCCTACGAGCCGAACTCTATCGATGGCGGCTGGCCGAAGGAAACCCCGCCAGGTCCTGCGGACGGCGGCTTCGAAAGTTATCCAGAGCGCATCGATGCCCACAAGATCCGTCAACGCAGCGAGTCGTTTGGCGATCACTTTTCCCAGGCCCGGCTGTTCTACAAGAGCATGAGCCGCCACGAACAGGAACACATCATCGCCGCCTATAGCTTCGAATTGGGCAAGGTGGATCGGGAGTTTATTCGGGCGCGGCAGGTCAACGAGATATTGGCCAACATCGATCTGGAACTGGCCGCGCGGGTGGCGAAAAACCTTGGGCTGCCAGCGCCAACCACCTGCACCGTGGATGTACCGAAACCTTCGCTGGAGCAATCCCCCGCCTTGAGTCAGGCGAACCTGCTGTCCGGGGACATCAAGACGCGCAAGGTGGCTATTCTGGTGGCCGACGGCGTCGATGGGACGATTATCGATGCGTTCAAGCAGGCCCTGGAAGCCGAGGGTGCTCACGCCAAAGTGCTGGGGCCAACCTCTGCCCCGGTCACTACCGCCGATGGGCAGGCGCTGCCGGTGGATGCGTCCATGGAAGGGTTGCCATCCATTGCCTTTGACGCAGTGTTCGTACCGGGTGGTGCGGAGTCGATCAAGGCCTTGAGTACCGACGGTGTGGCGTTGCATTACGTGTTGGAGGCCTACAAGCACCTGAAGGCCATCGCCCTCAATGGTGAAGCGCGGCAACTGCTGGTGTTGTTGAAGCTGGAGGCGGATGCGGGGCTGATTCCTGACGCGGATGCTGGCAAGTTCCAGACGTTCTTCGACGCGATTGCCCAGCATCGGGTGTGGGCGCGGGAGCCTAAGGCCAAGGCGATTCCGGCTTGAGGGTAGTCTGAAAGCGCTTTGTCGCTGGTAGGACGCTATCGCGAGCGGGCTCGCTCCCACAGTGGTTTTGTGTCGATCATAAAAACTCATGTGGGAGCGAGCCTGCTCGCGATGCTTTCAAGGCCTGCGCGGAGTCAGAACCATCTGCGCCGGAACGCTGCGCAAAATCTGCTTTTGCACTTTCAGATCAAACCCCGGATCAAGCTTCTTGACCCGCTTGGTCAGCAGCGTAGTCAGCCAAGGATAATCGTCAGTGCGCGGCGCCTGGATGCTGACGTCACATTGAAAATTCACCACGTCGGCGGCAATGGCATCCAGTTGTCGACGCATTTTCTGGATATCGCCGATATTCAGCGCAACTGTCGTGCTCTCAGCACTCGGGTCGATCACTTTGGCAACCGGTTTGGCTTCGGCGGCCTTGAGGGCGGCCTCGGCTTTTTCCAGCTCGGCCTTGCGGGCTTCGGCAATTTCGCTGTTGACCTCACCGGTGAGCGCTGGCGCTTTGGGCATCAAGGCGCGGGCACGGCTCAGTGCGGTGGCGGCGGCATTGACGTCGCCTTTTTGCAGATCGATCTGGCTGCGGCGCAAATACGCCTCGGCCAGGCGCCGCTGATAGGGTTCCAGCGTCGGATCCTCGGGCGTCTGGGCTTGCAGTGCGGCCAGTTGATCTTCAGCGGTGGCCAGCTCATTGCCGGCCAGGCTCTGTTCAAACTGCGCGATGGCCGGGCCTCGGGTATCGGGGGCTTCGGCGACCGGTGGCGAACTCTGGCAGGCGCCCAGCAGCAGGGAAAATGCGACAAGGAGCAGATAACGGGAGGCGAACGGCTTCATTCCTGCGACTCTCTATTTGCGCAAAAAGCGAGCAAGTCTACACCCCTCGACGGGGCAGGACAAAACTCAGCAGAAATAGCGCGGCGGCGCTGACCACAATCGACGGCCCGGCCGGGGTGTCCTTGAACCACGACAGCGCCAGCCCACCGCACACTGCGAGCATGCCCAGCAGGCTTGCACCCAGGGCCATCTGCTCCGGGGAGCGGGCGTGCCGCTGTGCTGCGGCCGCCGGGATAATCAGCAAAGAAGTAATCAGCAACACACCGACGATTTTCATCGCCACGGCAATGACCACCGCAATCAACAGCATCAACGCCAGCCGCAAACCCACCACGGGCAAGCCTTCGACCCGCGCCAGTTCTTCATGCACAGTAACCGCCAGCAACGGGCGCCAGAGCGCTACCAGCAGCAGAAGGACGGCCGCGCTGCCACCCAGAATCCACGAAAGATCCATGGGGCTGATGGCAAGCAGATCGCCAAACAGGTAGGCCATCAGATCAATTCGCACGTCATGCATGAAGCTTAGTACCACCAGCCCGAGAGACAGGGTGCTGGGCGCCAGAATGCCCAGCAGCGTGTCGGACGCCAGCGGTTGACGCTGTTGCAGCGTCACCAGCAGCACCGCCAGCAACAGGCAGCCGACGGTCACCGCCACGGCAGGGCTGACATCCAGCAAAAAGCCCAGGGCCACGCCCAGCAAGGCCGCATGGGACAAGGTGTCACCGAAATAGGCCATGCGCCGCCAGACCACGAACGAGCCCAGGGGGCCGGCCACCATCGCGAGGGCCAGGCCTGCGAGCAGGGCGTACAACAGAAAATCAGCCATGCTTGCAGCCATCTCCATGAACATGGGTAGAAACAGATGAGTCGCTGACCACCGAACCATGCAGGTCATGGGCATGGTCGTGATGGTGGTGATAAATCGCCAGGCTTTGTGCGTTCTTTCCGAACAGTTCGACGAATGCCGGATCGCCGCTAACCTGCTCGGGATGCCCGGAACAGCAGACGTGGCGATTGAGGCAGACCACCTGGTCAGTGGTGCTCATGACCAGGTGAAGGTCGTGAGAAACCATCAGCACGCCGCAGCCATGACGGTCGCGCAGGCGGGTGATCAGGCTGTACAGCTCGGCCTGACCGGCCACGTCGACCCCTTGCACGGGCTCGTCGAGCACCAGCAGCTCAGGCTCGCGCAGCAGCGCGCGAGCCAGCAAAACGCGCTGCATTTCACCGCCGGAAACACTTTGTACCGGGCTATCGATTACCTGCTCGGCACCGACTTCGTTGAGCGCCGCCAGGGCCCGTTCACGATCCACGCCAGGCACCAGGCGCAAGAAGCGCAGTACCGACAGGGGCAGCGTCGGGTCGACATGAAGCTTTTGCGGCATATAACCGACCCGCAGCTTCGGCTTGCGCCAGACGGTGCCGCTGTCGGGCTTGAGCAACCCCAGCACGGCACGCACCAGGGTTGTCTTGCCGGCGCCGTTGGGGCCGATCAGGGTGACGATCTGCCCCGGCTCGACGCTCAGGTGGATGTTATCCAGCACGCTCTGGCCGGCGAACGTCACGGCTACGTGCTCGAGACGGATCAACGCATTGCTCATCAGGCCCCCTGGCAACCGGAGCAGAGCCCGACCACTTCGACGGTCTGGGTATCCACCACGAAACCCACTTCTTTGGCGCTGGCAACGATGGCATCGCTGATGGACTTCTGCTCCAGTTCGATGGCTGCGTGGCATTCGCGACAGATCAGGAACTGACCCTGGTGGGCGTGCTCCGGGTGATTGCAGCCGACGAAAGCGTTCAACGACGAGATGCGATGCACCAGGCCATTTTCCAGCAGGAAATCCAGCGCCCGATAAACCGTGGGCGGCGCGGCGCGGCGGCCGTCCTGCTCACTGAGCACTGCGAGTATGTCGTAGGCGCCCAGCGGCTTGTGGCTTTGCCAGACCAGCTCCAGCACGCGTCGACGCAAAGCGGTCAGGCGCAACCCTTGGCGTGCGCAGATGGCGTCGGCCTCGGACAGCGCAGTGTGCACGCAGTGAGAGTGATCATGGGGACGACTGGCAAGGGGCGTAATAGGCATGGGCAGCGACGATTTTAGTGAGAGACGTTATTATGTTACCCGTTCTCGCCTCTTCGAGTGGTCATCGTGTCCCGAAATTTTTCGATCTTTGTCGCTTTTGTCGCCAGTTTTCTACTGATCGGCCCGGCCCAGGCCGAAGTCAAAGTGCTTACCAGCATCAAGCCCCTGCAACTGATTGCCGCCGCCGTGCAGGACGGCGTGGCCGTTCCAGAGGTGCTGTTGCCGCCTGGTGCCTCGCCTCACCATTACGCCTTGCGGCCATCCGACGTACGGAAGGTGCAGTCGGTGGATTTGCTCTACTGGATTGGCCCCGACATGGAAAGCTTCCTGCCGCGTGTGCTGAACGGTCGTACGTTGCCGTCCGTCGCGGTGCAGGACGTACCGGGGCTCACGTTGCGTCACTTCGCCCAGGACAGTCATTCCCACGCCGAGGATGAGCATGGCGCCGATGAGCATGATCACGACCATCGACCCGGCACCATTGATGCTCACTTGTGGCTCTCGCCCATCAATGCGCGGGTGATTGCCGCCAGAATGGCTGCCGACCTGAGCGCGGCCGATCCGGCCAATGCCAGCCGCTATCAAAGCAACCTCAAGGGCTTTAACCAGCGTCTTGATGCGCTGGATGGGCGTTTGAAGACCCGTCTGGCCGGGGTCGCGGGCAAGCCGTATTTTGTGTTCCACGAGGCGTTCGACTATTTCGAAGACCACTACGGCCTCAAGCACGCCGGGGTGTTTGCCGTGGCCGCCGAAGTCCAGCCGGGTGCCCAGCATGTGGCGGCAATGCGCAATCGCTTGCAGACCGTGGGCAAGACATGCGTCTTCAGCGAACCGCCCCTGCGCCCGCGCCTTGCCGAAACCCTGGTGGCCGGGTTGCCGGTGAAACTGGCGGAACTGGATGCGCTGGGCGGCTACACCCCGGCGACGGCGCAAGGGTATGAGCAGTTGCTGGAGAAGCTGGGGAATGATCTGGCGGGGTGCCTGGAGTCGCTATAACGCAAACCTGTGGCGAGGGGATTTATCCCCGTTGGGGCGCGAAGCGGCCCCAAGAAATATCTGCCACCGCAGTCCGTCAGACCGAAAGCAAAGGGCTGCTGCGCAGCCCAGCGGGGATAAATCCCCTCGCCACAAAGGCATTCAGATCTGCTTGCTGTCAGAGGGCGAACGGCAACATCGCGCTGACCGTCTGCCGCTGCGCCAAGCGCTGCTGAAACTCCATCGGGTCGTGAATCAACACGTCCTGTCCGGCAAACGATTCGGCGGCGATCAGCCGCGACAGCCAAAACCGCACGCAGGCCACGCGCAGCATCGTCGGCCATGACTCGGCTTCGGCTGCCGTGAATGGACGCAGCGCCGCATAAGCCCCCAACAAGGCCCGCGTCCGTGGGCCGTCGAGCACACCGTTGTCATCCGAACACCAGTCGTTCAGGGCGATGGCAACGTCATACAGCATTGGTCCGGAGCAGGCGTTGTAGAAGTCGATCAACCCGGTCAGGTGCGTACCCTCGAACATCGCATTGTCGCGGAACAGGTCCGCGTGGATGTTGGCCCGGGGCAGTGCCAGGATTTTTACCTTTTGTTGCGCGATTTCATCCAGCGCAGCTTCCAGCAACCGACGGGGTTCGGTATCGAGGTGCGTCAACAGCTTCGCACCCTCCTCCTGCATCCAGTCCAGGCCGCGATCGGTCTTGCGCTTGATCATGTTGTCCTTGGTCGCCAGGTGCAGATGGGCCAGCAACTCCCCCACCTGGGCGCAATGCTGTGCGTTGGCCTGCTTGATGTGCTTGCCGGCCAGGCGCGGTTGCAGCAGCGCCGGCTTGCCGGCCAGTTCTCGCAGTGCAACGCCGTCGGTGGTACGCAAGGCGTAAGGCACCGGCAGGTCGGCGTCATGCAGTACATCCAGCAGCTCGATGAAGAACGGCATTTCCTGCACCGGGCCGCGCTCCACGAGGGTCAGGACAAATTCACCCTGCTCCAGGCTGATAAAAAAATTGGTGTTTTCGCTGCCGGCGGCGATCCCCTGGAAATCAAGCAGGCGGCCGAGCCCATAAGGGGCGAGAAAGGTTTCCAGCTCGGGCCGAGCCAGGGGAGTGAACACAGACATGGTTAAAAACTGCCAGTACGGGCGCCCATCAGCGAGCGCCGGTTGAAGTCGAGAGCGGTATTACCACTCGAAGATTTTCCACGATGGAATCAGCATATCCGGCTGATCCGAGCGGATGAAATTCCCGTCGCTGCCATCGGCACGTACCAGGAAATAAGGCTTGCCGTTTTTGGGCGTGACCTTGATCGCGTACAGAAAGCCGTTTTGCCGGTACTCCTGAATGGTTCTATCGCCTTCGGTGCGGATGGTGACATCCGGGTCCGCCGAGGGTGCGTCGTCCGCCGCCATGACGGCCAGCGGGGTGATTGCAAACAAGCCAGCCAGTAACAGGCGATTTAGTGTACGCATGATAACCTTGTCCCTTTGTCGTCAACGGTCCCGCTATTCTAGCCCCGGACCCGCCGAAAAGGTTGATCCTGCTCATGAGCCAAGCCCCCCTCGTCCTGGTGGACGGTTCTTCTTATCTTTATCGCGCCTTTCACGCGCTACCACCGCTGACCACCTCCAAAGGCCTGCCGACGGGCGCGGTCAAGGGCGTGCTGAACATGCTCAAGAGCCTGCGCAAGCAGTATCCGGACAGCCCTTTCGCCGTGGTGTTCGATGCCAAGGGTGGGACCTTTCGCGATGAGCTGTACGCCGAATACAAGGCCAACCGCCCCAGCATGCCCGACGACATGCGCGTGCAGATCGAGCCGCTGCATGCCAGCGTCAAGGCCTTGGGCTTCCCGCTGCTGTGCGTGGACAACGTCGAAGCCGATGACGTGATCGGCACCCTGGCCCGCAGCAGCGCCGCAGCCGACCGTCCGGTGGTGATCTCCACTGGCGACAAAGACATGGCGCAATTGGTCGACGGGCACATTACCTTGGTCAACACCATGACCGGTAGCGCGCTGGACGTGGCTGGCGTGAAGGAGAAGTTTGGCGTCGCTCCGGAGCAGATCATCGATTATCTGGCGCTGATGGGCGATTCTTCCGACAACATCCCCGGTGTTCCGGGCATCGGGCCGAAGACCGCCTCCGGCCTGCTAGTGGGCGTCAATGGCGGCCTGACGGAGCTGTATGCGCAACTGGACATCGTCGCCACCTTGCCGATTCGTGGCGCCAAGACCCTGGCCGCCAAACTCGAAGAACACAAGGAAATGGCCCTCCTCTCCTACGAGCTGGCGACCATCAAGACCGACGTGCCGTTGGATGTCGGTCTCGACGACCTGAAAATGGGCCAGCCGGATCACGAGAAACTCGCCGAGCTGTACACGCTGCTGGAGTTCAAGAGCTGGTTTGAAGAAAACCAGCGCGATGCCAAGCGTGCCGGTCAGGAGATCGTCGAAGTCACCGAAGAACAGCCCGGCGCTGCCGAGGCCCGGTATGAGGTCATCCTCGATCAGGCGCGCTTCGAGGCGTGGCTGGCCAAACTGGACAAAGCGCCGCTGTTTGCCTTCGTCACCGAAACCAACGGCGGCGATGCCCAGCATTCGCAACTGGTGGGATTGTCGTTTGCCGTCGCCCCGTTTGAAGCAGCCTACATCCCACTGACCCACTCCTACATGGGCGTGCCGGAGCAACTGGACCGCGACACAGTGCTCAGGGCTCTCAAGCCGCTGCTGGAAAACCCGAACAAGCTCAAGGTCGGCCAGCATGCCAAGTTTGAAACCAACATCCTGGCCAACTGCGCCATCGGTGGTGACCAGGACAACGGCATCCTGGTTCAAGGCGTCGCCTTTGACACCATGCTTGAGTCCTATGTGCTGGACTCCACGGCGACCCGCCACGACATGGACAGCCTGGCGCTCAAGTACCTGGGCCAAAGCAAGACCGATTTCCAGGACATCGCTGGGAAAGGCGTCAAACAGCTTACTTTCGACCAGATCTCCCTCGAACTGGCCGGCCCTTACGCCGCCGAAGACGCGGACGTGACGTTCCGTCTGCATCAGGCGCTGCAGGAAAGACTGGCCGCCACGCCCAGTCTGGGCAAGGTGCTCAACGAAATCGAAATGCCGCTGATGCCGGTCCTGGCGCGGATTGAGCGCCAGGGTGCGCTGGTCGATGCCAACCTGCTGGGGGTGCAGAGTGTCGAGTTGGGCGAGAAGCTGGTGGCCTTGGAGCGTGAGGCATTTGCCATCGCCGGGGAGGAGTTCAACCTGGGCTCACCCAAGCAACTGGGGGTGATCCTCTACGAAAAACTCGGCTTGCCGGTGCTCAGTAAAACCGCCAAGGGCCAGGCGTCTACCGCCGAAGCGGTGCTGGCCGAGCTGGCCGAGCAGGATTATCCGCTGCCCAAGGTGTTGATGCAGTATCGCTCGCTGAGCAAGCTAAAGAGCACCTACACCGACCGTCTGCCGGAGCAGATCAACAGCCGCACGGGCCGCGTCCATACTAATTATCAGCAAGCTGTCGCCGCTACCGGGCGACTGTCCTCGATCGACCCCAACCTGCAGAACATTCCGATTCGCACCGCCGAAGGCCGCAGGATTCGTCAGGCATTCGTTGCGCCGAAAGGCTACAAGCTGCTGGCGGCGGACTACTCGCAGATCGAACTGCGGATCATGGCGCACCTGGCCAAGGATGAAGGCCTGCTCCACGCGTTTCGCAATGACCTGGATGTGCACCGGGCTACTGCCGCCGAGGTGTTCGGCGTCGAGTTGGAAGCTGTCACCCATGATCAGCGCCGCAGCGCCAAGGCGATCAACTTCGGTTTGATCTACGGCATGAGTGCTTTCGGTCTGGCCAAGCAGATCGGTGTGGATCGCAAGCAGTCCCAGGCTTACATCGACCGCTACTTTGCCCGCTACCCAGGTGTACTGGCCTACATGGAGCGCACTCGCACCCAGGCCGCCGAGCAGGGTTATGTCGAAACCATTTTTGGTCGCCGGTTGTACCTGCCGGATATCAATGCGAAAAACCCGGCGTTGCGCAAAGGGGCAGAACGCACGGCCATCAACGCGCCGATGCAAGGCACCGCGGCAGATATCATCAAGAAAGCCATGGTGGCGGTGGATCGCTGGCTGACTGCGTCGGGACTGGATGCCAAGGTCATTCTGCAGGTCCACGACGAATTGGTGCTGGAGGTGCGTGAAGACCTGGTCGATCAGGTGCGCGAGGAAATTCGCCAGCACATGAGCGCCGCGGCCACGCTGGATGTGCCGCTCCTGGTGGAAGTGGGCGTGGGAAACAACTGGGACGAGGCGCACTGAGTCGTAGTGCTCTGAAGCAGGCGTAAGTCCCGTGGCGAGGAAGCAAGCTCCCTCGCCACATTGGCTCACTGAAAACCCGCGAGCGATGTCTTTAGTTCGGAAAATTCCTAAGGTTATTTCCAAAAATAATCTGAACTAAAACCGTGAATTGCTACTCAGAGTTTCTGAAAGGCTGGTGAAGCCCTTCAATGCTCCTATGTTGTGTTAAGTGTTGGCAGATATCTGGACCCCGCCCTAGCGGTCCGGAACTTGGACCCCGAACTTCCCCCTCCCCATAAGAAGTCCGGGGTTTTTTTTGCCTGCGAGTTGGCTTATTCCGCCTCTTCGCTGCCCTTGTCTGCCAATTCCATCCAGTCGGCCAATACAGTGTAGGCCTCTTCCAGGCCCATGCGCTTGGGCGCCGAGAACAGCTGGATGGTGATCGCCTCACCCCACCCCTTGCGGATTTCCGACTGCACTTTGAGCAACGTATTCTTGGCCGCGCCGTAGGTCAGCTTGTCTGCCTTGGTCAGCAGAATGTGCATCGGCATGCCGCTGGCCACGGCCCAATCCAGCATCAGCAGGTCGAAGTCGGTCATTGGATGACGGATGTCCATCATCAAAATCAGACCCTTGAGGCTCTCGCGGCTGCCCAGATAGGCTTCCAAATGGCGCTGCCAATGCTGCTTCAGCGGAATCGGCACCTTGGCATAGCCGTAGCCGGGCAGGTCGACCAAACGACGTTCATCGTCTAGCTTGAAGAAGTTCAAGAGCTGCGTGCGACCCGGGGTTTTCGAGGTGCGCGCCAGGCTTGCATGGGTCAGGGTGTTCAGTGCGCTGGATTTACCAGCGTTGGAACGCCCGGCGAAAGCCACTTCAAAGCCTTCATCGTCGGGGCATTGATCGACTTTGGCTGCGCTGAGCATGAAGGTGGACTGTTGGCACAGGCCGAGGATGGGGTTCTTCAGTTGCATGGGATTTCCGATGTGGGTGGCGTCAGGAATGGACGCGGCAAGCTGTTCGTTTCCGTTTCAGTGACGCCAGTATATAATGCCGCAGATTTTGTGTGCGCTTTGTCCCAGCGTAGGATGAAGCGCACGGGAGCGACCGACTGAAATTGCGCACTAGAACGCAGCTCGCTCTCAACCCTGAAAAGGTCGTTTTATGACGAAATGGCTGCTAGCTGCCGGTGTCTTGATGCCGCTTTACAGCGCTCAGGCTACACAGGATCCGGAAGCTGTGTACAACCGTGTTTGTGGTGCCTGTCATTCCGGCCAACTCCCCATGGCACCCCGCAAGGGTGATCAGGAAGCTTGGACGCCGAGGTTGGCGAAAGGTATGGAGACGCTGGTGCAACACGTGACCCAGGGTTTCAAGGCGATGCCGCCGCGTGGTTTGTGCATGGACTGCAGTGCCGAGGATTACCGAGCCATCATCCAGTGGATGAGCGAGTAAACCCGGTCCATAACTCTTTAACCCTTAGCCGTAGTTGGATTAGCTGATGAACAAACTGATCGTGAGTCTGCTGTTGACATTGGGGATATCCGGCGTAGCCCATGCCGCTGGCGATGCCGCCGCCGGCCAGGCGAAAGCCGCCGTATGTGGGGCCTGCCATGGTCCGGATGGCAACAGCATGGCACCAAACTTTCCGAAACTGGCGGGCCAGGGCGAGCGTTACCTGACCAAGCAGTTGAAGGACATCAAGGACGGCAAGCGTGTCGTGCTGGAAATGAACGGCTTGCTGACCAACCTGAACGATCAGGACCTGGCGGACATGGCGGCTTATTTCGCCAGCCAGAAGGGCAGCGTTGGCGCCGCCGATCCTAATCTGGTCGCACGTGGTGAAGCGCTGTTTCGCGGAGGCAACCTGGAAAAGGGGCTTCCAGCCTGCACCGGTTGCCACTCGCCTGACGGCAAAGGTAACGCGGCGGCCGGCTTCCCTCACCTTGGGGGCCAGCACGCTCAATACGTTGCCAAGCAGTTGACTGATTTCCGCAAGGAAGCAGACGGTCGTACCAATGATGGCGAAGCGATGATGCGCACCATTGCCCGCAAGCTGAGCGACGAAGAGATCGCGGCGGTGGCCAGCTACATTCAGGGCCTGCACTAAGACCGTTGGCAGGGCGTTGTGAGGGTTTACATCTCTTGCAACGTTAACGCTCGATTAATCCGTCGATGCGAACATCAAAAGGGTGGCTTTGGCCGCCCTTTTTTGTGGCCGCTGCCGTTACACTAGCGAACTTGAACCTGCCACGGCCTGTCTTAAAAAAGGCCTTGCGGGGTCCCCTCATTGTCCAGGAGTAAAGCATGCGTAATCTGATCATCAGCGCCGCGCTCGCCGCTGTCAGCCTGTTCGGCATGGCCGCCCAAGCCAACGCCGACGAATCGAAGGCCCCCTACGTCGAATTGAGCAATCCCGTTCCAGTGGCCGTGCCTGGCAAGATCGAAGTGGTGGAGCTGTTCTGGTACGGCTGCCCGCATTGCTACGCTTTTGAACCGGTTATCAACCCATGGGCTGAAAAACTGCCTTCGGATGTGAACTTCGTACGCATCCCCGCCATGTTCGGCGGCCCATGGGACGCCCACGGCCAGATGTTCCTGACTCTCGAAGCCATGGGCGTCGAGCACAAGGTTCACGCTGCCATTTTCAACGCGATCCAGAACGAGCACAAAAAGCTGACCGACAAAGAAGACATGGCGAACTTCCTGGCGACCCAAGGTGTAGACAAGGAAAAATTCCTGGATACCTTCAACTCCTTCGCCATCAAGGGCCAGATCAACAAAGCCAAAGAACTTGCCAAGAAATACGAGATCACCGGCGTACCCACCATGGTCGTCAATGGCAAATACCGCTTTGATATCGGTTCGGCCGGTGGTGCGAACCAGGCGCTTGAGCTGGCCGACCAGCTGATTGCCAAAGAGCGAGCGGCAACCAAGGCCGCCGCCAACTAAGCGCGGCGCTGACCATGGCCCGCTGGAGCACCGAACGCGTCGTTGGCCTGCATGAACCGCGGGTCAATGAGCACCATATCGCCTCCACGGGCCTGCCGGCCGACAACTGCCTGCGCCTGCTCAGTTTCAATATTCAGGTGGGCATCAGCACCGAGCGTTACCGGCATTATCTGACCCGTGGTTGGCAACATCTGCTACCGCACACCGGACGTGCCGTTAACCTGCAGAAGATCGGCGACCTGCTGAAAGACTTCGACCTGGTGGCCTTGCAAGAGGCCGACGGTGGAAGCCTGAGGTCAGGCTACGTCAATCAGGTGGAGCATCTGGCTCAACTGGGTGCTTTCCCCTACTGGTACCAACAACTCAATCGTAACCTCGGACGCCTGGGCCAGCACAGCAATGGTGTGTTGAGCCGCCTGCGGCCCTGGGCGATAGAAGACCACCCGTTACCCGGTCCCAAGGGACGCGGTGCAATCCTGGCGCGCTTTGGCGAAGGTCCGGAGGCGTTGATCGTGGTCATGATGCACCTGGCCCTTGGGGCTCGTACCCGAACGATGCAATTGGCCTACATCCGCGAGCTGATTGGTGACTACAAGCACCAGGTATTGATGGGGGACATGAATACCCATGCCAATGACTTGCTGCAAAATTCGCCTCTGCGCGATCTTGGTCTGCTCGCCCCACAAGTCGAAGCCACGTTTCCGAGCTGGCGCCCCCAGCGCTGCCTGGACCATATTCTGCTGAGCCCCACCTTGACCCTCGAACGGTTCGAGGTGCTGGCTCACCCCATTTCCGACCACCTGCCTGTCGCGGTGGAAATTCGTCTGCCGGGTTCGCTCACGGCGGATGCATTCCCTGCGGTGAGTCTGCCCCCTCGCGGATCCCATGAATGAGCGACGAAGCTGAACGCTGGAGAGAGAAGTACTTCAAGAGCATCGAACAGCAGGAAAAGCTCGAGCGCCGCTGGACAGCCCGGCTCGACTTGCTGCGCCGCGGCCTGGTGCGCAGTACGCTGGCCGCCGAAGGCACTGACCGGGCGGTTGATCAGTGCATGAAAGAAATGCGCGAAGTGGTGCGCACCGATGACATGGATGCCGCCCTCGCCGCTCTTTTGCCCCGCCTGGAGAAAGCCGTACTCGATTCCGAGCAGCGTCGCGAGACTCGGGTCGAACAGGTGAGCGCCGCATTGACTTCCCTGGTCGCTCAGTTGCAAACCTTGCCGCTGCCCAAGGAAGTCAGCCGCCCTTTGAAAAGGTTTTCCAAGCAGTTGGAGGACCGAGTGGACCAGGCTCGGGAGATGCCTTTGCTGCTCAGTGAATTGAGCAGCTTGCAGGGCCAGGCGCTGAGTGCGTTGGAGGCGCCCACTGAACCGAATCGTCCGGGCCTGCTGCAACGGTTGTTTGGTGGCCACGGCCAGGAAGAAGCCGTGCCCCAGCCGCACGAACCTGCCCAGCGCAGCGCGGTGCCGGTATTGGAAACGGCACCGCCGACACCGGCACAGCTAGTGACTGACACTGCGCCCGTCATAACTCCAGCTCCAACTCCAGCCCCAGCAGTGTTAGCAGGACACGCGGCAACGGTCGATGAGGCGTCTGAACCGGTCGCGTTCATTCCATCGATGTTCGATCCTGATCCAGAACCCTCTTCGTCGCCGGTATCCGAAGCTGGCGAGCCGACTCTGGAACAAGTTGAAGCTCCCGAGCAGGACACAGCTACCGAGCCGGCGCGGATTCCTGTGGAAAATGCAGTGCAGGTACCCGCCCTTGAAAACCCTGATGAGCTGATGCCCGAGGAGCCGTCGCAAGCGGACGACGCGCTGCCCCTCCCGGAAGAGCCCGTCGAACCCTCGGCGGCCGTCGAGCCGGCAGCGTCTGATCTGGAGGGCGACCATTATGAACTGCCCGACTCACCGGAGCCTTCCTACAGTTCGGTGGCCAGGCATATCGAAGACACCCTGTTGGGCCTGCTGGGCGACCTGACCCTGCCCGAGCGTCATCGTCCCCAGGCCGAGGCGATGCGCGAACGGCTGCAAAATGGCTTGAACTGGTACGAATTACTGCCAATTCTCGACGATCTGGCCGTGCTCATGCTGGCAATTACCGACACCGGCCAACATGAATTCGAAGCGTACTTGCAGCGCCTCAATGATCGGCTGGAGTCCTTCCAGAGCAGTTTACGGGCTGCCAGTGAAGACCATGCCGATAACCAATCGGCCTCCCGGGAGATGGACACGCAGATTCGCGAACAGGTGGATGGCTTGCAAAGCAGCGTGCAGGAAGCTGATGACCTGGAAGGTCTCAAGCAAGTGCTGGAGAACCACCTTGAAGGCCTGCTTGGCACGATGGACCAGCACCAGAAGCAGCGCGATCAGCGCGAGCAGGAAGTTTCGGCTCGCCTCAAAAGCCTGGCCGAGCGCGTCGCGCTGATGGAGCAGGATGCCCAGGTTGTCCGGGATAACCTTGAAGAGCAACGGCAAAAAGCCCTTATCGATCCGCTCACTGGGCTGCCTAACCGCGCCGCTTGGTCCGAGCGTCTCGAACAGGAGGTTGCCCAATGGCAGCGGCACGGCAACAGTCTGCTGCTGGCCATGCTCGATCTGGATCACTTCAAGCGCATCAACGATAACTACGGCCACCTGGCAGGTGATCGGGTGCTGAAGATCATCGCTTCGGTGCTGCGCAGACGTTTACGTGGCAGCGATTTCATCGCCCGCTTTGGCGGTGAGGAATTTGTCCTGCTGGTGCCCGACACGCCACTGGCTGCCGGGGCAAGACTGGCCGAGTCCCTGCGCGCAGCCATCGAGGCCTGCCCGTTTCACTTCAAGGGTGAGCCGGTCACGATCACCGTGTCCGTGGGCATGACCGCGTTCAAAACCGGGGAGCACAGCGATTCGGTGCTTAAAAGAGCCGATCAGGCGCTCTATAGAGCCAAAAATGCCGGGCGCAATCGAGTGGAATGGAGCTGAGGCAATTGTTCCATTTTGTGAATCCCGTTATACGAGCCAGATCATCGCAACGCGATACGTTACACTGTTGCATTACCCCCAGCGCGTAATGCACCTGCCATGAAATTTTTTTCGCTCATTGCCTTCTTACTGGTTCTGGCCGGTTGCGCCAGCGGCCCCAGGCTCGATACCAGCCACCCTTCCGTCAATCATGACAACCGTATCCAGTTCGTGGTGCTGCATTACACTTCCGCTTCCCTGGAGCGGTCCCTGGCTTTGTTGACACACGGCGAAGTCAGTGCGCATTACCTGGTCGGCGATGATAAAAGCGCGACCGTCTACAAGCTGGTGGATGAAGGCCGGCGCGCCTGGCACGCCGGAGACAGTGAATGGGATGGCCGGACCTGGCTCAATTCCAGCTCCATCGGCATTGAGATCGTCAATCCCGGTTTTGTCGATACGCCCACCGGGCGCCTCTGGTATCCCTACAGCGAAGCTCAGGTCCAGGCCTTGATCGCATTGCTCAAAGACATCTCCCAGCGTAATGGGATCAACCCGCGCAACATCATTGGGCATAGCGATATTGCCCCGATGCGCAAGCTTGATCCTGGGCCGCTGTTTCCCTGGAAGCGCCTGGCGCAAGCGGGGCTGGGGATTTGGCCAGACGAGCAGGCCGTAATGCGCCAGCAGGCGGTTTTCGCGGCGCAGGTGCCGAACGCCAGTTGGTTCCAGGCCGAGTTGGCCCGGTTCGGCTACCCGACGCCTCGCACCGGCGAATGGGATGTGGCCACTCATCATGTGCTTGCCGCCTTCCAGATGCGCTTCCGGCCGACCCGGTTCGACGGCATGCCGGATGCGCAAAGTGCGGCTATCCTGCAGGTGCTCAACCAGACAAAATAATGACGCCCGTCCGACGGTCAGGGCTAAATCCAAATCAGAAGCTATAACTCATTGGTAACTTTCGGATTACCAATGATGACGCCTGCCCGCGAAACCCTGCAAAGCTGGCTCCATCGCCCGTTTCTCTTGGCGATGATGGCGGCTGTCCTGAGTACCGTGCTGTTGCTGGGGGCCAGTCTGTTTGTCGTGATACAGCAAATCCAGCAGCGTGAAAGCGACCAGATGAATGCTCAGGGCGAGCGCTTTCTGCAGCGACTCGAGCAACTTTTCGGACAATTGCGCGAAAGCCTCGACGATCTGCAAAACCAGCCGTTGCGCAGATGCGACGACGATATGATCGCGACGTTGCAGCAGGTCAGCTTCAACTACCGTTTTGTTTACGAAGCGGCATATATCGATAGCAGTGGGGTTTGTTCCAATCGCCCACGCCGCAGCGGGTTATCGGTGATCCGACCGCCTGACATCCGGGGCCCGACCTACAGCTACTGGCTCAATACCACCACCGAGCCCGATGAAAACCGTGCGGCATTGATGCTGGGTCGCGGCAATTTTCGCGTTGCCACTTCCCGCGGGCATCTGACCGATGTCGTTGATTTGCCGCCCGGCAGCAGTCTGTTGGTGGTGCTCGATCAGGGCCAGCGGGCGATACCGGTGCTGGGTACCGATCAATACTGGCCGCCCACGGAGCCTTGGCCCTCGAAAAGCCGCAATGCATTGCAAGTGACGCAGAACCGCCTGATCTATCGGATGCAGACCGACAGCCCGGAATATCAACTGGTGCTGATTGCTCAACGCAATGGTTTAAATATTCCCTCCAACGCCTGGTGGTTGCTGCCCATCAGCCTGATGCTGGGCCTGGGGATTGGTTTTCAGGTATTCCTGCTGGCGCGTCAGCGCCAATCGATGGACGCCGAACTGCACGGGGCCATCCGGCGCGGAGAATTGCAGGTGCTGTACCAGCCGATCTTCGATCTGCGCAGTCGCAATTGCGTCGGTGCTGAAGCCCTGTTGCGCTGGCGGCGCCCGGACGGCACCCTCACCAGCCCGGATCTGTTCATTCCGATGGCGGAGAACACCGGGCAGATCCGTCAGATCACAGACTTCGTGCTGCAACGCCTGTTCGACCAGTTGGGCCAGCTGCTGCGGGCCAATCCGCAGCTGTACATCTCGGTGAACCTGGCGGCGTGCGACGTCATGGTGCCACGTATCGGCGAAGTGATCGCCCGCCTGCTGGCGTTGCATCGGGTGTCGGCGCACCAGATTGCCTTTGAAGTGACCGAACGCGGATTGGTCGATGTCCTGGTCGCCCGGGATAATCTGCAATCGCTGCGCGATGTCGGGCACCAAGTGTTGATCGATGATTTCGGCACGGGTTATTGCAGCCTCGCCTACCTGCAGACCTTGCCGGTGGACTGTTTGAAAATCGACAAAGCTTTCATCGACGCCTTGGGGCACGATGCCGCCAGCAGCGGTGTGGCCCCGCATATTATCCGCATGGCCCACGCGTTAGAGCTCAAGGTGATTGCCGAGGGCATCGAGCATGAAGCCCAAGCGTCTTACCTGAGCAGCGAAGGCGTGACTTTCGGGCAGGGTTGGCTGTTTGCCCATGCGCTCAGTGCCGTGCAGTTGATCGAGCTGATTACCCGCGGCCGGCGCCTGCTGGGGCGACGCATGGACGACGAGGCCTGAACCGACTCAGACCGCCAGCGCCATATAGAACTGTGTGCCCTGCCCCGGTCGTGAATAAACGCCCATGCGCCCACCGTGGAGCTGGACGATTTCCTTGCACAGCGCCAGCCCCAGCCCTGCGCCGCCTTTCTTGCGACCGACCTGGACGAAAGGTTCGAAGATCCGTCCCTGCTGGCCGTAGGGAATGCCCTCACCATTGTCCTCGACGCTGATGATCACCCGCTCGCCGTGGCGACGGGCCTGCAGGCGGATCTGACCGTGGTCGCCGGTGTGACGCATGGCATTGTCGATCAGGTTATCCAGCACCCGGTCCAGTTGCGCAGCGTCGGCATGCAGGCGCGGTAAGGGGCCCTGGATGGTCACGAGCAATTGGATGCCCTTGGCCTGGGCTTGTGCGGCAAACCGCAGCCGGGCCGCCTCCAGCAGTTCGTCGATGGAACAAGGTGCCAGCGTCAGCTTTTGCAGGCCGTTCTGGTAGCGGGAGAAGTTCAGCAGGTCATTGATGAGCTGCATCAGGCGCTGCATTTCTTCGTTGACGGTGTTGAGCAGATCAGCTTCGCGCGATTCTTCAGGAAAATGCACGCGCTCCTGCAACAGGCCGAACGCCATGTGCATGCCAGTCACTGGCGTACGCAGCTCGTGGGACGCGCGCAACACGAACTCACTGCGCACCCTTTCGAAAGCGCGTTGTTCGGTGACGTCGTGCAACACCATCACCGCCCCGAGGATGTGACCCTGGGTATGGCTCACGGGGGTGAGGCTATAGGTCAGCAAGCGCGACTCGCCATCCACTTCGATGCTCAAATCCTCCGGCGCCCGCTCCAGCGTTCCACCGCGCAGAACCAGTTGCAGTTCCTCATCCAGCTCCGGGCGTTCCAGCGCCTCGCCCAATCCCTGGCCCAGGCGCTCCTCGTCCCAACCCAATTGACGCTGGGCCACCGGGTTGAGGTGCTCCAGGCGGCCTTGGCGGTCGATCATCAGCAAGCCGTCGTCGATGCTGTCGAGTACCGCTTGCAAGCGTTGCTGGCCGGCGAGCAGCTCATCGACGTTGGTGGCCTGATGCTCGCGCAGCGCCTGGGCCATGATGCCGAAACGACGGGTCAGTAAGTTCAACTCGGCGGCCGAGGAGATCGGCAGCGTCACCTCGAAATTGCCCTGGCCGATATCATCCGCCGCCGCTGCCAACGCCTCAATCGGCGCACCGAAACGCCGGGCAATGCCGTGGGCCGTGATGAAGCCGATGATCAGCACCGCCAGCCCTACCAGCCCCAACAGTCCGGAAATCAGAAAGGCGCGCTCGCGAGCTTTGTTCTGGGTATCGCTAATGTTGTTCAAGGCCCGCCGATACCCGTCAATCAAGCCGGTGCGCAGTACGTTGAATTTTTCGGTGAGATTCTGGATACCGGTGAGTTGGGTCGGTAGCTGGCGGGACGCTGTAAAAGCCTCGAGGAAGCCGATGTAGTCGGCCTTGGCCTGGCGGAAACTGTCTGGCGAATCGTCCAGTACCTGTTCGTGGGCGATGCCCTCGTCGAGCAACTGGAAATATTGCCGTTTGGATTCCTCCAGAGCTGCCAGATCGGGCTTGTCATCCAGCATGATCATCAACTGATCGCCGAGGTTCTGCCGCAGTTTGAGACCCAAGTCGAGCAGGATGAAGTTGTCGCGCACCGATTGTTCCTGGGTATTGGACATCTGTACCACGCTGACCAAGCCAAGCATCAGCCCCAGCAATGCCACGGTAATCAGCGCCGAGATACTCAGAAACAGCCGTGTGCGCAGCTTCATCGCCAGTTTCATAAGATGACGCTCACAGGTTGTATTGCTTGCGTTTGCGATACAGCGTGGAAGCGTCGATACCCAGGGTCTTGGCGGCCTGATCAAGGGTGTCGGCCGTGGCCAGCACCGCGCCAATATGCGCTTTTTCCAGTTCGTCGAGGCTGAGCGCAGCGCCGATTCGCGGGGCATTGTTGACCGGTTGTTCAGCCATGCCCAAGTGGCTGATTTCGACTTTTTCCTGCGCGCAGATGATGCTGGCGCGCTCGACCACGTTGCGCAGCTCCCTGATATTGCCAGGCCAGCGATAGCCTAGTAGCGCTTCGCGAGCCTCGTCGCTGAAGCCACGTGCCGGGCGGGCGTACTCCTTGACGAAGCGGGCCAGGAAGCGATCAGCCAACGTCAGAATGTCTTCGGCCCGTTCACGCAACGGTGGCAGATGCAGGGTAATGACATTCAGGCGGTACAGCAGGTCTTCGCGAAAGCGCCCGTCGCGCACCATGTCCTCAAGGTTCAGGTTAGTCGCCGCGAGGATCCGCACATCGGCCCGCCGGGTCACTGGGTCGCCGACCCGCTCGTATTCTTTGTCCTGAATGAAACGCAGCAACTTGGGCTGCAATGTCAGGGGAAAATCGCCGATTTCGTCGAGAAAAAGCGTACCGCCGTCGGCCTGGTTGACCCGGCCCAGCGTGCTTTCACTGGCGCCGGTAAATGCACCGCGGCTGTGGCCGAACAGTTCGCTTTCCATCAATTCAGCGGTCAACGATGGGCAGTTGATCGTGACGCAGGACTTCTTCGCGCGTTTGCTCCAGCCATGGATGGCTCGGGCCAGTTCGCCCTTACCGGTGCCGGACTCGCCAAGGATCAGAATGTTGGCGTCAGTGCTGGCAACCTGACGAGCGGTTTCTAGCACGACTTTCATCGCCGGGCTGTGGGAATCCAGACCGTCATTGGGTTTGCGCACTTCCCCTTCCAGGGCTTCCAGTCGCGCCGACAACTGGCGCACCTCTAACTGTTTGGCGGTCGCCAAGCGCAATTGATCAGGGCTGCACGGCTTGACCAGATAATCGGCGGCGCCGGCCTGGATCGCATCAACGGCGGTGTCGACCGCCGAGTGGGCGGTGACGATCACTACCCGCATCCAGGGTGCCTGGATGCGCATTTGCGCCAGGACATCAAGACCGTTGTCTTCTCCCAGGCGCAAGTCCAGAAAGCACAGATCAAACACCTGCCGCTGCAGCAGGGTGTCGGCCTGGGCGGCGCTGTTGGCGGTGGCGACGCTGTAGCCTTCGTCTTCCAGGCAATAACGGAATGTACGCAGGATGGCGGACTCGTCGTCTACCAGCAGAATGCGGCCTTGATGCTCAGTGGCGGATTCCATTTTTCCTACGCTCCTTTAATGAATGATGTTGGTTAGTGTCAGAAAAATCGGGCAAGTTGCATGGTCGTTTCTGAGGGGATCTTACCCACCGTCAGCGTACATGTGGGTATCTCACTCCTAAAAGATTGATTTAGATCCTTTTTTTGCTCCTGCACCCGCCTCGTACGGTACGGCTTGCTCCTTCCGACATCTAATTCCGACGGGCAATTCAAAAAGATTCTATCGCGCCTGTCCCCACCGTTCGTGCATTACGCACGACGCTTGACGCGGCCATCGTGCAGGATGCGCTTCGGTTGTTGTTTGGTGCGTTTATAACTAATTGATTTTAAAGATATTTATATCGATAAACGTTCTGGCATGCCGACTGCAATGGTCAGGTCAACGTGGCGTTAAGGCGCCTCAACCAGATCACCACTCGGGGTGGGAGGAATTTCAGGATGAATCGTCAACGTGCTGCTCAGTTTCGAATCTCTGCCTTGCATGTTCAGCAGGGTTTGTGGGCTGTAGTGGCCCTGCTGATCACACTTGCAGCAGGCCAGCAGTTGATGCTTTGGCACCAGAGCCAACAGCCTGAGGCGCCTCTGCTGTCGATTCAGCGCGCCCCGCAAACCCATTTCAGCGCTGTTGGTAGCCTCTCGGATGTTTCCGCCTCGATGCGAATGATGGAAGTCGATCAGGTTCAACCTGCCAACGACATGCCTCGCCAGGAGCGCTGGGTGTTTTAACTCGATGGACCGGTCGTCCACTGCACCGGAACCATCACCGCAAGACCCTCACTAAATAGAAAAGCGTAAGGAGAATCACCATGTTGAGCTGGGCAATTACATTCCTGATCATTGCCATCATCGCCGCGGTACTGGGCTTCGGTGGTATCGCAGGCACCGCCACGGGCATCGCCAAGATTCTCTTTGTCGTGTTCCTGGTGATGTTCATCGCTTCGTTCTTCTTTGGCCGCCGCGGTCGAGGCTGACCATGAACGCATTGAAAGGACTGGTCGCCGCCCTGTTGCTGGGCGGCGGTACCATGGCCATGGCTGCCAATGACGGACAGATGCGGGTCAATCAGGTGCTCAAGGCCGACCCGCAATATCTCGAGACTTGGCAGCAAGTGGTCAAAAAGGAAGAACGTCTACCGGAATGGGTGATGAACCTGTCAGGCGATTCGCAGCAGATGAATGCTGTCGAGGAAGATGGCGACAAATACCTGGTCGGTCCGTTGTGCGAAACCGAGGCGACGTGCCGCAGCAAGCGCTTGTTCGTCGCTTTCAGTTTCGACAAGGACGAGGCTTATGCATTGCTGGTTGAAGTCCCTGCCGGACTTCCGGCCGACAAGTCGCCAACCCGCCATGCCGATTACCGTTTCCTCGGCAATCCCGATGAAGGTATGCAAGAACTGTTAATGGAGCAACTCAAGAAAGATCCAAACTGGTACTGATTCTGAAAAGCGAGAAAAGCACGGTGCTTTTCTCCTCTGCACAGTCCGAAGAGGGCCGATGCATGACCAGGGGGCCGGGACGCTCTGCCCGTCTAAGGGCGCAGTGACCTACGGGCACAAGGGGTGCCTGCGCAAGGGCCGGGTCAGGAAAAAGCGTCCACGCAGGTTCGCACAGTCATGAGGACTGGCGAACTTGCGTGGAGCTTCGTGCCTTGTAAAGTTCATGCCAGAGCGGTTGCCTAGCTTGGTGTCTGCGTCACCCTCCCCGTATCGCTCGCGTTTTTTCAAAGCCGCTCCACTCCTCTGCGCCTGACCGTACATCGGAGATTTATCCGGCCGGTCTGCTTTTTCGACCCTGTTTCATTCCTTTATCCTTTGAGCGCTTTTGGCGACGCGGGACAAAAAGCCCCTGGCGCTGAAATGGCCGGTTCACGGCGCTTTTGCCTGCCGAAATGGCGTATTCGAACTGAGGGAAACCCACGTTTCACTTCATAAGCTTCATGCCGATTCGGCATAGGGTAGGCGTTTACGGCATTAGACGCCCCACCTTCGCATCGCAATAGTTGCGCCTTTTTTCGCCTGCCAGTGCGCCTGTGGTGCGTACTCGGGGTGACCTTATCTGGGGGCAGCGGCACGCATTCGTATCGCCATCGGGTGGTTCAGTTTGTGGCAGTTGCCCGAGTCCAACTGAAGTAAGGGTAAAGATATGAAGAAGGCAAGACTAAGCCTCGCCTGGCAGATCCTCATCGGTCTGGTGCTCGGGATTGCAATTGGCGCGTTGCTCAACCATTTCAATGCCGAGAAGGCCTGGTGGATCAGCAACGTGCTGCAACCGGCAGGCGATATCTTTATTCGTCTGATCAAGATGATCGTCATCCCGATTGTGATTTCCTCGCTGATCGTCGGTATTGCCGGGGTCGGTGACGCCAAGAAACTCGGACGTATCGGCCTCAAGACCATCCTCTACTTCGAAATCGTCACCACTATCGCCATTGTCGTCGGCTTGCTGTTGGCCAATTTCTTCCAGCCGGGCAGCGGCATCGACATGAGCACTTTGGGTACGGTGGATATTTCCAAGTACCAGGCCACGGCCGCCGAGGTGCAGCATGAACATGCGCTCATCCAGACCATCCTCAATCTGATCCCGTCGAACATCTTCGCGGCGGTTGCTCGCGGCGAGATGCTACCGATCATTTTCTTCTCCGTATTGTTCGGCCTGGGTCTGTCCAGCCTGCAATCGGAGCTGCGTGACCCCCTGGTGAAGATGTTCCAGGGCGTGTCGGAAAGCATGTTCAAAGTCACCCACATGATCATGCAATACGCCCCGATCGGCGTGTTCGCCCTGATCGCGGTGACGGTTGCCAACTTCGGCTTCGCTTCGCTCTTGCCATTGGCGAAGCTGGTGATCCTGGTTTACGTCGCTATCGCCTTCTTCGCCTTTATGGTGCTGGGTCTGATTGCACGTCTGTTCGGTTTTTCCGTGATCAAACTGATGCGCATCTTCAAGGATGAGCTGGTGCTGGCCTACTCCACCGCCAGCTCCGAAACCGTGTTGCCACGGGTGATCGAGAAGATGGAAGCCTACGGCGCGCCGAAGGCGATTTGCAGTTTCGTGGTGCCGACCGGTTATTCGTTCAACCTCGACGGTTCGACCCTCTACCAGAGCATCGCGGCGATTTTCATCGCTCAGTTGTACGGCATCGATCTGTCCATCAGCCAGCAATTGCTGTTGGTGCTGACCTTGATGGTGACTTCCAAAGGTATCGCCGGCGTACCGGGTGTTTCGTTCGTGGTGCTGTTGGCGACCCTCGGCAGTGTCGGTATTCCGCTGGAAGGTCTGGCATTCATTGCCGGTGTCGACCGCATCATGGACATGGCCCGCACCGCGCTGAACGTGATCGGCAATGCCCTGGCCGTGCTGGTCATTTCCCGCTGGGAAGGCATGTACGACGATGCCAAGGGCCAGCGCTACTGGAATTCCCTGCCCCACTGGCGCAGCAAAGAGCCGTTGCCGATGGGAGAAGTTTCCAGCCGCTGACACACAAGGATCTTTGTGATCCCCTGAAGCAACAAACAAACCCCGGAGAAATCCGGGGTTTGTCGTTTCTGCCAGCCCCGCTATCATTCGCGGCATCTTCCGGGGGACTTAACCGATGCTCAATGGCCTGTGGCTTGGCTTCTTTATCGTGGCAGCCGTGTCGGCGCTGGCGCAGTGGCTGATCGGCGGTAACGCCGGGATCTTCGCCGCCATGGTGGAAAGCATTTTTGCCATGGCCAAGCTGTCGGTGGAGGTGATGGTCCTGCTGTTCGGCACCTTGACCCTGTGGCTGGGGTTTCTGCGGATCGCCGAAAAGGCCGGTATTGTCGACTGGCTGGCCAAGGCGCTCGGGCCTTTGTTTTTGCGGCTGATGCCGGAGGTGCCGGCGGGCCATCCGGCGATTGGCCTGATTACCCTCAACTTCGCGGCCAACGGCCTGGGGCTGGATAACGCGGCGACCCCGATCGGCCTGAAGGCCATGCGGGCCCTGCAGGACTTGAACCCCAGCCCGACCATCGCCAGCAATGCACAAATCCTGTTCCTGGTGCTCAACGCCTCATCGCTGACGCTGTTGCCGGTGACTATTTTCATGTATCGCGCCCAGCAAGGGGCGCCGGACCCGACCTTGGTGTTCCTGCCGATCCTGCTCGCCACCAGCGCCTCCACCCTGGTGGGGCTGCTGTCGGTGGCCTTCATGCAGCGCCTGCGCCTGTGGGACCCGGTCGTGCTGGCTTATCTGGTTCCGGGTGCGTTGGTACTGGGCGGTTTCATGGCGCTGCTGGCGACGCTCTCAGCTACGGCGCTGGCCGGGCTGTCTTCGATCCTCGGCAACCTGACGCTGTTCGGCTTGATCATGCTGTTTCTGGTGGTGGGCGCGCTGCGCAAGGTCAAGGTTTATGAAGCCTTCGTCGAGGGCGCCAAGGAGGGCTTTGATGTCGCCAAGACCTTGCTGCCGTACTTGGTGGCCATGTTATGCGCCGTTGGCGTGCTGCGGGCCTCGGGCGCGCTGGACTTCGGCCTGGACGGGATCCGGCACCTGGTGCAGTGGGCCGGCTGGGACACCCGTTTCGTCGACGCCTTGCCGACTGCCATGGTCAAGCCATTCTCCGGCAGCGCCGCCCGGGCGATGCTGATCGAAACCATGCAGACGTCCGGCGTGGACAGCTTCCCCGCGCTGGTGGCCGCGACCATTCAGGGCAGCACCGAAACCACCTTCTATGTGCTGGCGGTGTACTTCGGCGCCGTGGGTATCCAGCGGGCGCGACATGCGGTGGGCTGCGCGCTGCTGGCCGAGTTCAGCGGAGTCGTGGCGGCGATCGGCGTTTGCTACTGGTTCTTTGGTTGAACCCCATCCCCTTGCCACAGGCTCGGATGGCCATGCCGGGCCTTTAGGGGTGTGCCGGCAGCGCCAGGCGCTGGCCTTGTTCCACCGTCCAGTTCACAACCTCGGCCGTCAGTCGATCGCTGGCCTGGCCGAAACCTTGCACCACGGCTGGCACTTGCACGTCGCTCAACGGTTGGCGGACTTCAAAACGACGACTGGCAAGGATGCGTTGGTCAAACCCCCGCACCAGCAATGCGTCCAAGCGAATCACCACGCTGGCCTCTGCACCTTGATATTCGGTCTGGAAGGCCTGCAATTGGCCACCCAACTCCAGATCCGTTTGCAGGTTGCTGTCGGCGACACTCAATAGCCCGACACGTCCATCCTGGGCGAAACCATCGAGCAAGCGATTGCGCAGCAACACCGGTGCCGGGTCGCTCCAGCGGGAGGCGGCGTAGCTGCTCAACAGATTGCCGTGGGGAATGACCGCTATTTTAGGGCTGTTGAGCACTTCGCTGGCCTGCGGGCTGGCCAGGCGCAATGACCATTTCACAGGGGTGCCCGGGGTTATCGGGGCCTGAGTGGCGGGTAAGCGATAGATGTCCGAAGGCTCGGCCTGGGGCAGAATCGAGCAACCGCCAACCAGGACACATCCTGCCAGCAAGAGGATAGGGCGGACGAACCGGTCAAACGGCTTCATGGCGTGAATTCCTTGTTCTTGTCACTGCCCAGCAAATAGCCGCTGGGGTTGGCATCCAGGCGCCGGGAAATACCCCGCAGTGCGCTCAGGGTGTCGCGCAGTTCCCGCACGGCCGGCGACAGGGCATTGAGCCCCTGCATGCCGTTATTGAGCGCGTCGCGATTGTCGTTCAGCAGTTTATCGAGGGTCGCGGTGCTGCGGGCCAGCGATTGCATGGCCTGGTCTGCGCTGCTCATGACCCCCTTGCCCTGATCGTTGAGCAGGCCGTTGGCGCTGCGCATCAATGCCGTCGTCTGCTCCAGTGTGGCGCTGGCCTGTTTGCCGACGGCTGCCAGTTGCTGCATGGCCTGGCGAATATCGCCGCGTTGATCGGCGATGACCCCGGTGGTTTGCTCCAAGTGTTCAAGGGTCTTGCCCAGCCGCTGGACATTGTCCGAGGAAAACACCTCGTTGGCGTTATGCAGCAGCAGGTTGATACTGGTCATCAGGTCATCGCTGTTGTTCAGCAGGCGGGCGATGGGCGAGGGCGCTGCGATAATCACTGGCGGCTCGCCCTCGGGCCCGGTCAGTGGCGGGCTGTTGGGGGTGCCGCCACTGAGCTGGATAATCGAGGTGCCGGTGATGCCGGTCAGTGCCAGTTTGGCCTGGGTGTCCTGCTTGACCGGTGTTTCAGCACTCAACCGGACCCGCGCCAGTACCCGGCGCGGGTCGTTGGGGTCCAGGCGCAGATTGACCACGTCCCCGACCTTGATGCCGCTGTACTCCACCGCGCTGCCTCTGGACAAGCCACTGACCGCTTCGTTGAACACCACTTCGTAATCCTTGAACTCGCTGTCCACACTGGACTTGGCCAGCCACAACCCAAACAGCAGGGCCCCGACCACCACGATCACGGTGAACAGGCCGATCAATACATGATGGGCTCGGGTTTCCATGTCAGACCTCGTTCAATTGTGTCGCGGCCGTCAAGGCCGCGCGGCCGCGAGGGCCGTGGAAGTATTCATGAATCCACGCATCGTCGGTTTCCGACACTTTGTCGATGACGTCGGCCACCAGCACTTTTTTCTGGGCCAGCACCGCCACCCGGTCGGTGATGGTGTAGAGCGTGTCCAGGTCATGGGTGACCAAAAATACGCTCAAGCCCAAGGCGTCGCGAAGCGTCAGGATCAATTGGTCGAACGCTGCCGCGCCGATGGGGTCGAGGCCGGCGGTGGGTTCGTCGAGAAACAGAATGTCCGGGTCCAGGGCCAGCGCCCTGGCCAAGGCTGCACGCTTGATCATGCCGCCGGACAGCGAGGCGGGGTATTTGTCCGCTGCCGATAGCGGCAGCCCGGCCAATGCCAGTTTCACCGCCGCCAGATGCTCGGCATCGGCGCGGCTGAGCCCGGCGTGTTCGATCAGGGGCAGGGCGACATTCTCTGTCACGGTCAGCGAAGAAAACAGCGCGCCTTTTTGAAACAGCACCCCAAAGCGACGTTCCACTCGCGAACGCTGGGCCTGGGGCAGGCTCGGCAGGTCCTGGCCGAACACTCGCACGGTGCCTTCACTGGGCCGGTTCAAGCCGACAATGCTGCGCAATAGCACCGATTTGCCACTACCGGAACCGCCGACCACGGCGAGGATCTCGCCCTTGTAGACGTCCAGGTCGAGGTTTTCGTGCACGCTCTGCCGGCCAAAGCGATTACACAAGCCACGTACCTGTATCACCGCCTCGGTGGGCGGCCTGGAAGGTCGACTCACCATTGCATCTCCATGAAAAACAGCGCGGCCACCGCGTCGAGCACGATCACCACAAAAATCGACTGCACCACGCTTGAGGTGGTGTGAGCCCCGACAGACTCGGCGCTGCCGCTGACTTTGAAGCCTTCCAGGCATCCCACCGCAGCAATCAGGAAGGCAAAGATCGGCGCCTTGACCATTCCCACCACGAAATGCTGGACGCCGATGTCCGACTGCAACAGCGTCAGGAACATCGCCGGAGAAATATCCAGCGACAGGGCACACACCACACCGCCGCCGACAATGCCCGAGAGCATGGCCACAAAGGTCAGCATCGGCAGCGCCACCAACAGGGCCAGCACTCGCGGCACCACCAGCAACTCGATGGGATCGAGGCCCAGGGTACGAATCGCGTCGATCTCTTCGTTGGCCTTCATCGAGCCAATCTGCGCGGTGAAGGCGCTGGCGGTGCGACCTGCCATGAGAATCGCAGTCAACAACACCCCGAATTCGCGCAGAAACGAGAACGCCACCAGGTCCACGGTGAAAATACTGGCGCCGAAATCGGCCAGCACCGTCGCCCCGAGAAACGCCACCACCGCGCCCACCAGAAAAGTCAGCAGGGCGACGATAGGGGCCGCGTCCAGCCCCGTCTGTTCGATATGAACCACCATCGGGGTAATGCGCCAGCGTTTCGGGCGAAACAGGCCCCGGGCCAGCGTTTCAAGGATCAAGCCGACAAAGCCGAGCAATTGCAGGGTATCTTGCCAGACCTTGTCCACGGCTCGACCGATGCGTGTCAACAACTGGGTCACGACACTCACCGTCGGCTCTTTGACCGGCACGCAGAAGTCGGTCAGCGAGCAATAGACCGTCTGCAACAGTGCCCGATCGGCGGGTGACAAAGTGCAGTCGCGGTGCTCGGCGGTCTTGCCCAGCCGCTCGGCGCCCAGCAGTTCCACCAGCAACGAGGCGCCGGCGGTGTCGAGGGCACCCAAGCCATTGAGGTCGATCAGGGTGTTGTCGTCGTACTGGCCGCGCAGCGAGTCGCTCAAACGCTTGAGCTGCGTGTAGTGAGCCAGTGTCCAGTCCCCGCTGATCCATAGCTGCGCCGGGGAGTGAGAGCGATCCAGTCGGGCACTGCCAACAAGCGTGTCAGGGGTCATAAGCGCCATGCTCGTTCGGCTCGAAAAATACTAGCTAATAGCACGACCGGCATTATTTTGCCCCAGGCTCGATTGCACCGCTGACCTTGAAGCGCAAGACACCAATCACCTGGCCATTTTCCGTCAGCACCCGCACCTGCCATTTACCCGTGGGGTCTTCCGGGAAGTTCTGCTTGTGGGTCCAGGCGCGATAGCCTTCCTTGCGCCCACCATGAATGTCCAGGGCGATGCGGTCCACTTCTTTTCCGTTGAATTGCCAGACGTGATAAATCCGCTCATCAAGGCCCCGGGGCGCGTTGATAGCGGTGTAGGCATACAGACCGTTGCCGCGGATCTGGTCAGCGCTGACTTCCTTCAGGCTGGCGCCCGGCGTGCGGTCTTCCAGCTGGGTGCTGATTGCCACCTCGGTCATCCACAAGGTTGCCGGCGGCACCCAGGAGCGCAGCACCCACCCGGCGGCGCCGATCCCCACCGTAATGCACAGAATCGCCAGGGCGTTGCGCACGGTGCGGATCGGAAAGATCGAAGCCAGGCTGGGGAACGACAACAGCATGGCAATGCCCAGCGCCAGCTTGAAGCTCTGGTCGGTGGTCAGGTGCAGGATGATGGGCAGCGCGGTGAGCAGGGCGGCAAACAACGTCAGGGTGTGCAGCGCCAGGAACGCCCAGCGCCGGGGCGCCAGCCATTTGTAATACAGCGGATCAATGATCGAGATCAGTGCCGAGGCCGCCAGCAGACCGGTGAAAATCACTTGGCTGCTGTTCCAGGTGGTGGTGATGAAAAAGAACGGCAGCACGAAAAACAGGCTTTCCTGATGAATCATCTGCGTGGCGTAACGCAACAGCGGCTGCGGGATTTCCCGTTTGAAGATGCGGGTAAAAAGCCGGGTCAGGCTGTTCTCCAGCATCAGCCAGAGCCAGCTCACCAGCATGATGATGGTGATCCAGGTCGCAAGACCCTGCTGGCGGTCCACCAGCATGAAACTGCCGACTCCAGAGATGAAACCACCAAGTGCGATGACCCCTGGATAGCGCTTCATCAATTCGAGAAGGCGCTGGATGTAATGAGTCAGGTTCGGCATTCGGCAGTTCACAGTGAGTCGTAGGAAATATCCCTGACAGAGTATCGCCAGGACATCGATGTGACGAGCGCTCGTGTGGTGAGGCCTGTAGGAGCTGCCGAAGGCTGCGATCTTTTGATCTTTTGATCTTTGATCTTTCGCTTGCGATTCAATTGCCAGGGGAAAGATCGCAGCCTCGTTGCACTCGTCAGCTCCTACTCAGCTTCTACTCAGTTCCTACGTCGTCGGCGTATTTGCCATGTCACCAAGCCGAGCAGCAACAACCCCAGCAGACCGCTCACCCCCCAAACCAGCTCATCGTCGCCGAGCAATGGTTTCTCGATACGCAGGTATCCCGGGTCCTTGAGCAGTTCGCGCAGAGCCTGGTTGGCCTGCTCCAGGCTCACCGCCTGAAGGCGCACGGCTGGATTGGTGAAGCGGCCGTCGTCGTAATCGCCAAGGGCACCCCAATAGTAATCGGCCAGGGCGCTGTTGCCTTGAACCGCCCAGGACTGATGGGCGATGGCGGCGCGTTTGATGCGCACGAAACTCTCCGGGTCCAGGCCATCCTTGAGCAACGCGGTGCGCATTTGCTCCAGCGCCTGCTCGGCCTGGGGCAGGTCATCGCGGGCCAGGTCCGCGTTCAGGCTGAAGAAGCCAACGCCGCCAAACACCTCGCGCTCCACCCACGGCCCGTAGGACAGGCTGCGGGCCAGGCGCAGCTGGCGATAGAGCGCCCAGTCCAGATAGTCCTTGAGCAGGTCGAAGGTTTCGTCGTGCTGTTGTTCGAGCACCGGCTCCGGAAACAGCCAATGAAGCTTGGCGCCATTGCCCACTAGCCCGCGCGTCAGGTTGCGCTTGGTGACCGCGCTGTAGCGGATCTGCGGTAACGCTGCGTGAGCGCTGGGCTCGACCGGCTCCAGTTCGCCGAAGGTCCGTTCCAGATAGGCCGGTAGCAACCGGTCCAGGTCGCCGACCACGATCAGCGTCATGTTGTTCGGTGCATACCACGCCTTGCGTGCCTGTTCGATCCTGGCAAGGGTGAGGTGCCCGACCTCGGCGCGCTCCGCACAGCGCAGTCCCAATTCCACTGCCAGTTGATTGCCTGCCTTGTGGCCCAGGTCCTGATGATCGAGCCAGCGCTGCAGATGGGTGTAGTGGCCGCCATCCTCGCGTTCCACCACACGTTTGGCCGCCTGCAGGGCGTTGTCGTCGATGCGGGTGCGGGTCAGCAGTGCCATCAACAGGTCCAGGACCTTGCGTTGATTGCGCGCCGGCGCCTCGATGACGAACGTCGTGTCGGCGTTGCTCGTGAAGGCATTCCACTCGCCGCCCAGCGCCTGCATGCGCTCTTCCAGCCCGCCTTCGCCGCTGTCATCGACACCGCTGAACAGCAAATGCTCAAGCAGGTGGGGCAGTTCCTTGTCGGCGCAGCTGAAGTCGTCCAGCCCCACGCCCACCACCAGGCGGATCGCCACATGCCCGCGCTCGCTGCCCGGCTTGAGCAGCAGTTGCATACCGTTGGGCAGCACATACCCCTCGACCTGGAATCGATCCAGCGCGACCACCGGCAGTGAACCGAGCAAAAGAACGGCGAGCAACAGACAACGCATAGCGAGCTTCCTGGCGGCTGATTGGAGGTCCATGTGCCGGGCAGGCCGTCATTGCAGGCAACTTCGCGCCCCACCTCGAACCCAATGGATTTCCATGGCGACGTGGGGCCGGCTTGCGTGCGAATGGTTTAAGCCCAGGCCAATCTTACTGACTGAGCAATGCGCCAGTCGTTCAAGGCGAATGGGTGACGTCGGAAATTTCATCAGCCGCGAGCGCACCGGTCTCGGAAGTCCCCAGCACCACGTAGGCGCTGCCGCAGAACAGCGAGTTGAGGCGTTTCATGTCGGCGATCAGTTCAAGGTGCAGGGAACTGGTCTCGATGCTTTGTACGATTTTTCGCTGTAAACGGCTGACGTGTGCGTGGGCCAGTCGTCTTTCCTGCGCTCGAAAGCGACGTTTCTCACGCAATAGCTGACGGGCGCTCTCCGGGTCGGCACTGAGGAACACCGACAATCCCAGCCGCAGATTGGCGATCAACTGGCTGTGCAGCGTCGCCAACTCTTCCAGGCCAACCTCGGAAAAGGACCGACGTTGCGCGGTTTTCTGTTGCTGGACCTTGCGCAACATGCGTTCGATGAGGTCGCTGGCCAGCTTCAGGTTGATCGCCAGTTCAATGATTTCCGCCCATCGGCGGCTGTCCTGTTCACTGAGGTCCTCACGGGGCATTTGGGCCATATACAGCTTGATGGCGCTGCACAGCGCCTCGACGTCATCGCTCATGCTCCGTACTTGTTGGGTGACTGCGGTCTGCCCACCGCGCAGTACGTCGAGCATGGCTTCGAGCATGGTTTCGATCAGGTCGCCGATGCGCAGGGTTTCCCGGGCGGCGTTCGCCAGGGCCAGGCTCGGCGTGGCGAGGGCGGTGAGGTCCAGGTGGCGGGGCTTGGCCGTGCCGTTGGTGTCAGGACGCTCCGGCAGCAGCCACGCACACAGCCTGGCCATCGGCCCGACGCTGGGCAGCAGCACCAGGCAGCGCACGGTGTTGTAGAGCAGGTGAAATCCGATCACCGTTTCCTGGTGGCTGAAATCCAGGCCGTCCAGCCAGCCCACCAGCGGATCGAGCACTGGAATGATCAACAACAGGCCGATCAGCTTGTACAGCAGGCTGCCCAGCGCCACCTGGCGGCCCGCGGCGTTCTGCATGCTGGTGCTGAGAAAGGCCAGCACGCCGCTGCCGATGTTGGCGCCGATCACCAGGCCGATGGCCACCGGCAGACTGATCACCGCGGCGCCGGCCAGTGTCGCGGTCAGCAGCACGGCGGCGAGGCTGGAATAGGAGATCATCGCGAACAGCGCACCCACCAGCGCATCGAGCAGGATGTCGCCGGTCAGCGAGGCAAAGATAACTTTCACACCCTGGGCCTGGGTGATGGGCGCGGCGGCTTCGACAATCAATTGCAGCGCCAGGATGATCAAGCCCAAGCCGATGCCGACCCGGCCCATTTGCCCCAGGCGGGTCTGTTTGCGCGACAGGAAAAAGATCACCCCGAGGAAAATCAGCAGCGGCGATAACCACGACAGGTCCAGAGTCAGTACCCGCGCCATCAGGGCCGTGCCGACATCGGCGCCGAGCATGGTCGCCAGGGCAGGGGTCAGCGCCATCAGGCCTTGGCCGACGAACGAAGTGACGAGCATGGCCGTGGCATTGCTGCTCTGGACCATGGCGGTGACCATGATGCCTGCGACGAACGCCAGCCAGCGCCTGGACATGTTCTGGCCAATGACATGGCGCAGGTTGGTGCCATAGACCCGCAGAATGCCGGTACGGACGATGTGTGTGCCCCAGATCAGCAGGGCCACGGCGGAGAGCAAGTTCAGCAGGGTCAGCATGAGAAGCCCCCTGTTAGCGTCCCAAAGGGACCAATTGACGGTGCCACATTTTTTTTCGTTGTACTTAAGCTGTAGTTGGCCAACGGTTCGAGCGCCAGCATTGCATAGCTAAAGAATCGATTGAAACAAAAGTGTCATAAAAAACCATTCACCAAAGACACCACGAAATCCTGTGGGAGCGAGCCTGCTCGCGATAGCGGTCTGTTAGCCAATGAAGATGTTGAATGTTGCGGCCTCATCGCGAGCAGGCTCGCTCCCACAGGTTTTGCATCCGGTTGCTTTCCGGCAGGCATGAAAAAGGGGCTCGAAAGCCCCTTCGTTCAAATGCCCCACGCCATTACTGACCCGGCATATCCTTGCGTAGTTTCACCGGATCTTGCTGTTTGCGCTTGCGCGCCATGGCGGTGCGCATCTTGATGTTGAACGCTTCGACCGCGAGGGAGAAGGCCATGGCGAAGTAGACGTAGCCTTTTGGTACGTGCACGTCGAACGATTCGGCGATCAGCACGGTGCCCACCACCAGCAGGAACGACAACGCCAGCATCTTCAGCGATGGGTGCTTGTCGATGAACTCACTGATGGTGCCCGCTGCCAGCATCATCACCAGCACCGCCACGACGATTGCCGCGACCATCACGGGTACATGGGAGACCATGCCCACGGCGGTGATGACCGAGTCCAGGGAGAACACGATGTCGATGATCGCGATCTGGACGATGGTGTAGATGAAGTTGCCGCCCTTGCCCGTAGGCGTCTCGCCGGTTTCGTCTTCGCCTTCCAGCGCGTGGTACATCTCCTGGGAGCTTTTCCACAGCAGGAACAAGCCACCGAAGAACAGGATCAGGTCCCGCCCGGAAATGCCCTGGCCGAACACTTCGAACAGGTCGGCGGTCAGGCGCATGACCCAGGTAATGGACAGCAGCAACAGAATCCGCGTGATCATGGCCAGGGCCAGACCGAAGATCCGGGTGCGTGCCTGCATATGCTTGGGCATGCGGCTGACCAGGATCGAGATCATGATGATGTTATCGATGCCCAGGACAATTTCCAGGGCGGTCAGGGTAAAGAAGGCAACCCAGATTTCCGGGTTGGTCAGCCATTCCATGTGAGTTCCTTTAGCGAGTGTTGGGCCGCGCCGCGCCTTCGATGATCGAAAGGGGGCGACGCAGCGGGCATTGCTTTTATAGAGTGCTGAACAGCGGAAAAATCCCCATCAGCAAGGCGGCAAACATTATGCACAGGCAAACCAATACTGCCCACTTCAAGGTGAAACGTTGATGGTCACCAAACTCGATTCCGGCCAGGGCTACCAGCAGGTACGTCGACGGAACCAGCGGACTGAGCAGGTGGACGGGCTGACCAACGATCGAGGCGCGGGCCATTTCAACGGCCGTGATGCCGTAATGACTGGCCGCTTCGGCCATGACCGGTAACACCCCATAATAAAATGCATCGTTCGACATGAAGAAGGTGAACGGCATGCTCACCAACGCGGTGATCACCGCCAGGTAAGGGCCGAGGAAGTCAGGGATCACCGCCAGCAGGCTCTTGGACATGGCGTCGACCATGCCGGTGCCGGACAGGATACCGGTGAAGATACCCGCCGCGAAAATCAAACCGACCACCGCCAGTACGCTACCGGCATGCGCTGCAACACGGTCTTTCTGCTGCTGCAGGCAAGGGTAGTTGACGATCATCGCGATACTGAACGCCACCATGAACAGCACCGGCAGCGGCAACAGGCCAGCGATCAGGGTGCACATCAGCGCCAGGGTCAACGCACCGTTGAACCAGATCAGCTTCGGACGACGGGCGTCCGGGAATTGGGAAACGCTGATTTCGCTGTGGTCGATGTCATCACCGACCAAGTGCAATTCACCCAGACGGGCGCGCTCGCGTTGACCGTACATGTAGGAAATCGCCAGGATCGCCGCAACGCCGGCCAGCATCGCAGGAATCATCGGCACGAAGATGTCGGATGGATCGACATGCAGCGCACTGGCCGCACGGGCAGTCGGGCCGCCCCAGGGCGTCATGTTCATCACGCCACCGGCAAGAATGATCAAGCCGGCCATGATCCGTGGGCTCATGCCGATGCGGCTGTAGAGCGGCAGCATGGCGGCCACGCAGATCATATAAGTGGTCGCGCCGTCACCATCAAGGGAAACGACGAGCGCCAGAACGGCGGTGCCGACCGAAACTTTCAACGGGTCGCCCTTGACCAGCTTGAGGATCTTGCGCACGGCCGGGTCGAACAGGCCGGAGTCGATCATCAGGGCAAAATAAAGAATCGCGAACATCAGCATCACCCCGGTCGGGGCAAGCTTGGTGATGCCTTCGAGCATCATCGGACCGATCTTGGGAGCAAAACCACCGAACAGGGCGAACAGGATCGGGATGATGATCAGGGCAATCAGCGCGGACAGGCGCTTGGTCATGATCAGGAACATGAACGTGATGACCATGGCAAAGCCAAGGAAAGTCAGCATAGGAAATACTCCAGGCGTGGCGCGACGGGCAAAGGCGAACCGGACAGGTCAGCGCAGGATGCAGAGCACGGGACGGACGGAGGGAGTTGACGCGACGGGACGGGTAGCAGCGGACATCAGAATCACCATTGTTGTTGTTAAAAGGGCCTGGCGAGCATTCGAAACTCGCTTCTGGCCGACCGGTCTGTTGCCGGTAGTGGGGCGATCCTAATCGCGCAAGCTTTCAACTACCTTTCGCAGAGAAAGGTCTGACGAAGGTCCACGGGATTTTCTCAGTCGCAATGGCAGCTTAAAGGGCCGGTCCTATAGGCGAATTCTGAATCTCCTATGAGCCCTGCTCTTCGCTGTATCCACGGTAATCAGAGTGGTAGGCTTGCCGCCAATTGCGAGTTTTAGACGGGGCTTCAGCCAATGCTAAACAGTGTTGAATTAGATAATTTCGGCCCGCTACAGCAGATCCGCTGGGGCAAGCTTTCGAACATCAATTTGATCATTGGCGCCAACAGCAGCGGCAAGACGTTTCTGCTCAAAGCCTTGTATTGCAGCATGCGGACACTTGAGGAGTATCAGCGCGGAAATGATCAACGATCGGCAGCCGAGATATTGGCTGATAAGCTCTACTGGACCTTCCAGGCCGATAAGATTGGGGACCTGGTTACAAAAAATGCCGATAGACCGCTGGCCTGCAAGATCAACGTTGATGCGCGAGAGTTTCGTTACAGTTTCGGCAGGGATACCGCTAAACACATAGCTTCCTTGGAAAATCACGTGTCTCCGCGTGAAAGTAACTCTGTCTTTCTGCCACCCAAGGAAGTGCTGTCACTTCAAAATATCATTTTGAAAAGCCGTGATGTCGATAAAGAGTTCGGCTTTGACGATACTTATTACGACTTGGCAAAAGCGCTGCGCATGGCTCCTACGAGGGGTAAAAATCACGCGCACTTCGCAAAGGCCAGGGAGAACCTGGAGGACATGTTCGACGGCAAGGTCGAATTCGATAGCAAGAGCAACCGCTGGCAGTTCAAGAAGGGCAACCAAAAGTTTCCTATTGGCGCCACCGCCGAAGGCGTGAAAAAAATCGCCATTCTCGACACGTTGCTGGGCAATCGTTATTTGTCAAAGGACTCAGTCGTCTTCATTGATGAGCCGGAGTCTGCGCTTCATCCCGTCGCTATCTCTCGTCTGATCGACATCATCGTGTCCCTTGCCTCCAGCGGTATTCAGTTTTTTATAGCCAGCCATTCGTATTTTGTAGTGAAAGCGTTGTACATCGCGGCACAAAAGCAACAGATGTCCGTGCCGGTCCTGTCCTTCGTCCAAAAAGATTGGGAGGCCGATGATTTGCTATCGGGAATGCCCGCCAACCCGATCATCGACGAGTCGATCCGGCTTTATGAAAAGGAAGTGGAGTTGACTCTGGGATGAGTATTTCTTTCGTTGAGTCAGGGATGCGTTTTGGGCCGTATGCCATAGACGAAATCTTCCCGATCGAGCAGAGTCCGCTTTATAAAAGTCTAGGGCAAGGCTTGATGATCGCAGAGTTCGTACTCTTACGTTCGGCTCCGAGCGGGGCAGAGGAAGTCTGGGTGATCGAAGCCAAGTCAAGTGCCCCACGGGCTTTTGGAAACTACATCGAAGAAATACGGCAAAAACTGACGAACTCTGTTCAACTGACCGTTGCCTCTTGCTTGAAACGCCATCCGCAAGCGGTCGATATATTACCCTCCCGTTTTCTGGACTTGGATCTCGGTGCCTGTACGTTCAAATGCATACTGATCATCAAGGGTTTCCGCAAAGATTGGCTACCTCCATTGCAAAGTGCCTTGGTTAAAGAGATGAACTCACTGGTTAAAACCATGGGCTTCAAGCCGGGCTCCATCAGCGTCATCAACGATGACAAAGCGCGTGAACTGAAACTGATTCTCTGAGCAGTTCCTACCAGGATTCATTGCTGCTCGATTAACTCAAAAATACCGAAAGATCCAACGGTCGCACCGCGCCCATCCAGATCGCATGGTCGGTGTGGTCCGTCAGGTCGTCGCCGGTGTCCGGGTGAAGAAATATCACCAGGCCTTTGCGATTAAGCGCCAGCCACGGCAAGACCACGCCGATGTGCTGTGGATCGAACGCCAGTTGGCAGCTCCAGTCCGGGTGCGGTCCGACCGGGCGTTGGTGGATACGGCCCATTTTCAGCCCAAACAGTCGCGATGCTTCCTCGCACAGTGCTCGCGCCTGATTGATGGTGTGGGCGTCGAAATAGACATGGGCGTGGTAGCCCTTGATCCGATGCATGTGCCGCTCCTCGAGAACTGGCCGAACCGAGGTCGTCTCCCGCGGGTCAGAGCCTTTACACGCGAGACAAAAAAGGACAACCAGCCATGAAAAATGCCGAAACCCCGGTCACCAAAGTGGTGCTCTATGGTGCCATGAGTAGCCTCGGCAGTGCGTTGATGGCTGAAATGCTGCGGCGCCAGCACGAAGTCATCGCTGTTCTCGACGACCTTACGGCCTTGGCGCCGCGCCCCGGCCTGCGGACCAAGACCGGTGACCTCTACGATCCCCAGCGGGTCAAGCAAAGCGTGGCCGGCGCCAATGCCGTGGTGTGTCTGTTGAACGCTCCAGGGTTGCCGATGAACAGCGAGCACTTGGAGCGCACTCTTATTCCTGGTCCCGTGGAGCAGGTGTTGGCCGTGGATGCGTTGATCGCCGGGATGGAGGCGGCGAGCGTTCCCCGGCTGTTTCTGGTGGGGGATTTCGCCGTCCTCGACGAGGAGCAGCCGGACGATGTATTGCAGCGCCATGCCGCCGAAGAAGTCCTCGACGCCCTGAACAACAGCACGTTGCAATGGACCCTGATTGACTCACCCTACGCAACGCCCGGCTTGAGCATCGAGCACTTCAGCCAGGTCAGCACGAGCCTGGAACCCGGCATGGCCGAATCACTGGAGCGGCTTGGTCGTGTTGCCGTAGGCATTGCCGATGAGCTGCGCTTGAATCTGCATGTGGGCCAGCATGTCAGTTTCGTCGCCGCCCTATAGGCGCTGCCGAGGGCTGCGATCTGTTCAAACCGCAATGGAAGGTAATGCCAGACCCGTTAGCGATTCGGCGCTGTTGGCCTGCTCCTCCATCAACCAGTCCACAAACTGCCTGATCAACACCCCGCGCCGTTTACGCTGGGGCAAGACCACGTAATACCCTGATCGTGACAGGACCGTTTCAGCGACCGGACGGCACAGCAGGCCTTGGGCCAATAAGTTATCCACAAGGTATCGCCAGCCGATGGCAACGCCCTGACCGCCAATCGCCGCCTGGATCAGTAAGGTGTAGTTGTCGAAGCGCAATTGTCCGGGCGCCGGGGGCGAGGTAATGCCCAGTTCACGGAAAACGCCACTCCAGTCGAACCAGTGGCTACTGTTTTCCCCGCGCAAATGCAGCAGCGGGAATTCCGACAAGGCTTGAGCCGACAAGGGCAGGGCGCGTTCTTTGAGCAACAGCGGGCTACACACCGGAAAGACTTCTTCGCTGAAAAGCCAGCGACTTTCGCCTTGTTTGAAGCGACCGTCGCCAAACAGCACCGCAACGTCGATATCCGTGCGCAGCATGTTGTGGTTGCGTTCGCTGGTCACCAGGCTGACGTCCACCTGCGGGTTGGCCGCGTGAAACCGATGCAAGCGGGGCATCAACCAATAGGCGGCAAAGGCGAAGTCCGTGGCGACTTGCAGGACTTCATGCTGGTCTTGGGCGGTGATTGCGCTCAATCCTGCGTCGATATTCTGCAAACCCGCCTGCACCTGCTCGAACAGGATTGTCCCGGCCTCGGTCAGTTCGATGCCGCGGTAGATGCGATCGAACAACCGCGTACCCAGTTGTTCTTCCAGGCGCTTGATCTGTTGGCTGATGGCCGGTTGCGTAGTGCCCAGCTCGATCGCCGCCGCCGTGAAACTGCGGTGGCGGGCTGCGGCTTCAAAGGCGCGGAACAGGTCCAGGGACAGGTTGCCCAAGGCTTCATACATAAGCTGTGCTTATCCTAGTCATTGCCTTATATGGGCTTTACCCATAAAGACGGGAGTTACATGCTCAAACGCAGCAATTTCGCATAACTGCTTACTATGGAATGCCGCGAATACATGAAGCGCAAGAACATTCTTTTCATCATGGCCGATCAAATGGCCGCGCCAATGTTGCCGATCTACGGTCCTTCGCCGATCAAGCTGCCGAACCTGTCGCGCCTGGCCGAGCAGGGCGTGGTGTTCGACGCCGCGTATTGCAACAGCCCGCTCTGCGCACCGTCGCGCTTTACCCTGGTGAGCGGCCAGTTGCCCAGCAAGATCGGCGCCTACGATAACGCGGCGGATTTTCCTGCGGACGTGCCGACCTACGCCCACTATCTGCGGCGCCTGGGTTATCGCACGGCGCTGTCCGGCAAGATGCACTTTTGCGGGCCGGACCAGTTGCATGGCTATGAAGAACGCCTGACCAGTGACATTTACCCGGCCGATTACGGCTGGGCTGTGAACTGGGACGAGCCCGACGTGCGGCCAAGCTGGTATCACAACATGTCTTCGGTGTTGCAAGCCGGGCCGTGCGTGCGCACCAACCAGTTGGATTTTGATGAAGAAGTGGTATTCAAGGCCCAGCAGTATCTGTTCGATCACATCCGTGAGGATGGCGACCAACCGTTTTGCCTGACAGTGTCCATGACCCACCCACACGACCCGTACACCATTCCCAAAACCTTTTGGGATATGTATGACGACAAGGACATCCCGTTGCCGCAAACACCGGGGCAAACGGAACTGGACCCGCATTCCCAGCGCCTGTTGAAAGTGTATGACCTGTGGGACAAGCCGCTGCCTGTGGATAAGATCCGTGATGCCCGCCGCGCGTACTTCGGTGCGTGCAGCTACATTGACAGCAACGTCGGCAAGTTACTGCAAACCCTGGAAGACACCGGATTGATGGACGACACGATCATCGTGTTCTCCGGCGATCATGGAGACATGCTCGGTGAAAAAGGGCTCTGGTACAAAATGCACTGGTTCGAGATGGCCGCGCGTGTGCCCCTGTTGATCAGCGCGCCGGGCCAATTCGCCAGCGGTCGGGTCGGGGCGGCGGTGTCCACTGCTGACTTGCTGCCGACCCTGGTGGAGTTGGCCGGTGGCACGTTGGAGCCCGGACTGCCACTGGATGGCCGCTCGCTGGTGCCCCATTTGCAGGGGCAGGGCGGTCATGACGAGGTTTTTGGTGAATACATGGCCGAAGGCACCATCAGTCCGTTGATGATGATCCGTCGTGGACCATGGAAATTCATCTACAGCGAAGACGATCCGTGCCTGCTGTTCGATGTGCGCAATGACCCCAAAGAACTGGAGGACCTCAGTCAATCGGCTGAGCATCAGTCCCTGTACGCCGACTTTCTCGCGGAGGCGCGAGCCAAATGGGATATCCCGGCCATTCATCAACAGGTCCTCGCCAGTCAACGCCGTCGGCGTTTTGTCGCCCACGCGTTGACCTTGGGCAAACTCAAGAGCTGGGATCACCAGCCGCTGGTGGACGCCAGCCAGCAGTACATGCGTAACCACATTGACCTCGACGATCTGGAACGCAAGGCCCGTTATCCACAACCCTGCCAAAACCAATAACGTAAGGGGAAGCACATGCAAAAGTTATCCACAGTACTGACCGCTGGGCTGTTGGCGCTTAGCAGTTCGGCGTGGGCCGAGCAAAGCTGCGAGACGGTGAAAATGGCCGACCCGGGCTGGAGTGACATCGCTGCGACCAATGCCATCACCGGCTTCCTTCTGGAGGGCATGGGCTACAAGGCCAAGGTCGACACCCTCGCGGTGCCGATCACCTTCGGTGGCCTCAAGGATGGTCAGGTTGATGTGTTTCTGGGTAACTGGATGCCGGCGCAGCAAGGGTTCTACGACAAGTTCGTGGCCAATGGCGATGTCACCCAACTGGCCAAGAACCTGGACGGCACCGAATTCACCCTGGCGGTCCCGGACTATGTCTGGGACGCGGGTGTGCATAACTTTGCCGACCTGAACAAATTCGCCGACAAGTTCGACAAGAAGATCTACGGCATCGGTTCCGGCGCCCCGGCCAACCTGTCCCTGAAGGAAATCATCAAGACCAATGATTTCGGCATGGGCGAGTGGAAGCTGGTGGAGTCGAGCGAGCAGGCCATGCTCGCGGAAGTTGCCCGGGCGGTGAAAAAACAGAAGTTCGTCACCTTCCTTGGCTGGACGCCACACCCTATGAACGTGCAGCTGAAAATGCACTACCTCAAGGGCGGCGAGAAGTATTTCGGTGATACCGGCAGCGTCTATACCCTGACGCGCAAGGGTTATGCACAGGCCTGCCCGAACGTGGGCAAGTTGTTGACCAACCTGAGCTTCACCCAGGAAATGGAAAACAGCATCATGGCCGAGGTGGTGAACAACAAAGTCAGCAACGCCGACGCGGCCAAGGCCTGGATCAAAGCCAACCCGGCGGTGCTGGATAAATGGCTGGAGGGCGTGAAGACCCTGGATGGCAAGGATGCGTTGGCGGCGGTGAAGGCCAAGCTCTGACAGCCCCGCTGCCTTGCGTGGGAGCACTGTCGCGAGGAAATCCATGTGGGAGCAAGGCTTGCCCGCGATGAAGACGACTCGGTCCTTCAGAGACCGAGGTGCCTATTTCGCGAGCAAGCTTTGCTCCCACATAAATCCCCTCACCATAGGGAGAACGGTGCCTAGCCCTGATACTCTTGCGCCAAACCCAGTCTTTGAGGCCCCATGGCATTTCCCACCCGCCATTCACTTTTTCCATTCCTGAGCTGGCTGCCGCGGCAGACCCGCGCCAGTCTCGGCCGTGACCTGATCGTCGGTCTGAGCGGTGCGATCCTCGCGTTGCCACAGTCCATTGCCTACGCCCTGATTGCCGGATTACCGCCAGAGTACGGCTTGTATGCGGCGATTGTGCCGGTGCTGATCGCCTGCCTGTGGGGATCGTCGTGGCACCTGATCTGCGGCCCTACTGCGGCGATTTCCATTGTCCTGTATGCCAGCGTCAGTCCCCTGGCCATGCCGGCCAGCCAGGACTACGTCACCTTGATCCTGTTGCTGACGGTGCTGGCGGGTGTTTTCCAGTGGCTGCTGGGGCTGTTGCGTTTCGGCGCGCTGGTGAATTTCGTCTCGCACTCGGTGGTATTGGGTTTCACCCTGGGGGCGGCGGTGGTGATCGCCCTGGGGCAATTGCCCAATCTGCTCGGTCTTGATCTGCCCAACGAAGCCACGGCGTTGAAGGGGCTGTTGATGTTGATCAGCCACATCGAGGCTGTGGATAAACCTTCGTTATTCCTGGGTCTGGGAACGCTGGTGCTGGGAGTGCTGCTCAAACGGCTGCTGCCGCGCTGGCCGAGCCTGTTGATAACTTTAATCATCAGCAGCCTGGTGGTCTGGCTCTGGCCAGGGATGTTCGGGCATGTCGCGTTGGTCAGCGCCTTTGCCGGGCGCCTGCCGCCATTCTCTGCGCTGCCGCTGGACCTGGATCTGATTCTGCGCCTGCTGCCCGGCGCCGTGGCGGTGGGCATGCTCGGGTTGGTGACCAGCCTGTCCATCGCCCGTTCGTTATCGGTACGCTCCGGGCAACTGCTGGATGCGAACCAGGAGGTCAGGGCGCAGGGGCTTTCCAATATCGTGGGAGGGTTCTTTTCCGGGTCCTTGTCAGCGGGTTCCTTTACCCGTTCCGGCCTCAGTTATGAGGCGGGCGCCTGTTCGCCCCTGGCTGGGGTGTTCTCGGCGCTCTGGGTGGCCTTGTTTGCGGTAACCGGTGCGAAGCTGATTTCCCACATTCCGATACCGGCCATGGCCGGCAGCATTCTGCTGATTGCCTGGGGTCTGGTGGACTATCGCGGTGTCCGGTCGCTGTACCGCGTGAGCCGCGCCGAATTCGTGGTGATGAGCCTGACCTGCCTGGCCACGCTGCTGCTGGAGCTGCAAACCGCAATCTACGCCGGTGTGCTGGCGTCGCTGTTTTTCTACCTCAAGCGCACCTCGCAGCCGAGGGTGCAACATTCCCACGAGGGCGAAGCCGACATCCTGCGGGTGGGCGGCTCGATCTTTTTCGGTGCCAGCCACTACCTGCAAGTGCGCCTGCAACGGTTGCAGGCACAACGGGTGGTGATCGATGCGCAGCAGATCAACTTCATTGATTATTCCGGGGTGGAAATGCTCCACCAGGAAGCCCGGCGCCTGCGGGGCCAGGGGCGTAGCCTGACGTTGCGCAAGGCCAGGCCGCATGTTGTGGAGGAGTTGAAGAAGCTGGAGGGGCCGGAGCACTGCCCGATTCTCTTTGAGGACTGAATGGATTCAACCCCTGTAGGAGCTGCCGAAGGCTCGGGCCGCGTTCGGACGATCTTTTGATTTTGATCTTTCACTTGCGACTCAATTGTCTGGGACAAGATCGCAGCCTCGTTGCACTCGACAGCTCCTACAGTGCCAGCTGGCGGCGCAGCTCGGCCAGTACCGGCGCGGTGTCCGGGCGTACCCCGCGCCACAGGTAGAACGCTTCGCCCGCCTGCTCGGCCAGCATGCCCAAGCCATCCATCGCCACCGCCGCACCCTGTTCGCTGGCCCAACGGCAGAATGACGTCGGTTCCTTGCCGTACATCATGTCGTAGCAGAACGTCATGCCGGGTTCGATCAAGCTCGCGGCGATCGGCGGCACATCCCCGGACAGGCTTGCCGATGTGGCGTTGATAATCAGGTCCACCGGCACTTGCAGCCAGTCGAAACCGCTGGCCGATACCGGGCCCAGGTCCGCGAACAACTCGGCCAGCAATTCAGCTTTTTCCACCGTGCGGTTGGCGATGATCACCGAGGCCGGCGCTTCGGCCAGCAGTGGTTCCAAGGCGCCGCGCACGGCACCGCCGGCGCCCAGCAAGAGGATGCGTTTGCCTTTGAGGTTCAAACCGGCGTTGACGGTCAGGTCCCGTACCAGCCCGGCACCGTCGGTGTTGTCACCCAACAGGCGGCCGTCGGCCAGCTTGCTCAGCGTGTTCACCGCCCCGGCCCGCTGGGCTCGCTCGGTCAGGCTGTCGGCCAAGCGAAAGGCGTCTTCCTTGAACGGCACGGTGACATTCGCCCCACGACCCTCGCGGAAGAATTCCCGCGCGCAGCCGGCGAAATCGTCCAAGGGCGCCAGCAGCGTGCTGTAGTCCAGCGCTTGCCCGGTCTGCTCGGCGAAGAGACGGTGGATCAGCGGCGATTTGCTGTGGCCGATCGGGTTGCCCATTACAACGTAGCGATCCATGGCGTTCTCCGTTCAGGCTGTCGCCAGCCAATCGCGATCCTGCAGGAAATACTCGGTCAGCCGCGCTTCTTCGCTGCCCGGTTCGGCCTTCCAGTCATAGCCCCAGCGCACTTGCGGCGGCAGGGACATCAGGATCGACTCGGTACGCCCGCCCGATTGCAGCCCGAACAGGGTGCCGCGGTCGTAGACCAGGTTGAACTCCACGTAGCGTCCGCGGCGAAACTCCTGGAATTCCCTTTGTTTGGCCGTGAACGGGTCGTGCTTGCGCCGGCGCACGATAGGCAGGTAAGCCTCGATGTAGGCGTCGCCGATGGCGCGCATGAAGGCGAAGCTGGTGTCGAAATCCCACTCGTTCAGGTCATCGAAAAACAGGCCGCCGATCCCCCGGGGCTCGTTGCGATGCTTGATATGGAAATAGCTGTCGCACCAGGCCTTGTAGCGCGAATACACGTCAGGGCCGAATGGGGCACAGGCCTGCTCGGCAACGCGGTGCCAATGCACGCAGTCTTCTGCCACGCCGTAGTACGGTGTCAGGTCGAAGCCGCCGCCGAACCACCAGACCGGTTCTTCGCCTTCCTTTTCCGCGATGAAAAACCGCACGTTGGCGTGGGAGGTAGGTACGTGGGGATTGTGCGGGTGGATCACCAGCGACACGCCCAGGGCTTCGAAGCCGCGCCCGGCCAGTTCCGGCCGATGGGCGCTGGCCGAGGGTGGGAGACTGCTGCCGAAGACGTGGGAAAAGTTGACGCCGCCCTTTTCAATCACTGTGCCGTTTTCAATCACTCGCGTGCGACCGCCACCACCGGCGGGTCGAGTCCAGGCATCTTCGACGAAACGAGTGCCGCCGTCTTCGGTTTCCAGGGCCGCACAGATGCGGTCTTGCAGGTCGAGCAGGTAGGCTTTCACGGCCTCGGTGCGAGTGGTCATGACATCACCTTGATCAGGGCTACGCTTCGCGGCTTGCAGCGGGCCGGTGGCAAATGGGCGCACAGGATACCACCGCACTTGCCTACGCCACAGTTGACGAAGGTCAAGCTTAGGAGTCCGATAGCAGGCTTGGTAAAAAGTCCACGGCAAGGAGAAAGTGAAGATGGCCAAACGTATCCAGTTCAGTTCCCACGGCGGCCCCGAAGTGCTCGAGTACGTGGGCTACCAGCCTGCCGAGCCGGGCCCGCAGCAGGTGCGGGTCAGCAACAAGGCGATCGGCCTGAACTTCATCGATACCTATTACCGCAGCGGCCTTTATCCGCCACCGGCACTGCCGTCGGGCCTGGGGGCCGAGGGTGCGGGTGTAGTCGAGGCTGTCGGCTCAGACGTCACGCGGTTCAAGGTCGGTGACCGGGTGGCCTATGGCAGCGGTCCGCTGGGGGCCTACAGTGATCTGCATGTGTTGCCCGAGGCCAACCTGGTGCATTTGCCCGAAGCCATCAGTTTCGAACAGGCGGCCGGCGTGATGCTCAAGGGCCTGACCGTGCAATACCTGTTGCGTCAGACCTATGAACTCAAGGGTGGCGAAACCATTCTGTTCCATGCTGCCGCCGGTGGCGTGGGCTCCTTGGCCTGCCAATGGGCCAGGGCCTTGGGCGTGAAGCTGATTGGTACCGTCAGCTCGCCGGAAAAAGCCGCCATCGCCAAATCCCACGGCGCTTGGGAAACCATCGACTACAGCAAGGAAAACGTCGCACAGCGTGTGTTGGAGTTGACCGACGGCAAGAAAGTCCCGGTGGTCTATGACGGTGTTGGCAAGGACACTTGGTTGACCTCCCTGGACTGCGTAGCGCCCCGTGGCCTGCTGGTGAGTTTCGGCAATGCCTCCGGTGCGGTGGAGGGCGTGAACCTGGGGATACTCGCGGCCAAGGGCTCGCTGTACGTCACCCGCCCGACCCTGGCGACCTACGCCAATAACGCCGAGAACCTGCAGCGCATGGCCGATGAGTTGTTCGGCATGATCAGCAGCGGCAAGATCAAAGTGGATATCAACCAGCGTTATTCACTGGCGGAAGCGGCCAAGGCCCAGGCCGAGTTGTCGGCACGGCGCACGACGGGGTCGACCATTCTTTTGCCCTGAGATACAAGGACGAAGGCCTGTTGCAAAACCTGTGGGAGCGAGCCTGCTCGCGATAGCGGCGGCTCAGCTGGAATTGAGCTGACTGATACACCCTTATCGCGAGCAGGCTCGCTCCCACAGTGGTTTTGTGCAAGAAGCAGAGTTTGTGTTCGGGTTCAGTCCGGCCGCACGACTTTGCCGGTCGCCAGGTCGCGAATCACACTGGGGTTCTTGCGCCCACCCAGGTTGCCACCCAGCACCAGGTCGATCTGCCCGCGGAAATACTGTTCGACGCGAATCCGCGTGCGCGCCGCCGGGCGGCCCTGGGGGTTGGCCGAGGTGGACACCAGCGGCCCCACCAGTGAGCACAGGTCCCGCACGGTGGGGTGATCGCTGACCCGCAGGGCAACCGTATCGTGCACACCGGTAATCCATTCCGGCAGCAGATTCTGGTGCGGCACCAGCCAGGTGTTGGGGCCCGGCCAAGTGCTGGCCATGCGATCCATCCAGGTTTCCGGGAAATCTTCGAACAGAAAGTCGAACTGGTGGATATTGTCAGCGACCAGGATCAAACCCTTGTCGGGCAGCCGCGATTTGATCGCCAGCAAGCGTTCCACCGCGTCTTCGTTCCACGGGTCGCAGCCCAGGCCCCAGACCGCTTCGGTTGGATAGGCAATCACCGCCCCGGCGCGAATTTCTCGCGCGGCTTGTTGCACACGCCAACTGTTGACCATGAAAGACTCTCCACAACGCAAATAAGGCTGTGCGCAGTTTACCGATCTTCCTCATAAAACCTAGCGCGCAAACCAGCGCCCATTGTCACAGACCGCCCGTCCCTCCATTTCCAGCTCAGTCAGCGCCGCCAGTACTTTGGGCAAGCTCCAGCCGCTGGCAGCGGCCAGCGCTTCGCTGCCAAGCGGAGCGGCATGGAGCAAACGCAACAACGGATGGGTGACGGGCGCCGGTGCCATGGACAACGGCAACTGCTGCCAACCCCGCAATGCTTCGAGAATGTGCTCGACGGTTTCCACCAGCGCCGCACCGTCGCGGATCAACTGATGACAGCCACGGGCGCCGGGGTGATGGATCGACCCCGGAATGGCGTACACCTCGCGGCCCTGTTCGGCCGCCAAGCGTGCGGTGATCAGCGAACCGCTGGCGACACTGGCCTCCACCACCAGCACGCCGAGGGACAGACCGCTGATGATTCGGTTGCGGCGCGGAAAGTTGCTGGCGTGGGGCGGCGCGTCCAGCGGGAACTCCGACAGCACCGTGCTGCCTTGGGCGATCATCGCGTCCGCCAGCCGACGATTGCGCTGTGGATAAAAATTTTCCAGCCCGGTGCCCAGCACGCCAATTGTTTGCCCACCCACATCCAGCGCCGCCTGATGGGCCGCCGCGTCGATGCCCAGGGCCAGGCCGCTGGTGATGACAAAACCGGCCCCGGCCAGGCTTCGGGAAAACGCCGCGGCGGTGTCCATGCCCGGCCGCGATGCCCGGCGGCTGCCGACCATCGCCAACTGTGGTTTTTCCAGAATGGTCGCGTTGCCGGCGACGAACAACAGCGGTGGCGCATCGCTGATCTGCGCCAGCAGCGCGGGGTAGTCGGGCTGGTCCCACATCAGTAAATGCTGGGCCGGAGCCTCAAGCCAGGCCAATGCGTGGGCGGCGCCGTCCCGCACATCCGGGTTGCGCCGGGCCTCGGCACACGCCGCCGGCAACCTCAGCGCTCGCCAGGCGCTGGCCGGTGCGCTGATGGCTTTGGAGGCCGAGCCAAAGGCCTCCATCAGGGTCATGAAACGTTTGGGTCCCAGTTCCGGCAAGCGGTGCAGGCGCAGACGGGCCTCCAGTTCCGCAGGGGAAACCGAAGCAGATTCAGGCAATGACATGGATCATCCTTGATCGTTATAAGCCCCGTCGAAACGGGAACAAGCTGTGGATAACTCTGTTGGTAACTTGTGAGAGCCGTTATGGGTTGCGCACCTTGTCGAGGATCGCCAACGAGCGCGAGGCGTATAACACCAAGCCATAGCTGAGCTTGTCGTAGGTGCGAAAAACCATCAGCAGGCCAGCACGTTCATCGGGAATTTTCACCTGCTCGCCGGTGATGCGATCGCGCACGGTCTCGCCGGTCTTCATCACCGCCAGCACATTGCCCTCGGCCAGCCCGTCGCGCCGACCCTTGTTCAGGGTGACCACATCCAGGGCGCCGATCTGGGTGACGCCGCGGGGTACATCGAGGATAAGCCCGTTGATCTCCGATTTCGGTGCGCTGGGCATGAACGTCGAGTTGATCGAGCGTTCTTCGCCACTGAACAGGCGATCGCCCAGGCGCACCTCCTGGGTGGTGCGTTGCAAGGCAAGCGTGGTGACATCACCCTCGGTGGCAACGACTTCACCGCTGCCGATGTCATCAGCGTTAATGCCCAGGAACTCCTTGGTTTCGGGATCGGTGTAGACCTTGCCCTGCCGGAAGATGCCATACGCCGACTGGCTCGCGTCGAATGAGCCGCGGGCAAAGATCCGGTCGCCCGTGCCGCTGAGCACCCGTTCGGCATCGCCGGCGACGATATAGGGCGCCTTGTCGAAATCTTCGGCCGCGTCGACGATGCGGTTGCTCAGCAAAAAACTGTTGATGGCCTGCAGCGGGATGCTCGGGATCGCGTCGGCCACCGGCGAGCTGCGAATGCGCGGTGACAGCTTGATGGTGCCCCGAGAAGCGCCGCGATTGAGGGTCAGCCGTGGTTGGCCATTGACGTAGACCAGCGACAAGGTGTCGCCGGGATAAATCAGGTTGGGGTTCTCGATCTGTGGGTTGGCTTGCCAGAGTTCGGGCCATTTCCACGGTTCACGCAAGTATTTGCCGGAAATGTCCCACAGCGTGTCCCCTGTCACCACCGTGTATTGCTGGGGAAAACCTTCCCGAAGTTGCACTTGCCCGTGCGCGATACCGGCCGAGGCCAGAAGCAGCAGGGCGAGTAGTGATTTCCTCATGCGGTGAATCCCTTTATTATGTGCGTTCGCGTAAAACGCCAGAGCCCCCGTGGCTCGCTCCGTGATTTGAGGAGCAACGTTTTACAACGGTAGCCTGCATCCCAAGACACGCCAGGCCAGCCACCCGACTTTACCTCACACGTGCATTTATCAAGCTTATGGCCATTTTGAACATTCTCGAATTTCCGGACCCGCGCCTGCGCACGATCGCCAAACCGGTGGCCGTAGTGGACGACGAAGTGCGTCAGTTGGTCGATGACATGTTTGAAACAATGTATGAGGCGCCAGGCATCGGCCTCGCCGCGACCCAGGTCAACGTGCACAAGCGTATCGTCGTAATGGACCTTTCCGAAGACCGCAGCGAGCCCCGGGTGTTCATCAACCCCGAGTTCGAAACCCTGACCGACGAGATGGACCAATACCAGGAAGGCTGTCTTTCGGTGCCGGGCTTCTATGAAAACGTCGACCGTCCGCAAAAGGTCAGGATCAAAGCCCTGGACCGCGACGGCCAGCCTTATGAACTGGTTGCCGAAGGTTTGCTGGCGGTGTGCATCCAGCACGAATGCGACCACCTCAACGGCAAGCTGTTCGTGGATTACCTGTCTACCCTCAAGCGTGACCGGATCAAGAAGAAACTGGAAAAGCTTCATCGCCAGAATGCTTGATGCCCCCCTTCAAAGGCTTGCCGCGGCAAGCCTTTTTCTTTTTGCGACTGCTTTGTAACTGAGAGCTTCCCATGACTGAGCCACTGCGCATCGTCTTTGCCGGCACTCCCGAGTTTGCCGCCGAACACCTCAAGGCCCTGCTGGCCAGCCCCCACGAAATCATCGCGGTCTACACCCAGCCGGATCGGCCGGCCGGCCGCGGGCAAAAACTGATGCCCAGCCCGGTCAAGCAACTGGCCCTGGAAAATCACATCCAGGTATTGCAGCCGCCGACCCTGCGGGACGCTCAGGCCCAGGCCGAATTGGCCGCCCTCAAGCCCGACTTGATGGTGGTGGTCGCCTACGGCCTGATCCTGCCCCAAGTGGTGCTGGATATTCCGCGTCTGGGGTGCATCAACAGCCACGCCTCGCTGCTGCCACGCTGGCGCGGTGCGGCGCCGATCCAGCGCGCCGTGGAAGCCGGCGACGCCGAGAGCGGCGTAACGGTGATGCGCATGGAAGCCGGCCTGGACACCGGGCCGATGCTGCTCAAGGTCAGCACGCCGATCAGCGCCGAAGACACCGGCGGCACTTTGCACGACCGCCTCGCGCTCATCGGACCGCCCGCCGTGGTCCAGGCCATTACCGGCCTGGCCGCCGGTACGCTGGAAGGCGAAGTGCAGGATGACAGCCTTGCCACCTATGCCCACAAACTCAACAAAGACGAAGCCCGCATCGACTGGAGCCGCCCGGCCATTGAGCTGGAACGCCTGGTGCGCGCCTTCAACCCGTGGCCGATCTGCCACAGCACGCTGAATGGTGAAGCCCTGAAGGTGCTGGCCGCCAGTCATGCCGAAGGGCAGGGCGCTCCGGGTGAAATCCTCGGTGCCAGCAAGGACGGTCTCGTCGTCGCCTGCGGTGAGCAAGCGTTGTGCCTGACACGTCTGCAATTGCCCGGCGGCAAGGCGCTGAACTTCAGCGATTTGTACAACAGCCGTCGTGAGAAATTTGCCGTCGGCACTCATTTGGGCCAAGCGGCGGACGCTTCATGAATCCGCGTCTGGCCGCCGCCAAGGCACTTGCCGCCGTTCTCAGCGGCAAGGCCTCCCTCAACAGTTCCCTGCCGACCCAACTGGACAAGGTTGACGACCGTGATCGCGGCTTCACCCAGGACCTGGCGTTCGGCACCGCCCGCTGGCAGCCACGGTTGTCGGCCCTGGCGGCCAAGCTGTTGCAGAAGCCGTTTAAAGCCGCCGATGCCGACGTCGAAGCGCTGCTGCTGGTGGGGCTTTATCAACTGCTCTACACCCGCGTCCCGGCCCACGCCGCCATCGGCGAAACCGTGGGCTGCGCCGACAAACTGAAAAAGCCCTGGGCCAAGGCCCTGATCAATGCCGTGCTGCGCCGCGCCCAACGGGAAAGCGAAACCCTGCTGGCCGAGCTGGAACACGACCCAGTGGTGCGCACCGCCCACCCGCGCTGGTTGCAAAAATCGTTGAAAGCCTTCTGGCCCGAGCAATGGGAAGCCATTTGCGCGGCCAACAACGCCCACCCGCCGATGATCCTGCGGGTCAACCGGCGTCACCATACCCGCGATGCGTATCTGGCCTTGCTGGGCGAGGCCGGCATCCCGGCCATCCCGTGCCAGTACAGCCGCGACGGTATCGTGCTGGAAACTCCTGGCGATGTACGCGCGCTGCCGGGCTTTGCCGACGGTTGGATCAGCGTCCAGGACGAAGCCGCGCAGTTGGCTGCCGACCTGCTGGAACTGGCACCCGGCCAACGAGTGCTGGACGCTTGCTGCGCGCCGGGCGGTAAGACTTGTCACATCCTCGAAGCCGAGCCGAAGCTGGCCGGCGTGGTGGCGGTGGACCTGGAAGCCAAGCGCCTGGTGCGCGTGAAGGAAAACCTCGAACGTCTTGGCCTGGACGCCGAGCTGATCGCCGCCGACGGCCGCGACACCGCCACCTGGTGGGACGGCAAGTCGTTCCAGCGCATCCTGCTGGACGCGCCGTGCTCGGCCACCGGTGTGATTCGTCGTCACCCCGACATTAAACTCACCCGTCAGCCGGACGACATTGCCGCCTTGGCCGCGTTGCAGGGCGAACTGCTCGACGCGCTATGGCCAACCCTGGAAGTCGGCGGCATGCTGCTGTACGCCACCTGTTCGACCTTGCCGACCGAGAACACCGAAGTGATCGAAGCGTTCCTCGCTCGTACGCCGGGCGCACGGGAGCTGGACATCGCCAGCAATGCCGGCCTCAAGCAGCCCCATGGACGCCAGTTGCTGGCCCAGGAGGGCGGACATGACGGTTTCTACTACGCCAAACTGATCAAGATCGCCGCCGCACGCGGTTAAAACCGATTCGATAGGAGTGACCGGATGAAAATCATCATCCTCGGCGCAGGGCAGGTCGGCGGTTCGCTGGCTGAACATCTGGCCAGTGAAGCCAACGACATCACCGTGGTCGACACCGACGGTGAGCGCCTGCGGGATTTGGGCGACCGTCTTGACATCCGCACGGTACAAGGCCGTGGTTCCTTGCCGACCGTGCTGCGTCAGGCCGGTGCGGACGATGCCGACATGCTGGTGGCCGTGACCAACAGCGATGAAACCAACATGGTGGCCTGTCAGGTCGCTCACACGCTGTTCCACACCCCGACCAAGATCGCCCGGGTGCGCGAGGGGGCCTACCTGACCCGCGCCGAGTTGTTCGACAACGAAGCGATTCCGGTGGATGTGCTGATCAGCCCCGAGCAAGTGGTGACCAACTACATCAAGCGCCTGATCGAACACCCCGGCGCCTTGCAAGTGATCGACTTTGCCGAAGGCAAGGCGCAACTGGTGGCGGTCAAGGCTTACTACGGCGGGCCACTGGTGGGTCAGCAACTGCGCCAGCTACGCGAACACATGCCCAATGTGGAAACGCGGGTCGCGGCGATTTTCCGGCGTGACCGGCCGATCCTGCCCCAGGGCGACACGGTGATCGAAGCGGACGACGAGGTATTTTTCATCGCCGCCAAGGCCAACATTCGCGCGGTGATGAGCGAAATGCGCCGTCTCGACGAAAGAAACAAGCGCATCGTGATTGCCGGTGGCGGGCAGATTGGCGAACGTCTGGCCGAAGCCATCGAAAGCCGTTATCAGGTCAAGATCATCGAGATGAGCCCGGCGCGTTGCCGCTACCTCTCGGACAACCTGAACAGCACCGTGGTACTGCAGGGCAGCGCTTCGGACCGTGACCTGCTGCTGGAAGAAAACATCGCCGACGCCGACATCTTCCTGGCCCTGACCAACGACGACGAAGCCAATATCATGTCGTCGTTGCTGGCCAAGCGCCTGGGGGCGAAGAAGGTGATGACCATCATCAACAACCCGGCCTACGTCGACCTGATCCAGGGCGGCGAGATCGACATCGCCATCAGCCCGCAACTGGCAACCATCGGCACCTTGCTGGCCCACGTGCGCCGTGGCGACATCGTCAGCGTGCACTCCCTGCGCCGTGGCGCGGCCGAAGCCATCGAGGCGATTGCCCACGGCGACGCCAAGTCGAGCAAAGTGATCGGCAAGGCCATCCGCGACCTCGGCCTGCCGCCCGGCACCACCATCGGCGCGATCATCCGCGACGAAGAAGTGCTGATCGCCCACGACGACACCATGATCCAGACCGGCGACCATGTGATCCTGTTCCTGGTGGACAAAAAACACATTCGCGACGTCGAGAAGCTGTTCCATGTGGGGTTGAGTTTCTTCTGATCCGGGATGTGCAGTGACAGGAAGGGCCTCATCGCGAGCAGGCTCGCTCCCACAGAGTGTTCACAAATGTTGTGAACAACCCCAATCCCCTGTGGGAGCGAGCCTGCTCGCGATAGCTATCTAGCTCTCAACAGATCAACTACTGACACAACAGATAAGGACGCCGCCATGCTCGACTCCCTGGAAAAAATGCTCGCCAAGGGCGTGGACAACGCCCTGCTGCGCTTCGGCCTGGGCAAGGGCTATCTGGACCTCGGCGAATTCGCCCGAGCAGCCGAGCACTTCCAGCGCTGCGTCGAATTCGACCCCAAATACTCAGCCGCCTGGAAACTGTTGGGCAAGGCCCACCAAGGCCAAGGCGATCTACCGGCAGCCCGCCAGGCCTGGGAACAAGGTCTGGAAGCCGCCCGCGCCCATGGCGACAAACAGGCGGAAAAGGAAATGACCGTGTTCCTCAAAAAACTGGATCGTCACGCCTGATACCGCTCCAGCCCTGTGGCGAGGGAGCTTGCTCCCGCTTGACCGGGCTGGTATTCCAGTGCGAAGCGCTCATGAAAAAGCGGTAAACATACCGATATCTAGCAATAGATAGCTAAAGCTAGCTAAAGCTAGCCAGTGCAGCTAGATTTGCCTATCTATCGACATCAACCATTCTTACGCCGAGACATTGGCCTCTCTCGATGCGGGCTTCTTCAGGGGCCGCATCGACCGGCTTACCCCTTCAGAGGTTCAGTTTGTAAAGGTGATGTCCGAGCTCGGCGACGGGCCTTATACCATTGCTGATATTGCGAAGGCGATGGAGCGTCCTCAATCATCGCTTGGACCGACTCGCGCCAACATCATCGCCAAGGGAATGATCTACAGCACAGATCACGGATATCTGAATTTTACAGTGCCACTTTTCGCGGAATATATGCGCCGCCAAGAATGAGCTCTGCAATTGTGGCGACGTAATGCGCAGCAGTCTCCCAAACAGCCAACTCGATCTGTCCGCCTGCTTAACCGAACGACATTCGCCGCCCCCCGATCCAACAAGCTGAAATGATTTGATCAATCCCACCGTCAAGGACCGAACTCGTGAGCGTATCCCCCGCCCAACTCCTCTTCCTGCCCGGAGCCTCAGGTAACACCCGGTTCTGGCATCCGGTTGCCGAACGCCTGACCCTTCCAGCGCGGCAGGTCCATATCGGCTGGCCCGGCTTTGGAGACACTCCGCCCGTGCCCGGCATAACCGGTATGGAAGACCTAGCGACCCGCGTGCTGGCCGAGATCGACCGGCCCACAGCGCTGGTGGCGCAGTCCATGGGCGGTATCGTCGCCGTGCTTGCAGCGCTTGAGCGCCCCGAACTGATCACGCACCTGATACTGACCGTCACCTCTGGCGGAGTGGATATGTCTGATCTGGACGCGCAGGACTGGCGCGCGGATTTTGCTGCCGCCAACCCGACGCTGCCGAGGTGGTTTCTCGACGACCGCACCGACCTCACGCTCCGGTTGGCCGAGTTGCGCATGCCGGTGCTCCTCCTCTGGGGAGACGCTGATCCTATCAGCCCCGTTCGCGTCGGCCAGCGCCTTGCTGAGTTGTTACCCCATGCGGATCTACACGTTTTCTCTGGGGCCGATCATGACCTGGGCTTTACTCACGCAGATGAGGTGGCGAGGTTGATTGAGAGGCATCTGGGCTGTGGGTGAGCGAAGTATCGTTGAGTAAAAAAGGGGACTTATTTTCTGGAAGTAAATCTGTCCCCCTATTCCTAGGATTGCCTGCTCAAGGTTCTCCGGGACACCGCCGCCATCCCACAGTGGGAAGTCCTCAGGCACCGCTTGCCGGCTTTGCAAAGTGCGGAGACTGCCCGAACGACTCGATCAACAGTTCTGTGAGTACGTGGATCTTGCGAGCCGGATGGAGCCCCGGTGGGCGGACAACATAGGCACCTGCCGGAGGCGGTGGGTACCGGGTCATGATGGGCACCAGCGCCTGCGACCTCACGCTTTCATAGGTCAGGCAATCCGGCAGATAGGCAACCCCCAACCCTGCGACGGCGGCGGCGACCAGAGCGATGCCGTTATCAGCCTTGAAGCGCCCCTGCGGACGAACCGTAACCACCTTGTCGCCATCCATGAACTGCCAGGATTCGGTGCCCTGCATGAGCGCCTCGTGTGCGGACAGCTCCTCGGGCGATTCAGGTGCGCCATGGGCGCTGATATAACCGGGGCTGGCGACGAGCTTCGTATAAATCGGGCCGATACCCCTTGCAATAAGGTTTGAGTCCGGCAGGTAGCCAACGCGTATCGCACAGTCAAAACCTTCGGCGATCAGATCGACGAAGCGATCACTGTAGCTGGTCTGAATATGAAGCAAGGGATGACGGCGGGCCATTTGCGCCAGCATCGGCGCAAAGTGAGTCGGCCCAAAAGAAAGCGGGGCGGCAATGCGCAACCGACCGCGAAGGGGACCGGAGGGCAGCATCGTTTCCTTTGCTATGTCGATCTCGGCGCAGACCCTGGCCGCATGCTCGCGAAAAGTGGTTCCAGCCTCAGTGAGGGCGGCCCCGCGAGTGGTCCGCGCCAGCAACTGGACACCCAGTTCCGCCTCCAGCCGCACCAGCCTGCGGCTGACGATCGATTTGGCTACGCCTAGCCGGAGGGCCGCAGGCGAAATACCGCCGGCATCAGCGACTTCTACAAAGGTTTGCAGCGCTTCGATATCCAAAATCAGCGTTCCTCATTCTGCAACACAGAAAGCCCCGAGATGCTACTACTGGGTCAAGTGACGCAACAGCACAATCCTGCTTCCTGGTGACGCTGTCTCTCCATGACAGGTCGTCCGGAAAGTGAATCACCTTCAACGCAGTGCAGACCTCAACCGCTCGCCCATCCATCAAGCGAGCGCTTGAACCGTCCACACGCAAATGACAACTAGAAGCAGGAGCAGCAAATGACAAGCGAGGCAATCCGCAACCCTCTGACCGACCACCTCTTGTCGCCTGAAAACTCGGCGCTGATCATCATCGATTACCAGCCCATCCAAGTGTCCTCGATCCGTTCGATGCCGCGTGACGAATTGGTGTTCAACATCACGAGCGTGGCCAAGGCGGCCATCAACTACAACCTTCCGATTATCCATTCGACGGTCAATGTCGCTACCGGTCGCAACAAGCCGCCCATCCAGCAGCTGCAGAACGTACTGGGGCATTTGCCCACTTACGATCGGACATCGATCAACAGTTGGGAAGACGTCGAGTTCAAACAGGCGGTCAAAGCCACGGGCCGCCGCAAACTCATCATGACCGCGCTCTGGACTGAAGCGTGCCTGACCTTTCCGGTACTCGATGCCATACAGGAAGGTTATGAAGTCTACGTGCCGGTTGATGCTGTCGGCGGTACATCCGTTGCCGCGCACGAAGCCGCGTTACGGCGAATCGAGCAAGCGGGGGCGAAACTGATCAGTCGCGTGCAGATGTATTGCGAACTCCAGCGCGATTGGGCGCGCGAATCGACCGTCCCAGGCTTTATGGGCGTGTTTGAAAACGCTGACGGTTTCAACGCCGAAAAGGCCTTGTAGGCGTTAACCAAGAACGTCTGTGGCCGATGAGGTGACGACGGTGAGACCTGTGGACACAGGTCTCATTTCTAATTCTTGATCGGATGTGCAGGATTGCCCTAGGCAGATGAATCCAAGATGGGCTTACTGAAAAGGTCCCTTTTTACACCTAACAACTCTAACCCCGTGGCGAGGGAGCTTGCTCCCGCTTGAGTGCGAAGCGCTCATAAAAAAGCCCACCCCGGCGGTGCGTCACTGCACCGACAGAGTTCGGGTCATGGAGGTGGTTGTGTCGATATGCCACAGCCGGCCCTGATGGTCGAAAAGCACCCATTCATTGCCCACGCAACGCAGTTGCGCATGATGCAGCGGCCAGTGCAGGACGGCGCATAACCGGTCACTGTGGCGGTGGATGAAGTGCCAGCGTGCATCATCGTCGCCAGTTGCGTAGCAGACTACCAGCCACTGCTCGAACGAGTAGATGTTCAACGGATCGGTAAATTCTTGAACCAGACCGGGCAAGCGATAGCCCTTGCTCGTGCCGCTCTCGTACACCATCAGCACGGGATCGCTGTCAGCGGCCTCCTTGATCAATAACTCGGTGATCCGGCCTGCCGCATTGAACAACTGCCAGTTGTGCTCCTGACGCCTCGCGGGCATCGGTTCGCGGCTGAGCAATCGGCGGTCGGGCAGGCGGTAATGCCAGAGCTGGAAAGCGTGTGGGGTGTTCAGCAATACGGATTCGTTGCGCTCGTCATCCCGAAGGAAGGCAACCGGCCCGGGTAGATCGCCGACGTGCCAGAGCGTTTCGAACCGGCGATCCACGTCCACGACGCGCAATTGCGAGCCTCTGCCGACAGTCCAGGTCGTGCCGTCGAAATTCTTGGCGTAGGCGTCCAGCATCAGCACGCCCAGATCGGTGGCGCTGCGATTAACCAGATCCAGTTTGCAGATGCGCCAGACGTCGCCGCGACGTGCCAGCGCCAGCGCGACCTGTCGACTGTGGCCCAGCACGATGGTCTGGGTGGGTACCGGAAAGTGAAAGGCCGTCTTGCCACTAGCGTCGATCACCGTTGCGCCAGCTTCGCCCAGTGCCAGAAGGTAGCGCCCGTCAGTCAAGGGCACGGCATCGCAGAGAGTCCGATTGCCCCTTTCTGGTGCCGTGAACGACAAGGGGGTGCTTACCCGCTCAAGGCTCTGATTGAGACGTTTGTTCTTGGGCAGGGCGCTGCCGGGCAGGTCCGCTTGTAGCAACTTGTCCTTGCTCATTTTTACCAGCGCTTGAAGCTGATTCTGGGTGAGATGAGCGTGTGGCCCGGCCTGATCACAGATCATCGCCCGCACGGTCGCGGCAGCCAGCCAGGCCAGCGCGGGACTGTGGGCCTTGTGCGCTAGCAGCGCCTGGGCCAGTGCGGCGCGCTCCACGACCCGCTCGGGGTCGTTGCGCAGTTTTTCGACCCAGGTTTCGTATATCGAGAGGGTGTCGGGAAGCAGGATTGCCCGTTTAACCAGCGCGCCGATGGCTAGGCTACCACCTGCGGCTTCGGCGGCCAGTAGCCATTGCGTGGCGCGTTCGTGCTCTGCCGGCAGACTCCAGATCACGTCCACCGCCTGCAACCACAATCCTTTTTCGGTCAGGGCCAGCGCCCATTCCAGGCGCAGGCGCGCGGCGGCGTCCGGCCAATTTTTTTCGAGCAAGATGACGGCATCGGCGAACGCGTTGTCGCGCCGCGCGACTTGCAGCGCTCGCTGCCAATCCCCTGCCAGGCACAGCAGACGCACGATGGTCGAGGTGGGCATGTCCCAGGCCAGTGCAAGGTCAGCTGCCTGTTGATAGCGTTGGTGCTTTTCCAGATAGTCGAGCGCTTCCTGGCGTGCCCTCAATAGCTCGGCCAGGATAAACACGGCTTCCTCGATACGCCCCTCGTGATCCAGTCGCTCAAAGGACTGCCGGTAGACCTGCTTGAGGTGGGTTTCAAGATCTGCCTCAAACAGCATGCTGGTGCGAGGCCCTGAATGTTGAGTGAGCGTCAGGTCCTGGCGCCTGCTAGGTGTGCCGAAGGCTTGACCTGCATTGCCCTGGCCACCGCCCAGCGGAATGGCATGGCGCAGTGCTTCTTCCAGATCGCCGTTTTCGAACATATCGAGCATGCGTTGCATGTAAGCGGCCTGGCGCTTTCCGTAAAGCGCTGACAGGCGTGAATGCTGGGTCAGGCGCGTCAGCCAGCGTCGCCATCTGGCCGGGCCACCTGGCTGCCCCGACGCCCGTGGCGGCACGGCCGGCTTCGATGGTCGGGCGGCATTGGCGGTAGCGGCAGGGCGCGTGTTCATTGCTGCCGAGTGTGTGCCATTGCGCCGCATCCAGGCACGCACGGCCATCAGTATCAGCGTGAAAAGTACCGCGCCGATTACCGTCCAGACCACGACACTGCCCAGATCGAATGTGGAGGGATCCACAGAGCGTGGCGGCTTGGCTTTCTCAACCGCAGGGGGAGCGGTCGGCAATTGCGGACCGTCGAGGGGAATAATTCGATAAAGGCCAATAACCGCCATCACCACAATGAAACGTCCCAGGCCACCGGTACGCTGCTGGTTGTTCGCGGGGCCAGGCGTGTGACGCGCCGCAGCTACGTCAGGGGGGGCGGCCTGACGTTGGCGCTCCAGCAGGGCTTGCATCACCGCCTCTCGCTCGGGGCTGACCGGCGCAAGCGAATCACCCAGGATTTCCCGTATGTCGGTCTGTACTGCCTGTGGTTCGACTTGTGGTTCCGGTAATACGTCCTGGCAGTCGTAAGTGTCGAGCAGCGCGTACTGGCTGACGTCGATCCATTGACCGGGGGCCAGCGTAGTGGCGTCGCGCAGGTGCAGGGCATTGACCTGCGTGCCGCGTACCAGCCAGACATCGGCGTGGGCTAGGCGCTGCACTTCTTCAGCACTCAGCTGTGCTGAGCAAAGCGTTCGACCCTGGCGGATCAGTGGCCAGCCAGCGAGACCTTCACACAGCATGGCGCGTGCCTTGGGAAAGCGCAGCAGGTCGCCGTCGGCAAAGCGATAGGCCCTGGCGTCGGTTTGCCAGTGGGTGAGTATCAGCCGCGCCCGTTCCTGCTCGCTGAGGCGCTCAACGGAAAACCACAGCGCCTCGATCGGTTGATAACCGCTCAGTGTCGGACGGCGAATAATGACCGCATCAGGTCCGGCCATGGGGGGCGTCCTCCGACTGCGTTTGTGCTTGATTGCACATGACCTGCAACACCCTGCGCTCGTCCCGGACCGAATACACCACCAGTTCCCGAGCCTTGGTCAGGGCGGCGACCAGCCCGCTCATCGGGCAAAAGCTGATTCTGGCAATGGCCTCGGTGGTGGTGAACAGCACATGTTGCTCCCCCCTGCAGTACAAGGCGACAGTCTGCTGGTTGGGGCCGAGCAGGACCATGGAAAGCACCTCATCCTCCCCGATCAGCAATCCCAAGCCTCTCCAGCCGGGTGCCAGATCGATCTGTCCAGTCTGAAGGTCGGGGGCCACCATCTGCCACTGTTGCTGCCCGTCGACCAGGCGCATCCACGCGCAACCGTGGAAGGCGCGGTCCCAGCATGAACTTGCCGGGAACAATACCTGTTCGACGTCGAAATCCTTCGCCGTGCCGACCACATGGCCCGTGGATTGGCTGATCCAGGGATTGAGCCGGTGGACGTACAATCGACCGGCATCGTGGCGCAGATAGGCCAGCATGTTGCGATCAACCTGCGCCATGCCCACCACGTGATCGGCCATCGAGTGGGTGACACCGGGCTGGTGCGGGGTGGGCAGCTTGCCGTTGTCGACCACCCAGAAGGCCAGATGACCTTTGTTGTCGAGCAGGAAAACCCGGCCGTAGGTGCCGTTGTGCATCCACACCACGGGCAGCAGCGTGGCGGTGCCCACGGGCATCTGCAGTTGTTCACGCTCAGGTCGGGGGGCGGGTTTGAGGCCAGGCATGTTCCAAAAGACCAGGTGCTCGTCGAGGCTCAGGATCGCGCCGGGCATGCGGCCCGGGAACGTGATCGCCAGCGGCGTGCTGCGGTTGTTCCAGAGCGTCCGGCGAACATCGAGCGATTTTTTCTGCCGGGGAGCCGGAAGCTTGATCACCACAAGCCCAGGTTCGTCGAGCAGTTTCAGGGCGACATGGAAGCCGCTGCTGGCAATGATCGGGGCCAGCGTCAGCGCAACCCGTGGAATGAGGGTCTTGACCGTGGTGCGAGCCATCTGTCGCGCGGTGTCGAACTCCCCCTTGATCAATTGCAAGGCAAGGCGCTCGTCGGGGTTGGGCAGGGCAACTTGTCGGGTGCCCACGTCTTGCAGCGCGAACATGAGGCTGCGGCCATCGAGGCTGCGCTGTATCTGGACCCGATGAGTGCAGGAGCGGGCGTCGGTGGCGGGCAGTCGTTGGCCGACGAGCCAGCGTTCGCCGCTGTCGTGATCCTGCTCCGACAGCCAGGCGCGCCAGGTATGCCAATGCTCATCGTTGACGGTCTGATACGTGCGGGCGCCGAGCAGTTGCTTCAAATGCGCTGCGTCCTTGAACTCATGCAACTGTGGCGCGTTTTGCAGAGTGCCCCAACGCAGTTCGGCCCCGGCTTCGCTGGCACGGCGAGCGAGTAGGATCAGCAGCGCCAGATGCACCAGTCGCGGGCCGCCCAGTTGCAGCGGGCCGGCGTCGAATAGCACAACGATCATGCGGTTGGCCTGATGAGTGCGATATTGCGGCGCCAGGAACAGGTGTTCACCAACTACGGCCCTGCGCAGAAATTCGTCGGGTAGCTCATCGGCCAGCAACCACTCGCTGGCGAGCAGTCGTTCATACGGGCCACGGCGTTGCAGATCGCCAAGGCCGTCGGGCTCAGGCACGCCGCCCTGTTGCATGCCGCGCAATGGGCCTAGCAGCGGATTGAGGCGTGCGAACAGAACCGCCAGCAATGGCAGTTGCTCGGGGGGAAACCATTGCAGCCAATCTCGCCAGGGTTGCAGGGATTGCGGTAATTGCATCAGCGACCTGCCCACCCATTCTGAATGCGTTGCAGGTGCCGGGCCGTGACGGGCAGGCATCGGTCGAGCGGCACCACTGCCCTGGGGGCATGCCACAGCAGCAGAGGCGCGCGCGCGAATCTGTCGAGCAGCGCTTGCCCCATCAGGTCGAGCGGTGCGTCGGGTTCCCAACTGGTGGGCAGCCAGAGGCCGGGTGCGGTGGGCTCGGCGCAGGCGTAATCGACGCCCTCGACCCACGGCAGGTCATCTGCATTGCCCGTGACGATCAGCACGTCACGGTTGGCAGTGGCTTGCAACTGCGCGGTCTGGTCTTCGGGCATGCGCAGCAGCCGCGTGTGCAGGCGCGCCGCCACTTCGCCCCAGGCCACGGCGGCCTGCGGTTGACCGGGCTCGCGCCGCACTCGCCAGGCCCAGTCGAGGGCAGTGGCGGTGACCCTATTCGTCATGCCTGGGTTGTCAGCATATGGGCCACTTGCCCGCGCGCCTCATGCAGGCGCTGGGGGATGGTCTGGCTGTTGAAGTTGGCATCGATTTCGCGCAGCAGCGCTTCCAGCAACGGGCTGGCAGGTGGTTCGCTGCGCGCCAGGTAATCCTCTGCCGTTTCAAGCAGACGATGCAGGCGAGCCATCGGCTGCAGCGTCGCTTCCTCGACGGCACTGAACAGATGGCTGTTGCTGCACTGGGCAAAAAGATCCTGCAGCACCTCGCGACCGTGTTGCTGGATTTCCCGGGTCGGCAGCACGTAAAGCAGCGGCCAGAGGTCGGCTTCGCTGGCTTCCAGATGCCCGCGCAGCAAAGCCGCCGCTGCGATCAGACGCTGGGATTTGACGATACGTCGGTCGGAGAGCTGTATACCGGCTTCCCGCAACCGGCGGATGGCCTGGGCCAGCGCTGGCCGCACCAGTGATAAATCGACGTCCTTGAGCGCGTGGCCCAGTGTGTCGAGCTGAGTCAGCCCCAGCAGTTGTGGAACCGGGCGCTGCTCCGACTGCCAGCCGCCGGCCAGCATCGCTTCGAGCTGGTTGTCGGGTACCGCGTCCACGAACAGGTGCAGCAAAAAGCGATCGCCGAAGGCCGCCAGCGATTCGTCGTCGGGCAGGCCGTTCGCCGCTGCGACACAGACGCGCAAGGGGCACTGGACCTGGGTATGGCCACGGCGAAAACGTCGTTCGTTGAGCACGCCAAGCAGGGTATTGAGGATTGCCGTCGAGCCCAGGAACACTTCATCCAGGAACACAATGTCGGCTTCAGGCAGCATGCCGCTGATATCGGTTTCAACCGTGCCTTCGCGCAGTTTCTTCAGATCGACCGTGCCAAACAGTTCCGAAGGCTCGGTGAAGCGCCCCAGCAGATACTCGAAGTAGCGACCGCCCATAGACTGCGCCACCCGACGCACCACGGCGCTTTTCGCCGTGCCGGGCGGCCCCACCACCAGAATGTGTTCCTGGGCGACAGCCGCCAGCACGATCAACTCGGCCAACTGCTCGCGGCCGACCAGGCCCTCGGTGGCTGCGCGAACGGCGTGACGGATCTGACTGGCGGCGAGATCGAGCGAAGCGGACATGGGGCATCTTCCTTGAATCTGGAGGGGCACATCTTGCCTGAAGGAAAGGACGAACTGGCAAGTTCATCGGCATGCAATGCGCAAGCTTGAGCCCGTTGTGTTGCCCTTTGCTGGGGAACTGGGGGGTTATGAAGTGGCGGCGGGTTAAGGAGGTTGGCGCACGGGAAAACGGGCAGATTCGTTCCCCCGTGGCGAGGGAGCTTGCTCCCGCTTGGGTGCGAAGCACTCATAAAAAAGTCCACCCCCCAATTCACTGTTGATCCGCTAAAAGCTCAGACGGCGCAAAATCTGTGGGAGCAAAGCTTGCTTGCGATAGCGGTAGACCAGCCAAACCCGTTGTCGACTGACCTGCCCCAAACGCGGGCAAGCTTTGTCCATACAGGGTTGTGGCTGAACTGACCGGCATTCCCCGCTCCCCAACCCACCAAGCTGAAATGATTTGAATCCAATCCGCTCGTTGTAGAAAATCGCCACCTTTACCCCAAAAGGATGCGGGCGATGAAGTTCGAAGGGAATTTCCAATACATGGGCAATCACGGGATGGTCTTCAACGTCTCGCAGATTACCCTCACCGACAGCGAACGCGGACGCCTGCGCGAGCTGCATTTTGGCGAGGCGAAAAGCGCCCACTATGAAGTCAACAGCAAGGTCGTCGAGGTGTACGACAAGATGCTGGCCAAGAGTCTGCCGTGCGTGATGATGATCGGCATCTCCAAACCGCTGACTAGGCAACAGGGCGATGCCCTCAATGCCCAACGCACCACGATTGCCAATCTTGCTGCCTCTGCTTTCACTACTGCCACCAGTGCCGTGGCCTCCACTTATGTGGGTGTTCCTGTTGGGGTCGGCGTGCGCATGTATGCCAATGAAATCCTTCCCACCTACCATGCGGGCGACGTGTTGGTGAGTATCGAGGCGCAGGTCAACGGCGGTATCGGCCCGCAACGCACCCTCTCGACATTGATCATCAAGATCTGACTGGAGACATACATGTCCGACATTACCCAGATGGTTGTTGCCATGGTGATGTACTTTCTATTCGATCAGTTTCTCAAGCCGCATCTGCTGCGCAAGTGGCTCGGCGTGGCGTTGGTGGCGGCGGGTGCGGTTGGCTGTGTTGTGGCAGGTCAGACCCGCGTGTTGGGGTTTGATCTGGGGTTGCTGTCGGTTTTTGCCGTGGCGATAGGGATGGGATTGTTCATGAAGCGGCGGCGGTTTGAGTAGGTTGACTGAGGATAAGAAGGGGTAAGCTAAATATCAGAAGATCAGTCCGATTTTGTACTCAAATGACTGAAGTCATCACCCGAAAACCGCTTGGGATCGCTTGATGTAGTCGAGGAAGTTGATCCAGGGGGTCTGCACACTTTCCATATTGCAAACAGCAGGAATCTTCCAATTGCGTTTGTGCTTGTTCGCAGAAGGCTGAAACGCCTCATCCGTGACCAACTCGCAGCCATGTAGCTTCGCGGTGGCAATGATATATAGATCGTTTTCATCAACCCCAGCACCGTATTTGTCTTCTTCGATCTCAAGCAATCCTTTGATACGAAAGGCTTCCAATAGGATCGCCTCGGTCACGGGCACCTTTTGCAGACCTGCCTCCTTCAGCCAGGTCACGCACTCCGGTGCTTTGTGTCCAACTTCTTCGGCGGCAACCTCGGACATCCGAATCACCCCTTGCATCACTCGATCCGTCATCCATGCCCAAAGCCCCGGAAACTGCGCGATAGGGTAGTTATCCCACGCGTAGAGCATGGATGAGGCATCAAACACCTGCATAGAAGCGTTCCAGCTTGTGCAGGTCCGAGATCTTAAGGTTGTCGAGATAGCTGCTTGCCTTGGCGAGAGTGATACGACGAGCGTTCATGGCATCCAGCACTGTGCGCACGTAACCATCGCCAAAAATGTGCCGGGGTTCGCGATTGCGGTGCTCTCGGCTGCCACCCTCTTTTTCAGGCATCACTCGTTGCTTGTTCCACCGTCGGTATGCGGCATAGGCTTCGCTTGGCAAACGTCCGTCATCCATCAGACGCCGTAGGATCATCTCGCCGCTCACACCCCACGCCCTGCGTTGTGGTTCCAGCCAGCCATCAAATTCGGCCGCCTCAACAGGGCGCTCATTGTCATGAATGCTTAATAGAAACCGATCGGGGACCAACAGATGGCCGGCAAAGGCATTCGCCTCTTGCTCTTCATCGTCCGCCGAATACAAATCCTCTTCATCGTCAATTGAGCTTGCCCGATGAATAAGTAGGTGCCCTAACTCATGCATCAACGTGAAGCTTTGGCGGGTATCTGCATCCTGCTTCTTGATGACGATTACCGGGCATTCAGGGTCGTAGAGTGAAAAACCGAGGATCGGGCTTTCCTTCGCAATCTGCCATTTACCGTTGTAGCCATTGCTGCGGAAGACCAACAGGCCGCGCGCTTCGATGGCCTTACGATAACTGTCGAAATTGTTACGGTTCGCCAGCCCCAGCCATTTACGCACACGGCTGGCCGCATCGGGGATGCTCAGGCCTGCTAGGTCGGGCGGCGAGAAGCGCACGATCTCCGTCGGTTCAAGCTCCTCACGCAGTGCAAGGAACACTGCGCGCTGACGCTCCACTCGCTCAACCAGCAGCTTCAGGCGGTGCGAAAGTTCCGGTTTCTGATTGCTCAAGGTGCGGAACTGCGGCGAGTGCACCTTTGCCTCGTTGACCGGCCCTGGCTCCATGAAAAACAAGGTACCTCGCCCGAAAACGGCCGCCAGCTTACGCAGCTGGTTGAAGGTCAGCCCTGTCTCGCCGGCCATCACTTTTTCAAAGCTGGCAGGTGCTATACCGATCTCACGGGCGAGCTCGTCCCGCGTCATACCGTGATCGGTACAACACCAGTCTATCCGCGCGAGATTGATTGATTGGATACGTTCCATGATTTGAGTATATAGACGGTGTGTACCGGTGAACATGAGCCACCAAAGCTAGCTGCCGAAAGTTTGATGCGGCCGGGCCTATGACTTTCCCGAGGGGAGCTAGCATGCCTGAGTGTCATCGATGCCGGCTCGGCCAATGTTAAGGAAACGATAGAGCCCGAGGGCAAGGCTGAAAAGCCGGCGGATTCTGGTGCGGTTGTAGGCAAAGGCGCAAGGATATGTAGCTTGGAGGTGCGGTGGTCAGGCCCTGGCTTGACTCTCAGAAGGTGGAGAAGCAGGAGCAAGCATCCACGCGAATGTTATTGAAGGGGGACACCCCGAGCAGGCTCCCCTCAGGGGGGCTGGAAGGGCCCTCGCCCTGCCCGCGCTTCCGCGCGGCCTCCGGGTTTCCTGAATGCTAGGCTTGGTCTCTGAGATACCTTGTGGTGTATCGCTGCTTTGAGCATCTAAGCGCCATAGTTGCTTCTGGCCGAGATCCAGCGCCAACCCCGCTGGGGTTTTCCCACGTTTCGTTAGCGAGCCTCCAAGCCCTTGTGTATGCGCATTGTAGTGCTGTCCCTGGTCCTCACGCTGTTCGGCTGCGCTACCGCGTCGGACCCGCCGAGGGGCGAGGGTGGCGATTGGCGGTCCTTCTATGTAGTGAATCATGGCCTGCATACCGGGTTGATCATTGCGCGCCCCGATCTACTTCAGGTGCTTCCCGCACTGGCCGAAGCGTTCAGCGACGGTGACTTCGTTGAGTTCGGTTGGGGTGACGAGGATTTTTACCGAGCCCCACAGGCCACCTTGAGCCTCGCCCTGCGAGCCTTGTTCGGGTCGACGGCAACCGTACTGCATGCGGTCAAGATTGACGGAGACCCCAGGCGGAGTTTCGGCGCAAGCGAGGTCATCGAAGTGCGGGTGACGGAGGACGGCTACCAACGACTGCTCGCGTTCGTGGCCGGATCCTTCACCCGCTCAGCGACGGGCACCTTGGTGGTGCTCGGGCCTGGCCTGTATGGAGAGAGCCGGTTCTACCAGGCCGAGGGTAGCTATTCGCTGTTTTATACCTGCAATACCTGGGTCGCAGAGGCGCTGGCCGCGAGCAGTTGCCCAGTATCGCCTACGGCGGTGATTACGGCGGGGAACGTCATGTCGCAGTTACGCCGGGCGACAGCGGTCGGTGCATCCTGTCTGGCTACCCGCTAGCCTGTGCCTGACGGCGGGTGTGTATTCCAATGATGCTGACATCCAGTTTCCAGGAATGTGGCCTACCCAAAATCCTGTTTGCGAAATTGCATCCCACGTGTATCAGAAATAAAGTGGCCACTTGCCCCTCTACCGAATATTCATATGCCGCATTTCAGGTTTTTCTGCATCAACGCATTCTGAAGCGTTACACCCCGACGGATCGGAAATCCTCGCTCTACGACATAAAAACCATGCAATACAAAGAATGGTTCAGCCGTTTTGCTGACATGAGAAGTAAGCTCGCTGATTCCAAGCAACTTGGCTTCTTCATGAATGCGATTCATTAATAAAGAACCTATTCCCCGCCGGGGATGATTACCCGACACAAAAAAATGGTCGATGTAACCGTTCGGTTGAATGTCGGCGTAGCCTACTATTTCGCCGTCGATCTCAGCCACGAACGGACGGAGATCTCGAAGATGATTCGCCCAGAGCTTCGGATCAAGATCAGCAGGAGCCCAGGCTTCGATTTGATCGTGGGTGTAATCTCTTGACGCAATATCGTGAATGGCAGAGTAAAAGACGTGGAACAACGCAATCTCATCTCCGATTCTGAACCGTCGAATCGCCACATTGTTTCTCGAAAGGTGTCCAAAAAAATCGGTGTCTGTCATACCCGCTGCAAAATCAGAAATAAACTGCCCCAAGTTCCATAGACACTTGCGAAGGATGCCTTCTGGCCGTTCTCAGCCTTTCGCTAAAAGGGCTGTGTGGGAGGTGAGGAGCGGTTGTTGTTGGAAGAGTTCTTGTTTAGAGAGAGCTCGTCCACGTCTATGGATGAACGCACCAAAACCCGACGCAGAACGCCGGGTTTTTCCGTTGGGAACAGCCTACCTACCGCCCCGGCTCCACATTATCCAATACCTGATTCGCCAACAACGAGCTCAGCTCAATCAACTGCTGAATCCCCAGCGCCAAATGACGCCGCGAGCCTTTCAGGTCGAACGCCAGATCAGCAGCCATGGCATCGGCTGAAGCTAAGGTTTCACTGAGATTAGCGAGCAAGCATTCGTTATCGAGGCCTTTCACGACGGTGAATAGCTGGCCCGGTTTTGGTTTGTCTTGAGATTTTTCAGATTTCGGCAGCAAGTAGTGATCAAGCACGCGTTTGGTGGTTTCGTCTTGCTGTTTGGCTTTGGATTTTGCGGACTGTGCGGAGGAATTTGCCTCTGGCGGATTCGGTGTAGGTTTGAACATGGGTATGTCTTCCCTCTAGTAGGGCCGCAACCATCTCGCTACTAAACAAAGGGGTGGCGGCTGTGCGCAGGTTAGTAGACCGGTGACACACCCAAACCGGCGCGCCCGAAGGCGCCAAGCGCACAGCCACCATCAAGTGCAGGCAAATGCCTAACTGATGAGACTCGTGCAACCGGGATGTCGTCCGGGCTACTAAACCCGACCACTGATGGGCAGTGGCAGGAAAACAATAGAACCCCGGGACAAGGCGCACAAGCGGGCGGATTCTGGCGTAGTTGTAGGCAAAGGCGCAAGGATGCGTGGGTTGGTGAAAGTGTGTAGCCGGGTTCTGTAGGAGCGGGGTTTGCTGGCGATGCGGGTGACTTGTTTTGGTCTGGAACCGCGTCGATTTCATCGCGAGCAAGCTTCCATTTCCTGACACCCGATCCCCTGTGGCGAGGGAGCTTGCTCCCGCTGGCCTGCGCAGCAGGCCCTGCATTTCTTCAGGCAAACCGCATCGTCCGGTTTTGCGACTGCTGCGCAGCCGAGCGGGAGCAAGCTCCCTCGCCACGGGGGGGCTGTTGCCAAAAAAAGGGTACAGATTTATTTACTGGAAATAAATCTGTCCCCTTTTCTGTCCTTTTCTCGCTTTTCTCGCTTTTCTGCTTTTGAGATCGACGCAATGTGTAGCGAGGATCATAAAGGCTGTTCACAGGCGGTTGGAAAAGAGGATGCGTAGATCATCGCCAGCAAGCACGTCAGTCGGCTTGACCCCCAGTAGCTTGCGGCAACTGTTGCTGAAATGGGCTGAGTCGCTGAACCCCGCCATCTGTGCGGCTTCGGTTAGCGATAGCCCCTGGCTGACAAAACTGACCAGCGCGCGCAGACGCAGCCACACCCGGTAGCGCCTCAGCGGCAGCCCCATGGCCTGGTTGAACAGTGCAGAAAGGCGGCTTGGCGACAGACAAACGAGGGCCGACAGTTCCTGGGTGGTGAAATTGCGTTGGGGCTGCGCCTGCATCGCATCCAGCACCTTGAGTACCCGTGGGTCTGCGTGGTTCGACTCGCCCGTATCGGGCAGCAAGCGCATGGCGATTTGCCCGAGAAGGGCTTCGCCTTCCTGCACATCGCGGCCCGTCAACCCTTTGAGTTCCGTCAGCCAGTTGCCGGCGCTCGGCCCGGGATCGCTCAAGTGCTCGGTAGATAGGTTGTAACGCAGCAGCAACTGCTGGTAGAGGCGGCTCTGTTTCTCAAAAAACAACACCGCCACAGGTTGCCCGGCAAACGCCAAAGCATGCTCGACACCTGCTGGCACGAATAACTGATCGTAACGCTGCCATGGGCTTGCGTCGGTACCTCGTGCCTGAATCGGCGCCTGTAATCCCAGGCATAGAGCGCTGGCGCTATGTCGATGGAGGCTGATGTCGGGTAGCGGCCCGACATACAGGGTGAGCTGATTGCCCAGGATCAAAAAATTCTGCACGGTGTCCTCAAGTCAGTTGGTTCTTACAAGTCGCTCGCCCTGGCTGCCACTACATTGGCCGAAACTCCACAGCACTTGAGGCAGCACAATGAATGCATACGCCAGCGGCTTTCTTGCCGCACCGCATCAATTCATCAGTATCGAAGGGCTGCGTTTTGGTTATCGCGACTATGGAACAGGTCCGGTACTGCTGATGCTGCACGGCTGGCCACTTAATGGCGATACCTTTGCGCCGTTGGTCGATGCGCTTGCCTCAGGCTTTCGTTGCATTGTGCCGGATCTCCCAGGCGCAGGCATGACAGCCTGGTCAACAGAACATGATCTGAGCCCCGCCGGCCAGGCGCGTCTGCTCCAGGGTTTACTTGCGGCCTTGGGCATTGCGCAGGGCTATAGCCTGTTGGGTAATGACAGCGGCGGTATCGCCGCCCGCTACCTTGCACTTTGGGACGCCAGCCGCGTGGCCAAGTTGATTCTGCTCAATAGCGAAATACCTGGGCATCGCGCACCCAACCAGCGTCTGTACAAACAACTGGCACGTTGGTTACCGGGATACGGTGCGCTTGCTCGCATCCAGCTAAGAAGTGCTGCCTATCTGTGTTCGAAGCGGGGGTTTGGCGGAACGCTCTACGATCACCAGCACTTGCTCGGCAGCTTTCATCGGCGCTTTATCGCGCCGCTGATCCAGTCCGCGCAGAGCATGGAGCAAGCCCGGTGCGCCTTTATCGCAGTGCTCGATTGGCCGCAGCTCGATGCCTTGAGCCGTCTTCATGGCCAGATCGAGGCACAGACCTTGCTGATCTGGGGGCGGCAGGACGATACCTTCCCTGAGCCGTATGCCATTGAGATGAGCCGAAGCTTTGCCAACCTTGCCGGCTTTATCAGCATTGACAAGGCCAAGTTGTATGTTCATGAAGACCAACCAGAGCAGGTGATTCAACACCTCAAGGCCTTTCTGCTGGCAAAGCAGGAGTAGGGTGGAGTGATATCGGAGCTGGGCTCCTGGTTCGCCGACTTTGGCTTAAGCACACCCAGAGCGGTCTTGAGGGAAATAAATCTGTCCCCTTTTCTGGTCGTCCCCTTTTCTGGGTCCTTTTCTCGGTCCCCTTTTCTCGTTTCCGCAGGCGGAAAAGGAAATGACTGTGTTTCTCAGAAACTGGACTGCCACCCCTGATACCCCCCGGCGACTCGATCTACCGTGGCGAGGGAGCTTGCTCCCGCTTGAGCGCGCAGCACTCATAGAAAACATCAGAAATAAATGCGTTTCTATTGAATACTATCGATGTATAGCCAAAGATAGGCAGTTAAGCTAGCTTTAGCTATCTTTATATAGATTTCGCTATTTCGTGAGGTCGACATGGATCCCTACCGTAATCCGTTTGCGCCCGGGGCGGGCAGCAGGCCCCCTGAACTGGCGGGGCGCGACCTGATTCTTGAGGCGGCAAGAATTGCCTGTGGACGAGCCGTCAATGGGCGAAGTGCTCGTTCCATCATGCTCCTTGGCTTAAGAGGCACGGGTAAGACCGTCCTGTTGAATGAGATAGGAAAAATTGCAAAGGAGGAAGGTCTTTTCGTCTCCAAAGTGGAGGCACCAGAACGTGAAAGCCTTGCACGTCTTCTTTATCCTGAAATGCGAAAGGTCATGCGCGCGCTGTCCAGCGTTGAGGTCGCCAAGCAAATTGCTAATCGTGGGCTAAAAGGACTTCGCAGCTTTGCATCAATCTTCAAGATTGATATTGGCGGTATTGAGATTGGTGTTGAGCCTGAGCCTGGACTCGCGGATAGCGGAAATCTTCAATACGACCTTCCAGATCTTTTTACTGTAATAGGTGAAGCCGCACAGGCCGCCGGTAAAGGCTGGATTCTTCTCATTGATGAAGTCCAATACCTCACCGAAGCAGATCTATCGGCATTGATTGTCTCCATCCATCGCATGTCGCAAGAAGGGCTTCCGGTGCTGCTGGTCGGTGCAGGTCTTCCGCAAGTTGCTCGGCTGGCGGGTGAGGCGAAGTCATATGCCGAGCGGCTTTTCCTTTACCCGGAGGTGGGGGCGCTTGATCAACCGTCTGCGACTCAAGCCGTTCAAAAGCCGATCCTAGAGGAGCAAGCCTCTATCGACACCGCCGCTCTGGACAGCATTGTTGATCGGACGCAGGGCTATCCGTTCTTTCTTCAAGAGTGGGCATCTACGGCATGGAACAACGCCGAGGGGCCCGAAATTACTGTTGACGATGTCGAGCATTCTTATTCGGAGACATTGGCCTCTCTCGATGCGGGCTTCTTCAGGGTCCGTATCGATCGGCTTACACCTTCGGAGGTTCAGTTTGTAAAAGCCATGTCCACCCTTGGCGATGGCCCCTATGCCATCGCTGATGTTGCGAAGGTGATGGGGCGTCCTCAATCATCGCTTGGTCCGACTCGGGCCAACATCATTTCCAAGGGAATGATCTACAGCACAGATCACGGATATCTGAATTTTACAGTTCCCCTTTTCGCAGAATTCATGCGTCGCCAGGAATGAGGGCCTGCAATGTGTGGCGAGGGGGAATACTCCTCGCCACACAGCTTGATGGTGTTGCGGTTAACGTGGTTCGACGTTATCCAACACCCGATTCGCCAGCAACGAACCCAGCTCAATCAACTGCTGAATCCCCAGCGCCACATGACGCCGCGATCCATCCAGATCAAACGCCAGATCACTCACCATGGCATCAGCCGAGGCCAATGTCTCGCTGAGGTTGGCGAGCAAGCATTCGTTATCAAGGCCTTTCACGACGGTGAATAGCTGGCCCGGTTTTGGTTCATCTTTAGATTTTTCAGATTTCGGCAGTAAGTAGTGATCGAGCACGCGTTTGGTGGTTTCGTCTTGCTGCTTGGCTTTGGATTGTGCGGATGTAGAGGTGGAATCTGCTTCTGGCGGATTCGGGGTAATTTTGAACATAAGCTTCGGTTCCTGATGTGGTGCCGACACCCCGAAGCTACTAAACAAGGGGGTGGCAGCTGTACGCAGGTTAGTAGACCGGGGAACCGAAGAAGCCGGCGCGCCTAAGCGCCCTGCGTACAGCCACCATCAAGAACAGGGTCGGGCCCTGTTTGAGAAGCGCTTGTACAACTTCGATTACCTCGGGCTACTAAACCCGACCACTGATGGGCAGTGGCAGGAAGACAATAGAACCCCGGGACAAGGCGCACAAGCGGGCGGATTCTGGCGTAGTTGTAGGCAAAGGCGCAAGGATGCGTGGGTTGGTGAAAGTGTGTAGCCGGGTTCTGTAGGAGTGGGGTTTGCTGGCGATGCGGGCGGGCGTTCTCCTTTGGATCCGCGTCGATTTCATCGCGAGCACGCTTCCATTTCCTGACACCCGCCCCCCTGTGGCGAGGGAGCTTGCTCCCGCTGGCCTGCGCAGCAGGCCCTGCATTTCTTCAGGCAAACCGCATCGTCCGGTTTTGCGGCTGCTGCGCAGCCCAGCGGGAGCAAGCTCCCTCGCCACGGGGGTGGGCTGTTGCAGATGTTGTGTTCACCACTGAGAGCGGGCTTGATCGCGATAGCTATCTAGCGGAAATGACGGTGTTTCTGAAAAAACTGGATCGGTAGGAGCTGGTAGGAGCTGCCGAGTGGAACGAGGCTGCGATCTTTTGATTTTGATCTTTCACTCATGACTCAATTGCCTGGGGCAAGATCGCAGCCTCGTTTCACTCGTCAGCTCCTACAGGTGGGGCGAGTCCCCGCGCTATAAAGGTTGCGCCGTTATTTACGCTTCAGCATCTCCGGCAACTGCGTCACCAGCTTCTGGTTATTCAACGGCGCCCGAATGAACCCACGCTGGGTACCGTCCGGGCCGATGACGGCGAGGTTGCCACTATGATCAACCGTGTAGTTGGGCTTGCTGGTATCCGCCGGGATGAACGGAATGCTCACCGCGTTGGCCAGCTTCTGCAGGTCTTCGATGGATGACGGGGTCAGGCCGATGAACTGCGGGTCGAAGTAGCCCAGGTACTGCTTGAGTTGCTTGGGCGTGTCGCGGTTCGGGTCGACGCTCACCAACACGATCTGCAACTTATCCACAGCTTCCTTCGGCAACTCGCTTTTAATCTGGCGCAGTTGGGCGAGGGTGGTCGGGCAGATGTCCGGGCAGAAGGTGTAGCCGAAGAACAGCAGGCTCCATTTGTCTTTCAGTTCGTCCATCACCACGGCCTGACCGTCCTGGTCGGTCATTTTCACGTCCGGCAGGTTGCGGCTCTGGGGCAGCAGGATGATGCCGGCGTCGATGAGTGCTGTCTGGGCGCCCTCGCCTTTACCGGACAGCACTTTGTTGATGGTCAGGCCCATGATCAGCGCGATCACGGCCACGAGGATGAAGACGGTTTTCTGGGTTCGAGTCATAGGCTCAACAGTAAGTAGTGATCTACAAGCAGGGCGATGAACAGCAGGAACAAGTACCAGATAGAGTACTTGAACGTGTTGATCGCCGCGTGCGGCCGACTGCCACGGTACAACACCACGGCCCATTGCAGAAACCGGGCGCCTAGCACCAGCGCGCAAACCAGGTACAGCAGGCCGCTCATCTGGATCACAAAGGGCATCAGGCTCACCGCCAGCAGCACCAGGGTGTACAGCAGGATATGGATCTTGGTGTAGCGCTCGCCGTGGGTCACCGGCAGCATCGGGATGTCTGCCTTGGCGTATTCCTCTTTGCGATGAATCGCCAGGGCCCAGAAGTGCGGTGGGGTCCAGGCGAAGATGATCAGCACCAGCAGCAACGGTTCGGCGCTGACATGCCCGGTGGCGGCCACCCAGCCCAGCAGCGGTGGCGCCGCGCCGGCCAGACCGCCGATGACGATGTTCTGCGGCGTCGCCCGCTTGAGAAAGCCGGTGTAGATCACCGCATAGCCGAGCAAGGAGGCCAGGGTCAACCAGGCGGTCAGCGGGTTGGTGAACGTGAGCAACAGCGCTTGGCCGGCCACCGCCAGGGCCAGGGCGAAGGTCAGTGCGGCGGCCGGTGAGACCCGGCCTTCGGCCAGGGGGCGTTTGTGAGTCCGGGCCATCACCGCATCGATGCGGCGGTCCACCACATGGTTGACCGCCGCCGCGCCGCCGGCACACAGGGCAATGCCCAGGTTGCCGAACACCAGCACCGTCCACGGCACACCGGCGCGGGTGGCGAGGAACATGCCCACCAGCGAGGTGATTAGCATCAACACCACCACTTTGGGCTTGGTCAGCTCCAGATAATCGCGCCAGATCGCCTGGCTGTGGCGTTCACCGGTCAGGGTTGCCATGGCATCTCTCCTTTTATAGTTATGGGGCTGACGCCGTGTTTATGCGGGTTGAACCGCCAGCGCAGCGGGACTTGATGCTTGACCCGAACCAGGCTGGTGCGGGCGTGATAATTGACCAGCACCAGGGTCAGCAGCAGCGCGGCGCCCCCGGCGTTGTGAGCGACGGCCACCGGCAGCGGCAGATGAAAGAGCACGTTGCTGATGCCCAGGGTGATCTGGGCCGCCAGGGCCACCAACACCAACCCCGCCAAGCGGGTCATGCCGACTGTCTTCAATTGCCAGGCCAGCCCCAGCAGCACCAACGTCACCAGCAGTGCGCCAATGCGATGAGTCAGGTGGATGGCGGTGCGGGCGTCGCTGTCGAGCTGCCCGCCCAGGTAGTTCGGGCCGATGTGCTGGGTCAGATGAAAGCCGTTGGCAAAATCCGCCGGTGGCAGCCACTGGCCGTGGCAGGTCGGGAAATCGACGCAGGCTACGGCGGCGTAATTGGAGCTGACCCAGCCGCCGAGGGCGATCTGGCCGATCACCAGCAGCAGCCCGGCGGTGGCCCAGTGTTGCAGTCGCTTGGGCACGGTCAGCGCCGGCAATACGCCGGATAATCTCAACGTGAGCAGAAACAGCAGGCTCAGGGTCGCGAAGCCGCCCAGCAGATGCCCGGTCACCACTTGCGGCCACAGCTTGAGGGTGACGGTCCACATGCCGAACGCCGCCTGGGCAACCACCACCGCCAGCAGAAACAGCGGCAGTTTCAATGGCAGGCCGGGGTGACGGCGGTTCACCCAGGCTCGGGCGGCCAGAGCGGCAATCATCAGCCCCAGAAAGCCGGCGAAGTAGCGATGGACCATCTCGTTCCAGCCCTTGTGGGCTTCCACCGGGGCGTCGGGAAAATGCAGTTCGGCATGGGCCAGTTGGGCTTCGCTCTTGGGTACGCTGATGAAACCGTAGCAGCCGGGCCAGTCCGGGCAGCCGAGGCCGGCGTGGGTGAGCCGGGTGTAGGCGCCCAGCAGGACGACGACCAATGCCAGCAACGTGGCAAACAGCGCGAGGCGAAATCCAGGTTTGGCCATGTCGTTGCCCTCATCCGATGTTCGACAGTTTCAACAGATGTCGCAGGTCGTTGAGCAGCGCCTTACCCTTGATCCGGGCGTCATAACGCAGCACCAGGTTGCTATGGGGGTCGATGATCCACAGCTGCGCTTCCTCGCTGCCCTGGGCGCCTTTCTGATAGGCCGGCAGGTCCAGCGGATAGCGTTGCAGTTGCGGGTATTCGCGCTGCAACTGGGCGTCGTATTCGGCGTCCAGCGGTTGCGCGATGGCCAGGGCGTGGCTGGCGCGGGAAGCGTCGCGGCCCAGGCCGATCTGCACCTGACGGGCCAGGTACACCAGTTGCCGGCAATCCTCGGAGCACGCCTGCGGCGCCGTGACCAGGATCTGCCAGCGTTTCTCGTCAGCCTGCACGCCAATCTCGGCGCGGGTCTGGCCGTTGCCGATCAGTTCGCCGTGATAGCTGCGGCTTTCCGGGACCCAGAACTGGAATTTGTACATGCCGGTGGCCAGAATCATCGGGCCGATCACCCCGAGCACGATCAGCAGCAGTTGCACGCGGCCGCGTCGGCGGTTGTGCGCCGTGGGCGCCTCAGACGTGTTGGTTGGATTCATGGTGTTTCCCATGGTGTCTCCCTGCGTTGTGCCATCCGAGATAAAGAAACAGGCCAAACAGCGCCGCCGCCATGGCGAACCACTGCACGGCATAGCCGAGGTGTTTTTCCGGGCCCATGGCCACCACCGGCCAATCGGTCCGGTAGGCACCGGGCCCGCTTTGTTGGCGTAATTGGTAGGCGAAGCCGTTGCGGCCCAGTTCGGCCCAGAGTTTGTCCGGTTCGATGGTGGTCACCAGGCGCGGCCACGGCGCGTCGGCCGGGTCGGCGTGGAGCTGGAACGTGGCGCCCGGAGCCACATAGACCCAGGCTTGAAGGCTCACCGGTTGTTCCGGGGTGCTGAAGGCCGGCGGGGTGCGGCGGTCAGGCCAGGGCAACCAGCCGCGGTTGACCAGCAGCCACAGGCCGGTGGCATGGTCGAGAAAGGGTTGCAGCAACTCCACGCCGACCTTGCCGTCGTGCTGGCGGTTATCCAGCAGGATGCTGTGCTCGGCGTCGAACTGGCCTCGCAGGCTGACCGGTCGAAAGGCCGGATCCGCCGTCTGTTGCAGTTCGCCGCTGTCCATCGGCGGCGCCACGCGGCGCTCGGCATAACTGTGCATGAGCTCGCGCTTCTGCTCGCCCCGGCTCAGTTGCCAGAAACCCAGGCACACCATCACCGGCAGCAGGATCGCCACTACCAGAGACGGCACAATGCCCGGCCGAAAGCCTTTCATGGCGCCGTTCCAAAGCTGTCGAACGAGGTAGCTATACTCACGTGCATCGCGTCCCCCCGGAGTGTCCCTAATGCTCAAAGCAGCCATCGTCCTGATGCTGATTGCCACGATTGCCAGTCTGTTCAGTGGTCTGTTTTTTCTGGTCAAGGACGAAGGCAATTCCAATCGCCTGGTCATCGCCCTGGCGATTCGGGTGAGCCTGGCCGCCATCACCGTCGGCTTGATCGCCTGGGGCTTTTTCAGCGGCCAGTTGGTGTCCCACGTGCCTTGGTAAATCCTCAGAGCACGTAGACGAAGATGAACAAGCCAATCCACACCACATCGACGAAGTGCCAATACCAGCTCGCCGCCTCGAAGCCGAACTGATGCTCGTTGTCGAAGTGCCCGCGCATGATCCGCATCAGCATCACAAACAGGATGATCGTGCCGATGGTGACGTGGGCGCCGTGGAACCCAGTGAGCATGAAGAACGTCGCGCCGTAGACGCCGGAGCCCAGGGTCAGGCCCAGTTCCTGGTAGGCGTGGATGTATTCCTCGGCCTGGAAGCCGAGGAACGCGCAACCCAGCAGCACGGTGATCGCCAGCCAGATCTTCAACGCGCCGCGATGGCCTTTTTTCAAGGCATGGTGGGCGATGGTCACCGTGACGCTGGAGCTGACCAGCAGGATGGTGTTGAGCAGCGGCAGGCCCCAGGGGCTGATCACATCCTTGGGCGCGGGAAAGAGTTTCGGATCGGGGTTGTTCAGCAACGGCCAGACGAACTCGAAGTTCGGCCAGAGCATGTGCGACAGGCCCTTCTCTCCTTCACCGGCCAAGCCTGGCGCCGAGATCATGCGCACATAAAACAGCGCGCCGAAGAAGGCGATGAAGAACATCACTTCAGAGAAGATGAACCAGCTCATGCCCCAGCGGAATGAGCGGTCAAGCTGCGCGCTGTAGAGCCCGGCGCGGCTTTCCTTGATCACCGCGCCGAACCAGCCGAACAGCATGTAGGCCAGCAACAGGCCACCGACGAAAAAGATCAGCGGGCCGTGGGAGTCGGGCCGGTCGGCTTTCAGGTCGTTGAACCAGGTCGCCAGGCCATACACCGTGACGAACATCCCGACGGTGGCGATGATCGGCCATTTGCTCTGGGCCGGAACGTAATAGTGCTCGTGAGTTGCCATTTATTGTTCTCCTTATCGGGCACGCTATCGGTCAGTGTTTACAGCCACCGGTGGATGACGAGCGGTGATATCGAACAGCGTGTAGGACAGCGTCAGGTGCTTCACTTCCTTGGGCATGTCCCGGTCAACGATGAAGCGCATGGGCATTTCGATACGTTCGCCGGGTTGCAGCACTTGCTGGGTAAAACAAAAGCATTCGGTCTTGTGGAAATAGGCCGCCGCGTTGCTTGGCGCGATGCTCGGAACGGCCTGGGCGCTCATCGGCCGATCGGTAGGGTTGTGGGCGACGAAGACCATCTCGTTCACCGCCCCTGGCTGGACCACCAACTGGTCAGCCTTGGGATAGAAGTCCCAAACCATGTCCACCGAGTTGGTCGACAGGAACTGCACACGCACTTGGCGCGACTCATCAACGATTTGTTCACCTTCGTACTGCCCCGCGGTCTTACCGTTGATGCCGAACACCCGGCACATCACGTCATAGATCGGCACCAAGGCAAACCCGAAGGCAAACATGGCCACCACCACCACAAGCAGGCGAGTGACCAGTTTCTTCAGTGAAATTGAGTCAGCCATGGTTACAGCCTCTTGCACCGAACCCTGTGGGAGCGAGCCTGCTCGCGATAGCGGTGTGCCTGGCACCCCGAGTCGCGTCTATCGCGAGCAGGCTCGCTCCCACAAAAGCGGCGGTGTTCATTTCACTTCCGGCGGCGTAGTAAAGGTGTGATACGGCGCCGGAGACGGCACGCTCCACTCCAATCCTTCGGCGCCATCCCACGGCTTGGCCGGCGCCGGCTCGCCGCCGCGAATGGTCTTGATCACGATGAACAGGAAGAAGATTTGCGTGGTGCCGAACATGAACGCGCCGATGGACGAGACCATGTTGAAGTCGGCGAACTGCAGGTTGTAGTCCGGGATCCGCCGGGGCATGCCCGCCAGGCCGACGAAGTGCATCGGGAAGAACGCCAGGTTCATGCCGACGAACGACAGCCAGAAGTGCAGCTTGCCGAGGGTTTCGTCGTACATGTGGCCGGTCCATTTCGGCAACCAGTAGTAGGCCGAGGCGAAGATCCCGAAGATCGCGCCGGGCACCAGCACATAGTGGAAGTGCGCGACCACGAAGTAGGTGTCCTGATACTGGAAGTCCGCCGGGGCGATGGCCAGCATCAGCCCGGAGAAACCGCCGATGGAAAACAGGATCACGAACGCCACGGCAAACAGCATCGGCGTCTCGAAGGTCAGTGAGCCTTGCCACATGGTGCTGGCCCAGTTGAATACCTTCACCCCGGTGGGCACGGCGATCAGCAGGGTGGCGTACATGAAGAACAGCTCGCCCACCAGCGGAATGCCCACCACGAACATGTGGTGCGCCCAAACGATGAACGACAGGAACGCAATGGCCGCCGTGGCGTAGACCATCGAGGTGTAGCCGAACAGCGGCTTGCGGGAGAACGCGGGGATGATCGAGCTGACGGCACCGAAGGCCGGCAGGATCATGATGTACACCTCGGGATGCCCGAAGAACCAGAACACGTGCTGGAACAGCACCGGGTCACCGCCGCCGGCAGCGCTGAAGAAGCTGGTGCCGAAGTGGATGTCCATCAGCATCATCGTCACGCAGCCGGCCAGCACCGGCATCACCGCGATCAGCAGGAACGCGGTGATCAGCCAGGTCCAGACGAACAGCGGCATTTTCATCAGGGTCATGCCGGGGGCGCGCAGGTTGAGGATGGTGGCGACCACGTTGATCGCGCCCATGATCGAACTGATGCCCATCAGGTGGATGGCAAAGATAAAGAACGTCACGCTTTCCGGCGCATAGGTGGTGGACAGCGGCGCGTAGAAGGTCCAGCCGAAGTTCGGCCCGCCGCCTTCCGTGAAGAGCGTGGACACCAACATCAGGAACGCCGCCGGCAACAACCAGAAACTGAAGTTGTTCATGCGCGGCAGGGCCATGTCCGGCGCCCCGATCATCAGCGGGATCATCCAGTTGGCCAGGCCGACGAAGGCCGGCATCACCGCGCCGAAGACCATCACCAGGCCATGCATGGTGGTCATCTGGTTGAAGAACTCCGGCTGCACGATCTGCAGGCCGGGCTGGAACAGCTCGGCGCGGATCACCATGGCGAACGAGCCGCCCAGCAGGAACATGGAGAAGGCGAACCACAGGTACAGCGTGCCGATATCCTTGTGGTTGGTGGTCAGTACCCAGCGCATCAGCCCTTTGGCGGGGCCGTGGGCGTGGTCGGCATGACCGTGGTCATCGATCACAGCACTCATGTCCTGTCTCCTTCGAACGAGTGGGCTGGGCGGCGCGCGGCTGTGAGCTGCGACCGGTTGCGGGAGCAAACGTCAGGCCGGCTCATTGGCTTTCCGCCTGTTTGAGTTCCAGCACTTCTTTAGGCGTCACCATGTCGCCCTTGTTGTTGCCCCAGGCGTTACGTTCATAGGTCACGACCGCCGCGATATCGACTTCCGACAGCTGCTTGCCGAACGCCGCCATGGACGTGCCGGGTTTGCCGTGGAAGACAATGTTCAGGTGATCCTTGATTGGTCCAGTGGCGATTTTCGAGCCCTTGAGCGCCGGGAACATCGGCGGCAAGCCCTGGCCTTCGGCCTGGTGACAGGCCACGCATGCGGTGTGGTAGACCTTGTCGCCACGCTCGATGAGCTCTTGCTGCGTCCATTCCTTGCTGGTCAGCTCTTTGAGCTGCGCCGCTTCGGCCTTGCGTTCGGCCAGCCATGCTTCGTAGTCGGGTTTGCTCTTGACCTCGACCACGATCGGCATGAACCCGTGGTCCTTGCCGCACAGTTCGGCGCATTGGCCGCGATACAGGCCGGGCTTGTCGACGCGGGTCCAGGCTTCGTTGACGAACCCGGGAATCGCATCGCGTTTGACCGCGAACGCGGGTACCCACCAGGAGTGGATCACGTCGGCGGAGGTCACCAGAAAGCGCACCTTGGCATCGACCGGCAGCACCAGCGGCTTGTCGACTTCCAGCAGGTAATGTTCGCCCTTGGTGCTCTGGTTATTGATTTGTTCGGCGGGAGTGGACAGGTTGCTGAAGAACTCGACGTCCTGGCCCAGGTATTTGTAGTGCCACTTCCATTGATAGCCGGTGACCTGGATATCAATGTCCGACTCGCTGGAGTCGTACATCTTGATCAGGGTCGCGGTGGCGGGAACCGCCATCGCCACCAGGATCAGGAAAGGCACGATGGTCCAGAGAATTTCGACGCGGGTGTTTTCGTGGAAATTGGCCGCGTGCTGGCCGGTTGAGCGGCGGTGCATCATCATCGACCAGAACATGGCGCCGAAGACGATGATGCCGATCACTACACAGATCCAGAAGATGGTCATGTGCAGGTCGAACACTGCATTGCTGATCTGTGTCGCTCCAGGCGCCATATTCACAGTCCAGGCCGCTTGCGCCTGGCTGAAAATCGACCACAACAGGAGGCCCATCCATACGTGTGGATGTCGCGTCATTGCGGGTTCCCCTTATCGTTCTTGTTATCCCGTCGGCGTAACGCCAGCGGCAAGGGATCGGCTACCTCAGACTACCAACTTGACTCGCCGCGCCTTGCTGCACATGCAATCGGGTGTCATCAGCTAACTCCATTCCAAACCGAGTATAGACAGCACCTGCAACCTCGCAACGCGATGGCGTAAATCGTTTGAAACAGGCAGGGCTTGCGCTAGAGCCCACGAATGGAGAAGGATGCGAACGTGAGTGATGGCAAACCGATATAACAGCGACGTATCAAGGACGAACCGGTTATGAAAAATAGGTCTGAGGAGTGTCTTTTCGCCAGCTAAGTTATGTCTTCCTTATTTCATTGCCTTGTCCCCTGGAGTTGTCATGAACACCGCCGCATTGCGCGAGCAGATCCAAAAAGCCCAACAACATGAGGCCGAGACCGGCCAACTGACGCGTCAGCTGGAGGCCCAGCTGCCGAACCTGCACCGTGCCATCCAGTTGCCGGACACCGACGCCAACGATGTCTTGGCACGTTTTGTCGCCGCCTATATCGATGAAGTGCCTGACCTTTTGGATGCGGCCAATGAAGTCGCCAGGGAGGCGGGTATCGAGTCGCAGATCAAACCGGTACTCAAGATTGCCGAACAGTACTTCCTCCAGCCGCCGACGATCATGGCCGGCCATGTCGGGCTCGACAGCCTGCTGGACGAAGCCTATCTGGCACACCGGTTTGTCGAGGAGGTCAATGACCTGTACATCAAGCATTTCGGCCAGCCGCTGATCCCCTTGGACATGACGGTCGCCAATCTGATTGCTCACCAGTTGATCGGGGAGGAATTTGCCAATCAACTCGATGAGGTGGTGCACCACACGTTCGATGAGATGCTCAATGACGAGACGTTTGCGTTGGAGTCGGTAGAAACCTACCGCGAGACGCTCAGCAGTCCGCAAACCGGCGCGGCCTGGAAGCGCTGGCCATGCATGTCCCGTCGCTTGGGCGTGGGTCTGGAACTGGATCAGCCGGCGGCTTGATCCGGCAGAACACACAACCCACTGTGGGAGCGGGCTTGCTCGCGAAAGCGGTGTATCAGCTAACGAATGAGTTGCCTGACACTACGCCTTCGCGAGCAAGCCCGCTCCCACATTGGATCTGTGTTGTTCGTGAATAATGGGTTCCACAGAGGGAGAGGCTATCCCGCCGCCGCACCAACCCCCACCGTGGTGCGCAAGCGCCCTTCCAACCTGCGCTTGAGCCCGCGGGATTCGATCAACAGCTTCGAGCCCTTGCTGGCATTCGCCCGGCCCCATTCTTCCAAAAGCTCCAGGCACGAATGGTCGATGTAGCTCAGGTTATTGAGCGGCACATGCACCGTCGCGCCTGTGGGAATGGTGCCCAGCACCTGGGTCAGCGCCGGAACCTTCAGGAAGGTTGCCGCCCCCACCAGGCGCAATTCCATCTCACCCTCCTGGGGCAGATCGATCAGGCTGATTTTCAGTCGGGAGGCTTTCCAGGCCAGTTTCGCCAGGGTCAGGCCGAAACCGATCAATACGCCGGTCAGCAGGTCGGTGAAGATGATCGCCAGCGCCGTCGCGGCATAGGTGAACATCGGCATCCGGCCATAACGTCCCAGCCCGCGAAACGCCTTGAGATCCACCAGTTTGAAGCCGGTGTACACCAACACACCCGCCAGGCTCGCCACCGGAATGCTCTGTAGCACGCTGGACAGCAGAAGCACGAAGAGCAACAGCCACAGGCCATGGAAAATCGTCGACATCCGCGTGGTCGCCCCGGCCTGGACGTTGGCCGAACTGCGCACGATCACACCGGTCATCGGCAGGGCGCCGAGCAGACCGCAGAGCATATTACCGATGCCCTGGGCGGACAGTTCCCGGTCGAAATCCGCGCGTTCGCCGCTGTGCATGCGGTCCACGGCGGCGGCCGAGAGCAGCGTTTCGGCACTGGCGATGAAAGCGACCGCGAACGCGGCGATCAGCAAGGTGGGGTCGGCCAGGTTCAGCAGGTCCGCCGGGCGCAGCCAATCAATGGCTTCGGCGAGGTTCTCCGGGACTTCCACGCGCTTGACCTGCAAGGCCAACAGCAGGCTGGCAATGGTCGCCAGGCCCACGCCGAGCAGGGCACCGGGAACAAAGCGCAACCTGTGAGGGCGAAACTTTTCCCACAGCCACATCACCGCAATCGTCGACAAACCGAGCAGCCCCGCCTGCCAGCCGAACGACGGCAACGCCTGAGCCACTGCCGCAGGGAACGCCGCCAGATTATCCAGCCCCGATGGCTTAGGCACTGCGTCGAGCATCACATGGACCTGGGACAACACGATCAGCACACCGATGCCCGCCAGCATGCCGTAGACCACCGCGGGAGCGGTTACCCGGAACCAGCAGCCCAGGCGAAAGCGCCCGGCCAGCAACTGCAGTAGACCGGCCAGCAGCAGGATCGGCCCGAGCATCGCGACGCCGTGCTGGCGCACCAGTTCGAAGACCAATACCGCCAACCCGGCGGCCGGGCCGCTGACTTGCAACTTGGAGCCGGCCAGAAAACCCACGACCAGACCACCGATGATGCCGGTGATCAACCCTTTGGCTGGTGGCAGGCCCGAGGCGATGGCAATGCCCATGCACAAGGGCAGCGCCACCAGAAACACCACCACGGAAGCCAACAGCTCCCGTGGCAGAACAGCTTTTAATTGAGCAGCACGCATGGCGACTCTCCCGAAGTTTTCTTCAGGCATGGCGAGGCCCTACCGCGTAAACAGCGGTAAGGCTTGAACCATGCAAGGATGATTAGGAGTGGTTAGAAGCGCGCTTTAGGCGTCGCCACCGGTATCGGATGGCTGCCATCGAGTGGCAGGAAACAACCCTGGTCCGCGTCGTAGGCTTTGATCTCGCTGGTCTCGATGTTGTACACCCAGCCATGGATGAACAATTGGCCGTTGGCCATGCGAGAGGCGACCGAGGGATGCGTTCGCAAATGTTGCAGCTGCGCGATCACGTTCTCTTCGGTGAGGATGGGCATGATCTGTTTTTCGTCGCCGCACGGGCAGTTGTCATGGACCATGGTCTTGGCCACTTCGGCGTGGCGCAACCAGGCTTTGACCGTGGGCATTTTTTCCAGGGTGTCGGGATTCAACACGGCACGCATGGCGCCGCAGTCGGAGTGACCGCAGACGATGATGTGCTGCACACCGAGGGCCAGCACGGCGTATTCGATGGCGGTGGAGACGCCGCCGTTCATCTGCCCGTACGGCGGAACGACGTTGCCGACGTTGCGGGTCACGAACAGGTCGCCGGGGGAGCTATGGGTAATCAGCTCGGGCACGATGCGCGAATCGGCGCAGGTGATGAACATCGCCCTGGGCGCTTGCGCCGTGGCGAGTTTCTTGAAGAGCTCTTCCTGCTGGGGAAAGATTTCGTGATGGAAATGCAAAAAGCCGTCAACAATATGCTGCAGCGCTGCATCGGCGGTTTCCGCCTGGGGTTGGGCTGAAGCCGACGCAGCCAACGGCTGTTTATCCTTGTCACTCATGATTCATCCTCTATAGCGCCAGTGGCTGGTTAAAAAACATCCAGGTCGAGGTGTTCGACCTGTCAGTCACTCGATGAACAAGGTAGCGACCGAAACTTAACTCAAACTGAATCAAAGGCTCTAGAACAACGATTACAGGTGTGGCCGGGACGCAAGCGCCGCTCATGCATGCCCATGCCCCACGTTCAACTTTAATCAAATCAAGGACATCTGTCGGCCCGGCGGACAAAAGGCGTCGCAATCGAGATTGTAACCTTCCCGGCGCTCCAGCCCCAGACGCTTGAGCGCCTTGGCGAAACGCTGGGCCAGCAGGTCGGCGAAGGGGCCTTCACCACGCATCCGAGAACCGAAGCGGCTGTCATACAGTTCGCCGCCACGGCTCTGGCGAACCAGGCTCAGCACATGAGCCGCGCGTTGCGGGTAGTGCGCCTGCAACCACTCTTCGAATAGCGGTGCCACTTCCAACGGCAAGCGCAGCATCATGTAGGCGGCACTCTGCGCGCCGGCGGCGTGGGCTTCGGTCAGCAGGCTTTCGATCTCGCTGTCGTTGATCATCGGGATCATCGGCGAACACAGCACCCCCACGGGAATGCCCGCCTCGCGCATGACCTTGATCGCCCGTAATCGCGCCTTGGGCGCAGCCGCGCGCGGCTCGAGGATCCGCTTGAGTTCATCGTCCAGGGTGGTGAGGCTGATCATGACCTTGACCAGGCGTTGTTGCGCCAGCTCGGTCAGCAGGTCCAGGTCGCGCAGAATCAGCGAGCCTTTGGTGACGATGGTCACCGGATGACGGTAGCGCAGCAGCACTTCGAGAATCCGGCGAGTAATGCGATGTTCCCGTTCGATCGGCTGATAAGGGTCAGTATTGGAACCCAGGTTGATCGGCGCACACTGATAGCCGCGCCTGGACAACTGTTCCTCCAGCACGTCGGCGGCGTTGGTCTTGGCGATCAGCTTGGTTTCGAAATCCAGCCCGGGCGACATGTCCCAATACGCGTGGCTGGGCCGCGCATAGCAATAGATACAGCCATGTTCACAACCCCGGTAGGGATTGATGGAGCGGTCGAAAGGCAGATCCGGCGAGGTGTTGCGGGTGATGATGGTCTTGGCCGTTTCGATCCGCACTTCGGTGCCTTGGGTCGGCGGTACTTCCTGATACCAGCCATCATCCTCGACTACCGAGCGACTCGGGGCGAAGCGGTTGTGCGGGTTGGTGGCGGTGCCACGGCCACGGGGCGGAAGAGAGATGGACATTGGAAGGCTCCGTTGCTGTATGTGCATACAGTATTCGCTGGCGTTCAATTAGGCCAGCGCCGTTCAGCAGCCCACCGCGATGGATCGTGTTCACGTTGTGTTGACGTCTTGCTCACAGGCCTTTAACCGGCTCGTGGCGAAACTGACGGTCTCGTTTTTCTTCGTTTCGGTCGTCCACGCATGTTCAAACTCTATTCCCGCTCGCTGCTCTTTCTGTCCTTGTTCCTGATCTTTGCCGAGTCCCAAGCCGTAGCGGCCGATTTGGGCGAGGCGAGGTCTTCCGAATGGGCCCGGCCGGTGGAAAAGCGCTACAACCTTTATCAACTGTCGCCGGCGCTTTACCGCAGCGCCTTGCCGGACGCTGATGCCTTGCCTCTGCTGAGGCGACTCGACATCGGCACGGTCATCACATTTCTGCCGGATTCGGACGCGAGTTGGTTATCCACCCCCGGCGTCAAGCAAGTGCAGTTGCCTTATCGCACCAATCATGTGGACGACAGCGACATCCTCGCTGCCTTGCGCGCCATTCAGGTTGCCGAAGCCGACGGCGGGGTGCTGATGCACTGCAAGCATGGTTCGGATCGCACCGGGTTGGTGGCGGCCATGTACAGGGTGGTCGTACAGGGCTGGAGCAAAGAGGAGGCGTTGAGCGAAATGACTGAAGGCGGCTTCGGCAACAACCCGCACTTCAAGGACGGGGTTCGTTACATGATGCGGGCCGATGTTGAGAAGCTCCGGGTGGCACTGGTCAACGGAGACTGCAGTACCAGCGTTTTTGCTCTTTGCTCGCTGAAAAGCTGGGTCGGTTCAGCCATCACGAATCGTCAGCCCGACCCACAGGTCATTCGCCCTTGACCCTGACGGGTGGCCTCCCTGTAAAGGCTGCCACGGACTCGGCCAGAGGCCGTGAATCGCCGGGGCCGAATATTGTTTCACGCAGTGCCCGGCCTGTTGCCCCGTTGAACAACCCCTCCTGCTCAAACCTTTGGAATACGGTGATTGCCAACGCTTTCGACCAGGCATAGGCGTAAATCCGGGCCGCATAGCCGGTCACCATGTAATCCAGGCCATTGGGCCAGCGGTCGCTCCCCCATACGGGCAGATGCCCGACTTGGGCGCTGACTTGATCGAATACCTGCTGAGCCGTGCGCCCATCGCCGTGGGTCAGGTGCAGTTCCATGTCAAACAGCGCGTTGCGCAGCAGCGCGGCGGTTTCCCAGCTGGCCTGGGTGTTGGCGAAGGTCAGCAACTGATCGGCGATGTCATCGGGCATGGCTGCGCCGGTCTGGTGGTGCTTTGACAAACGGACCAGGCATTGCCGGGTAAAGCACCATTGTTCCAATAGCATCCCAGCAAACTCCGAGGTGTCCCGGGAGAGCTCGGTGATGCCCGACACGTCGCGATACTCGGCACGGGTCAACACATGGTGCAAGCAATGGCCGAACTCATGAAAGAGAATTCGCAATTGCAGATGGTCGAGCAAGACCGGCGATGCATCTGAGCTGCGCGCCAGCCAGCCATGCAACACGGCGATGGGATGTCGAGGCCGGCCCTCGGCCGTGATGCGACGGTTTCGCAGGGTGGTGGTGTTCGGGTAACCGTCTCTGTTCGCATCCTCGAACGGATCGAAATAGATGTGTCCGATGGTCTGGTCCCACTCGCGGACTTCGAAAAGACGCACGTCCGGATGCCATGTGGCCGCGTCAGCGCGTTCGAGAATGTCCACCCCAAACAGATCCTTGGCGATCAGCAATAGCTGTGAAAAGGTGGACTCCAGTTCGAACCAGGCGCTGAGGGTCAGCTTCGAGATGCCGGCCGTGTGCTGACGAAGTTTTTCTACCAGATACGGGTAATCCCAAGGTTGAAGCTCGGTGAAACCTTGCCTTCGGGCAAATGCCTTGAGCTGTTCGGCGTCGCGGGCAAAGAGGTCTTGTTGCTGTTCAAGCTGATCGCGCAAGAACGTCATCACCTGTTCGGGAGACTCGGCTTGCTCAGGCTCGATCACCATTTGAGCGAAATTCGAATAACCCAGTAACGCCGCATACCGACGACGATCCCCCAGCAACCGTCTGAGCACCTCGCTGTTATCAAACCGGCCAGCGTCGGGGCCCTGATCCGAGGCGCGTGTGCTGTAGGCCAGGTACACCTCTTTGCGCAAAAGACGATTGTCCGCGTAGCTCGTGACGATGCCAAACGATGCATCACTGAGGGTCAGCAGCCATCCCGTGCGCCCGGCCTCACGGGCCTGTTTGGCCAGCTGTTGTTTGAATTGCGGCGCCAGGCCGCTCAATTGAGCTTCATCGTCGAACGCTTTGCTCCAGGCCTTGTTGGCCTTGTGCAAGTGATCGAGGAACAATTCCCGGCCCTGTTGAATGCGTAGCTGCAGGACTTTCAAATCTGACGGTGCGGTATGGGCCAACCCGTGCTGGCGAAACTGGCGCAGGGCCTTCTCCAGAACTCTTTTACGAGGCGGCTCGAAGTGCCTGGCAATCTCGCTGTTGGCCAAGCGCTGATAGAGTTGAAACAATGGGCGATTGTGTCTCAGCGCGCTCTGGAAATCGCGCACCCGTTCGCTGCAGTCGAGCGAAGCCTGCGCCCAGTCGTCTCCTGGCCTGGTGGACGCCAGCAGATCCAGCAGGTCATCGAAACCCTTCAAGCGGGCGTGAATCTCGTCCATGGCCAACACCAGATCGTCCCAGGTTGGGAAGGGTGTCTGAGTCTTGATGATGTCGGCCACTTGAGCACGGCTCTCGGCAAGGATCCGGTCGAGGGCCGGTGAAAAATGTGTGGCTTGGATCTGCGCAAAGGGGGGCAGGTCATAGGCCTGCAACAGCGGATTGTCATCGTCGGGCATGGCAGCCTTCCTGTCTGGACTGGGTGAACAAGTCTGGAGAGGAAGGCGTGACGCGTTGCGGTATATATGTATCGCCTCCGGGCCCGGCGGCCCGGAAGGTGATGCCGAAGATTTCAGTCGGTTTTTTTCTTCAGCTTGGGATTGGGGAAAAACTGCACCGCCTGGACCTTGGCGTCCGGGACTTTGAGTGCCGATGTGTTGACCCGGGTGCCCAACTCCTTGGGCACCGACAGGCCTTGTTCGTTGAGCGTGTCGGAATAACCGCAGGCCACACACTCACGGTGCGGCACACCGTCTTCGTTCCACATCATCAACTTGTCCGGTTCGCTGCACGCCGGGCAGACCGCCCCGGCGATAAAGCGCCTTTTGGTAATCACAGGCCCCTCGCTCATGCTGCTGCGTCCTCGGTCAGGCCGCTGTGGCGCAAGAGTGCGTCAATCGATGGCTCACGGCCACGGAAGTCGACGAACAGCACCATCGGCTCCTGGGAGCCGCCACGGGCCAGGATCGCTTCACGGAAAGCGCGACCGGTGTCGGCGTTGAGCACGCCGTCCTCTTCAAACTTGGAGAACGCATCGGCCGACAACACTTCCGCCCACTTATAGCTGTAGTAGCCCGCCGCATAACCGCCGGCGAAGATGTGGGCAAAGCTGTTGGGGAAGCGGTTGTAGGCCGGTGGGCGCATCACCGAGACCTCGTCACGCACGCCTTCGAGCACTTGCAGCACGCTACGGCCATCGCCATGGGTGGCGTGCAGCTCGAAGTCGAACAGCGAGAACTCCAACTGGCGCACCATCATCAGGCCGGACTGGAAGTTTTTCGCCGCGAGCATTTTTTCCAGCAGGTCCTGGGGCAGCGGTTCGCCGGTTTCATAGTGACCGGAAATCAGTGCCAGGCCTTCGGGCTCCCAGCACCAGTTTTCCATGAACTGGCTCGGCAGTTCCACGGCATCCCAGGCCACGCCGTTGATGCCGGACACGCCGGCATGTTCGACGCGGGTCAGCAGGTGGTGCAGGCCATGGCCGAACTCGTGGAACAGGGTGGTGACTTCGTCGTGGGTCAGCAGCGCGGGTTTGCCGCTGTCGGCCGGGGTGAAGTTGCACACCAGGTTGGCGACAGGGCTTTGCAGCACGCCATCGAAGGTGCGCCGACGGTCGCGGGCGCCGTCCATCCAGGCGCCGCCGCGCTTGTTGGCGCGGGCATAGAGGTCGAAGAAGAAACGGCCGACGTGCTGACCGTTCTCCTTGATTTCGAACAGGCGCACGTCCGGATGCCAGGTGTCGAAGCCTTTCAGTTCGGCAATCTCGATGCCGTAGAGGCGTTGCACGATGGCGAACAGGCCGCTCAGCACTTTGTCGATTGGGAAATACGCGCGCAAGGCTTCCTGGGCCACGCTGTATCGCTGCTGGCGCAGCTTCTCACCGTAGAAACCGCTGTCCCAGCTTTGCAGGTCGGGGCAGCCCTGTTCGGCGGCGAACGCCTTGAGCTGTTCCAGGTCCAGGGCCGCGAACGGCTTGCTGCGCTTGGCCAGGTCTCGCAGGAAACTGAGGACCTGATCGCTGGACTCGGCCATCTTGGTCGCCAGGCTCAACTCGGCGAAGTTGGCGAAACCCAGCAATTGAGCCAGTTCCTGACGTAGGTCGAGGATCTGCTCCATCACCGGGGTGTTATCGTTCTGGCCGGCATTTGGGCCTTGGTCCGACGCGCGGGTGCAGTACGCGGCGTAGACTTCTTCACGCAGGGCGCGGTCTTCGGCGTAGGTCATCACTGCGAAGTAGCTGGGGAATTCCAGGTTGATCAGCCAGCCGTCCAGTTCCTTGGCTTGGGCGGCTGCGGCCATTTGCGCCTTGGCCGAGTCGGTCAGGCCGGCGAGGGTGGCCTCGTCGGTAACGTGCTTGGTCCAGGCCTGGGTCGCGTCGAGCAATTGATTGGAGAAGCGGCTGCCCAGCTCGGACAGTTTGCTCTGCACTTCGGCGTAGCGCTGCTGCTGCTCGGGCGGCAGGTCGATACCCGACAGGCGGAAATCACGCAAGGAATGTTCGAGGATGGTTTTTTGCGCCACATCGAAACCGGCGGCTTCGGGGCTGCTCGCCAGGGCTTCGAACGCCTGGAACAGCTCGCGGTTCTGGCCCAGCTCGGTGGAGTAAGCACTCAGCGCCGGCAGGCAGGCCTCGTAGGCTTCGCGCAGTTCGGGGCTGTTACGCACGGCGTTCAGGTGGCTCACTGGGCTCCAGGCAGCGCCCAGGCGATCATTGAGCTCATCCATCGCCAGCACCAGGCCGGCCCAGGTAGGTTGCGTGCCCTGGGTCTTGAGGATCTCGGCAATGGCGGCACGGTTGTCAGCCAGGATCTGCTCGATGGCCGGTTGCACGTGCTCGGCACGGATCGCCGAGAACGGCGGCAGGTCGTAGGGTTGCAAAAGAGGGTTGTTCACGCTCACGGTTGACACCTTGGCTGGAAGAAACATGGACCCATCTTAATTACAATCGACGTTCACCGCAGCTAGCAGCGCCTATCACCGGATAAGAGAGAGCCTATCGTGACCCTTCGCACGTACCAGAATCACCGCCCACGGCTTGCCCGCGGCGCTTTTGTCGACAGCACCGCGGTGGTGATCGGCGACGTAGAAATCGGCGAAGACAGCTCCGTCTGGCCGTTGACAGTCATTCGCGGCGACATGCACCGCATCCGCATTGGCGCCCGTACCAGCGTCCAGGATGGCTGCGTGCTGCACATTACCCACGCCGGCCCCTTCAATCCCGATGGTTTCCCGCTGCTGATCGGCGATGACGTGACCATCGCCCACAAGGTCATGCTCCATGGCTGCACCGTAGGCAGTCGGATCCTGATCGGCATGGGTAGCATCGTCATGGACGGTGCGATAGTTGAAGACGAGGTGATCATCGGCGCCGGCAGCCTCGTACCACCGGGCAAACGCCTGGAGAGCGGCTTCCTGTATGTAGGCAGCCCGGTAAAACAGGCCCGGCCTCTGACCGACAAGGAACGCGCCTTTTTCACCTACAGCGCGGCGAACTACGTGAAGCTCAAGGACCTGCATCTGGCCGAAGGCTACGACCTGCTCTGAACCGTACCGCCCTTACCCAGGAATTTGCATGCATTACCAGACCGTACTCTTCGACCTCGACGGCACCCTCACCGACCCCCGCGAGGGCATTACCCGTTCGATCCAGTTCGCCCTGAGCCAACTGGGCATCGACGAACCCGACCTCACCCGCCTCGAACACTTCATCGGCCCACCGCTGTTGCAGGCCTTCATGCAGTTCTACGCCTTCGACGAAGCCAAGGCCTGGGAAGCGGTGAACTTCTATCGCGAACGCTTCAAAGTCACCGGCTTGTACGAAAACCGGGTATTCGATGGCGTGATGCCGATGCTGGAAACCTTGGGCGTTCAAGGCCGGCAGCTGTACATCGCCACCTCCAAACCCTGGGTCTTCGCCCGGGAAATCGCCCGCCACTTCGACTTTGCCCGGCATTTCAAGGTGATCTATGGGAGTGAGCTGGACGGCACGCGCACCAACAAGGTCGAGTTGATTGCTCACTTGATGGCAGAAGAGGGGCTAGACCCGGCCAATACCTTGATGATTGGGGATCGGAAGCACGATTTGATTGGTGCCCGCAGCAATGGCCTGGATGCGGCCGCGGTGGGGTATGGGTTTGGCAGTTTTGAAGAGTTGAGTGCGGAAAAGCCGAAGTTCCACTTCCAGACCCTGGAGGCGTTGCACCAGGCATTCATGCGCGGGTGACAGGTTGTAGCTTCGTTCCAGCATGTCGAGAGCGCTTCCATCGTCGGTCCTAAGCCCGCCCTGTTAGTTCTTACAGGTGACGCCCTGCCATTTAGATTGTTCAATCAGTGTCTGGAAGGGCGCTACTGTGCGCGCTATCAAGAGGACGTTGGAAATGAACATCAAAAGATTGTTCTGCCTCGTAGTCTCGCTTTTTGCATTCAATCTGCAGCTGGCTACTGCCGACATGACGACAGCCCCTGCCGCAGACACGACACCGTCGGGTTCCACGGCAGAGGTCCAGAATAACATTACGCTTCCCATTGTTATCGGAGAGGGCGGTGCACCAGCAACGATCGCGCCAAAAGAAAGCTTTATAAGTAAGCACTTTCCCCAAAACACAATAGTGGTCGAGATTCCGGAAAACAGCCGCATCAAATATATAAGGATCAATGGGCAGGGCAATGAATGCAATTACCCCGTTTGCGTGATGGTTCATTGACCCAGGAAAGTGACAGGTGTCTACGCGAGGCGGCGCGGTCCTGAATCACGGCTGCGGTGTACTGGAGCGGCTTACTCGCGAAGGCCTGTTCAAGCACCGGAAGTCTTCGACTCTGCCAGGGCCTTCAAGGCTGCTTTGCGCTCATCGGTCGGCAGCTTGCCGAGCTTTTCCACCGCCGCATAAAACGCCACCCAATCCCCATTCACCTGCTGGAACAACGCCGCAAACGCCGGCACCCACTGGCTATACAGCCCGAACGGCAACAGTCGTGCATTGTTCAGCGGCGCGTAGATCCACGCGTCGTAGCGTTTGTCGCCTGCCCACTGGGTGTCGCGTAGTCGCTGATAATCAGCGCGCAATTGCTCGAACTCCTGGGCCTTGCGCTGGCGCATCTGTTCGGCCGAAAAGGGTTGGGTGTAGAGCTGTTCCAGCCGCTGACGCGTGTCCAGGATCAACTGGATGAATTGCTCGCGCTGGCGCATCCGTTTGCCGGTATCCGGCGCCAGCCCGCGGCTGGCGCGCCATTGGCGGGTGCCTTCCTGTTCAACAAAGGTGGCAAAGGACTCGTTGAATTCCGTGTCGTCCTTTACGTAGAAGCGCTGGTGCGCCAGTTCATGAAAGATCAGCGTCGCCAGACGTTCGTCGCCCCAATGCATCATCGAACTCAGGATCGGGTCGTTGAACCAGCCCAGTGTCGAATAGGCCTCTACGCCGCCAATCGCCACGTCCATACCCTTCAAGCGCTGTAGCGCGGCTTCGCCACGGGCAGCGCCCTGGGTGTAGTAGCCGCGATACGCCACGCAACCGGCAATCGGGAAGCAGTGGTTTTGCGGTGCCAGGGAAAACTCCGGCGTGGCGAAGACATTCCAGACCACGAACGACCGGCCAATGTCCGCGTACAGGCGATAGCTGTTGTTATCTGGCAGGTGCAAGTGGGAGCTGGCGAACGTTCGTGCTTGCCGTGCCTGGGCCAGATGCGCCCGCAGTTGCGGATCGCGCGCCGGGTCGGCAATGACCTGGTCGATAGGCTCGCGAGCCTGCAATAGCCGCAGCTGTCCGCCGACGAGCTGGCTGTAGTAACCGACGTTTGCACAACCGTTGAGCAACAAAAGCAGGAGGCTTGGAAACAAAATCCGGAAAACACGGTCGAGTAACCGATGGCTTGGATGCGGCCTGATCAATTGGTATCACCTTGGGAAAGTCTGCCCACAAGACTATCTCGCCTGCCTGGAGCTTCGCTATGCGCGTGTTGATGCTGACGAGTGGCTTGTTGCTGCTGACCGGTTGCGCCGGTTTGCCTGATCCCGATCCGTCGCAGGCATGGATCGACCTGGGAAGCCATCAGGACACGGCGCTGCAAGCGCTGGAAGTTGATGACAAGACCTCCGTCGACCGACGCTATTTCGAAGTGCAGCCCGGCAGCCATGAGTTGACGGTGCGTTATCAATTTGCCGTCGAGCCCGGCAACATCGGCCCGAATGCCGAGCCACTGTGGCGCGATTGCCGGTTGAATGTGAAGTTCAAGGATTTCAACGCAGGCCAGCGTTACCAGTTGCAGGCTGGCAACATCGGTTTCCGGCCATGGGCCAAGCTCTACGACCAGCAGCGAAAAGTCGTGGGCCAAGGCACGCCAGCAGGCTGTCAGCAAAGCTGATCGGCGCTATGCTCATTATCTGACTTCAGGAAATCATCATGCGCCTACCTATGCTGCTATTGGCCTTTGTCTCCATGAGCGGATGTGCAACCAGCCCACCGCCCAAGGTTGATCCGAACATGGCCTGGATCGACTTCGCCACGCCCATGCCGGGCGGCAAGATGCTGATGGCGGAAAGCCTGGATGGCCAACGACTGCAGGACGGACGTTTCTTCCAGGTTTCTCCGGGCAGCCATGAACTGAAAGTGCGTTTCGACTTCGAGGTGCCTGGCGGTGGTGGGCTGTCTATGCAGGCCGAGCCGCAGGAGCGGCTGTGCTACATGCTCGTGCGTTACGACCATTTCGAGGCGGGCCAGCGTTACCGCCTGGAAGCTCGCAATCTGGCGTTTACTCCCAGCGCCCGACTCTATAACGCCAAGCGCGAAATCGTGGCCGAAGAACGGCAGGTCAATTGCGTTCCGTAGGACTGCTTAGCTGTCGTTCTTCTGGTAGATGATCTTTTTGGTGCCGTTTTCGCAACTGCCCACGACCATATTTTCATCATGCACTTCGTCATTGGTCACGATTTCCAAGGTGTAGGAAGGCACGTTGTTCGCCTGGATCTTCGCTTCGATTTCCGCTTTCAGTTCTTCACAGGATTTGGGGGCCGCGAGGGCCGACGTGGCCAATGCGCAACTGATGACCGCCAGGGCGAATCGTTTCATGCTCGAATTCCTCATGACAGCGCGCACTGCCTGTGCGCTGAAACTGCAGATGTGCATTCGACCACAATTGCTGCAGGGTAAACAGATCACAGCCTTCAGCCGCAGTTGAAGGCTGTGATGGGTATCGCATCAGCTCACCAGCGTGGCGTCCAGGGTAATCTTGGCGTTCAGCACTTTGGAAACCGGGCAACCTTCCTTGGCCTTGTTGCTCAGCTCTTCGAATTGCTCCTGGCTGGCGCCAGGGATCTTCGCTTTAAGCGTCAGCTTCACTGCCGTAATCGCAAAACCGCCCTCGACCTGGTCCAGGGTCACATCGGCGTTGGTATCGATACTGTCAGCCTTGAGCCCCGCATCGCCAAGGATCATCGAAAACGCCATGGAGAAGCAGCCCGCATGGGCCGCGCCGATCAATTCTTCCGGGTTGGTGCCTTTGCCGCCTTCAAAACGTGCCTTGAAACCATAGGGGGCTTCGCGCAGCACGCCGGTTTCCGTGGAGATCGAGCCGATGCCGGTTTTCAGGTCACCTTCCCAATGAGCCGATGCTTTCTTGATGATAGCCATGTCTGCCTCCTCAATATCCGGCGCGAGGGTTCGCGCCTGGGTGTTTTTCGTTGTCAGGGTTGTGAGGATAGACCGTCCGATAAAGTTCATCCTGTCGATTAGCCGACCGATTTAGTAGGAAATTTCGTGGTAGCTATTGAAACTCGGGTATATGCCCACATTGCATGGAACACACCTATAGAAACGGCAGGCTTTTGCCCGTAGGAAAAGCCTCTCATGCCGTTGGAGATGCCGGCCCATGAAACAGCTGTCCGAAGTGAAGTTCTCAACCCTCGACCTCGTGCCTGTGCGCGCTGATGGCAACGCTGCCCAGTCTTTGCGCAACTCGCTGAACCTGGCGCAACACGTGGAACAATACGGCTACACCCGCTTCTGGGTAGCCGAGCACCACAACATGGATGGCATCGCCAGCTCCGCGACCGCGGTACTGCTGGGCTATCTGGCGGGGGGCACTTCGACCATTCGGGTCGGCTCCGGCGGGGTGATGCTGCCCAACCATGCGCCGTTGATCATCGCCGAACAGTTCGGCACCTTGGAAAGTCTTTACCCCGGTCGAATCGATCTAGGCCTCGGGCGCGCACCCGGTTCCGATCAGATGACCGCCCGGGCGCTGCGTCGTGAACGTTCCGGCAGTGCGGACGATTTCCCTGAAGACGTGGCCGAACTGATGCGCTACCTCGGTCCACGTACCCCGGATCAACGCATCATCGCCATGCCCGGCACTGGGACCAATGTGCCGGTCTGGCTGCTGGGCTCGAGCCTGTTCAGTGCGCAACTGGCCGGCGAGCGCGGTTTGCCCTACGCCTTCGCTTCCCATTTCGCACCGCGCTACATGCACGAGGCAATCCGTATTTATCGCAATCACTTCAAGCCGTCGGCGGTACTCGACAAGCCTTACGTGATGCTCGGCGTGCCCTTGGTAGCAGCCGACACGGATGAGCAGGCCGATTACCTGGCGACCTCGGTGTATCAGCGAATCCTGGCGCTGATGCGTGGCCAGAGCCTGGTCCAGCGTCCGCCGGTGGAAACCATGAACGGTCTCTGGTTGCCCCATGAGAAAGAGGCGGTCGGCGATTTCCTGGGCTTGGCCATGGTCGGCGGTCCGCAGAAAATCAGGGCCAAGCTTGAAGTGCTGATCGAGCAAACCCAGGCCGATGAGCTGATCTTCACCAGCGACCTGTATGAGCATGCTGATCGCCTGCACTCGTATGAGTTGCTGGCGCAGGTCATGAAAGGCTGATCATGCGCATAAAAAAGCCGACGCATGCGTCGGCTTTGACGTTCCTGAAGTATCAGCCCTTCTTGTAGACGATTTCCTTCGTGCCACCTTCGCAGGAGCCGACAACGTCTGCGTCAGTAGCCGTACCTTTGTCGACAATTTCCAGCGTGTAACCCGATGCGCCGTTGGCATCGATTTTCGCTGCGATCTCGCTTTTCAGCTCCTCGCATGGCTTGCCGTCGGCAAACGCAGTACCCGCAAGGCTCAGCAAACCCAGGGCCAACATCAAATTTTTCATCGCTCGCACTCCTTGGTCGGATCAATAGGGCAGGGATCGAACAGACATGACGCGCTTGCCAGATAGCGCATCGCCATTCCCTATGGCACTCCGCCAGCGTGCAAGTTCACAGCCCCTCAGCTATTGGCAATGCGGAAGCCGACTTTAATGGTCACCTGAAAGTGCGCGGCCCGGCCATTTTCGATGTGTCCACGGGTTTCCGTGACTTCGAACCACTCCAAGTGCTTGAGGCTTTTGCTGGCTTCGGCCAGAGCATTGTTGATGGCGTCTTCGATGCTGGTAGGGGAGGAGCCGACCAGCTCGACCTTTTTATACGTGTGATGATCACTCATGACGTTCTCCTTGGTTGTCTTTAACAGCCTAGCAGCGAATTTTCGCCTTACGTGTGTCGCCTTTTACCGGGTGAAAGTTCAGATTTACTGCACTTTCAGAAACGGCTGGAGTCCCAATTCACACACGCCACTCAACCACTGCAGGAGAGAGCCACCATGGCCAGCAATTCGTTACGTAAAGCCTCGTTGCAAAGCATGGAAGCGGAGATCGAGAGTCTGCTCAAGTCGTTGGAAAGCCTGAAGGACGACGCTTCGGACGAGTCGCGTAAGACCCTCAAGTCGCTGAAGGCAAACGCCGAAAACGCGCTGAAGCATTCCCGGCATCTGCTGAGCGATGCGTATGAAGAGGTCAAGGTGAAAACCCGTGAAACCGGAATCGCCACCCGTGATTACGCTCAGGAGCATCCCTGGACCACCGCTGGCGTTGCGGTCGGGGCGCTGGGTTTGTTGGCGGCTTATTTGCTGTGCAAGCGCGGCGACTGAGTCGCCGGGTTCAGCTCATGCCTGAGCCATTGCGCCAATTGCCGAGCGCGCCCGTCCGCGGCCCGCTTGGGTAGCCACAACGCCAGTCGCGCCGGGGTTTCGTCGAAGCCCCACGGCGCGACCAGGCGACCGGCGCGCACATCCTCGGCGACCAGCGGTTGGGGGGCGATGGCCACGCCTAGCCCCGCAACAGCGGCCTCCAGCAAGTAATACAAATGCTCGAAACCCTGCCCGAATTTCAGCTTATTGGGTTCAAGGGCGTTTTGCCGTGCCCAAGTGGGCCACGCCTGGGGACGAGAGGTGGTATGCAGCAGCGCCTCGTCGAGAATTGCGCTCGGCGGGGCGTTTTGCAGGCGGGCGAAACCGGCGTAATGAGGGCTCATGACCGGGCCGATCCGCTCGCTGGCCAGTTCATAGACCTGCATGTCTACCGGCCACGGCGGTTCTGCGAACACCAGCAACGCGTCAAGCCCCGGTCGCCTGGGGTCCAGGTCGCCTTCACCGGCGGACAGGTGCAGGCGTAGATCCGGCAGGTCGGCATTGAGCCGCCCCAAGCGGGGAATAAACCACCGCGCCAGCAGACTTCCCGAGCAGCCCAAGACGAACGGAGCATCCGCCGTGCTTTGGGTCAGCTCTGCGCAAACGCTGCGGAGCCGTTCGAAAGCATCCGCACTGACATCGCGCAGGCGCATGCCCGCATCTGTGAGTTTCAGGCCGCGGCCGTCCTTGCTGAACAGGCTGACGCCCAGGTGTTCCTCCAGCACCTTCAACTGTCGGCTAACGGCACCATGGGTGACGTGTAGCTGTTCGGCCGCCTGGCTGACGCTATTCAGGCGGGCAGTGGCTTCGAAGGCGCGCAAGGCGTTCAGTGGAGGAAGATCATGGCTCATTTTATCTGTGAGTTTTCCTGACAGGTTGTGGCGATCTTATCGGTTTTCAGCGCGGGATGTCAGGGGTAGAGTGGACCTCATTGTCTTTCTACGCATTCGCCTGGAGCGCCCGATGACCCAGCCTACAACCCCTTTCAACCTGCGCAGTGGCCCGGACGCCAACGGCCTGTTCGGTGCATTCGGCGGTCGTTATGTGGCCGAAACCCTCATGCCGCTGATCCTTGATCTGGCCCGCGAATACGAAGCGGCGAAGGAAGATCCTTCGTTCATTGAGGAACTGGCCTACTTCCAGCGTGACTACGTCGGACGTCCAAGTCCGCTGTATTTCGCTGAGCGCCTGACCGAATACTGCGGCGGCGCCAAGATCTACCTCAAGCGCGAAGAGCTGAACCACACTGGCGCGCACAAGATCAACAATTGCATCGGCCAGATCCTGCTGGCACGGCGCATGGGCAAAAAACGCATCATTGCCGAGACCGGCGCCGGCATGCACGGCGTAGCCACGGCCACCGTGGCCGCACGTTTCGGTCTGGATTGCGTGATCTACATGGGTACCACCGACATCGAGCGCCAGCAGGCCAACGTGTTCCGCATGAAGCTGCTCGGTGCCCAAGTCATCCCGGTGGTCGCCGGCACCGGTACCCTCAAGGATGCGATGAACGAGGCGCTGCGCGACTGGGTGACCAACGTTGACAGCACCTTCTACCTGATCGGCACCGTGGCCGGCCCGCACCCGTACCCGGCCATGGTCCGCGACTTCCAGGCAGTGATTGGCAAGGAAACCCGCGATCAGTTGCAAGCCCAGGAAGGTCGTTTGCCCGACAGCCTGGTCGCTTGTATCGGCGGGGGTTCCAATGCCATGGGGCTGTTCCACCCATTCCTGGACGACAAGAGCGTGGACATCATCGGCGTCGAAGCCGCCGGTTACGGTATCGAGACCGGCAAGCATGCTGCCAGCCTGAACGGCGGCGTCCCGGGTGTACTGCACGGCAACCGCACTTTCCTGTTGCAGGACGACGACGGCCAGATCATCGATGCCCATTCGATTTCCGCCGGCCTCGACTACCCGGGGATTGGCCCGGAACACGCCTGGTTGCATGACATTGGCCGTGTCCAGTACACCTCGGTCACTGACGCCGAAGCCCTGGAAGCCTTTCACAAGTGCTGTCGCCTGGAGGGAATCATTCCTGCCCTGGAAAGCGCCCACGCCCTGGCTGAAGTGTTCAAGCGTGCCCCGAACCTGCCCAAGGATCACCTGATGGTGGTCAACCTGTCCGGCCGTGGCGACAAAGACATGCAAACCGTCATGCACCACATGGAACAGTCCCAGCAGGAGAAACACTGATGAGCCGCCTGCAAACCCGTTTTGCCGAACTCAAGGAACAGAACCGCGCCGCCCTGGTGACTTTCGTGACCGCTGGCGACCCGGACTACGACACTTCGCTGGCGATCCTCAAGGGCCTGCCGGCGGCTGGTGCTGACGTGATTGAGCTGGGCATGCCGTTCACCGACCCGATGGCCGACGGCCCGGCGATCCAGTTGGCGAACATCCGCGCCTTGGGCGCACAGCAGAATCTGGCGAAAACCCTGCAGATGGTTCGCGAGTTTCGTGAAGCCAATAGCGATACGCCGCTGGTGCTGATGGGCTACTTCAATCCGATCCATCGCTACGGCGTGCAGCGTTTCATTGGCGAAGCGCTGGACTCTGGCGTGGATGGCCTGATTGTGGTGGACATGCCGCCCGAGCACAACAGTGAGCTGTGCGAGCCGGCCCAGGCCGCCGGTCTGGACTTTATTCGCCTGACCACGCCGACCACCGATGACGTGCGTTTGCCGACCGTGCTCAACGGCAGTTCTGGCTTTGTGTATTACGTCTCGGTGGCCGGCGTGACCGGTGCCGGCGCCGCGACGCTGGAACATGTGGAAGAAGCTGTGACGCGCCTGCGTCGTCACACCGATTTGCCGATCAGCATTGGCTTTGGCATTCGCACGCCGGAGCAAGCCGCGGCCATCGCACGGTTAGCCGACGGGGTGGTGGTCGGCTCGGCCCTCATCGACCATATCGCCAGCGCGCAGACGCCGGAGCAGGCGATCGATGGGGTGTTGAGCCTTTGTGCTGCATTGGCTGATGGGGTGCGTAAGGCGCGGATTAGCTGATTGCCTGATTGAGCCTATCAGTAATAAAAAGGGGTTCAGAACTCGGTTCTGAACCCCTTTTTGGTTCACGGCAACTCCAACCCGCCACCCGCCTTGTGCAGCTTACGCAAATGCTCGCCTATCTCTTTGACGTTAGCCTCATTGGCACTGATTTCTGCCGCGCGGCTTGGCTCAAGCAAGGCCCTGACTTCCTTATCCAAATCCCCTGTCAGTGTTTGAAGCTGTTTCTGACGCAAGCTGCTTTCGGATTCCAGTCGCTGCCATTCGCTGGGCTGTGGCAACCCGTAACCGCTGCTGCCCAGCAACTCGGCGGGGCGGCTCAGGAAACCGCTGTTGGCGAGGATCTGCTGCAGTGTCGCGTTGGCCCTTTCCATGCCGCCGTTCTGCAACTCCCGGGCACCGAGGTAACGCTGTTTGACCTCATCCTGGGCCAGAAGCAACTGCCGGCGATAACTGGCCTGTTCCAACAGTAGCAACGCCGCGCTGGTGCGCAGGTCAGCCTGTTCAAACCATGGCCGGCGTTCTGCGGCGCTCAGGGCCAGCCAGTCTTCCACTTTTTGTTGCTTGATCGGCAAGTGTTTCTTCAGCACCTCAAACATGGCCTGATACCGCTCCCTGAATGAGTCGAAGCGGTAACCCAGGCGCAAGGCCTCCTTGGGATCGTTGAGCACGCTGGTATCCGCCAGGCCGCGTCCCTTGAGCACTTCCAGCAAGCCATTGGGCATGATGCTGTCCAGCCCCTTGAGCTGCGCATTGTTGCTGCCGCTGCGCAGCAATTTCAGGCTTTCCACCGCGCAGTTGTTGGACAGGAAGTAATAGTTGCCGTCATAGCTCCAGTGCATTTCGGCGGCGTGTTCGACCGTTTCCTCGATCTCGGACCGTGTCAGGGTCAGCGGCACCGAGGCCAGGCTGCGCAGTTCGGTCTTGGTGTATTCATCGATGACCTGGGCCAGCGGCAGTACGAACAGGCGAGACGGGTATTTGCCCACCAGGCCGTCCCAGCTCGACAACTGCACATCCCCAACGAAGGCGCGGTATGACAGCACCAGGTGTTGATCCAGATCCAGCCGGCAATCCGGCCCACGGGGGCGGTCCGGCGCGCAGATCACCAGTCGCAGCATGCTGTGGCCCCAGCGGCTGACCCAGTTCTGGTTGGCTTCGGCCAAGAGATAATCGATGGCGTAGACCCGCTCTGGATCAACCTTGCCCAGTGGCGTCTTGGCAAAGTCGTTGCCTGCGTTGAGGAAAGCGAATGACGGGGCGCAGGTATTCTTGGCGGGGGGGGCCCAGCCAAAGTGTTCCTGATAATAACGATACAGTGCTGGCCGTCGGCAGGCGTAGCTTGGGTCCAGGAGAAAGTACTCCATGTTGACCGCGACGAACTCCTTGGGGCTGCTCGTTTCGTAGATGTCCGGGCTGCGGGCGACCTGGCGATTATGCTGTTCCCGTTCGCCACGACGACCGACGTATTGCGGCCAGCCGGCGAGGTCCAGCAAGCGGGGATCATCGCTGAGGGTGAAGCGGCGGTCGTTCTGGCCCCGGCATTCATCGGGAAGGCCGATCAGCCCGGCGCTGTTGGTGCGTCGGGTGCAACGTTGGATCAGCGCGCGTTCGGCGTTCGGCCATAAACGCGAGCGATCATAAATGTGGGTCAGTTCATGCAGGACCGTGGCGAGCATTTCCCGCCGCACGGTGCCGTGGGGGCGATGGGTCTTTTGCGTGGCGGCACTGCCGTCGGTGAGGCTGTCGAGCAGGTTGCGATTGAGGTCCAACTGCGACACCAGCGAGGCCTGGCCATAGGCGTTGGCGGGCATCCGGTCGGTCCAGCCCACATTAATGCGTCGGTCCAGCTGTTCGATGAATCGCGGCGGCAGAGCCTGCATCGCTTCATCGAGCAGCGCCTGGCTGGCCTGCTGTTGCGCCGGGGTCAGTCCTTCGTCGTTAAGGTGCAGTTGCAGGCCGGCCTGGGCGGTGCTGCTCAAGAGCAGCACGACCCCGGCCGTCAGCCAGACGGCGAACGGCCTCACAATGCGAGGATGGCTTCGGCGAGAACCTGGTCACTGGCGTCGCGGGCTTCCGGTACGCGGGTGCGCAAGGTGTCGAAGGCGGCCTCGAGGTGAGCGCCACGAATTTCCCCGTTACTGGCGACGAAACTGGCCGCATCGTCATGGGCTTCACGAACGATTTTCGAGTCACGGATGGATGTGGTGGTGTCGGAGGTGAAATCGATCGTGCGCTGGGAGGCGCGAACGACGATGTTACTGGTGGCTACCAGGGTTTGTGCCTGGGCCACATCGGCCAACACCAGCAGGCCTAGGGTGGCAGCAATCAGCGGGCTACGCATGGAACGACTCCGAAGAATAAAGATAACTATTGGACGAGAATTGCCTGTGCCAGTTCAAGGTCGCTGACGTGAAGTTTTGGTTGGGTCCGGTGCAGATAATCCAGGGCCGACTCCAGTTGTGCACCTCTCAACTGACCATCGCTGGCAACGAATGCCGCAGCGTCATCGTGGGCGGCGGCGATCAGTTTATGGTCGAAGGGCGCGGAGGTCACCATGCTCGTGGCATAGCCGCTGATCACGACTTGCTGGGTGGAGACATCGAAAGCATGGGCCGGAACGGACCAGCATAAAGCGCTGAAGAAAAAAGCGAGGGACAGATCTGAGTAGAAACGCATGGGACTCGACTGTTGATGGTGAGTCCGAAGGCTAGCGCAAACCACTGCGCCAGAGCCAGCGCTGAAACATCGGAACACCATTGGCGTCCCGATGTTTCATGTCTGGAATCAGATCACCAGGATGGCTTGGGCCAGCTGCGTGTCGGAGGCGTTCAACTGCGGCGCCTGCTGACGGATGTAATCCAGAGCGCTTTCCAGCTTCACACCGCGGATGGCGCCGTTACTGGCGACGAAACTGGCAGCATCGTCACGAGCGGCCAGGACAATTTTGTCGTCGCGAAACGACGAAGTGATGTCGGATGTTGCGTCGGATGTGGCCTTGAGCGCACCCACGAGGGAGTCGGTGGTGACGATAAAACTACTGGCATTGGAGTGGGCGGCTACGGCCAGCAGGGCGGCGGCGCTGAGCAGACGAAGACGGATCATGATGAAACTCCTTGAATAATGAAGTGGTGCCGGTGCGTGTAGCTGGAAGAGAAGACGCATGCTCGACCCGCTTCGCCACGTTCGTTTCGATATTAGGTCAGAACGAGGTGGATGACAGCTTGGCCATTGGCTATTTCCACGCTTCTACAACAGCTCGATAAAACTGTACTGGTAGCTATCGAATTTCTTGTTAACTGTGCAGGTTCATCATTTTTGTCAAAACCAGGCCTCTGAAACGACAAGACCCGTCGCGGTTTCCCGCGACAGGTCTTGTTTGTTCAATTCGGTGCTGGCGGTGGACCCGGTGGGTCAGGGCCAGCGACGCTGAGTTAGCGCCAGAACGGCTTGCTCAGCTCTTCGTAGCGTTGTGCTTCGCTGATACCGGCGTCAGCCAGCAGGCGTGCATCCAGACGGGCCAGTTGGTGGCGGCTGGCGATGCGGCGCTGCCACAACATCAGGTTAGCGATAACGCGAAGAGGCAGGGAAGCCTGGTTTTTTTCAGCTTTGTCTTCGAAAAACAGCTCGGAACTGAGTGTACGTTCCATGGTTGACATCCTTCCGCTTATGGCGGGATTAGGTAGTGGTTTAACTGGTACCCATGATCCTCTTGTTTGGCCAGTCTCTCTAGATACAGTTCACCTGTAATGTGAGAGACCAGTTAACTGTTAAACGGTGGTGTACTGGTCAATATCGAGGCAACTGTACCTGTGCGCACTATTATTGTGCATTTTTGCCATGAAAGCAGAGTTGCGTGGGAGTTTGCTGTAGGAAATCACAGGTACAGTAGTACAGTTTTTGTGGTTTGTGGGTTGAGAGCGATGGCCAATGAAAACTGTATTGGCTACCAAAGTGATCCAGCTGTATTAAACCGCCAGCATCTGCCCGGTCTCTTCCAGATTCAGGTGCCAACTCAGTGCATCGCGCAGGATGTGTGGTGTATGTCCGCCCAAGGCGCACGCCGCTTCAAAATACTCGTTCAATGCCTGGCGATAGGACGGATGCACGCAGTTGTCGATGACCACACGCGCCCGCTCCCTTGGCGCCAGGCCACGCAGGTCGGCCAGGCCGATCTCGGTCACCAGGATGTCAACATCGTGCTCGGTATGGTCCACATGGCTGACCATCGGCACGACACTGGAAATTGCGCCGCCCTTGGCGATCGACTTGGTGACGAAAATCGCCAGATGCGCATTCCGGGCAAAGTCCCCCGAGCCACCAATCCCATTCATCATCCGCGTGCCGCAGACATGGGTGGAATTGACATTGCCGTAGAGGTCGAACTCCAGCGCCGTATTGATGGCGATGATGCCCAGGCGGCGTACAACTTCGGGGTGGTTGGAGATCTCCTGGGGACGCAGGACCAGCTTGTCCTTGTACTTCTCCAGATTGCCGAATACGTCGGCATTGCGCCGGCCCGACAGCGTAATGGAGCTGCCAGAGGCGAAGCTCAGTTTGCCGGCGTCGATCAGGTCGAATGTGGAGTCCTGCAGGACTTCGGAATACATGGTCAAGTCTTCGAACGGTGAGTCGATCAGGCCGCACATCACGGCATTGGCAATGTTGCCGATACCGGCCTGCAACGGACCGAGTTTGTTGGTCATGCGCCCGGCGGCGACTTCCTGTTTGAAGAAGCCGATCAAATGATCGGCAATGGCCTGGGTATCACTGTCCGGCGGCATGACAGTCGAAGGCGAATCCGGCTGGTTGGTGATGACAATGGCAGCGATTTTTTCCGGCGGTATGGGGATGGCGGTGCTGCCGATACGGTCGTCGACCTTCACCAAGGGAATCGGTGTGCGCGTCGGGCGATAGGTCGGGATATAGATGTCATGCAACCCTTCCAGATCAGGGTTGTGGGCCATGTTGATTTCAACAATGACCTGCCTGGCAAAAATAGCGAAGCTGGCCGAGTTGCCCACCGAAGTGGTTGGCACGATATGGCCTTGCTCGGTAATGGCCACGGCTTCGATCACGGCAATATCCGGCAACTTGAGCTGGGCGTTACGCAGTTGTTCGACGGTTTCCGACAGGTGCTGGTCGATGAACATCACCTCGCCAGCGTTGATGGCCTTGCGCAACGTGCTGTCGACCTGGAATGGCATGCGCCGGGCCAGTACGCCGGCTTCGGTGAGTTCCTTGTCGAGGTCGTTACCCAAGCTCGCCCCCGTCATCAGGCTGATTTTCAACGGCGTGACCTTGGCGCGCTCAGCCAGGGCGTGGGGCACTGCTTTCGCTTCTCCGGCGCGGGTAAAGCCGCTCATGCCGACGGTCATGCCGTCCTGAATCAACAGGGCTGCTTCGGCAGCGCTCACAACTTTGTTCAACAACGAAGGCAGGCGGATGCGGTCACGGTACATGGGTGGTTATCTCGGGCTGGAAGCAAGGTGCGCAGTCTATTGAATTCGCGCCGTGTCCGTCCCGCTACAAAAGTCGCATTTAAGGCGTCTATTACGGGCGTTTCAGGCAAAACATTATTACTGGATCGGTAACGTTGGGCCTTGATACAAATCAAAACGCCCCGACAAGTCGGGGCGTTAGTGGCGAAGCAGTGAGCGTTATTCCACCGCTTTGACCATGTCTTCGATGACCTTCTTGGCGTCACCGAACACCATCATGGTCTTGTCGAGGTAGAACAGCTCGTTGTCCAGGCCGGCATAGCCGCTGGCCATCGAGCGCTTGTTGACGATGATGGTCTTGGCTTTGAACGCTTCGAGAATCGGCATGCCGGCAATCGGCGACTTCGGATCGTTCTTCGCTGCCGGGTTGACCACGTCGTTGGCACCGAGCACCAGCACCACGTCGGCCTGGCCGAATTCGGAGTTGATGTCCTCCATTTCGAACACCTGGTCGTAAGGCACTTCAGCCTCGGCCAGCAGCACGTTCATGTGTCCGGGCATGCGACCGGCCACTGGGTGGATCGCGTATTTCACGGTCACGCCATGGTGGGTCAGCTTCTCGGTCAGTTCTTTCAATGCGTGCTGCGCCCGTGCCACCGCCAGGCCATAACCCGGGACGATGATCACGGTATCGGCGTTGGTCAGCAGGAAGGTGGCGTCGTCCGCCGAACCGGATTTCACCGGCCGGGCTTCTTTGGAGCCTGCCGGGCCTGCGGCGTCTGCTGTGTTGCCGAAACCGCCGAGCAATACGTTGAAGAATGAACGGTTCATCGCCTTGCACATGATGTACGACAGGATCGCACCGCTCGAACCCACCAGCGAGCCGGCAATGATCAGCATCGAGTTGTTCAGCGAGAAGCCGATACCCGCTGCGGCCCAACCGGAATAACTGTTGAGCATCGAGACCACCACCGGCATGTCCGCGCCGCCGATCGGGATGATGATCAGCACGCCCAGGACAAAGGCCAGGGCCAGCATCAAGGCGAACGCGCCGAGGTTGCCGGTGAACATGAAGGTCAGGCCCAGGCCCAGCGTTGCCAGACCCAGAATCAGGTTGAGCTTGTGTTGACCGCCAAACTGTACCGGTGCGCCCTGGAACAGGCGGAACTTGTACTTGCCTGAGAGCTTGCCGAAGGCGATCACCGAACCGGAGAAGGTGATTGCACCAATGGCGGCGCCAAGGAACAGCTCCAGACGGTTACCGGCCGGAATTGAATCCCCCAGTTGCTTGACGATGCCCAGGGACTGCGGCTCGACCACGGCGGCAATAGCGATAAACACCGCAGCCAGGCCGATCATGCTGTGCATGAACGCCACCAGTTCGGGCATCTTGGTCATCTCGACGCGCTTGGCCATGATCGAACCGGCGGTGCCGCCGACCAGCAGGCCAACGATGACGTAGCCGATGCCGGCAGTCGCCAGCTCAGCACCGAGCTTGTAAATGAGGCCCACGGTGGTGAGCACCGCCAGCGCCATGCCGAGCATGCCGAACAGGTTTCCCCGGCGGGACGTGGTGGGGTGCGACAGGCCTTTGAGGGCCTGTATGAAGCAGACAGACGCGATCAGATAGAGCGTCGTTACCAGGTTCATGCTCATTACTTAGGCGCCTCTTCTTTTACGGCTTTCGGGGCTTTTTTCTTGAACATCTCAAGCATGCGGCGCGTCACCAGGAAGCCGCCGAACACGTTCACCGCGGCCAGGGCCACGGCGAGGGTGCCCATGGTCTTGCCCAGCGGGGTCACGGTCAGTGCGGCGGCAAGCATGGCGCCGACGATCACGATCGCCGAAATGGCATTGGTCACCGCCATCAGCGGTGTGTGCAGCGCCGGCGTTACGTTCCAGACCACGTGGTAACCGACATAAATCGCCAGCACAAAGATGATCAGGTTGTAGATACCGGGGGAGATAAGCTCTTCCATTGTCTGAATCCCTGCTTAGGCGTTTTTACGGATGACCTGGCCGTCGCGGCACATCAGGCACGCGGCGACGATGTCGTCTTCCAGGTTCACGTCGAACTGACCTTCCTTGGTGAAGACCAGCTTCAGGAAGTCCAGCAGGTTACGGGCGTACAGCGCCGAAGCGTCGGCCGCGACTTCGCCGGCCAGATTGGTCGGGCCGCAAATGGTCACGCCATTTTCGATCACCACCTGATCGGCCACGGTCAGCGGGCAGTTACCGCCCTGGGCTGCCGCGAGGTCAATGACCACCGAGCCGGGTTTCATCTGTGCGACGGTTTCGGCGCTCAACAGCGTCGGTGCCTTGCGGCCCGGGATCAGTGCCGTGGTGATCACGATGTCAGCCTGTTTGGCGCGTTCGTGCACGGCCTGAGCCTGGCGCTGCATCCAACTGGCAGGCATGGGCCGGGCATAACCCCCGACACCGACGGCGCATTCACGCTCTTCGTCGGTTTCGTAGGGGACGTCGACGAACTTGGCGCCGAGGGACTCAATTTGCTCCTTCACCGCCGGCCGCACATCCGACGCCTCGATCACGGCGCCCAGGCGCTTGGCCGTGGCAATCGCCTGCAATCCGGCCACGCCGGCGCCAAGAATCAGCACCCGCGCCGCTTTCACGGTACCCGCGGCGGTCATCAGCATCGGCATGAAGCGCGGGTAGTAGTGGGCAGCCAGCAGCACGGCCTTGTAGCCGGCAATGTTCGCCTGAGACGACAGCACATCCAGGCTCTGGGCGCGGGAGGTACGTGGCGCAGCCTCAAGGGCGAAAGCGGTAATGCCGCGCTCGGCCAGCTTGGCGATGGTTTCGTTGTTGAACGGATTGAGCATGCCCACCAGAACGGTGCCGCTCTTGATCAGCGTCAGCTCGCTGTCGCTGGGGGCGACCACCTTGAGAATCAGCTCGGCCCCGAAAGCATCACTGGCGCTGCCAATGGTGGCGCCCGCTGCTTCATAGGCACTGTCGATAACGCTGGCCTTGATACCGGCGCCGCTTTGAACAGTGACCTTATGGCCTTGGCCGATCAGCTTCTTGATGGTTTCCGGGGTTGCAGCAACCCGCGTTTCACCCGTCTGGGTTTCGAGAGGAACACCAATGTGCACGTCAAATCTCCTGCGTGATCTTATTGAGTAAACCCAGGCACTTCGGATGGTGCGGCTGGGGCGGCCGATCAGCACGATCCCGCCGAATCAGGCGGGGCGCGGCATTTTGCAGGCGAAAATTCAGCCCTTCAAGGGATTATGACGGGTGACGGAAAATTAACTACAAGTCACCCTGTGACCGAATGTCGCAACTATCGGCATATATCCCCGGTAGGCTGGGCTTTTCAGGGTTTCAGGCCACATTTGACGATTTTTCCATTGGCGACGTGAATGAACCCTAATGAGCTGCGTAACGTGGCTCAAAGCCACGTTTTTGAACGGTTATGAGACTACTGTACTGATTTCGTAACAGATTGACTGTATGCGACATAAATTTATATCTGTAGCGCTTTTGATTAGCTTACTACCGGAGTCGGATATAGGGTTTTTCCATGTTAATCAAGGCTATAGCTGCCCGCCTGCTTGACGAGCCAATCGCGAAAAGCCCTCAGAGAGGCTGATTCCACCTTTCTTTCGGGGATCATCAGGTAGTAGGCCTTGATGCTCGACAAGGCATTTCGATTGGCAATCACCAGTCGTTTCTCGGCCAGCTCGCGCTGGATCAAAAAAGGTGGAATCAAGGCGATTCCCATGTCATGCATGGCCGCTTGGGCAAGCATGGAGAATAGTTCATAACGCGGGCCTGTCAGGTCTCGCGCGATATTGAGGTTTTGGGAGTTGAACCATTGGCGCCACGCATACGGGCGGGTGGTTTGTTGAAGTAAGGGCAGTTCGGCGATGGCTTGCGGTGTCAGGCTGTCCCGGTGATCCAGTAAGGTGGGGCTGCACACGGGCATCGGGTTTTCTCCCATCAGCTTGTGGGATTCGGTGCCGGACCAGTCCGCATCGCCGAAATAGATAGCGGCGTCAAAATCCGTATCCGCAAAGAGAAACGGCCGAGTGCGATTGTTCAGATTGACCGTCACTTCTGGGTGCTGTTGTTGGAAGTCCTTGAGGCGCGGTAGCAGCCATTGAGTACCAAACGTCGGAACCACTGCCAGCTCTATCACGTTGGCGCCGGTATGCCCCATTACTGAAAGAGTATCGCGCTCCACGGCGTCCAGTTGAGTCGCAACTCGGCGGCTGTAGGAAAGTCCGGCCTCTGTCAGTTTGACTCCCCGTCGTGAGCGTCGGAACAGCTCCACACCGAGGAAGTCCTCCAGGCTGGAGATCTGTCGGCAAATGGCACCCTGTGTGAGGGAAAGCTCCTGTGCGGCCTTGGTAAAACTCTCATGGCGTGCGGCGGCCTCGAAACTGACCAAGGCGACGGTGCTGGGGATTTTTCTGCGCATGTACGTCAACCTCACACGTCAGCGTTGAAAACAGGGTTATTTGCACTTACGGAGTGAGAAATTAGCACAAGAGCGTGCGTAATCCTCGTTTGCTCTGATAGGAAAGCGCGCCTAGGATCAATCCACGATTTTTAATCTGATTGGCGAGGACTCTTTCATGGCCGGTAAAGCGAGTTTCAACTGGATTGATCCATTGTTGTTAGACCAGCAACTCACCGAAGAAGAACGCATGATTCGCGACACTGCCGAGCAGTTCGCCCAACAAAAGCTCGCGCCGCGTGTGTTGGAAGCGTTCCGTCATGAAAAAACCGACCCGGCCATTTTCCGTGAGATGGGCGAGGTCGGCTTGTTGGGGGCAACCATTCCTGAACAGTACGGCGGCAGCGGCTTGAACTACGTCAGCTATGGTTTGATCGCTCGTGAAGTGGAGCGCGTTGATTCAGGTTATCGCTCAATGATGAGCGTGCAGTCCTCGCTGGTCATGGTGCCGATCAATGAGTTCGGCACCGAAGCTCAAAAGCAGAAGTACCTGCCGAAGCTGGCCTCCGGCGAGTGGATCGGTTGCTTTGGTCTGACAGAGCCGAACCACGGTTCCGACCCGGGAGCGATGATTACCCGTGCGCGCAAAGTGGAAGGCGGCTACAGCCTGACGGGTAGCAAGATGTGGATCACCAACAGCCCGATTGCCGATGTATTTGTTGTCTGGGGTAAGGATGACGCCGGTGACATCCGCGGCTTTGTTCTGGAGAAAGGCTGGAAGGGCCTGAGTGCGCCGGCGATTCACGGCAAGGTCGGTCTGCGCGCTTCGATCACTGGCGAGATCGTCATGGATAACGTCTTCGTTCCAGAAGAAAACATCTTTCCGGATGTGCGTGGGCTGAAAGGGCCTTTCACCTGTCTGAACTCGGCTCGCTATGGCATCTCCTGGGGAGCCTTGGGTGCCGCCGAATTCTGCTGGCACACCGCACGCCAGTACACCCTGGATCGACAGCAGTTTGGTCGTCCTTTGGCGGCTACTCAGTTGATCCAGAAAAAGCTGGCCGATATGCAGACTGAAATCACCCTGGCCCTGCAAGGATGCCTGCGTCTGGGGCGTATGAAGGATGAGGGTACGGCCGCTGTTGAAATCACCTCCATCATGAAGCGTAACTCCTGTGGCAAATCCCTGGATATTGCTCGCATGGCGCGGGACATGCTGGGCGGCAATGGCATCTCCGATGAGTTCGGCATCGCTCGCCATCTCGTCAACCTGGAAGTGGTGAACACTTACGAAGGTACTCATGACGTTCATGCACTGATCCTGGGGCGTGCGCAAACCGGTATCCAGGCGTTCTATTAATAGGGGGACGGCATGGGCGCGCTTTCGCATCTGCGGGTACTGGATTTATCGAGGGTGCTGGCCGGGCCGTGGGCTGGTCAGATCCTGGCGGACCTGGGGGCTGAGGTCATCAAGGTCGAGCGGCCGGGTGGTGGTGACGATACGCGCGCCTGGGGGCCGCCGTTTCTGAAGGATGCGTCTGGCGAGAACACGACCGAGGCGGCTTATTACTTGTCGGCCAATCGCAACAAGCAATCGGTGACCATCGATTTCACGCACCCCGAGGGGCAAAGGTTGGTGCGGGAGTTGGCGGCAAAGTCCGACATTCTGATTGAGAACTTCAAGGTCGGTGGGCTGGCGGCCTATGGCCTGGACTACGACTCGCTGAAGGCGATCAACCCGCAACTGATCTATTGCTCGATTACTGGGTTTGGTCAAACCGGTCCTTACGCCAAGCGCGCCGGATATGACTTCATGATCCAGGGGTTGGGGGGCTTGATGAGTCTCACCGGCCGGCCTGAAGGTGATGCGGGGGCGGGCCCGGTGAAGGTAGGGGTGGCACTGACGGATATCCTGACCGGTGTCTATTCGACCGTCGCCATCCTGGCTGCGCTGGCTCATCGCGATCATGCCGGCGGCGGGCAGCATATCGACATGGCCTTGCTGGACGTTCAAGTGGCTTGCCTGGCGAACCAGGCGATGAATTACCTGACCACGGGCAACGCGCCGAAGCGGTTGGGCAACGCTCATCCGAACATAGTGCCTTATCAGGATTTTCCTACGGCTGACGGTGACTTCATCCTTACGGTGGGCAATGACAGCCAGTTCCGAAAGTTTGCCGAGGTCGCGGGTCAGTCGCAGTGGGCTGATGACCCTCGCTTTGCGACAAACAAATTGCGGGTGGCGAACCGTACAGTATTGATACCTTTGATTCGCCAGGCGACGGTGTTCAAGACCACTGCCGAATGGGTCGCTCAGTTGGAGCAGGCTGGAGTGCCCTGTGGGCCGATCAACGATGTGGCTCAGGTGTTTGCCGATCCCCAGGTCCGGGCGCGTGGGCTGGCGATGACGTTGCCTCACGCACTGGCGGGTGAAGTGCCGCAGGTTGCCAGTCCGATCCGGCTGTCTGAGACTCCGGTGGAATATCGCAATGCGCCTCCTTTATTGGGAGAGCACACGCGGGATGTTCTGCAGCGAGTGTTGGGGTTGGATGCGGCGATGGTGACGGGCTTGAAAGAGGCTGGGGTGCTCTGATGCTTTCTTCTATATAGAAGAGCCTTTTTGCGGGGTGCGGTGGCTTTTTCGAATGCCGCGCAACTTATTGATGGAAAAACGAAATTAAAGGTTGACGGCAAATTCTGGACGTCTATAATTCGCCCCACTTCCGGCGCAGTCGAAACGTAAAACTCCTTGAGTTTCAATGAGTTAAGTAAGTTTCGAGGGGGCAGGGCTTCAGGTCATCGAAGCTTGGGAAGTAGTTGGTGGGGCGGTTTTCCTGGCTCCATTAGCGATTCGATCTTCTCGATCGAAAGCGGTCAAAAAGAGGTGTTGACAGCAGCGAGTAACGCTGTAGAATTCGCCTCCCGCTAACGAGAGATCGGAAGCGCAAGTGGTTGAAGTTGTTGATGTTTCTTAAGCGAAACTTTGAAAACTTCTTAAAATAACCGCTTGACAGATACACCGGGCGCTGTAGAATGCGCGCCTCGGTTGAGACGAAAGGCTCAACCCACCGCTCTTTAACAACTGAATCAAGCAATTCGTGTGGGTGCTT
>NZ_FOPO01000007.1:0-137577 GCF_900113505.1 Pseudomonas sp. NFACC45
GATCGCAGCCTTCGGCAGCTCCTTGTATATCGACTATCGCCCTGTCAGGAGCGATAGTTCTCGACTGATCATCGAGGGAGGGACTTGGAAGCCGTGCAGCTCCTTAGGCTTTTTGCCTGTGACGTAGATTGTGCTCCAGCCCTCCACACTCACTCATACAGTTCGAACGGTATCTTGGGCCCGCCTCAGGCTAGAGCTCGCATTCGCAAGGTTGGACAGAGTGAAGTGATGATCGCAAAAGGGACCAAGTGGAGAGACGATCATGTCAGGTTTCGTTGGCGTCGACATCGCAAAGAACACCTTTGATATTGCTACACATTTGCCCAATGGCAAGCACAAAACCAAGGCCAAGCTGGGCAACGATCCGAAGGGTTTCAAAGAGTTTGAGACCTGGCTGGACAAACACGTCGAGCGTTCGGCCCTGATCGTGATGGAAGCCACCAGCGTCTACCACCTGGAGCTTGCCGAGTTCGTCTACAACAAGGGTTTCCGGGTCTGCGTAGTGAACCCGGCCACGACCAAAGCGTACGCGGACAGTGAACTGCGCCGAATCAAGACCGATAAAAGCGACGCCAAGCTGATCGCTGACTTCGCCCGAGAAAAAGATCAGAAGCTTCAGCCCTGGGCGCCTGAGCCACTGAAATATCGCCAGTTGAAAGCGATGGTGCGCCGTTTGGATGACCTTCAGGAAATGGAGCAAATGGAGCGTAATCGTCTGGATGTGTCTGACGAAAAGGTCAAAGACTCGATCAACTCCGTTCTGCGCCATATCGAAAAAGAGATCGTAGAAACGCATAAGGCGATCAAAAAGCACATTGATGACGACCCGGACATGCGCCAGATGCGGGATCTGATCGTGACCATCGACGGCATCGGACAGAAAACGCTTGAGCGATTGCTGGCCGAGCTGGGTGACTTGCGCAAGTACAGCGATCCTCGCCAACTTGTCGCCGCTGCTGGGCTGAACCCCAAGTTGCAGGAATCAGGGAAGCTCAAGGGCCACACCCTAATTTCGAGAATCGGCTCAGCACGGCTGCGTGCAGGCCTTTACATGCCTGGCATGGTGGCGCTGAAACACAATAACGCGATCATGGCGATGAAAGAACGCTTGGAGGCCAACGGCAAGGCCCCCAAGCAGATCATCTGCGCAGCGATGCGCAAACTGCTGCACTTCGTTTACGGAGTGCTCAAGTCAGGTCTGCCATATGACCCAAAACTTGCGCTTGCCCGGTGAGATTTAAGACGGTATCTACAGGGGCGCATTTTCTGTAGGAGCTGCCGAAGGCTGCGATCTTTTCAAACAAGAAAAATTATTCAGGCTTCTGGTAGCTATCGATCACTTCCTGCGCCGCCCTGAATGCATCGATTGCCGCCGGCACCCCGGCATACACCGCGCAATGCAGCAATGCCTCGCGAATCTCTTCTACCGTGCAGCCATTGTTCAAGGCCCCGCGCACGTGGCCTTTCAATTCCTGCGGGCATTTGAGGGCGGTGAGGGCGGCGAGGGTGATCAGGCTGCGGGTTTTGAGCGGCAGGCCTTCTCGGCTCCAGACGCTGCCCCAGGCGTGTTCGTTGACGAAATCCTGCAACGGCTGGGTGAATTCGGTGGCGTTGCCCAGGGCACGGTCGACGAACGCGTCGCCCATCACCTGGCGACGCATGTCCAGGCCGGTCTTTGGAGTGTCGGTCATGGCAAATCCCTCTTGTGGTGTTGACGGCGCCAGGCGCGCAAGGAGGTGAACAGCAAAAACGCGAGCAAGGCCGGCAGCACATAGAACAGCATCAGGCGTTCCAGTTGCCCGGCCAGGGGCATGCCGGTGGTGAACGAGACCACATGCAGCCCATAGGCCAGGTACAAGCCCAAAAACAGCAGGCCTTCGGCGCGGGTGACGCGGTAGCCGGAATAAAACACCGGCAGGCACAGCACCGCCACGCCGAGCATCACTGGCAGGTCGAAATCCAGAGCATTGGGGGACACCGAGAGCGGCGAGGGCGCGGCGAGGGCTGTCACGCCCAGCACGCCCAGCAGGTTGAACAGGTTGCTGCCGATCACGTTGCCCACGGCAATGTCTCGCTGGCCCCGCAGGGCGGCGATCAGCGAGGTGGCGAGTTCCGGCAGCGAGGTGCTGACGGCGACGATGGTCAGGCCGATGATGCGTTCCGACAGCCCCAGGTCCGTCGCCACTTCCACCGCCGCGCCCAACAGCAAGTGCCCGGCGAAAATCAGCATCGCCAGGCCCACGACCATCATCGACAGGCTCTTGGGCCATGACACTTGTGCCACGTCCACGCCCATCCCGTGCGGTCGTCCCGAATGCCGCGACTGGCGCAGCAACAGGCCCAGGTACGCCGCCAGGGCCATCAACAGCAGCACGCCGTCCAGTTGCGTCAGTTCCTCGTTCCAGGCCAGTACGAACACCAGCAGGCTGGCGCCGATCATCAGCGGGATGTCCAGGCGCACCAGTTGACGCGAGACGCGCAGCGGAATGATCAGGGCCGACAATCCGAGAGTGACGAGGATGTTGAAGATGCTGCTGCCGATCACGCTGCCCACGGCGATGTCGGCGTTCTGCGCCAGAGTGGCTTGCAGGCTGACGGCCATTTGCGGGGCGCTGCTGCCAAAGGCGACCACGCTCAAGCCGATGATCAGCGGTCGCACCTGCAGACGCGCCGCCAGGCCCACGGCGGCGCGCACCAGCAGCTCGGCACCGACGATCAGCAACAGCAGGCCACCGAACAGTTCGATCAGGCTCAGCAGCGGGATGGCATTGAGTAGGGAAATGACCGGGCTCCGTCTATCAATCGTCGAGGGCTTGCACGCGCACCCGTGCGGTGCCGCTGCGCAACATGCCCAGTTGTTCGGCCGCAGCGCGGGATACATCGATCAGGCGGCCACGAGTGTAGGGGCCACGGTCGTTGATGCGGACCACGACACTGTCGTTGTTTTTCAGGTTGGTGACTTTCACCCGCGTGCCGAACGGCAGCTGGCGATGGGCGGCGGTCAGGCCATGCTGGTTGAAGCGCTCGCCGCTGGCGGTGCGCTTGCCATGGTGCCTGGCACCGTAATAAGAGGCGACACCGGTCTGGTCATAGCCGTGTGGATCGACCGTCCCACTCTGGCTGGCACAACCGGCCAGCAGGGACAGGGCGCAGGCGCCGAGAAGACGCTTCATGGAAAGGATTCCGAAAACAAAATGTTGGAGCAAACCCTGTGGGAGCAAAGCTTGCTCGCGACGAACGATAACGCGGTCCACTGACAGATCCAGGCGTCTTCATCGCGAGCAAGCTTTGCTCCCACAGGCTCGCTCCCACAGGGAATTGAGCCAGACAGCAAGACTGGCCCCATGGTCATCAGCCCTCGAGCTTGCTTTTAAGCAGTTCGTTGACCTGCTGCGGGTTGGCCTTGCCCTTGGAGGCTTTCATGGCCTGGCCGACGAAGAAACCGAACATCTTGCCGCGCTTGGCTTCGTCTGCCGCGCGGTATTGCTCGACTTGCTCGGCGTTGGCCGCGAGCATTTCATCGAGTACGGCGCTGATCGCACCGCTGTCGGTGACTTGCTTCAAACCGCGCTTCTCGATGATCTCATCGGCGCTGCCTTCACCATTGGCCATGGCTTCGAAGACCATTTTGGCGATCTTGCCGGAAATGGTGTTGTCCTTGATCCGCAACAGCATGCCGCCCAGTTGCTCGGCCGACACCGGCGACTGGTCGATCTCCAGGCCCTGCTTGTTCAGCAGACTGCCCAACTCGACCATCACCCAGTTGGCCGCCAGCTTGGCGTCGCCGCCGATGCTCACGACTTTTTCGAAGTAATCGGCCTGTTCGCGGCTGGTGGCCAGGACGTTGGCGTCATAGCTCGACAGCCCGAACTGCGCCTGGAAGCGCTCGCGTTTCTGGGGTGGCAGTTCCGGCAAGGTGGCACGCACGTCATTGAGGAACGAGTCCTCGATCACCACCGGCAGCAGGTCCGGGTCGGGGAAGTAACGGTAGTCGTTGGCTTCCTCTTTACTGCGCATCGGACGGGTCTCGTCCTTGTTCGGGTCGTACAGTCGGGTCTGCTGGATGACCTTGCCGCCGTCCTCGATCAGTTCGATCTGGCGCTGGATCTCGCTGTTGATCGCCTTCTCGATGAAACGGAACGAGTTGACGTTCTTGATCTCGCAGCGGGTGCCGAATTCAACCTGGCCCTTGGGTCGGATCGACACGTTGCAGTCGCAACGCAGCGAGCCTTCGGCCATGTTGCCGTCGCAAATGCCCAGGTAGCGCACCAGCGCGTGGATCGCCTTGACGTAGGCCACGGCTTCCTTGGCGCTGCGCATGTCCGGTTCGGAGACGATTTCCAGCAACGGCGTGCCGGCACGGTTCAGGTCGATGCCGGTGGCGCCGTTGAATTCTTCGTGCAGGCTCTTGCCGGCGTCTTCTTCCAGGTGCGCACGGGTGATGCCGACGCGCTTGACCGTGCCGTCTTCCAGGGCGATGTCCAGGTGGCCCTTGCCGACAATCGGCAACTCCATCTGGCTGATCTGGTAGCCCTTGGGCAGGTCCGGGTAGAAGTAGTTCTTGCGGGCGAATACGTTGTGCTGGCCAATCTCGGCGTCAATCGCCAGGCCGAACATCACCGCCATGCGCACGGCTTCGGCGTTGAGTACCGGCAGCACGCCGGGCATGCCCAGGTCGACCAGGCTGGCCTGGGTGTTGGGTTCGGAACCGAAGATGGTGGAACTACCGGAAAAGATTTTCGACCGGGTGGTGAGCTGGGTATGAATCTCCAGCCCGATCACGACTTCCCATTGCATGTGTTTCTCCTCAGAAGCCGGTTGGGGTGCGGGTGTGCCAGTCAGTGTTCAACTGATACTGGTGAGCCACATTGAGCAGGCGACCTTCCTGGAAATACGGCGCGAGTAGCTGCACGCCTACCGGCAGGCCGTCGACGAAACCGGCTGGCATGGACAGGCCCGGCAGGCCAGCGAGGTTGGCGGTGATGGTGTAGACGTCTTCCAGGTACTCAGCGACCGGGTCGCTGCTCTTGGCGCCGAGTTTCCAGGCCGGGTTCGGCGTGGTCGGGCCAAGGATGATGTCGACCTCGTTGAAGGCGGCCATGAAGTCGTTCTTCACCAGACGACGGATTTTCTGCGCCTTGAGGTAGTAGGCATCGTAGTAGCCGGCGGACAGTGCGTAGGCACCGACCATGATCCGACGCTGCACTTCGGCGCCGAAGCCTTCGCCACGGGAACGCTTGTACAGGTCCATCAGGTTGTCCGGGTTTTCGCAGCGATAGCCGAAGCGCACGCCGTCGAAACGCGACAGGTTCGAGGACGCTTCCGCCGGGGCGATCACGTAGTACGCCGGAATCGCGTGCTGCATGTTCGGCAGGCTGATTGGCTTGATCACCGCGCCGAGCTTCTCCAGCGCCTTGATGCTGTTGTGGGTCAGTTCGGCGATGCGCGGGTCCAGGCCGGCGCTGAAATATTCCTTCGGCACACCGATGCGCAGGCCCTGCAACGAGCCGTTGAGGCTGGCGCTGTAGTCCGGCACGGGCTCATCGATGCTGGTGGAGTCGTTTGGATCGAAGCCGGCCATGCCTTGCAGCAGGATCGCGCAGTCTTCGGCGGTGCGGGCCAGCGGGCCGCCCTGATCGAGGCTGGAGGCGTAGGCGATCATGCCCCAGCGCGAGACGCGGCCATAGGTCGGCTTGAGGCCCGTGAGGTTGGTGAATGCCGCCGGCTGGCGAATCGAACCGCCGGTGTCGGTGGCGGTGGCGGCCGGCAACAGGCGCGCGGCCACGGCGGCGGCGGAACCACCGGACGAACCACCCGGTACGTGTTCCAGGTTCCACGGGTTTTTCACGGCGCCGTAGTAGCTCGACTCGTTGGCCGAACCCATGGCGAATTCGTCCATGTTGGTCTTGCCCAGGGTCACGGCGCCGGCGGCGGCCAGTTTGGCGACCACGGTGGCGTCATACGGAGCCTTGAAGTTGTCGAGCATCTTCGAGCCGCAACTGGTGCGGATGCCTTGGGTGCAGAACAGATCCTTGTGGGCAATCGGAGCGCCGAGCAGGGCGCCGCTCTCACCGTTGGCGCGACGGGCGTCGGCGGCCTTGGCCTGGCTCAGGGCCAGTTCTTCGGTGAGGCTGATGAAGCTGTTGAGCTGCGGGTCGAGCTGGACGATGCGCGCCAGCAGGGTCTGGGTCAGCTCTTCGGAAGAAAACTTTTTATCGGCGAGTCCGCGGGCGATCTCGGCCAGGGTCATGTGATGCATGAGAGGCTCTTTCCCTTTAGTCGATGACTTTCGGAACCAGGTACAGGCCGTTTTCGACCGCTGGTGCGATGGACTGGTAGGCCTCGCGGTGATTGGACTCGGTCACGACGTCGGCGCGCAGGCGCTGGCTGGCTTCCAGTGGGTGGGCCAGGGGTTCGATGCCGTCGGTGTTGACCGCCTGCATCTCGTCGACCAGCCCCAGAATGCTGTTCAGGGCAGAAGTAATGTGTGGAAGATCGGCTTCATCGAGGCCCAGACAGGCCAGATGAGCGATTTTTTCCACGTCGGAGCGTTCAAGCGCCATGGGATTCTCCAGTGGAAAACAAAACGGACGCAATCTGTCCGTGTGTTAGATTGTCGGAACACTACCGCATTTCTACGGTCCAGTGCCCTGTATCACAGATACTGTTCCTTTTTGACGGCGTCTATTGCCGTCATGCTGCGTTGCCGCTTCTCGCCATAGCGGGCTATGACTCGTCGCGGCGCCTTGCCTGACGACAATAGACACTCGTCAAAAAAGGAACGTATCTGCGAAACAGGGCACTGGCCGCGATTGTGGGGTTTGGTGCACATAAAAGCGGCCAATTTAACATATTGGCGCCTTGCCCAAAATCCCTGTCGTTGTTAGAGTTTGCCGCACTTTTTTACCCACGCGTTGCCTAGGGTCCCTTTCCCATGTTCAAGAAACTGCGTGGCATGTTTTCCAGCGATCTTTCCATTGACCTGGGCACTGCCAACACCCTTATTTACGTGCGCGAGCGCGGTATCGTCCTGAATGAACCCTCGGTCGTGGCCATCCGCACCCACGGTAACCAGAAAAGTGTCGTGGCTGTCGGTACCGAAGCCAAGCGCATGCTGGGCCGTACTCCGGGCAACATTGCAGCCATTCGCCCCATGAAGGACGGCGTGATCGCCGACTTCAGCGTCTGCGAAAAGATGCTGCAGTACTTCATCAACAAAGTTCACGAAAACAGTTTCCTGCAGCCCAGCCCTCGTGTGCTGATCTGCGTGCCCTGCAAGTCCACCCAGGTGGAGCGTCGTGCCATCCGTGAGTCGGCCCTTGGCGCCGGTGCCCGTGAAGTGTTCCTGATCGAAGAACCGATGGCCGCTGCCATCGGTGCCGGCCTGCCGGTCGAAGAGGCCCGCGGTTCGATGGTTGTCGACATCGGTGGTGGTACCACTGAAATCGCCTTGATCTCCCTCAACGGTGTGGTCTACGCCGAGTCCGTCCGTGTGGGTGGCGACCGTTTCGACGAAGCGATCATCACCTACGTGCGTCGCAACTACGGCAGCCTGATCGGCGAATCCACCGCCGAGCGTATCAAGCAGGAAATCGGCACGGCCTATCCGGGCGGCGAAGTGCGTGAAGTCGACGTCCGCGGCCGTAACCTGGCTGAAGGCGTTCCACGTGCATTCACCCTCAACTCCAACGAAGTGCTCGAAGCGCTGCAAGAGTCGCTGGCGACCATCGTGCAGGCGGTCAAGAGTGCTCTGGAGCAGTCGCCGCCGGAACTGGCGTCGGACATCGCCGAGCGCGGCCTGGTGCTGACCGGTGGTGGCGCGCTGCTGCGTGACCTCGACAAGCTGCTGGCCCAGGAAACCGGCTTGCCGGTGATCGTTGCCGAAGACCCGCTGACTTGCGTTGCCCGCGGCGGTGGCCGTGCATTGGAAATGATGGACAAGCACACCATGGATCTGCTCTCCAGCGAATAAGCCCGCCTGGATGGTCTATGTTGTTCGCTCCCCGGGCAGCACTTTGCAGTGCTGCCCGTTGACGTTTATCTTCTGTCATTCGTATCCAGGCCGGTTTGATGCCGTATGAATAAAGAAAACATTTGCCTGGGAGGAGCGGCCTATTAAACCGCTTTTCGCCAAAGGCCCCTCATTGGGTGTGCGCCTGCTGGTGCTGACCGTGCTGTCGGTCGCGCTGATGGTGGTCGATGCCCGTTTCACGCTGCTCAAGCCAGTGCGCAGCCAGATGTCGCTGGTATTGATGGAATCCTACTGGATCACCGATTTGCCGCAGCGCTTGTGGCAGGGTGTGGCCAGCCAATTCGGCAGCCGGACCGAGTTGGTGGCCGAAAACGAAAAACTCAAGACCGAGAACCTGCTGTTGCAGGGACGCATGCAGAAGCTGGCGGCCCTCACCGAGCAGAACGTGCGGCTGCGCGAGTTGCTCAATTCCTCGGCGCTGGTCAACGAGAAGGTCGAAGTGGCCGAGTTGATCGGTATGGACCCCAACCCCTTTACCCATCGCATCATCATCAACAAGGGTGAGCGCGACGGTGTTGTCCTCGGCCAGCCGGTACTCGATGCCCGCGGCCTGATGGGGCAGGTGGTGGAGTTGATGCCCTATACCTCTCGCGTGCTGTTGCTGACCGATACCACCCATAGCATTCCCGTGCAGGTCAACCGCAACGGCTTGCGGGCGATTGCCAGCGGCACCGGTAATCCGGAGCGCCTGGAGCTGCGGCATGTCGCAGACACCGCCGACATCAAGGAAGGCGACCTGCTGGTCAGCTCCGGTCTCGGTCAGCGATTCCCGGCCGGGTATCCGGTGGCGACGGTCAAGGAGGTCATACACGACTCCGGTCAGCCGTTCGCCATCGTGCGTGCGGTGCCAACGGCTGCGCTGAATCGCAGCCGATACCTGCTGCTGGTATTCAGCGACAACCGCACCCCGGAAGAGCGCGCCAACGACGCCGCCGTGGCCCAGGAGGCCGAGGACCGGCAGAACGGCGAGTCGACCGCGACCCCGGTTGCCCCGGCGACAGCCCCGGGCACAACACCGGCACCTGCCCCGGCTGCAACGACCCCGGCTCCAACGCCAGCGACCGCTCCGGCTGCGACGCCGGCCACCCAAGCGCCGGCGACTCAACCCGCAAGGCCCGCGGCCAAACCGCCTGTCTCCACGCCGGCCGCCGCGCCAGCCACCAGGGGAGCACGAGAATAATGAGCAGTACACATTCCGGTAACGGCTGGATGGTCTGGCTGACGTTCGCCATCGGCCTGTTGCTCAGCGTTTCGCCGCTGCCACAATTCATGGAAATCCTGCGCCCGCTGTGGCTGGCGCTGCTGCTGGCATTCTGGGCGCTGGCGCTGCCGCACAAGGTCGGCATGGTCACCGCCTGGTGCCTGGGGCTGGCCGAGGACGTGCTTTATGGCACGTTGCTGGGGCAGAACGCGCTGATCCTGACGCTGATCACGTTCCTGGTGCTATCGCTGCAACAACGGCTACGGATGTTCCCCATGTGGCAGCAGTGCCTGGTGATCCTGGTGATTTTTGGCCTGGCGCAGTTGGTGCAACTGTGGCTCAGCGCGCTGACCGGCAATCGCCAGCCGACCCTGGCGCTGGTGCTGCCGGCGCTGGTCAGTGCCTTGCTCTGGCCGTGGGTCAGCTTCGGTTTGCGTGGCTTGCGCCTGCGTTTCAAAATCAACTGATTCGGTCAGGCATTGGCCCGCACCTTGAGAGGGAGATGTCCTGATGAAACCGCTGTACCTCGCCTCAGGCTCGCCGCGTCGGCGTGAGTTGCTCGCACAGATTGGCGTGTCATTCACCGCCGTCAATGCGGACATCGATGAAACTCCCCTGGATGACGAAACCCCTTCGGCCTATGTCGAACGCCTGGCGCGCGGCAAGGCCGAGGCCGGGCGATGTGTTTTGGCCGCAGGCGTGGACGGCTGCGTGCTGGGCGCCGACACCGCCGTGGTGCTGGACGGGCGGATTCTGGGCAAGCCGCTGGATCAGGCCGACGCCATGGCGATGCTTTTGAGCCTGTCCGGTCGTGACCATGAGGTGCTGACCGCCATTGCCGTGCTGGACGCACAACGTTGTGAATCCCGTGTGGTCCGCAGCCGGGTGAGCTTTCGCACCATCACCGAGCAGCAAGCGCTAGCCTATTGGAACAGCGGTGAGCCCCGGGACAAGGCCGGCGGCTATGGTATTCAGGGCTGGGGGGCGGTATTTGTCGCCGGGCTTGAAGGCAGCTATTCAGCCGTGGTCGGCTTGCCGCTGTGCGAAACCTCGGAGCTGTTGGGCCATTTCGGCATACCCTGTTGGCAAACCCTGAGCGCGCGCTGAGCGCCGTCTGACTTGATGCGGCCATTATCGTGAACACGCCTGAACGAGACCCTGCCATGAGTGAAGAGATCCTGATCAACATCACGCCGATGGAATCGCGCGTGGCGGTGGTTGAAAACGGTGTTCTGCAAGAAGTTCACGTCGAGCGCACGCAAAAACGTGGCATCGTCGGCAATATCTATAAAGGCAAGGTGGTGCGGGTGTTGCCGGGCATGCAGGCGGCGTTCGTCGACATTGGCCTGGATCGCGCGGCATTCATTCATGCCTCGGAAATATCCATGCGTGAAGGCCCGGCCGTGGAGAGCATCAGTGCCCTGGTTCATGAAGGCCAGAGCCTGGTGGTCCAGGTCACCAAGGACCCCATCGGTTCCAAGGGCGCGCGCCTGACCACGCAGTTGTCGATTCCGTCGCGCTACCTGGTGTACATGCCGCGTACCGCCCACGTTGGCATTTCCCTGAAGATCGAAGACGAAGCCGAGCGCGAGCGCCTCAAGCAGGTGGTCAGCGATTGCGTGGAGAAAGAGGGCATCAAGGAAGCGGGAGGTTTCATCCTGCGCACCGCCGCCGAAGGGGCCGGGGCCGATGAAATTCTCATGGACATCCGCTACTTGCGCAGGCTCTGGGACCAGATCGCCGATCAGATCAAGACCATCGCCACCCCCAGCGTGATCTACGAAGACCTCGGTCTGGCGTTGCGGACCCTGCGGGACCTGGTCAGCCCCAAGATCGAGAAAATCCGCATCGACTCCCGGGAAACCTTCCAGAAAACCACCCAGTTTGTCGCGGAACTGATGCCGGAGATTGCTGATCGTCTCGAGCATTACCCCGGCGAGCGGCCGATTTTCGACCTGTACGGCGTCGAAGACGAAATCCAGAAGGCCCTGGAGCGCAAGGTGCCGCTCAAGTCCGGCGGCTATCTGGTGGTGGACCCGGCCGAGGCCATGAGCACCATTGACGTCAACACCGGGGCGTTCGTCGGCCATCGCAACCTCGAAGAAACCATCTTCAAGACCAACCTGGAAGCGGCCACCGCCATCGCTCGTCAACTGCGCCTGCGCAACCTGGGCGGAATCATCATCATCGACTTCATCGACATGGAGCATGAAGAGCACCAGCGCCAGGTGCTGCGGACCCTGGAAAAACAACTTGAGCGCGACCACGCCAAGACCAACATCATCGGTATCACCGAGCTAGGCCTGGTGCAGATGACCCGCAAGCGCACTCGCGAGAGCCTTGAGCAAGTTCTGTGCGAACCGTGCAGCAGTTGCCAGGGCCGGGGCAAGCTCAAGACCCCGGAAACCGTGTGTTACGAAATCTTCCGGGAAATCCTCCGGGAGGCACGCGCTTACCAGGCCACAGGTTATAGAGTGTTGGCGAACCAGAAAGTGGTGGATCGCCTGCTCGATGAAGAGTCAGGAAACGTTGCGGAACTGGAGGCCTTTATCGGTCGTACGATTCGCTTTCAGGTGGAAACCATGTATTCCCAGGAACAATACGACGTGGTGCTGCTCTGAAGTGGCTTCATGAGCGGCAGCCCCGCGGATTTGAATACTTTTGCCAGGGGAGCCCGCTGACATGGAGCGTCTGACACGCATTTTGGCCGCGCTGACCCGTTGGGGCCTGGGCCTGTGCGCGCTGCTGTTGGTGCTGGTGGCACTGTATGTCAGCCTCGGACGGGAACTGGCTCCGCTGGTGGCCGAATACCGCGCCGAGGTCCAGACCCGCGCCAGCGAAGCATTGGGTATCCCCGTGCATATCGGCAGCCTGGACGGTAGCTGGAGCGCCCTGGCGCCCATCTTGCTGGCCCACGACGTGATGGTCGGCGAGGGCGCCAATGCCTTGCATCTGGATCAGGTACGGGCCGTGCCGGACTTGTGGGGCAGCCTGGTGGCGCGTCAGGTGCGCATTGCTCACCTGGAACTCAGCGGCCTGAAGATCAGCCTCAAGGAGGGCGCCGACGGCAAGTGGGCCCTGGAGGGGCTGCCAGTGCAGGACGATCAGCCCCTGGATCCTCAGCAACTGCTCGAACGCATGCAGATGATCGCGAAGCTGTCGGTGCTCGACAGCCAAGTGACCTTGCAGCCGCTGGAGCAACCGCCGCTGACCCTGACCTATGTTGGCCTGAGCCTGCGTACCGGTATTGCCCGTCAGCGTCTGGATGCACGACTGACCCTGCCTGACGGCCAGCCCGTCGCGATCAACCTGCGCACCCGTATCCGCGCCAGCGACTGGAAGAACGGCCAGGCCGATGTCTACCTGAGCCTGCCGCAAAGCGATTGGTCCAAATGGCTGCCGGAACGCCTGACCCGACAATGGCATTTTTCCCGGATCAAGGCGGGCGCAGAGTTCTGGCTGAGCTGGGGGGCGGGCACCGTGCAAAGCGCGGCCATTCGACTGAACGCGCCGGACATCCAGGGCGCCTATGCCGAGCGCAAGCCGGTACAGATCCATAACCTGGCGCTCAACGGGTATTTCCAGCGCAGTGGCCAAGGATTCAGCGCAACCTTCGACTCCCTGGCAATGAGCCTGGGCGAAACCCGTTGGGAATCGCGCCTGCAGTTGCAACAGAATAACGCCACCGAAAAAACCGAAGAACTCTGGCACGTGCAGGCTGATCGTCTCGACCTCACACCGCTGACGCCGTTGCTCCATGCCCTGGCGCCGTTGCCTGAAGGCGTTGCCACGGCGATCGACCGGCTCAAGTTCACGGGCGGCCTGCGCAACGTGCTGGTGGACTACCGCCCGCAGAACAGCGGTGATCAGAAAGTCAGCTTCGCCACCAACCTGGACACCGTAGGCTTTGATGCCTATCGCGGCGCCCCGGCGGCGCGCAACGTGTCCGGGAGCCTGAGCGGCGACCTGGGCGGCGGCGAGCTGCGCATGGACAGCAAGGATTTTTCCCTGCACCTGGACCCCATCTTCGCCAAGCCCTGGCAATACTTGCAGGCCAACGCCCGGCTGACCTGGAAGCTGGACAAACAAGGTTTCACGCTGATTGCTCCGTACCTGAAAGTACTGGGGGAGGAGGGCCGGATTGCCGGTGACTTCCTGATTCGCCTGCATTTTGACCACAGCCAGGAAGACTACATGGACCTGCGGGTCGGCCTGGTGGATGGCGACGGGCGCTATACCGCCAAGTACCTGCCTGCTGTCCTGAGCCCTGCTCTGGATGAGTGGCTGCGCACCGCCATCGTCAAGGGCGCGGTGGATCAGGGGTTTTTCCAGTATCAAGGTTCGCTGAACCAGGGCGCCGAAGACGCGGCTCGCAGCATCAGCCTGTTTTTCAAGGTGCATGATGCCGAGCTGGCGTTTCAGCCGGGTTGGCCTTCGGTGAGCAAGGTCAGCGGTGATGTTTTCGTCGAAGACAGCGGCGTGCGTATCTTTGCAAGCCAGGGGCAGTTACTGGACACCCAGGTCAGGAATGTTTCGGTGAACATCCCCCATGTGCCCAGCGGCCAGAACTCCCATCTGCTCTTGGACGGCGAGTTCGCCGGTGGCTTGGGCGACGGTTTGAAAATCCTGCAGACGGCGCCGATCGGTACGGCGCAGACGTTCGCCGGCTGGGAAGGCGAGGGCGGCCTGCAAGGCAGTGTGAAGCTGGATATTCCTTTGGCGAAAGACGAAGAACCGAAGATCCTGGTGGACTTCAAGACCGACAAGGCCCGGCTCAAGCTCAGCGAGCCGGTGCTGGAGCTGACGCAGCTCAAGGGCGATTTCCGCTTCGACAGCAACAAAGGACTGAGCGGCAAAAATATCGCGGCCAGGGCGTTCGACCGACCCGTGACCGCGCAGATTTTTGCCGAAGGCCGTGCTGGTGAACTGACGACGCGGGTGGCCGCCTCCGGACAGGTGGAGGTCAAGAAACTCACTGACTGGCTGAAGGTTACACAGCCATTGCCGGTGGCCGGGGTGGTGCCGTATCAGTTGCAGGTGATCCTCGACGGTGCCGACAGCCAACTGTCGGTCAGTTCCAGTCTCAAGGGCGTGGCCGTGGATCTGCCCGCGCCTTTCGGTCTGGCGGCCGATGCCGGGCGTGACACGGTGTTTCGCATGACCTTGCAAGGCGCCGAGCGCCGTTACTGGGTGGATTATGGCGACCTGGCCAGCTTCACCTACGCGGCGCCGAACGGACAGGTTGCAGACGGTCGCGGTGAGCTCTTGCTCGGTAGCGGTGATGCGATTCTGCCAGGAGGCAAGGGCCTGCGCCTGCGCGGGACATTATCGGAACTGGATGTCAGTCCGTGGCAAGAGCTGGTGGGCAAGTATGCGGGGCAGGATCCGGGCGGTAGCGCCAAACAACTGCTCAGCAGCGTTGATCTGAACATCGGCAAGCTCACTGCCATGGGCACGACCCTGGACCGGGCGTCGGTGCAACTGGACCGCAAGCCTGACGCCTGGGCTTTGCGACTTGCCAGCGAGCAGGCCAAGGGCACCGCCAGTCTGCCGGACGCGAAGGCCGCACCGATCGGTATCAAGCTTGACTACATTCGTCTGCCGGCCGCCGACCCGACGGTCCAGACCGACGAAAACGCGCCGGACCCGCTGGCCTCGGTCGATCCCAGCAACATTCCGGCCATGGATATTGTCATTGACCAGTTGTTCCAGGGGCCCGACCTGATTGGTGCCTGGTCGTTGAAGGTGCGTCCGACAGGCAAGGGCATTGCCTTGAACAACCTGGATATGGGCCTCAAGGGCATGGTCTTGAGCGGCAATGGCGGCTGGGAAGGTGTCCCCGGTTCCACCAGCAGTTGGTACAAAGGCCGCATCGGTGGCAAGAACCTGGCCGATGTGCTCAAGGGCTGGGGCTATGCCCCGAGCGTGACCAGCCAGAAATTCCATCTGGATGTCGATGGGCGCTGGCCCGGCTCACCGGCATGGGTCGCCACGAAACGTTTTTCCGGGAGTCTCGATGCGTCGCTGAACAAGGGGCAGTTCGTCGAGGTAGAAGGGGGCGCTCAAGCGTTGCGGGTGTTCGGTCTGTTGAATTTCAACTCCATCGGCCGACGCTTGCGTCTGGACTTCTCTGACCTGTTCGGCAAAGGCTTGAGCTACGATCGGGTCAAGGGGCTGCTGGTGGCCAGCGACGGTGTCTATGTGACCCGTGAACCGATCACCCTGACGGGGCCGTCAAGTAATCTGGAACTCAACGGAACGTTGGATATGGTGGCCGACCGGGTCGACGCCAAGTTACAGGTGACGCTGCCGGTGACCAACAACCTGCCCATTGCAGCGCTGATTGTCGGCGCGCCAGCGGTGGGTGGGGCGCTGTTTCTGATCGACAAACTGATCGGCGACCGTGTGGCGCGCTTTGCCAGCGTAAGATACGACGTCAAGGGCCCGTGGAAAGAGCCGAAGATTACCTTCGACAAGCCGTTCTGACCGGTTGATGCCGATCTCCTGTGGGAGCGGGCTTGCTCGCGAAAGCGTCGGCACATCCAACATTTGATGGGGCAGGCATACCGCCTTCGCGAGCAAGCCCGCTCCTACAGGTGAGTGATACGAGAAGTGAGGGGAAGCACCATGCCAGTGGCAGTGATTCAAATGGTCAGCCAAAGCGATGTGCTCGCCAATCTGGCCCGCGCTCGTGTGCTGCTGGAGCAGGCCGCCGCTGGCGGTGCAAGGCTGGCGGTGCTGCCTGAAAACTTCGCGGCCATGGGCCGGCGGGATGTGGCGGACATCGGTCGCGCCGAGGCCTTTGGTCAGGGACCGATCCTGCCCTGGTTGAAACAGACCGCCCGTGACCTCAAGTTATGGATTGTGGCCGGCACGCTGCCGTTGCCGCCGGTGGACCAACCGGACGCCAGGGTGCATGCCTGTTCGTTGCTGATCGACGATCAGGGCCAGATCGTCGCGCGCTACGACAAGCTGCACCTGTTCGATGTGGATGTGGCGGACAATCGCGGCCGTTATCGCGAGTCTGATGACTATGCTTATGGCTACAACGTAGTAGTGGCCGATACACCTGTAGGGCGGGTTGGCCTGTCGGTTTGTTATGACTTGCGTTTCCCGGAGCTCTACAGCGAGCTGCGCGCCGCCGGGGCTGAATTGATCACCGCGCCCTCGGCGTTTACCGCCGTGACCGGTGCCGCCCATTGGGAGGTGTTGATTCGCGCCCGGGCTATCGAGACCCAGTGTTATGTGCTGGCCGCCGCTCAGGGTGGGCTGCATCCCGGGCCACGGGAAACCTTTGGCCATGCAGCGATAGTCGACCCGTGGGGCCGTGTGCTGGCGCAACAGGATCAAGGCGAGGCCGTTTTGCTGGCCGAGCGCGACAGCAGCGAACAGGCGTCCATCCGGGCGCGTATGCCGGTGGCTAGCCATCGGCGCTTTTTCTCGCAGGGCGCACGACAGCGGCCTGTCCAAGACGACGAATTCAAGGCGTAGAACATATGAGCGGGTTGTTATCCTCAGTCAGTGAACACCTTTTAGCCCCCGGTGGCGTCACCCTGGAAAGCCTGCAAGGGGTGCTGGGCGACCTGGCCGGCCCGGGCATCGATGCAGCCGACCTGTATTTCCAGGGGCAGATATCCGAGTCCTGGTCGCTGGAAGACGGCATCGTCAAGGAGGGTAGTTTCAACCTTGACCAGGGCGTGGGCGTGCGTGCCCAGTCCGGGGAAAAGACCGGCTTTGCCTACAGTAACGCCATCACCCTTGAAGCACTGGGTGCCGCAGCCCGTGCCGCTCGTTCGATTTCCCGGGCCGGGCAGAACGGCAGGGTACAGGCCTTCAGTAGCCAGGACGTGACGCAGTTGTATGCGCCGGACAACCCGCTGGAAGTCATGAGCCGCGCCGAAAAGGTCGAGCTGCTCAAGCGCATCGACGTCGCCACTCGCGCCCTTGATCCACGCATCCAGCAAGTATCGGTGAGCATGGCCGGGGTCTGGGAGCGGATCCTGGTGGCGTCCACCGACGGCGGTCTGGCGGCGGACGTCCGGCCTCTGGTGCGTTTCAATGTCAGTGTGATCGTCGAGCAGAACGGTCGTCGCGAGCGCGGCGGCCATGGCGGCGGCGGGCGCACCGATTACCGTTATTTCCTCAGCGAAGATCGCGCCATGGGTTACGCCCGCGAAGCGCTGCGCCAGGCCCTGGTCAACCTTGAAGCGATCCCGGCGCCGGCCGGCACATTGCCGGTGGTGCTGGGCTCCGGCTGGTCCGGTGTGCTACTGCACGAAGCGGTGGGGCACGGTCTGGAAGGCGACTTCAACCGTAAGGGCAGCTCGGCCTACAGCGGCCGCATGGGCGAAATGGTTGCTTCGAAACTCTGCACCATCGTCGATGATGGCACCCTGGCCGGGCGTCGCGGCTCCCTGAGCGTTGACGATGAAGGCACCCCGACCGAATGCACCACCCTGATCGAGAACGGCGTGCTCAAGGGTTATATGCAAGACAAACTCAATGCCCGCCTGATGGGCGTGGCCCGTACCGGCAATGGTCGCCGCGAGTCTTACGCACATCTGCCGATGCCGCGCATGACCAACACCTACATGCTGGGCGGCCAGAGCGATCCGGCGGAAATCATCGCTTCGGTGAAAAAGGGCATTTACTGCGCCAACCTCGGCGGCGGCCAGGTGGACATCACCAGCGGCAAATTCGTGTTTTCCACCAGTGAGGCTTACCTGATCGAAGACGGCAAGATCACTGCGCCGGTCAAGGGCGCGACCCTGATCGGCAACGGGCCGGAGGCGATGAGCAAGGTGTCGATGGTCGGTAACGATCTGGCGCTGGACAGCGGCGTGGGGACGTGCGGCAAGGACGGGCAATCGGTGCCGGTGGGTGTCGGTCAGCCGACCTTGAAGATCGATGCGATTACCGTGGGTGGCACGGGCGCTTAAGGATGAGACGGTCCCCTATGAGCTGCGTAGGAGGTGGTGTAGGAGCTGGTGTAGGAGCTGTCGAGTGCAACGAGGCTGCGATCTTTCCCAATACACTTGAGTCTCAAGCGAAAGATCAAAAGATCGCAGGCTTCGCCAGCTCCTACAGTCTCAAGCGAAAGATCAAAAGATCGCAGCCTGCGGCAGCTCCTACAGGGCCGGATGGAACTCAGCGCAGACCGCGTTGGGTCTCGTCCAGCTCACGAATGTATTTGAAGATTTTGCGGCTCGAGGCCGGTGGCTTGTTATGCGCCAGTTCGTGCTGGGCCTGACGGATCAGGGAGCGCAATTGCTGACGGTCAGCCTCCGGGTAGTCGATGACGAATTTTTCCAGCACACCGTCATCGCCTGCGATCAGGCGATCGCGCCAGCGTTCCAGGCCATGGAAACGTTCGTTGTACTGCCGGGTGGAGGCATCGAGTTGATCGAGCAGAACCAGAATGGCGTCAGTGTCCTGGTCGCGCATCAGTTTGCCGATGAATTGCAGGTGCCGTTTACGCGCGATATTCGCGGTGTGCTTGGGCGCATCGGCCAGGGCCCGGCGCAAGGCGTCGGTCAGAGGCAGTTTGGCCAGCAAGTCAGGCTTGAGTGTTGTCAGGCGCTCGCCGAGGTCAACCAGAGCATGCAGCTCGCGTTTGACCTGGGATTTGCTTTTTTCACCCTCGTAGAGGGAGTTGTCGTAAGAATCAACCATGGTGGCAGTCCGCAAAGAAACGCCGCCATGATAACCAGTCGGGGGCCGCTTGTCCGGCCCGGTCGCTCGAAGACCAAGGGTTTGTACAAAAAGTCGCGCAGGCACTTTATGTACAAAGTCTTAACCGAAAGCAGAATTTGAGTGGAGAACACCATGAGTGCAGTTCAGAGCGTCGGCCCGCAAGCATTGCCGGCACTGCAGGAACAAGTCGAGCAGATCCTCGCCGAAGCCAAGCGACAGGGCGCCAGTGCGTGTGAGGTGGCGGTCTCTCTGGAACAAGGTCTGTCGACATCGGTTCGCCAGCGCGAGGTGGAGACCGTCGAATTCAATCGCGACCAGGGATTCGGCATCACTTTGTACGCCGGCCAGCGCAAGGGCTCGGCCAGCACGTCGGCCAGTGGTCCTGACGCCATTCGTGAAACGGTGGCTGCGGCGCTGGCGATAGCCAAGCACACCTCTGAAGACGAGGCTTCGGGCCTGGCCGACGCCGCGCTGATGTGCAAGGAACTGCGAGACTTCGACCTGTTCCACGCTTGGGACATCACCCCGGAACAAGCTATCGAGCAGGCGTTGCGTTGTGAGGCGGCGGCCTTCGACGCCGACCCGCGGATCAAAAACGCCGACGGCACGACCCTCAATACTCATCAAGGCTGTCGTGTATACGGTAACAGCCACGGTTTTATCGGCGGTTATGCGTCGACCCGGCACAGCCTCAGTTGCGTCATGATCGCTGAAGCCGACGGCCAGATGCAGCGCGACTACTGGTATGACGTGAACCGCCAGGGCAATCGGCTCGCGGACCCGGTGAGTATTGGCCGTAAAGCCGCGCAGCGGGCGGCCAGTCGCTTGGGCGCGCGGCCGGTGCCGACCTGTGAAGTGCCGGTGCTGTTTGCCGCCGAGCTGGCCGGTGGATTGTTCGGCAGTTTCCTGTCGGCGGTGTCTGGCGGCAATTTGTATCGCAAATCATCGTTTCTTGAAGGCGCGCTCGGGCAGAAACTGTTCCCCGAATGGATGACCATCGATGAGCGTCCGCACCTGATGCAGGCTATGGGCAGCTCGGCCTTCGACGGCGATGGCCTGGCCACCTACGCCAAGCCATTCGTGGAGAATGGCGAACTGGTGTCCTATATTCTAGGCACCTATTCGGGTCGCAAGCTCGGCATGCCCAGCACCGCCAATGCCGGTGGCGTGCACAACCTTTTCGTGACCCATGGTGAAGAGGATCAGGCGGCTTTGCTGCGTCGTATGGGCCGTGGCCTGCTGGTGACGGAGCTGATGGGCCACGGCCTGAACATGGTCACCGGGGACTATTCCCGTGGCGCGGCGGGGTTCTGGGTCGAGAACGGTGAAATTCAGTTTGCGGTCCAGGAAGTCACCATCGCCGGTAACATGCGCGATATGTTCAAGCAGATTCTGGCGGTAGGGAACGACCTGGAGCTGCGCAGTAATATCCGTACCGGCTCGGTCCTGATCGAGCGGATGACCGTGGCCGGAAGCTGAACTCCCATCGCCACAAAAGAAGGCGCGTCATCCATGGGATGCCGCGCCTTTTTTGTTCATGACCTCCAGGGTGCTCGCAACTCTTGTGTTGCGTCTTATTATCATCTAATAATGAATCTCATTCGCCGAGTGAGCCCCGGTCATGAGTGTCGCCCTGCACGAACAACCCTATCTTGAAAGCTGGCGCTGGATGAGTCGCCAGATCCGCTGTGCGATGAGCCCTGACGAGCCGCGGCTAATCGAACACTACCTGGCCGAAGGCCGCTATCTGGCCTGCTGCACCGCCACTTCGCCGTGGATGGTCGCCGAAACAGCGTTTCGTTTGCTGCTCGACACGGCCTCCGACACGGCGCTGCCCTGGCACTGGCGCACGCTGTGTATCGACCAGGCGTGGCGTCCACTGCGCGACCTCGAACAACAATCGCTTTGCCGTTGCCGCCTCAAGCGCTGGCAGAGCCATGCCTGGGCGCTGGCGACCTGCGCCTTGGAGCCATCCATCCCTCTTAATGAACTGGTGCAAGGATTCCCTGATGAGTAATACCCGTATTGAGCGCGACAGCATGGGCGAACTGCAGGTCCCGATGGGGGCCCTCTACGGTGCGCAGACCCAGCGCGCCGTGGATAATTTTCCTGTCAGTGGCCAACGCATGCCGGCGCAGTTCATTCGCGCCCTGATCCTGGCCAAGGCCGCCGCCGCTCGGGCGAACGTGGAGCTGGAGCAAATCAGCGCGGCCCAGGGCAAGGCCATTGTCGATGCGGCGCAGGGGTTGCTCGAAGGCAACTTCATGGAGCATTTCCCTGTGGATATCTTCCAGACCGGTTCCGGCACCAGCTCCAACATGAACGCCAACGAGGTGATCGCGACGCTGGCCAGCCGTCTGCTGGGTGAGCCGGTCAACCCGAATGATCACGTTAATTGCGGCCAGAGCAGCAACGACATCATTCCCACCAGTATTCACGTCAGTGCTGCGTTGGCCTTGCATGAGCAATTGCTGCCGGCGCTGACGCACTTGGTACAGGTGATCGAACGCAAGGCTGAGCAAGTCCACCCATTCATCAAGACCGGTCGCACTCACCTGATGGATGCCATGCCCGTGCGTTTGAGCCAGGTGCTGGAGGGGTGGGCACAACAACTCAAAGCCAATGTCGAGCATCTGCAAGCCTTGTTGCCCAGTCTGCAATCCCTGGCCCAGGGAGGGACGGCGGTCGGTACTGGGGTCAATGCTCATCCACGCTTTGCTGAGCTGTTCAGCCAGCAACTGACGCAACTGACTCAGGTGCAGTTCACCCCGGGCAAGAATCTGTTCGCATTGATCGGTTCCCAGGACACCGCGGTGGCGGTCTCCGGTCAGTTGAAGACCACAGCGGTGTCGCTGATGAAAATCGCCAACGACCTGCGCTGGATGAACTCCGGGCCGCTGGCGGGCCTGGGAGAGATCGAGCTCGAAGGTCTGCAGCCTGGCTCCTCGATCATGCCCGGCAAAGTCAATCCGGTCATTCCTGAAGCTACCGCGATGGTCGCGGCCCAGGTGATTGGCAACGACACGGTGATCACCGTCGCCGGTCAGTCTGGCAACTTCGAGCTGAACGTGATGCTGCCGATCATCGCCCAGAACCTGCTGAACAGTATCGCCCTGATGTCCACCGTCAGCCGGCTGCTGGCCGACAAAGCCATCGCCACATTCAAGGTCAACGAGGCCAGGCTCAAGGAGGCGCTGTCGCGCAACCCGATCCTGGTCACGGCGTTGAACCCGATCATCGGTTATCAGAAGGCTGCTGAGATTGCCAAGAAGGCCTATCAGCAGGGCCGCCCGGTCATCGATGTCGCCCTGGAGCACACCGACCTGTCGCGAAGCGAACTTGAGGTCCTGCTGGACCCGGAAAAGCTCACCGCCGGCGGTGTGTAACCCGACACCTTTGTGGAGGTACTCATCATGGAGCACTGGAAACGCACGATCGAACGGGCCAATCGCTGTTTCATGCTAGGTGAACTGGTGGACGCCCGCGAAGGCTATCTGCAAGCGCTGGCCCTGGCCCAAGTGTTGTTTGAGCGCTGGGCTGACGCCGATGAAGCGGTCGCCGCCTGCGTCGTCTCCCATCACAACCTGGCGGATCTGCACTTGCGTCTGAACCAACCGGAGGAGAGTGCCGAGTACTTGTGTGCCATCCATCAGCGCCTGTTGCAGGCCATGCAAGACGAGCGTCTTGCCCCCGCTCTGCGCGCGGCCGCGATGCGTCACAGCCACAAGACTTACGTCGAACTGCTGAGTTTCATCAGCGAGCATGGCGAATACCCACGCACCCAACGCCTGCTGCATTGCGATGCCGCTTCACTCCGGCAGCGCAACGCCCCTGTTCATTTTGGAGTTCATTGAAAATGGCTTTTACTTTACCTGCATTGCCTTACGCCTACGATGCCCTGGAGCCGCACATCGATGCGCAGACCATGGAGATCCATTACACCAAGCATCACCAGACTTACATCAACAATCTCAACGCTGCGGTGGACGGCACCGAATACGCCGAGTGGTCTGTCGAAACGCTGCTGTCCAGGGTGGAGCAACTGCCGCAAAGCCTGAGGGGGGCAGTGATCAACCAGGGCGGCGGGCATGCCAATCATTCGTTGTTTTGGGAGGTCATGTCGCCCCAAGGCGGCGGTGAACCCGAGGGCGCTCTGGCGGCAGCGATCGAGGCGCAACTGGGGGGGCTCGAACGATTCAAGGAGGCTTTCACCAAAGCGGCGCTGACCCGTTTCGGCAGTGGTTGGGCCTGGTTGAGTGTGACCCCGCAAAAGACGCTGGTGGTGGAAAGCAGCGGCAATCAGGACAGCCCGTTGATGAGCGGCCATACGCCGATTCTAGGCTTGGACGTGTGGGAGCACGCCTATTACCTGCTGTATCAGAACCGTCGACCTGAGTACATCAACGCTTTCTACAACGTGATCAACTGGCCGGAAGTAGCACGCCGTTACCAGGCAGCCCTTGCCTGAACTTCATAAAAACAATCCAAGGCCGATTATGGATACTCAAATACTGGCGATAGCTAGCGCACGGTTGTTCCGTTATGCCTTGGGGTCGCTGTTGCTGTTGGCAGGGATGACGTTGCTCGCGGCTCAGGGGTTGGCGTGGCTTGATCTGGAGCCGAAACTGCTGCGTGCGCTCCAGGGCGGTGGCCTTTGTGCCTTGGGCACCGCATTGGGCGCGGTGCCGGTGCTGGTTATCCGGCGCATGCCCCAGGCTGTGAGCGATTCGCTGCTGGGCTTCGGTGCCGGAGTGATGCTGGCCGCCACGGCATTTTCGTTGATTGTGCCGGGCATTGCCGCAGCCGAACAATTGGGGCTCACGCCTTGGGCGGCCAGTGGTCTGATCAGCTTTGGAATCCTGCTGGGGGCATTCGGGTTATATCTGGTGGACCGCAAAGTGTCAGCCAGTCCTGAAAGGCTGGTCGAGGTGCCCGGACGTCCGATTATCGCACCGCGGATCTGGCTGTTTGTGTTCGCCATCGTGGCCCACAACATTCCTGAAGGGATGGCCGTCGGCGTATCGGCGGGCGGCGGCATGCCCGATGCCGACAGCCTGGCGATGGGTATCGCCTTGCAGGATGTGCCTGAGGGGTTGGTGATTGCGCTGGTGCTGGCTGCCGCAGGCATGTCACGGCTCAAGGCGTTCGCCATTGGCGCCGCGTCCGGGCTGGTCGAGCCAGTCTTCGCGCTGTTGTGCGCCTGGCTGGTGAGCTTGGCCGAGATGTTATTGCCCCTGGGGTTGGCGCTTGCGGCCGGGGCGATGCTGCTGGTGGTCACCCATGAGGTGATTCCCGAGTCACGCCGTCATGGCTACGACAAGCTGGCGAGCCTGGGATTGCTGGTGGGGTTTTGTCTGATGATGGTGATGGATACCGCCTTGGCGTGACGCAATGCCTGTGTGGCGAGGGAGCAAGCTCCTCGCCACAGGGGTTACTCACCTTCGTCGAAGTAGTTGTTGATCAGCGCCACCAGCGCATCCAGCGCTTGTTGCTCCTGATCGCCTTCGGTTTTCAGATAGATCTTGGTGCCTTGGCCGGCGGCTAGCATCATCATCGCCATGATGCTTTTACCGTTGATCATTTTCTCGGGGTCGCGGCCGACGCTGATCTCACAAGGAAACTGACCTGCCACACCGACGAACTTGGCTGACGCGCGGGCATGCAAGCCCAGCTTGTTGATGATTTCAATTTCCAGAGCAGGCATCGCGATGTGAATCCTTTAGCTGAGGTCGCGGTGGCGAACCTGGACGTTCTTCAGGGACTGTTGCAGGAGCTGACCCAAACGTTCGGTCAGGTAGACGGAGCGGTGATGGCCACCGGTGCAGCCAATGGCAATCGTGACGTAGGCGCGGTTGCTCGCGGCAAAGCGCGGCAGCCATTTGAGCAGGTAGCTGGAGATGTCCTGGTACATTTCCTCGACATCCGGCTGGGCGGCCAGGTAGTCGATCACCGGCTGGTCGAGCCCCGACTGTTCGCGCAGCTCCGGTTTCCAATAAGGATTGGGCAGGCAGCGCACATCGAACACCAGGTCGGCGTCTACCGGCATTCCGCGCTTGAAACCGAACGACTCCACCAGAAATGCCGTACCTGGCTCCGGCTGGTTCAGCAGGCGCAACTTGATGGTGTCGCGCAGTTGATACAGGTTCAAGTGGGTGGTATTGACCTTCAGGTCCGCCAAGTCGGCGATCGGCCCCAGCAACTGACTCTCGTCATGGATGGCTTCGGCCAGGGAGCGGCTTGCGTTGCTCAGGGGATGACGCCGACGGGTTTCGGAGAAACGCTTGAGCAGCGTCTCCTCATCGGCATCCAGATACAGCACGTCGCACTGGATGTGCCGATTACGCACTTCTGCCAGCAGTTCCGGAAACCGCGACAGGTGGCTTGGCAGGTTACGTGCATCGATGGAGACCGCCACCAGCGGTTGCGCCAGTTCGGTATGGATCAGGGCGCGCTCGGCCAGTTCCGGCAGCAGGCCGGCCGGCAGGTTGTCGATGCAGTAGTAGCCGCTGTCCTCAAGCACGTTAAGCGCCGTGCTTTTACCGGAGCCGGAGCGTCCGCTGACAATGATCATGCGCATGTTTAATGACCGTTCTGCTCGTCCAGGACAACCTGATACAAGGCTTCGTTGTTCGGCGCGCTGCGCAATTTCTCGCGCACTTCCTTGCGGTCCAGCATGCTGGCGATCTGGCGCAGCAGCTCAAGGTGCGCATCGGTCGCCGCTTCCGGTACCAGCAGTACAAACAGCAGGTCGACCGGTGCGCCGTCGATGGCGTCGAAATCTATGGGCGCTTCAAGGTGCAGCAGCGCACTGATCGGCGCTGTACAGGCCTTGAGGCGACAATGGGGAATGGCAATACCGTTGCCAAAGCCGGTGGAGCCCAGTTTTTCACGGGCAAACAGCGCCTCGAAGACGTCCTGCATTTCCAGATCCGGCACTTCGCGGTGGATCAGGTTGGCAATTTGTTCGAGGGCTTTCTTTTTGCTGCCACCCGGCACGTTCACCTGGGAACGGCCGGGGGTCAGGATGGATTCTAGTCGGATCATGGATTAGGGGGGTTAACGACCTGTCGCGCCCTGGAGGAGGCTCTGGGTCTTTTCCTTATGCTTTTTGAGTTGGCGATCCAGCTTGTCGGTCAGCAGGTCAATCGCGGCATACATGTCTTCATGCGCAGCATTGGCAACCACCTCTCCGCCGGGGATATGCAACGTGGCTTCGATTTTCTGCAGCAGCTTCTCGACGTTCATCGTGACTTGCACGTTGGTGATCTTGTCGAAATGCCTCTCCAATCGTTCGAGTTTTTCGCCGATGTATTCGCGAAGAGGTTCGGTCACTTCCAGTTGGTGTCCACTGATGTTGACTTGCATACAGCTTCTCCTTCGTTGCCAGTGCATAAAGCGGCAGGCAGAAATGCCTGCCACTGGAACGCTGTGGCGTGGCCTGTTACATCAACCGCTTGCGTTCGCTCGAAGGTGCGATCCCGAGGGATTCACGGTATTTAGCGACGGTACGGCGGGCCACCTGAATGCCTTGTGCCTCCAGTAAACCAGCGATCTTGCTGTCACTCAACGGCTTTTTCTGATTTTCCGCGGCCACCAGTTTTTTGATGATCGCGCGGATGGCTGTGGACGAGCATTCACCGCCTTCGGAGGTGCTGACGTGGCTGGAGAAAAAGTATTTCAGTTCATAGATGCCCCGCGGGGTATGCATGAATTTCTGGGTGGTCACCCGCGAAATGGTGGACTCGTGCATGCCCACTGCCTCGGCAATGTCATGCAGGACCAACGGCTTCATGGCTTCGTCGCCGTACTCCAGGAAGCCGCGCTGATGCTCGACGATCTGGGTGGCCACTTTCATCAGGGTTTCGTTGCGGCTTTGCAGGCTCTTGATGAACCAGCGCGCTTCCTGCAACTGGTTGCGCATGAAGGTGTTGTCGGCGCTGGTGTCCGCGCGCTTTACGAAACCGGCGTACTGAGCGTTGACCCGCAGCTTGGGCACCGATTCCTGGTTCAGTTCCACCAGCCAGCGGTCGTTGTGCTTGCGCACGATCACGTCGGGAACCACGTACTCGGGTTCAGTGGACTCGATCTGCGAGCCTGGGCGCGGGTTGAGGCTCTGGACCAGCTCGATCACCTGGCGCAGTTCATCTTCCTTGAGCTTCATGCGACGCATCAACTGGCTGTAGTCGCGACCGCCCAGCAAGTCGATGTAATCGGTGACCAGTCGCTTGGCTTCGGCCAGCCAAGGCGTCTTGGCGGGCAACTGGCGCAGTTGCAGCAGAAGACACTCGCCCAGGTTGCGAGCACCGATGCCGGCCGGTTCGAACTGCTGGATGCGATGCAGGACGGCTTCGATTTCATCCAGCTCAATGTCCAGCTCGGGGTCAAAGGCCTCGAGGATTTCTTCAAGCGTTTCGTCCAGGTAGCCCTGATTGTTGATGCAGTCGATCAGGGTTACGGCAATCAGACGATCGGTATCGGACATCGGCGCCAGGTTCAGTTGCCACAGCAAGTGGCTCTGCAGGCTTTCGCCGGTGGAGGTGCGGGTGGTGAAGTCCCACTCGTCGTCATCGCTGCTGGGCAGGCTGCTGGCGCTGGTCTGGTAGACGTCTTCCCAGGCAGTATCCACGGGCAGATCGTTGGGGATGCGTTCGTTCCATTCGCCATCCTCCAGGTTATCCACCGTCGGGGCGGTTTCCTGGTAGGACGGTTCCGGGATTTCGGTGTTGGTCTTTTGCTCGACGTTATCGGCCAGCGGATCGGTGTTGTCGAAGTCGTCGCCTTCTTCCTGGCGTTCGAGCATCGGATTGGACTCCAGGGCCTCCTGGATTTCCTGTTGCAGGTCCAGGGTCGACAATTGGAGCAGGCGGATGGCCTGTTGCAGCTGCGGTGTCATCGTCAGCTGCTGGCCCATTCTCAAGACTAGCGATGGTTTCATGGCTGGGGCTTAACACCTTATTCGCCGGCGCACATGCGCCATCCACTACAGGGCGCCGAAGCGCCAAACTTAAGCAAATTATATGCCTGAAACTGAAGTGTTTGCCTAGGGCGTCACGCAATAAAATTAGCGACGCCGAGGTGATTGACCAGACACTTTTCGCTTACAGGCGGAACTCATGGCCCAAATACACTTCCTTGACCAGTTCATTGGCCAGGATGGTCGCGGAGTCGCCTTCGGCAATCAACTGGCCATCATTGACGATATAGGCGGTTTCACAGATATCCAGCGTCTCGCGTACGTTGTGGTCGGTGATCAATACGCCGATGCCCTTCGCCTTGAGATGGTGGATGATCTGCTTGATGTCGCCGACCGAAATCGGGTCCACGCCGGCGAATGGTTCGTCCAGCAGGATGAATTTCGGTGCGGTGGCCAGGGCGCGAGCGATTTCCACGCGGCGCCGTTCGCCACCGGACAGGCTCATGCCCAGGTTGTCGCGGATGTGGCTGATGTGGAATTCCTGCAGCAGGCTTTCCAGTTCCTGGCGGCGACCGGCCTTGTCGAGTTCCTTGCGGGTCTCGAGGATCGCCATGATGTTGTCGGCAACCGACAGTTTGCGGAAGATCGACGCTTCTTGCGGCAGATAGCCGATACCGGCCTTCGCCCGGCCATGCATCGGCTGGTGGCTGACGTCCAGATCGTCGATCAGGACGCGGCCCTGATCGGCCTGAACCAGGCCGACGATCATGTAGAAACAGGTGGTCTTGCCTGCGCCGTTGGGGCCGAGCAGGCCGACGATCTGGCCGCTGTCGATGGACAGGCTGACATCACGCACGACTTGGCGGCTCTTGTAGCTCTTGGCCAGGTGCTGAGCTTTCAGAGTTGCCATTACTGGGCCTTCTGCTCGTCGGTTTTCTTTTTCGGCTGGATGACCATGTCGATCCGTGGGCGCTGTTCGGTGACCGCGCTGCCAGTGGCGCGACCGGCGCTGGCCAGTTTTTTGTTTGTGTCGTAGACGATTTTCTCGCCCTGGGTGGTGTTGCCGTCCTTGTCGATGACCTTGGCGCGATCGATCAGCACCACGCGGTCTTTGGCGGCGTGGTACTGAATGGTTACCCCGTAGCCCTGAACCGGCTTGGTGTCGCCCGCGGTTTGCATCTGCTCGAAGTAGGCCAGGTTGCCCACCGAGGTGACGACGTCGATGTCGCCGGACTGGGTGCGGGTGATGGTCACGGTATTGCCGGTGACCTTCATCGAACCCTGGGTGATGATCACGTCACCTTTATAGGTGGCGACACCGTTCTTGTCGTCCAGTTGGGCGTCGTCGGCCTGGATGCGGATAGGCTGGTCGCGGTCGGTGGGGAGGGCCCAGGCGCTCGCGCTTCCCAGTGCTGCGCCCAGACTGAGCAAAATAGGGAGGGTTTTAGCGAGCTTCATACTGTCCTCTTACGTTCGATAGCAGGTGTATCCTGCTTTCCTTCAAATACGCTTTCATTCCCGTGCCGGTCGACACACCACCGGCGCCGTCGATTCTAACGGGTTGCTCGGTCTGCGCATATTCTCGCTGCGGGAAGACTGTCATACGACTGCTGGTAATGATGGTCGTACGGTTCTTCTCATCGGTCCGGGCGATGCGTACCGAATCAATCAGTTCCACTTCGGTGCCGTCAGGATTGACTTCGGCGCGCTCGCTTTGCACGTGCCACGGAAACTCGGTGCCCCTGAAGATGTTCAGGTCTGGCTTGGTGACCAGTGTGATCTCGCTGGCTTTGACGTGGTCGACCTTGTCGGACGTCATTTCATACTGCACTTTGCCATCGGGCAGGTATTGCAAGGTATGCGTGTTGGTCGCATACCAGTCGATATCATTTTCCTGGACCTTGACCGCGGGGCGGTCGAGGAAGCGTTCAGGGCTGATGTTCCAATAGCCCACCGCCGCGAAAATCGCTGCGATGCAGCTGAACACCACGATGGTGCGAATTTTCTTGCTTAGCATAAATGGCTCACAGGTACGCGGCGTTGGCCGCTTCAAGGCGGCCTTGGGCGCGCAAGATCAGTTCACAGAATTCACGGGCGGCGCCTTCGCCGCCCCGTGCCGTGGTGATGCCGTGGGCGTGCTCACGCACGAAGCCGGCCGCGTTGGCCACCGCCATGCCCAGGCCGACTCGACGAATCACCGGCAGGTCCGGCAGGTCGTCACCGAGGTAGGCGACCTGTTCATAGCTTAGGTTGAGTTGGCCCAGAAGCTCGTCCAGCACCACCAGTTTATCTTCGCGTCCCTGATAAAGGTGGGGGATCCCGAGGTTCTTCGCGCGCCGCTCGACCACGGGGGTCTTGCGGCCGCTGATGATGGCAGTCTGCACGCCGGCGGCCATCAGCATCTTGATGCCTTGGCCGTCGAGGGTGTTGAAGGTCTTGAATTCGCTGCCGTCTTCGAGGAAATAAAGACGGCCGTCAGTCAGAACGCCATCGACGTCGAACACGGCGAGCTTGATGTTCTTGCCTCGTAGCAGCAGGTCGGTAGTCATCACATTACTCCAGCGCGCAGCAGGTCGGACAGGTTGAAGGCGCCGATCGGACGGTCCTCGCTGTCCACCACCACCAGTGCGTTGATTCTATGGTCTTCCATGATTTTCAAGGCTTCGGCGGCCAGCATGTCGGCGCGAGCGGTCTTGCCGTGGAGGGTCATGACTTCGTCGATGGTCGCGCGGCGAATATCGATGGCGCGGTCCAGTGTGCGGCGCAGGTCTCCGTCGGTGAAGATCCCGGCAAGTTTGCCGTCGGCTTCGAGAATGACCGTCATGCCCAGGCCCTTGCGGGTCATTTCCATGAGCGCATCCTTGAGCAGCGTACCGCGTTGTACTTGCGGCAGCTCCTGGCCTGCATGCATCACGTTTTCGACTTTCAGCAGCAGGCGACGGCCCAGGGCGCCGCCGGGGTGTGAGAAAGCGAAGTCTTCAGCAGTAAAGCCCCTGGCCTCCAGCAGGGCAACGGCCAGGGCGTCGCCCATGACCAGGGCGGCGGTCGTGGAGGAGGTCGGCGCCAGGTTCAACGGGCAGGCCTCGTGCTCGACATGCACGTTGAGGTTCACTTCGGCGGCCTTGGCCAAGGGCGAATCCGGGTTACCGGTGATGCTGATCATCTGAATGCCCAGGCGTTTGATCAGCGGCAGCAGGGTAATGATCTCATTGGTGGAGCCGGAATTGGACAGGGCCAGGATGACATCGTCCCGGGTGATCATGCCCATGTCGCCATGGCTGGCTTCGGCCGGGTGAACAAAAAATGCCGTGGTTCCTGTGCTGGCCAGGGTGGCCGCAATCTTGTTGCCAATATGCCCGGACTTGCCCATGCCGACCACGACCACCCGGCCCTTGCTGGCCAGAATCATCTCGCAGGCGCGTACGAAATCAGCGTCGATATGGGGCAGCAAGCCTTGTACGGCTTCGAGCTCGAGGCGAATGGTACGTTGTGCCGATTGAATCAGATCGCTGGATTGGCTCATGTCAGAAATCGTATAGCCCGATGAAAAGGCGGCGATTATAGCGGCAATGAACAATTCCCTCACGTTAGTTCGTCATGCTTTGTGCGAACACCTCCCAAGGTTCGCCCTGAAGCTGGGACTTTCACCTTAATCCACCCTTAACGGGAGGGGGGTAACCCTTGGGCGCGCGACAGTTGCAGTGATATAGTTCGCCGCCGGTTCGGGTGCCCGGCAGTCCGGCGTTTGTCGGTTGGTCAGGGCATTCGGATGTGAGGCTGCATCGCAAGGAGTTTAGATGAGTGCCGACAACGCCTACGCGGTCGAGCTGAAGGGATTGTCCTTCAAGCGAGGGACGCGCAGCATTTTCAATGACATCGATATCCGCATTCCCCGCGGCAAGGTCACCGGCATCATGGGGCCTTCCGGGTGCGGCAAGACCACGCTGTTGCGGCTGATGGGCGCACAGTTGCGCCCCAGTGCCGGCGAAGTCTGGGTCAATGGACAGAATCTTCCAAAGCTGTCGCGCAGCGATCTGTTCGATGCGCGCAAGCACATGGGCGTGCTGTTCCAGAGCGGCGCGTTGTTCACCGATCTTGATGTGTTCGAGAATGTGGCATTCCCCTTGCGGGTCCATACCGACCTGCCGGAAGAGATGATTCGCGACATTGTCCTGCTCAAATTGCAGGCGGTCGGACTGCGTGGTGCCCTGGACTTGATGCCGGACGAACTGTCCGGTGGCATGAAGCGCCGCGTCGCCCTGGCCCGGGCGATTGCCCTTGATCCGAAGATCCTCATGTATGACGAACCCTTCGTTGGCCAGGACCCGATTGCCATGGGCGTGCTGGTGCGCCTGATTCGCCTGCTCAACGATGCGCTGGGTATTACCAGCATTGTGGTGTCCCACGATTTGGCCGAAACCGCCAGCATTGCGGACTACATCTACGTGATCGGCGACGGCCAGGTGCTGGGGCAGGGTACGCCCCAGGAATTGAAGGCCTCGGACAGCCCGCGCATTCGTCAATTCATGAAGGGTGATCCGGACGGGCCTGTGGCGTTCCATTTTCCGGCCACGGATTACCGCACCGATCTGCTGGGGAAGCGCTGATGCGCAAGAAATCACTGATAGAAAGAGTTCGCTTGTTTGGTCGTTCCGGCATCGATGTGGTGGCCGTGCTGGGCCGTTCCTCGCTGTTTCTGATGCATGCCCTGCTTGGGCGTAACTCCACGGGTGGTGGTTTTGGCCTGCTGGTGAAGCAACTGCACTCGGTGGGCGTGATGTCCCTGGTGATCATTGTGGTCTCCGGGATCTTCATCGGTATGGTCCTGGCGCTGCAGGGGTTCAACATCTTGTCCAGCTACGGTTCGGAGCAGGCGGTTGGACAGATGGTCGCGCTGACATTGTTGCGCGAACTGGGGCCTGTGGTGACCGCGTTGCTGTTTGCCGGGCGTGCCGGTTCGGCGCTGACGGCCGAAATCGGTAACATGAAGTCCACCGAGCAGTTGTCCAGTCTGGAAATGATCGGTGTCGACCCGCTCAAATACATCATCGCCCCGCGCCTGTGGGCCGGTTTCATTTCCCTGCCGGTGCTGGCGATCATTTTCAGCGTCGTGGGGATCTGGGGCGGCTCGTGGGTGGCTGTCGACTGGCTGGGTGTCTATGAAGGTTCCTACTGGTCCAACATGCAGAACAGCGTCGATTTTCTCGATGACGTGCTCAACGGCGTGATCAAAAGTGCCGTATTCGCTTTCGTGGTGACCTGGATCGCCGTGTTTCAAGGCTATGACTGTGAGCCCACGTCAGAGGGGATCAGCCGTGCCACAACCAAGACCGTGGTGTACGCCTCGCTGGCGGTCCTGGGCCTTGACTTTATTCTGACCGCCTTGATGTTTGGAGATTTCTGATGCAAAACCGCACCCTGGAAATCGGTGTCGGCCTTTTCTTGCTGGCTGGCATCCTGGCTTTGCTGTTGTTGGCCCTGCGGGTCAGTGGCCTGGCGCCGACCGCAAGCACCGACACTTATAAACTTTATGCTTATTTTGACAATATCGCCGGTTTGACGGTCAGAGCCAAAGTGACCATGGCCGGTGTAACCATCGGCAAGGTCACGGCAATCGATCTGGACCGCGACAGTTTCACCGGTCGGGTGACGCTGCAGCTGGAAAAGCGCGTGGATAACCTGCCGACTGACTCCACTGCATCGATCCTCACTGCTGGGCTGCTGGGCGAGAAATACATCGGCATCAGCGTTGGCGGTGAAGAAGCTTTGCTCAAGGATGGCGGGACCATCCACGATACGCAGTCGTCACTGGTGCTCGAGGACCTGATCGGTAAATTCCTGCTCAATACCGTTAGCAAAGACGCCAAATGAGGAGCTTTTGAATGATCTCTATCTTGCGACGTAGCCTGTTGGTGCTGCTCGCGGCGCTGCCGCTGATGGCCAACGCCGTGGCCGCGCCTTCGGCCCATGAAATCATCCAGGACACTACCACCCGGTTGCTGGCAGACCTGGCCGCGAACAAAGAGAAATACAAGCAGGATCCGGGGGCGTTCTACGACGCGCTGAACGGCATCGTCGGTCCCGTGGTGGATGCCGACGGTATTTCCCGAAGCATCATGACCGTCAAGTACTCGCGCAAGGCGACCCCGGCGCAGATGACCCGCTTCCAGGAAAACTTCAAGCGCAGCCTGATGCAGTTCTATGGCAACGCCTTGCTCGAATACAACAACCAGGGCATCACCGTTTCGCCGGCCAAGGAGGAAAACGGCAACCGCACCAGCGTCGATATGCAGGTCAAGGGCAATAACGGCGCCATCTATCCTGTGTCCTACACACTCGAGAAAATCAACGGCGAGTGGAAGGTGCGTAACGTGATCATCAATGGCATCAACATCGGCAAGCTGTTCCGCGATCAGTTCGCTGATGCGATGCAGCACAACGGCAATGATCTGGACAAAACCATCGACGGTTGGGCCGGTGAAGTCGCCAAGGCCAAGGAAGTTGCCCAGGATGCTCAAGAGAAGCAGGCGCAATGAGTGAGTTGGCGAGTGAGTCGGCCATTCGTCTGGGCGAATCTGGCGAGCTGTTGCTCAGTGGCGTGCTGGACTATCGCACCGGTCCGGAACTGCGCAAGCAGGGTCAGGCGCTGATCGGCTCCGCCGGCGCCGCAGAGCTGGTCATTGACTGCTCGGCGGTGCAGAAGTCCAGCAGTGTTGGCTTGTCCCTGCTGCTGTGCTTTGTGCGTGACGCCGAGGCCGCCGGCAAGGCGTGGAGCATCCGTGGGATGCCCGAAGACATGCGCGAAATAGCCCAGGTCAGCGAACTGACCGAGCTATTGGTGCACTCCTGACCCACATCCCTGAAAAAGCCCCCCGTCAGAGTCCTGCTTCGCGGGGTTCGCAGGCGCGGGGCTTTTTTGTATGATGTGCGACCCGTGCGCACAGGGCGCCGATAGAGGTTGAGCATGCAGGCCGTAGAAGTGAAGAGCTTCCTTGAAGGAAAGCTGCCCGAAACTGTCATTGAAGTTGAGGGCGAAGGCTGCAACTTTCAGCTGAACGTGATCAGCGATGAACTGGCGGCGTTGAGCCCGGTGAAGCGTCAGCAGCAGATCTATGCCCATTTGAACCCGTGGATCGCCGATGGCAGCATCCATGCGGTCACTATGAAATTTTTCAGCCGCGCGGCCTGGGCCGAGCGCACCTGAGCCCAAGGGCGTCGAGATTCTTATGGATAAACTGATTATTACCGGCGGCGTTCGTCTTGATGGCGAAATCCGCATCTCCGGGGCAAAGAACTCCGCCCTGCCGATCCTGGCCGCGACGTTGCTGTGCGATGGCCCGGTGACCGTGGCGAACCTGCCGCACCTGCACGACATCACCACCATGATCGAGCTGTTCGGTCGCATGGGCATTGAACCGGTGATCGACGAAAAGCTCAGCGTCGAGATCGACCCGCGCACCATCAAGACCCTGATCGCCCCGTACGAATTGGTGAAAACCATGCGTGCGTCGATTCTGGTACTGGGACCGATGGTGGCCCGTTTCGGTGAAGCCGAAGTTGCCTTGCCAGGTGGTTGCGCCATCGGCTCGCGTCCGGTGGACCTGCATATCCGCGGCCTGGAAGCCATGGGTGCGGTGATCGACGTCGAGGGCGGCTACATCAAGGCCAAGGCGCCTGAAGGCGGTCTGCGCGGGGCTCACTTCTTCTTCGATACCGTCAGTGTGACCGGTACCGAGAACATCATGATGGCGGCCGCACTGGCCCGCGGCCGCAGCGTATTGCAAAACGCCGCCCGTGAGCCTGAAGTGGTCGATCTCGCCAACTTCCTGATCGCCATGGGCGCCAAGATCAGCGGCGCTGGCACCGATACCATCACCATCGATGGTGTCGAGCGCCTGCATTCGGCCACTTACAAAGTGATGCCGGACCGGATCGAAACCGGCACCTACCTGGTGGCTGCTGCTGTCACCGGTGGCCGCGTCAAGGTCAAGGACACCGATCCGACCATCCTTGAAGCCGTCCTGGAGAAACTCAAGGAAGCCGGTGCCGAAGTCACCTGCGGCGAAGACTGGATCGAAGTGAACATGCACGGCAAGCGGCCTAAAGCCGTCAACGTGCGGACCGCCCCGTACCCGGCGTTCCCGACGGACATGCAGGCGCAGTTCATTTCGCTCAATGCCATTGCCGAAGGCACCGGAGCGGTCATCGAAACGATCTTCGAAAACCGCTTCATGCATGTGTACGAACTGCATCGCATGGGTGCCAAGATCCAGGTCGAAGGCAACACCGCCATCGTGACCGGTACTGAGAAACTCAAGGGCGCGCCAGTGATGGCCACCGACCTGCGGGCTTCGGCCAGCCTGGTGATTTCGGCCCTGGTTGCCGAAGGCGATACCCTGATCGACCGTATCTACCACATCGACCGTGGTTACGAGTGCATCGAAGAGAAACTGCAGATGCTCGGCGCCAAGATCCGCCGCGTACCGGGCTAGGTCCGGCTGCATGGGCGCAGGGACGCGCCTGTTGATTTCGTTTCAGGTCGAGGGTGGTAACACCCTCGATGTGTGTCCGGCGCCGCTTGCGACCGGGCATGAGTACCTTGATAAGGACTGACGTTTCCCATGTTGACCATTGCACTGTCCAAGGGCCGCATCCTTGATGACACCTTGCCGCTTCTGGCTGAAGCGGGCATCGTGCCGACCGAGAATCCGGACAAGAGCCGCAAGCTGATCATTCCCACGACTCAAGCCGATGTACGCTTGCTGATCGTGCGCGCCACCGATGTTCCGACTTACGTTGAACATGGCGCCGCCGACCTGGGCGTTGCCGGTAAGGACGTGCTGATGGAGTACGGCGGCCAGGGCCTGTACGAGCCTCTGGACCTGCGGATCGCCCGCTGCAAGCTGATGACCGCCGGCAAAGTCGGCGCGCCAGAGCCCAAAGGGCGTTTGCGGGTGGCGACCAAGTTCGTCAACATTGCCAAGCGTTATTACGCCGAGCAGGGCCGTCAGGTCGACATCATCAAGTTGTACGGTTCGATGGAGCTGGCGCCGCTGATCGGCCTGGCGGACAAGATCATCGATGTGGTCGACACCGGCAACACACTGCGGGCCAATGGCCTGGAACCCCAGGATTTCATCGCTGACATCACCTCCCGGCTGATCGTCAACAAGGCTTCGATGAAAATGCAGCACGCCCGTATCCAGGCTCTGATCGATACCCTGCGCAAGGCAGTGGAATCGCGACACCGCGGCTGATTCACCTGCGCGACCTTGAGTCGCGCCCGTCTATCCGTGTCATAGCCAATTTTCTCAGGTGCCCACGCGAATGGACTGGTAGCTTAGGGCGCCTGAGCATTTGCCATTAATGAGGCCCTCGCTATGACCGCTCCCACTTCGATTCGCCGACTCAACGCTGCCGATCCGGATTTTGCGCATCATCTGGATCATCTGCTGAGCTGGGAAAGTGTGTCTGATGACTCGGTCAATCAGCGGGTGCTGGACATCATCAAGGCTGTGCGCGAGCGTGGCGACGCAGCTTTGGTGGAATTCACCCAGAAATTCGATGGCCTGCAAGTGGCGTCCATGGCCGACCTGATCCTGCCGCGCGAGCGTCTGGAGCTGGCCCTGACCCGGATCACCGTGCCGCAGCGCGAAGCCCTGGAAAAAGCCGCATCGCGGGTGCGCGACTATCACGAGAGGCAGAAACAGGATTCCTGGACTTACACCGAAGCCGACGGCACGGTGCTGGGTCAAAAGGTCACGCCGCTGGACCGCGCCGGCTTGTACGTGCCGGGTGGCAAGGCGTCGTATCCGTCCTCGGTGTTGATGAACGCCATTCCGGCCAAGGTCGCCGGCGTGACCGAAGTGGTCATGGTGGTGCCGACCCCTCGCGGTGAAATCAACGAACTGGTGCTGGCCGCCGCCTGCATCGCAGGCGTGGACCGGGTGTTCACCATCGGCGGTGCCCAGGCCGTGGCGGCTCTGGCCTATGGCACCGAGAGCGTGCCGCGGGTCGACAAGGTGGTGGGTCCTGGCAACATCTATGTCGCCACCGCCAAGCGTCATGTGTTCGGTCAGGTCGGTATCGATATGATCGCCGGCCCGTCGGAGATCCTGGTGGTGTGCGATGGCCAGACCGACCCGGATTGGATCGCCATGGATCTGTTTTCCCAGGCCGAGCACGACGAAGACGCCCAGGCGATCCTGGTCAGCCCGGACGCCGAGTTCCTCGACAAAGTGGCCGCCAGCATCGATAAGCTGCTGCCGACCATGGAGCGCGCCGAGATCATCAGCACCTCGATCAACGGTCGCGGCGCGCTGATCAAGGTCAAGGACATGGAGCAGGCTATCGAGGTTGCCAACCGCATCGCGCCGGAGCACCTGGAGTTGTCGGTCGCTGACCCGCAAGCCTGGCTGCCGCAGATCCGCCACGCCGGTGCGATCTTCATGGGCCGCCACACCAGCGAAGCCCTGGGCGACTATTGCGCAGGTCCCAACCACGTGTTGCCGACTTCCGGTACGGCGCGTTTCTCGTCGCCGCTGGGGGTGTATGACTTCCAGAAACGTTCGTCGATCATCTTCTGCTCCGAGCAAGGTGCGTCCGAACTGGGCAAGACCGCTTCGGTGCTGGCCCGTGGCGAGTCGCTGAGCGCCCACGCCCGCAGTGCCGAATACCGCATTCTTGACGACAAGCAAGGAGACTGAACATGAGTAAATTCTGGAGCCCGTTCGTCAAGAACCTGGTGCCTTATGTGCCGGGTGAACAGCCGAAACTGACCCGCCTGGTCAAGCTCAACACCAACGAGAACCCCTACGGCCCATCGCCCAAGGCCCTGGCGGCGATGCAAACCGAGCTGAACGACAACCTGCGCCTGTACCCGGATCCCAACAGCGATCTGCTGAAAAACGCCGTGGCCGGCTATTACGGTGTGCAAAGCAATCAGGTGTTCCTGGGCAATGGCTCGGACGAAGTGCTGGCGCACATTTTCCACGGCCTGTTGCAACACGATCAGCCGCTGTTGTTCCCGGATATCAGCTACAGCTTCTATCCGGTGTATTGCGGGTTGTACGGCATCCAGTTCGACGCGGTGCCGCTGGACGCGCAGTTCCAGATCGACCCGGCGGACTATGCCAAACCAAACGGCGGGATCATCTTTCCCAACCCGAATGCCCCAACCGGTTGCCTGTTGGCCCTGGAAGCGGTCGAGCAGATCCTCAAGGCTAGCCCGGACTCGGTGGTGGTGGTCGATGAAGCCTATATCGACTTCGGAGGCGAGACAGCCATCAGTCTGGTGGACCGCTATCCGAACCTGCTGGTCACCCAGACCCTGTCCAAGTCCCGCTCATTGGCAGGGTTGCGGGTGGGCCTGGCGGTGGGCCATCCGGACCTGATCGAAGCGCTGGAGCGGATCAAGAACAGCTTCAACTCCTACCCGCTGGATCGCCTGGCGAACGTCGGTGGCGCGGCGGCGTTCGACGATCGGGAGTATTTCGAGCAGACCTGCCGGTTGGTCATCGAGCACCGTGAATGGGTGGTGGCGCAGTTGCAAGCCAAGGGCTTTGACGTGTTGCCTTCGGCGGCCAACTTCATCTTCGCCCGTCACCCCCGGTACGATGCGGCAGGGCTGGCGGCGAAATTGCGCGAGCAGGGCGTGATCGTGCGGCACTTCAAGCAGGAACGGATTGCCCAGTTCCTGCGGATCAGCATTGGTACGCCGGAGCAGAACCAGGCGTTGGTCGACGCCCTCGGCGAACTCTAAGAGCCCGGTGAAAATCCCTGTGGGAGCAAGGCTTGCCCGCGATGGCGGTGGTTCAGTCAGCATTTAAGTTGACTGACACCGCGCTATCGCGGGCAAGCCTTGCTCCCACAGGTCAATCTTTCCCACTGATCAATGCGCCTATCAGTGTGGGTTATTCGTGATGCTCTTCACCCAGGAAGGTCAGCGAGGTGAACACCCCACGGGTTGCCACGTCCTTGTTGTCCTTGAGCGCAATCTCCATCTGCGCGGCGATCACATTCAACCCCTCGTTACGCACCAGCACTTTGGCCCGGCCTTCGGCGTCGGTTTCAGCCGATACGGTGTCCGGTGCGCTGCGGTAATCACCCACCAGCTTCACCCCGGCGGCCGGTTTGCCGTCCAGCAGCACCCGAACCGGCAGTGACTGGCCCGGGCCTACGCTCAGCGGGTCGACTTCCGGCAGGATCAGGAACTTGACCTGATCGAGTTTTGGCAACTTCGCCCCCGGCTCGTAGATCGCCAGGCTGTACTTGAAGGTGTGGGTCGACTCAATCGCCCCCGGCACCTTGCTGCGACCTTCGTTGATCCACTTCTTGTCGGCGGTCTGGGACCACATGCCGTTGTCCAGCTCCACGGCCATCACGGCGGGTGGCTTGAGGGGTTGCAGGCGAGCATGGTCGGGCAAGCGTTCCACGGTGACCGGGATCATCTTGCCGCCCAGGTCATAGGCCCAGGCGCCGCTGATTTTCTGCGCCTTGAAGGCATTGTCCTCGGCGCCGTGGCCGTAAATCACTTCGATGTTGCCGCGCCGTTGTTCGGTCCACAGGCCATGGGCCGAGGCCTGTGTGGCCAGGAACAGGCTGAGCAGGGCGAAGGTCTTGGAGTATTTCATTGATTTTCCTTTTTACAGATCAAGGGTGAGGCTGACGGTAAAGTTGCGTGGCTCGCCGGGGTTGACCCAGTAGTTGCTGTAGGAGCGCTCGTAGTATTTTTCGTCGAAGACGTTGTTCAGGTTCAGGCCCACGGTGACGTTGTCGCTGGCCTTGTAATGGGCCAGCAGATCCACCGTGTGGTAGGCCGGCAGTTCGAAGTCCTTGCCGGCTTCGCCCGAGCGATCCCCGACGTATGTGAATGCCGCACCCACGTCGGAACCGCGCAGTTGCCCGTCCTGGAACTCGTAGACGCCGAGCAGGCTGCCGCTGTGCTTGGCCACGCCAAGGATCCGGCTGCCGGTGGGAATGGTTTCGTCACCCTTGGTTACCTCGGCATCGATGTAGGCGAAGGCGCCGATCACCCGGATGGCGTCAGTCACCTGTCCGGTGACTTGCAGGTCGACCCCCTGACTGCGGGCCTTGCCCATGGCGCGGCTGGAGTCAGTCGCCGGGTCGAGCGCCAGGACGTTTTCCTTCTCTATATGAAACGCCGCCAGGGTGGTGCTCACACGGTCGTCGAACAGCTCGCTTTTGATCCCCACTTCATAGCCAACGCCTTCCTCCGGATCGAAGGTTTTACCCCCGGCATCCAGGCCATTGTTGGGCTTGAACGAGGTGGAAGCGTTGGCGAACAGTCCGACCTCGGGTGTCAGTTGGTACAGCAGGCCGGCCCGTTGCGTGAAGGCGTCATGACGCTGGCGGCTGGGGACCCCGGTGTTGTGATCGTCAATGCTCTGCTCGAAATGCTCATAACGCACGCCGAGCATGCCCCGCAGTTTGTCGGTGAAGACGATCTGGTCCTGCAGGTTCAACGCACGGCTTTTCACCCGTTCGAAGAAGTCGCTGCCGGTACGTTGACCATCAGGTTTCGGCTGACCATAGACCGGTTGATAGATGTCGATGGGGTAAGTGCCACCGTTGATTCTGGTCACGCGCTCGTTCTTGCGGTAGTCCTCGTATTCACTGCCGATCAGCAGTTCGTGCTGCCAGGGGCCCAGGTCGAACAGGCCCCGCAGTTCCAACTGGGTGATGCTGTCGTGCCAATTGTTGTCGCGCTCACGGTAGCGGCGGTTCACCGTGTGGCCGTCGGCGTTCAGCGGGAGTGCCTCGGAGGCAAAGCCCCAGAGTTCACCCTGCTTGTAATGGCTGGCCAGGCGCAGTTGCCAGGCGTCATTGAGCTGATGCTCGAGGGCGGCCTGGAGCATGTTGTTGTGGTTGTCGATGTCGCCGTCGTTGGGTTCGCCCAGGAAGGTCGAGCGGGAAACGCCGCTCCAGCGGTTGTTCGGGGCGACGATGCCGCGGTCGAATGTCGAGCTGTGGCGCACGATTTCGCTTTCCACCAGCAGACGGGTGTCGGGACTCAGTTGCCAACTGATGGAGGGCGCGACGAAGACGCGCTTGCTCTGGACGTGATCGCGAAAGCTGTGATTGTCCTCGACCGCCAGGTTGACCCGCGACAGCAGACTGCCCTCAGCGTCCAGCGGCGTGTTGACGTCCAGGGCGGTGCGGTAGCGATCCCAGCTGCCAGCGCTGGTTTGCAGGGTGGTGAAGGCTTCGGGCTGGGGTTTTTTGGTGACGATGTTCACCGTGCCGCCGGGGTCGCCGCGCCCGTAAAGGCTGGCCGCCGGTCCTTTGAGCACTTCGATGCGTTCGATGTTGGCCGCGTCCGGCGTACTCGGATAACCGCGGTTGGCGCTGAAACCGTCCTTGTAGAACTCCGAAGTGGTAAAACCGCGCACGCTGTATTCGTAGAGCGTCAGGCCACCGAAGTTGTTTTGCTTCGACACGCCGCCGGCATATTCCAGGGCTCGTTCAACGTTGGTGCTGCCCAGGTCCTTGAGAACGCTGGCGGGGATCACGCTGATCGATTGCGGGATGTCCCGCAGGGCGGTATCGGTTTTGGTGGCGCTGGCCGAGCGAGTGGCGCGATAACCCGTTACGGGACCGGCAGGGGATTCGTAGTCGGCAGAGACGTTGATGGCGTCCAGTTCCATCGGCTGGATTTCCTCGGCCATAACCGGTTCACCCAGCAGACCCAGGGCCAGGCTGGCGAGGGAAATCCGTTTTAGAGATGACATGTTATGTTGTTCCAATTCTTAGAATGGAAACAATATAACACTACTAATGAGAATATATGCTATTCCTGGCTAACTAAAATAACCGAGGCGAACGCGGTCTCTTTAGGGCGAGGGAACTTGCTCCCGCTGGGCTCTGTAGGAGCCGTCGAGTGCAACGAGGCTGCGATCTTGTCCCAGACAGTTGAGTCGCAAGCGAAAGATCAAGATCTAAAGATCGCAGCCTTCGGCAGCTCCTACAGAGCCCAGCGGGAGCAAGCTCCCTCGCCACGGGGTTACTCTTCTTCCTTGAGCACCACCGGTGCCGGCGGTGGGCGCAAACCAATTTCAGCGGTGAGCTTGAGCTCCTTGCCGTTGCGCATCACCTGGATGGTGACCTTGTCGGTGGGTTTGATCCGCGCCACCTGGTTCATTGAGCGGCGGCCATCGCCAGCCGGTTCGCCGTCGATGCTCAGGATCACGTCGCCCAGTTGCAAGCCGGCCTTCTGGGCCGGGCCATCGCGGAAAATGCCTGCTACCACGATCCCGGGACGCCCGGACAGGCCGAAGGATTCTGCCAGCTCCTGGGACAGCGGCTGCACTTCAATACCCAGCCAGCCCCGAATCACCTGGCCGTGTTCGATGATGGACTTCATCACTTCCATGGCCAGCTTCACTGGAATCGCAAAACCGATGCCCTGACTGCCGCCGGACTTGGAGAAAATCGCCGTGTTGATCCCGGTCAGATTGCCGTTGGCATCCACCAGCGCGCCGCCGGAGTTCCCGGGGTTGATCGCGGCGTCGGTCTGGATGAAGTCTTCGTAATTGTTCAGGCCCAACTGATTGCGCCCAGTGGCGCTGATGATGCCCATGGTCACGGTCTGGCCGACGCCGAAGGGGTTGCCGATGGCCAGGGCGACATCGCCGATGCGAATGCTGTCGGAACGCCCAATGGTGATGGCCGGCATGTTCTTCAGGTCGATCTTCAGCACCGCGAGGTCGGTTTCCGGGTCGCTGCCGATCACCCGGGCCAGGGTTTCGCGACCATCCTTGAGGGCCACCACGATCTGGTCGGCGCCGCTGGTGACGTGGTTATTGGTCAGAATATAACCTTCCGGGCTCATGATCACGCCCGAACCCAGGCTCGACTCCATGCGTTTCTGCTTGGGCGAGTTGTCGCCGAAGAAGCGCCGGAACTGCGGGTCTTCGAACAGGGGATGGCTGGACTTGTTGACGACCTTGGTGGTGTACAGGTTGACCACGGCCGGTGCCGCGATGGTCACGGCGTCGGCATAGGACACCGGTCCTTGCTGCAGTGCCTTGGTCTGTGGCGCCTGCTGCAGGTTGACGTCGAGGCTCGGCAGGCCGACCCACTCTGGATAACGCTGGATAATCAGTAGAGCGACAAGCACGCCGGCCAACAGAGGCCAGCCGGAAAAACGCAGCGCCTTGAGCATTAAGCACGTCCTACGAAGGTTGCAGACGGAGTGAGACCGCCCATAATGTCGCGCATTATACGAGGCCGCGCGCGCCTCTGAACGGGATATTTAGGAGTCTTTTCATGGCCGTAGCCCTGAACACCCTGGTAGAAGAAGCGGATCGTTATCTGGCTGCGGGCAGGATTGCCGATTACTGCCCCAACGGCTTGCAGGTCGAAGGGGCCCCTCAGGTCACGCGCATTGTCAGCGGCGTCACCGCCAGCCAAGCGTTGCTCGATGCCGCAGTGGAGGCTGACGCTGATCTGGTGCTGGTGCATCACGGGTATTTCTGGAAAGGCGAAAATCCGTGCGTGACCGGCATGAAGCAGCGTCGCCTCAAAACCTTGCTCAAGCACGACATCAGTCTGTTGGCCTATCACTTGCCGCTGGATCTGCATGCCGAGGTGGGCAATAACGTGCAATTGGCCCGCCAGTTGGACATTACCGTCGAAGGACCGCTGGACCCGGACAACCCCAAGGTGGTCGGTCTGGTGGGCTCTTTGTCCGAACCGATGACGCCTCGGGACTTCGCCCGTAAAGTGCAGGACGTCATGGGCCGCGAGCCTTTGTTGATCGAAGGCGAACAGATGATCCGCCGGGTCGGCTGGTGCACTGGCGGAGGCCAGGGTTATATCGATCAGGCCGTGCTGGCCGGGGTGGATCTGTTTCTCAGTGGCGAGGCGTCCGAGCAGACTTTCCATAGCGCCCGGGAAAACGGCATCAGCTTCATCGCCGCCGGGCACCACGCGACCGAGCGCTATGGTGTGCAGGCATTGGGCGATTACCTGGCGCGGCGCTTTGCTTTGGAGCATATCTTCATAGATTGCCCGAATCCCATTTGATTGCTTATAACTCCTGTGGGAGCGGGCTTGCTCGCGAATGCGGTGGTTCAGTTGCATAAAAGTTGACTGACCCACCGCATTCGCGAGCAAGCCCGCTCCCACAAAGTCTGTGGTAACGCCCGAACCCTCAGGCATATCCATATGCTGTTTCGATCTAGTTGGCGCCCTGATTAGAAGAGGTCGCTGTGCTAGGATTCCCCGCTCGAACACGGCCCGCTGGCCGTTCATAAGAAAGTTTTCGTGAGTAGCCATGGTCGACAAACTGACGCATCTGAAACAGCTGGAGGCGGAAAGCATCCACATCATCCGCGAGGTGGCCGCCGAGTTCGATAACCCGGTGATGCTGTACTCCATCGGTAAAGACTCCGCCGTGATGCTGCACCTGGCACGCAAGGCGTTCTTCCCCGGCAAGCTGCCGTTTCCGGTGATGCACGTCGACACCCGCTGGAAATTCCAGGAAATGTACAAGTTCCGCGACCGCATGGTTGAAGAACTGGGCCTGGACCTGATCACTCACGTGAACCCGGACGGCGTGGCGCAAGGCATCAACCCGTTTACTCACGGTAGCGCCAAGCACACCGACATCATGAAGACCGAAGGCCTGAAACAGGCTTTGGACAAGTACGGTTTCGACGCTGCGTTCGGCGGTGCCCGTCGCGATGAAGAGAAGTCCCGCGCCAAGGAGCGCGTGTACTCGTTCCGCGACAGCAAGCATCGCTGGGATCCGAAGAACCAGCGCCCCGAGCTGTGGAACGTCTACAACGGCAAGGTCAACAAGGGCGAGTCGATCCGGGTATTCCCGCTGTCGAACTGGACCGAGCTGGACATCTGGCAGTACATCTACCTCGAAGGCATCCCGATCGTGCCGTTGTACTTCGCCGCCGAGCGTGAAGTGATCGAGAAGAACGGTACGCTGATCATGATTGACGACGAGCGCATCCTCGAGCACCTGTCCGATGAAGACAAAGCCCGTATCGTCAAAAAGAAAGTGCGTTTCCGCACCCTTGGCTGCTACCCGTTGACGGGCGCGGTGGAGTCCGAAGCCGAAAGCCTGACGGACATCATTCAGGAAATGCTCCTGACGCGAACTTCCGAGCGCCAGGGCCGGGTCATCGATCACGATGGCGCAGGCTCGATGGAAGATAAAAAACGTCAAGGTTATTTCTAAGGGGCTGTCATGTCGCATCAATCTGATTTGATCAGCGAGGACATCCTCGCTTACCTGGGCCAGCACGAGCGCAAAGAGCTGCTGCGTTTCTTGACCTGCGGTAACGTCGACGACGGCAAGAGCACCCTGATCGGGCGCCTGCTGCACGACTCCAAGATGATCTACGAAGATCACCTGGAAGCCATCACCCGCGACTCGAAGAAAGTCGGCACCACCGGTGACGACATCGATTTGGCGTTGCTGGTCGACGGCCTGCAGGCCGAGCGCGAGCAAGGCATCACCATCGATGTCGCGTACCGCTATTTCTCCACCGCCAAGCGCAAATTCATCATCGCCGACACCCCCGGCCATGAGCAGTACACCCGCAACATGGCCACCGGTGCTTCCACCTGTGACCTGGCGATCATCCTGGTGGACGCCCGCTACGGCGTGCAGACCCAGACCCGTCGCCACAGCTTTATCGCCTCGTTGCTGGGCATCAAGCACATCGTCGTGGCCATCAACAAGATGGACCTCAAGGACTTCGATCAGAGCGTGTTCGAGTCGATCAAGGCCGACTACCTGAAGTTCGCCGAAGGCTTGAAGATGAAGCCCACCAGCATGCACTTCGTGCCGATGTCGGCCCTCAAGGGCGACAACGTGGTGAACAAGTCCGAGCGCTCGCCGTGGTACACCGGCCAGTCGCTGATGGAAATCCTCGAGACCGTGGAAGTGGCGGGCGACCGTAACTTCACCGACCTGCGTTTCCCGGTGCAGTACGTCAACCGTCCGAACCTGAACTTCCGCGGTTTCGCCGGCACCCTGGCCAGCGGCATCGTGCACAAGGGCGACGAAGTGGTGGTGCTGCCTTCGGGCAAGAGCAGCCGCGTCAAATCCATCGTCACTTTCGAAGGCGAGCTGGAACACGCGGGCCCTGGTCAGGCGGTGACGTTGACCATGGAAGACGAGATCGACATCTCCCGTGGCGACCTGCTGGTGCATGCCGACAGTGTGCCGCCGGTGACCGACAGCTTCGAAGCGATGCTGGTGTGGATGGCCGAAGAGCCAATGCTGCCGGGCAAGAAATACGACATCAAGCGCGCCACCAGTTACGTGCCGGGCTCGATTGCCAGCATCGTCAACAAGGTCGACGTGAACACCCTGGAAGAAGGCCCGGCCAGCGCATTGCAGCTCAACGAAATCGGCAAGGTGAAGATCGCCCTGGATGCACCGATCGCCCTGGATGGTTACGAGAGCAATCGCACCACCGGCGCGTTCATCATCATCGATCGCCTGACCAATGGCACCGTGGGTGCCGGCATGATCGTGGCCCAGCCTTTGGCCCACGGCCACAGCACCCATCACGGCAAATTGGCCCATGTGTCGGTGGAAGAGCGCGCCCAGCGCTTCGGCCAGCAACCGGCCACGGTGCTGTTCAGTGGTCTGTCGGGCGCTGGCAAAAGCACGCTGGCCTATGCGGTGGAGCGCAAGCTGTTCGACATGGGCCGTGCGGTCTTCGTGCTCGATGGCCAGAACCTGCGTCATGACCTGAACAAAGGCTTGCCACAGGATCGTGGCGGGCGTACCGAAAACTGGCGCCGTGCGGCTCATGTCGCCCGCCAGTTCAACGAAGCCGGGCTGCTGACCCTCGCCGCGTTCGTCGCCCCGAATGCTGAAGGCCGTGAGCAGGCCAAGGACCTGATCGGCAAGGAGCGTCTGCTGACGGTCTATGTCCAGGCCTCGCCAGCGGTCTGTGCCCAGCGCGATCCGCAAGGGCTGTACGCTGCTGCCGGCGACAACATCCCGGGTGAGTCCTTCCCGTATGACGTGCCGCTGGACGCCGATCTGGTGATCGACACCCAGTCGCTGTCGCTGGAAGAAAGCGTCAAGCAGGTGCTGGATCTGCTGCGCAAGCGTGGGGCGATCTAAGGAACGCCGCTGTAACTAAAAGCCCGCAGATGAGTGATCATCTGCGGGCTTTTTATTGTCATCTCAAAGATCGCAGCCTTCGGCAGCTCCTACAGGTGTGCACAAGACCCTGTAGGAGCTGCCGAAGGCTGCGATCTTTTGATTTTAAATGGAGGGATACTCGCGATGCATCTGCTCAAGCAACGCATCCTTGTCCTGCCACAGCTGGTTGATCCAGCCCTGGAACTCCAGGCGATAGGTGCCGTCCTGGTCGTAGTTCCTGCCGATGAACTGCGGCGGGATCTTCAGTTCCTGGAAATGAACCACCACTTCGTCAACTTTCCCGCACAGTAAGTCCCAGTATCCCGGTCGGCCGGCCGGATAGTGGATGGTCACGTTGATGATCGACTCCAGCTGTTCGCCCATGGCATCGAGCACAAACGCAATGCCTCCGGCCTTGGGTTTGAGCAGGTAGCGAAACGGTGACTGTTGCTGGGCATGCTTGCCTTCGGTGAAGCGTGTGCCTTCGACGAAGTTGAAGATGCCCACGGGGTTGTTGCGAAATTTCGCGCAGGTCTTGCGGGTGGTTTCCAGGTCCTTGCCTTTCTTTTCCGGGTACTTCTCCAAGTAAGCCTTGGAGTAGCGCTTCATGAATGGGAACCCCAGGGCCCACCAGGCCAGGCCGATCACCGGTACCCAGATCAGCTCCTGCTTGAGAAAGAACTTCAGTGGACGAATGCGCCGGTTCAGCACGTACTGCAACACCATGATGTCAACCCAACTCTGGTGGTTGCTGGTGATCAGGTAGGAGTGCTGGTAGTCCAGGCCTTCCAGGCCGCTGAGGTGCCAGCGGGTGCGGCGCAGCAGGTTCATCCAGGCCTTGTTGTTGCTGATCCAGGCTTCATGAATGTGGCCCATCAGCCAGTCGGTGAAACGCTGGGCGGCTGGGAAGGGCAGCAACAGCTTGAAGATCGCCACGATGAACAGCGGGGTGCAGCAGGCGATGGTGTTCAACGCCAACAGCAGCGAGGCAATGACGCCGCGCACAGGAGCAGGCAGGAAATCCAGCATTTAAATATCCATGGGTCGGTTGGCGGCCTGGATCGCGGTCAGGGCGATGGTGTACACGATGTCGTCGACCTGAGCGCCGCGCGGCAAGTCGTTTACCGGTTTGCGCAGGCCTTGCAGCATGGGCCCGAGGCTGACGCAATCGGCGCTGCGTTGCACGGCCTTGTGGGTGGTGTTGCCGGTGTTCAGGTCCGGGAAGATGAACACTGTCGCGCGGCCGGCCACCTGGCTATTGGGCGCCAGTTGTCGGGCCACGGTTTCGTTGGCGGCGGCGTCGTATTGCAGCGGCCCGTCGATCAGCAAGCCGTGTTGCGCCTCGTGGGCCAGCAGGGTGGCTTCGCGGACTTTCTCCACCTCTTCGCCGCTGGCCGACTCGCCGCTGGAATAGCTGAGCATGGCCACCCGTGGCGTGATGCCGAACGCGGCAGCCGAGTCGGCGCTTTGCAGGGCAATCTCCGCCAGCTCCGCGGCGCTGGGATGCGGGTTCATCACGCAGTCGCCATAGACCAGCACTTCTTCGGGAAACAGCATGAAAAATACCGAAGACACCAGCGAGCATCCCGGGGCGGTCTTGATCAGTTGCAAGGCCGGACGGATGGTGTTGGCGGTGGAGTGGATAACGCCGGACACCAGCCCGTCGACCTCATCGAGCGCCAGCATCATGGTGCCGATCACCACGGTGTCCTCCAGTTGCTGTTCGGCCATCGGCGCGTTCAGACTTTTGCTCTTGCGCAGCCGCACCATCGGTTCAACGTAACGCTCGCGAATCGAATCCGGGTCGAGAATCTCCAGCCCCGGCGGCAGTTCGATGCCCTGGGCACGAGCCACGGCCTCGACGTCCGCCGGTTTGGCCAGCAGCACGCAGCGCGCGATGCCTCGGGCCTGGCAAATGGCGGCGGCCTGGACGGTCAGCGGTTCGCTGCCTTCAGGCAGCACAATGCGTTTGTCGGCGGCCTGGGCGCGCTGGATCAATTGGTAGCGGAACACCGCCGGCGACAAGCGCATTTCCCGTGGCGTACCGCAACGCTGATGCAGCCACTTGGCATCCAGGTGGCTGGCGACGAAATCGGTGATGATCTCTGCACGTTCGCGGTCGTCGATCGGAATTTCCTTGTTCAAGCCATTGAGCAGGTTGGCGGTGTCGTAAGACCCGGTACTGACCGACAGCACCGGAAGCCCCGCCTGCAAGGCGCCTCGACACAGGTCCATGATGCGCGGGTCGGGCAGGGTGTCGCTGGTCAGCAGCAGGCCGGCCAACGGTACGCCGTTGAGCGCTGCCAGGCTCACAGCCAGGATGATGTCGTCGCGATCGCCGGGAGTCACCACCAGCACGCCGGGCTTGAGCAGCTCCACGGTATTGCGCATGGTGCGGGCACAAATAATGATGTTGCTCATGCGCCGGGTTTCATAATCGCCAGCATTGAGCACCTGCGCGCCCATCAGGTCGGCCACGTCGCGGGTGCGCGGGGCGTTGAGTTCGGGGCGGAACGGGATGCAGCCGAGCAGGCGGAAATCACCGCTGCGCAACAGCGGCGAGTGCTCCTTGAGCCGTGCGGAGAAGGCCTCCATGCTTTCCTCGGTACGAACTTTGTTCAGGATCACGCCGAGGACTTTCGGGTCTTTGGGCCCGCCGAACAGTTGCGCCTGCAGCTCAACGCGACCGGAAAGCTCGGTCAGCACTTCGTTCTCCGGCGCCGACACCAGGATGACCTCGGCGTCCAGGCTCTTGGCCAGGTGCAGGTTGACCCGCGCGGCATAGCTGGCGTTGCGGGTCGGGACCATACCCTCGACGACCAGCACGTCCTTGCCGATGGCGGCCTGCTGGTAGAGGGTGATGATTTCTTCCAGCAACTCATCGAGCTGGCCGTCGCCCAGCATGCGTTCGACGTGCGCCAGACCCAGCGGCTGTGGCGGCTTGAGGCCGTGGGTGCGGGCCACCAGTTCGGTGGAGCGTTCCGGTCCGGTATCGCCGGGGTGGGGCTGGGCGATGGGTTTGAAAAAACCGACTTTCAGCCCGGCTCGTTCGAGTGTACGCACCAGCCCGAGGCTGATGGAGGTCAGACCCACACCAAAATCGGTGGGCGCGATAAAAAAAGTTTGCATGCGAATTCTCTAAAGGTGCATGGCAAAGGCGAGGCTATAACTGCCGTCTACCGTCAATTCAGGCGCCAAGGTTATCGCTAACCGGGGCCTGTGCGCACCAGCCGCAGTCAAAGGGCTGGCCAATTTTTTCAGTACGTTGGACTGGGTCCAGCACCCAGCTGCGTGATTGCCACGGTGGTTGGTGGCGCAGGTGCTGGGTATGGCCGCAGGACAGCTCGGCCACCCAGTGCCCGTCCTCGTCCTGATGAAAACCTGTGACCGTCGGTCTATTCGAGCAGGGCCGTTTGTCCGGGTTCCGTTCGCTTTCGGGCAAATCCTTGTTTAGACTTGTCCGTTCTTCATTCTTATGCAAAAGGTCTCGCCCCATGCTGATCGCCGCCAATAAGGCTGTCTCCATCGACTATACCCTGACCAACGACGCTGGTGAGGTCATCGACAGCTCTGCCGGCGGCGCTCCGCTGGTCTACCTGCATGGCGCAGGCAACATCATCCAGGGTCTGGAAAAAGCCCTGGAAGGCAAAACTTCCGGTGACGAACTGAACGTTACCGTTGAGCCGGAAGATGCTTATGGCGAATACTCCGCCGAGCTGGTCAGCACCCTGAGCCGCAGCATGTTCGAGGGCGTGGATGAGCTGGAAGTAGGCATGCAGTTCCACGCTTCGGCGCCCGATGGCCAGATGCAGATCGTCACCATCCGCGACCTGGAAGGCGATGACGTCACCGTTGACGGCAACCACCCGTTGGCCGGTCAGCGCTTGAACTTCCAGGTCAAGATCGTCGACATCCGTGATGCCAGCCAGGAAGAAATCGCCCATGGTCACGTCCATGGCGAAGGTGGTCATCACCACTGATTTGTGCGCTACGCTCAAGTGAACTGGAAAGGCGCCTTACGGCGCCTTTTTAGTCGGTTGCTGTTAGCATCGTCCATGGCTGTTCGAAAAGATCCGCAAACCTGGAGTTCGTCATGAGTGCTTTTCACGACCTTAAACTTAAAGCCCTGGATGGTCAGGAACTTGATCTGGCGCCGTTCAAGGGGCAAGTCGTGCTGGTGGTCAATGTCGCCTCCAAATGTGGCCTGACACCTCAGTACGCTGCGTTGGAAAACCTCTATCAGCAATACAAGGCCAAGGGTTTCTGTGTGCTGGGCCTGCCTTGCAACCAGTTCGCCGGACAAGAGCCGGGAACGGAACAGGAAATCCAGAGTTTCTGCAGCCTCAATTATGGTGTGACGTTCCCGTTGTCCAGCAAGCTGGAAGTCAACGGGCACGACCGTCATCAGTTGTACCGTCTGCTGGCAGGCGAGGGGGCCGAGTTTCCGGGGGACATCACCTGGAACTTCGAGAAGTTCCTGCTGGGCAAGGACGGGCGGGTGCTGGCGCGTTTCTCACCGCGCACGGCGCCGGATGATCCGGCCGTGATCCAGGCTATTGAAAAAGCGTTGGCTTGATTCCCGGGAATTTGCAGAGGTAGGAGATGCCGAAGGCTCGGGCCGCGTTCGGACGACCCTTTGCTCTTCACTTGAGACTCAAGTGTCAGGGGAAAGATCGCAGCCTCGTTGCACTCGACAGCTCCAACACACCTTCCTTTTGATCCACAATCATTCAAATCAATAGTGCTATCCATTGCTCTCCACGGTCCATATTATCGCTGTCATATTCGACCTGCGACCCTGTTTCCGTGGAGTGTCCCATGCCTGTAAAAGCCTTGTTCAAACCCTTCCATCTCGGTGCGCTGGAGCTGCCGACCCGGGTAGTGATGGCGCCGATGACTCGCTCCTTTTCCCCAGGCGGCGTGCCGAACGCCAAGGTCGTGGAGTATTACCGCCGTCGCGCGGCGGCCGGCGTCGGTCTGATCATCACCGAAGGCACGACCGTCGGGCACAAGGCCTCCAACGGTTATCCGAACGTGCCGCATTTTTACGGCGATGCCGCGCTGGCCGGCTGGAAGCAAGTGGTTGATGCAGTGCATGCCGAAGGCGGCAAGATCGTTCCGCAGCTCTGGCACGTAGGTAACGTGCGGCGCTTGGGGACCGAGCCGGACGCCAGCGTGCCGGGCTATGGTCCGTCGGAAAAACTCAAGGACGGCCAGGTCGTGGTTCACGGCATGACCCAGGCGGATATCGACGAAGTCATTGCAGCGTTCGCCCAGGCGGCGAAAGACGCCCAGAGCATCGGCATGGACGGCGTGGAGATCCACGGCGCCCATGGCTACCTGGTGGACCAGTTCTTCTGGGAGGGCAGCAACCAGCGCACCGACGGTTACGGTGGAAGTCTGGCCAACCGTTCGCGCTTCGCCATCGAATTGATCCGCTCCGTGCGTGCTGCGGTAGGTGAAGGGTTCCCGATCATCTTCCGTTTCTCCCAATGGAAGCAGCAGGACTACACCGCGCGCCTGGTGCAAACGCCAGAGGCCTTGGGCGACTTCCTCAAGCCTTTGGCCGAGGCCGGTGTGGATATTTTCCATTGCTCGACCCGTCGCTTCTGGGAGCCTGAATTCGAAGGCTCCGAACTGAATCTGGCGGGCTGGACCCGCAAGCTGACCGGCAAGCCAACCATCACCGTCGGCAGCGTTGGCCTGGATGGCGAGTTCCTGCAGTTTATGGTCAACACCGACAAAGTCGCGCAGCCGGCCAGCCTGGAGAAACTGCTGGAGCGCCTGAACAATGATGAGTTCGACCTGGTGGCGGTGGGGCGAGCGCTGCTGGTAGATCCGGATTGGGCGCAAAAAGTGCGTGAAGGCCGGGAACAGGAGATCTTGCCGTTCAGCCGTGAGGCGTTGATGACACTGGTTTAAGCGGCGACTGGGCTGGCCCCTTCGCGAGCAGGCTCGCTCCCACATTCGATCTTCAGCGGATACATGATTTGTGTACGACCGGGATCCACTGTGGGAGCGAGCCTGCTCGCGATGGCGGTTTCAGCATCACCGATTCATTAACGCACCGTCGGCGCAGCAGGCATCACTGGCTCGCTAATACAAACCCCACGCAATTGCGTCTCGAACTGCTCGATCACCGATGGCCAGCCCTGGCGACTGGCATGCTGGCGCGCATTGAGCCGCACGCAACGCAAGGTTTCACGCTCCTCCAGTAGCCAGCGGGCCGCTTCGCAGAACGCCTCTTCATCCCCCGGCATGGCCAGTACACCGTTGTGACCGTGACGGATGTGTTGCGCCGCTGCGGCCTGATCATAGGCCACCACGCCCAACCCGGACGCCAGCGCCTCCAGCACCACATTGCCGAAGGTTTCGGTCAGGCTCGGAAAGACGAATACATCCCCGGACGCATAGTGGCAGGCCAGCGCTTCACCACGCTGTGAACCACAGAAGATCGCGTCGGGCAGTTCCTGCTCCAGGGTGAATCGTTGCGGGCCATCACCGACCACCACCAGTTTCATCCGCCGCTGCGGGAAAGCGCTGCACAGCGTGTCGAAACTGCGCTTGAGCAACCCGAGGTTTTTCTCCGGTGCCAAGCGCCCGACATGGATCACGGCGATGTCATCATCGCCCAAGCCCCAGGCTTCACGCAGAGCTGTCGAGCGCTTCATGGGCTGGAACAATTGGCTGTCCACCCCGCGAGACAACAGCGCCACGCGCTCGAAATGCCGGCGTTCCAGCTCCATGCGCTGACTGAGGCTCGGCACCAGGGTCAGGCTGGAGCGGTTGTGGAACCAGCGCAGGTAATGGGTGAGGGCACGACTCAACAACCCGAGGCCATACTGCTGGGTGTATTGCTGGAAATTGGTATGGAAGCCACTGACCACCGAGATGCCCAGGCGCCGGGCCGCCCGCAATGCCGATAAACCCAGCGGCCCTTCCGTGGCGATGTACAGCACGTCCGGGCGATGACGTTTCCAGCGCCGCAGCAGTTTGTGCATCGAAGCCTGGCCCCACTGCAAACCCGGATACCCCGGTAACGGCCAGCCGCGACACAGCAACAACTGCTCGTCACCGGCCTGGCGTTGGTCGCCAACCTGACGGGGCCGTATCAATTCCACCTGATGCCCGCGGGCGCGCAAGCCGTCGCACAGGCGGCCCAGGGTATTGGCCACGCCATTGATTTCCGGCGGGAAGGTTTCGGTGATGAGGGTGATATGCAGGTGTGTGGTCATGACCCCAGTGTCGACCGGGGCCATTTCGCCATTGTGACGCTTGAATGATGGATTTGTGACCGGTCAGCCCTGGCGGGCCAACGCGGTCTCGGCGCCTTGCTCGCGCACCCAGAACAAGGTCGCCCCGGCCACCGCCGCGGGCATCATCAGGATGTTGACGACCGGGATCAGCAGCACCAGGTACACGCTGCCGCCAAAACCCAGGCTCTGCCAGCGTTTTTCCCGCAGCCAGGCGAGCATTTCGTTCCAGCCCAGCTTGTGGTTGTCCGCCGGGTAGTCGATGTACTGGATCGCCATCATCCACACCCCGAACAGCAGCCATAACGGCGCGGCCACGATATTGATCACCGGAATGAAGGACAGCACCAGCAGGCCCAGGGCGCGGGGCAGGAAGTAGCCGAGCTTGCGTGCCTCCCGGGCCAAGGTGCGAGGGATCATGGCGATCAACTCACCCCAACTGAAGGCCGGGAAATCGTCGGTGCCACGGATCACCACTTCGACTTTCTCCGCGAGAAAACCGTTGAACGGCGCGGCGATGACATTGGCGAGCATGGTGAAGGTGAAAAACACCATCAGCACCACCAGCACCACGAACAGCGGCCACAGGACATAATTGAGAAAGCTCAGCCAATCCGGTAACGACGGCATCAGCGTGTCGACCCAAAGGCTGAACTGATGGGCGGCCAGGTAGATCAATCCGACGAACAGCACCAGGTTGATCACCAATGGCAACAGCACAAACAAGCGCAGACCCGGGCTTAGGACCAGTTTGAGTCCTTCTCGCAAATATTGCGGGCCGGACAGGACGGGGGCGGGCATAAGAGGCTCCGAGCGAAGATTAACGCGCCGACCATACCGGCTTTGCCTGGCTCGGGAAAGCATCGACATGGCGTGTAACAACGTTTGCCGAGTTTATTGAACTGACCGATCTGGATAGAGCTCACCTATGAGCTGGATTGTTAAACCGTATTTCCTTAATCTTCGCTCCCTCGATACGCTGCACCCATTCTTTTCAGGACTGTCGAACCCAAGCCTTCCCCAAGTGCGTCGACAGTCCCTTTTATTCGCGCCGCTCACCCGGCGTTCCGGCCCGCAAGGGCCGGTCAACAGGAGCAGGTCATGTCTGAAGTGCGTCATTCGCGAGTGATTATTCTCGGTTCCGGCCCTGCCGGTTACAGCGCTGCGGTTTATGCCGCCCGTGCCAACCTCAAGCCGTTGCTGATTACCGGCATGCAAGCCGGTGGTCAATTGACCACCACCACCGAAGTCGACAACTGGCCGGGCGATGTCCACGGTCTGACCGGCCCGGTGTTGATGGAGCGTATGAAAGAGCACGCCGAGCGCTTCGAGACCGAGATCGTTTTCGACCACATCAATGCCGTGGACTTCGCCGCCAAGCCGTACACCCTGACCGGTGACAGCGCGACCTACACCTGTGATGCCCTGATCATCGCCACCGGCGCCAGCGCTCGTTACCTGGGTCTGCCATCGGAAGAAGCCTTCATGGGCAAAGGCGTTTCCGCCTGCGCCACCTGCGACGGTTTCTTCTACCGCAACAAGCCTGTGGCTGTGGTGGGTGGTGGTAACACCGCCGTTGAGGAAGCCCTGTACCTGGCCAACATCGCCAGCACGGTCACTCTGATCCACCGTCGCGAAACCTTCCGCGCCGAGAAGATCCTGATCGACAAGCTCAATGCCCGTGTGGCTGAAGGCAAGATCATCCTCAAGCTCAACGCCACCCTGGATGAAGTGCTGGGCGACAATATGGGCGTGACCGGTGCCCGTCTGAAGAACAACGACGGCAGCTTTGACGAGATCAAAGTCGACGGCGTATTCATCGCCATCGGCCACACCCCGAACACTTCGTTGTTCGAGGGTCAGTTGGAACTCAAGGACGGTTACCTGGTGGTCAAGGGCGGCCGCGACGGCAACGCCACCGCCACCAGCGTCGAAGGTATCTTCGCGGCCGGCGACGTGGCGGACCACGTCTACCGTCAGGCGATTACCTCGGCGGGTGCCGGTTGCATGGCAGCCCTGGACACCGAGCGTTACCTGGACGGTCTGCAGAACGCTTCGTTCTGATTCAACAGGCATAAAAAAACCGGCTTCGGCCGGTTTTTTTGTACTTAGGCTCCACGCAAACCCTGTGGGAGCGGGCTTGCTCGCGAAGGCGGTGGGTCAGTCAACACTGTGCTGGCTGATCCACCGCATTCGCGAGCAAGCCCGCTCCCACAGGTTTTTTGTGTGGTCAGGAGAATCTGTATTTCAAGGCAGCTTCGCCAGGCAAGCTTCCAGAATATCCAGCCCTTCTTCCAACACCGTCGCCTCAGTCGTCAATGGCGCCAGTAGCCGAATGATGTGCCGTGATTTACCGCTGGGCATCAGCAACAAGCCAGACTCTCGCGCCAGGGCCAACAATTGGGTCAGTTGCGCCGATGCCGGGCTGCCGTCGGCATGGGCCAATTCGATGCCGCGCATCGCCCCGACGCCGGTCAGGCGGCCTAGGTAAGGTGACAGCCCGCGGCTGCGCCATGACTCATAGCGGCTGACAATTGCCTCTTCCTGTTGTGTGCCCCAAGCCTGCAGGTTCGCATCGGTCATTGCCTCCAGGGTTGCCAATGCGGCGGCGCAGGCGATGGGGTTGCCGGAATAAGTGCCGCCCAGGCCGCCTTTGGGCAGATTGTCCAGCAGCGCCTTGCGTCCCACCACGGCTCCCAGGGGGACGCCGCCGGCAATGCTTTTACCCAGCAGTATCAGGTCCGGCTCGATGCCCAGTCGCGAGAACGCAAAGCGCTGGCCGGTGCGGCCGAAGCCGGACTGGATTTCATCGATGATCAGCACGATACCCTTCTCGTCGCAGAACCGCCGCAGGGCCTGGGCAAAGGCAATATCCATCGGCAGGAAACCGGCTTCGCCCTGCACCGGTTCGACGATGAAACACGCCACGTCATTCACGTCGATCTCGACGCTGAACAACCGCTCCATGGCCTTCAGCGCCTCTTCGCAGGTGACGCCGTTGTCCTTGCTGGGGTAGGGCAGGTGATAGACCGGTCCGGGCAGTACGCCGACTTTCTGTTTGTAGGGCGCGACCTTGCCGTTGAGATTGAGAGTGGCCAGGGTTCTGCCGTGGAAAGCGCCATCAAAGGCGATGACGGCTGTGCGGCCGGTGGCGCCGCGTACGATCTTCAAGGCGTTTTCCGCGGCTTCGGCGCCGCTGTTGGTGAGCATGCCGCTGACCGGGTAATCCACCGGGACAAACGCTGCCAGGCGCTCCATCAATTCGATGTAGGGCGCGTGTGGGACAGCGTTGAAGGCGTAGTGCGTCAGCCGGGTTGCCTGTTCGCGGATAGCTTCGACGACACGGGGATGGCAGTGCCCGAGGTTCAACACGCCGATGCCGCCCACGAAATCGATGTAGCGTTTGCCGTCGGTGTCCCAGACCTCGGCATTTTTGCCGTGGCTGAGGCTGACGGGGTGCACGATTGAAATCGATTGGCTGATGGTTTCGCTGCTCATGGATGACGGCTCGGAAGAAGGAAAGATTCCCTTTATCTAAGCCGCGAGCAGAGGCGCCCGGCAAACGAAATAAAGTTGCCGGGTCAATCTTAAAAGTCGGGATGTGGGAATGTGTTGGTCAGCCAGGAGGAGCGCGGCCCTTGTGGTGAGGGGATTTATCCCCGCTGGGCTGCGCAGCAGCCCTAAGACCTGCTGCCTCGGTGTGTCAGACTGATGGGGTAACTGCTTTGGGGCTGCTACGCAGCCCAGCGGGGATAAATCCCCTCGCCACAAAAGCGGATCTCACCACACAGGTAGGGGCGATCAGCGCCGTTGCAGCGGCGGCGCCTCGAACTTCACCCCGGCCAACCCATGGGCCATCAGCGCCCGGATATTACCGTGGTCGCTGCCCTCAGGCGTGGCCAGTACTGAGCGGTAATGTTCGCCGAACGCCAGCAGCGCTTCTTCATCGCTCAAGCCTTCGAGCAGGGCCAGGCCCAGGGTCTTGCAGGAACCTTCGTTTTGCCCGGCGGCGTTGTCGACGTCACCGTTTCTGAAAGCCTGAGGCTGATAGTCGTAGCCATTGGCGATAAAGGCCAGGGTGTCGGCAAAAATATGTTCGCCGCTGTTGAGGCTGGCGCGCAGGGTGTTCAGGTCAGGCATCGGGTTTTCCTTTGGCGAACGCCGCTTGCTGTTCGGCGCTGGCTTCTTTCTGGTATTGGGCTTTCCACTCGGCGTAGGGCATGCCGTACACCACTTCGCGGGCGTCATCGAGGCTGACCTCGATCTGGCGTTCATCGGCCGCAGCCTTGTACCACTTGGACAGGCAGTTGCGGCAGAAGCCGGCGAGGTTCATCAGGTCGATGTTCTGCACATCCTTGCGGCTGTCCAGGTGGGCAACCAGCCGACGGAAAGCGGCGGCTTCAAGTTCGAGGCGTTGTTGATCGTTCATGGGCGTCTCTGCGAGACAGCTTCAAGGGGCGAGCTTCAAGCTGCAAGTTTGGATTACGGTGTCAGGCTTGAAGCTTACAGCTTGAGGCTTGTAGCTGCTACGAAGCAGCCCGGCTTGCAGCTAAAGTAATCGACACCGATTCGGCAAATCGCAAGGCGTGGGGCTTGTCGACTTCGACTTCGGCATACAGCACCGATTCGTTGGCCATGACCAGATCGAGCAGCTCCTGGGTCAGACGTTCGAGCAGGGCGAAACGGTTACCTTCCACGTGGGCGATGATCGCCTTGGTGATGGTGCGGTAGTTCAGTGCGTGGTCGATGTCGTTGTCACGCACCGCGTCCTGGGCCGCATAGAGGATGGTCAGGTTGATCAACACATCCTGTTTGTTGAGGATTTCGTCCTCGTTGATGCCAATGAACGTGCGCAAGCGCAAGTCCTTGACCTTGATGCGCGCCATGGCGGGTTGAAGTTGTGGCATTTATTTGCTCCGTCGAATCAATTGCAGGAACTCCTGGCGGGTGGTGCTGGATTCGCGAAAGACGCCGAGCATCACCGAGGTGTTCATGGTCGAGTTCTGTTTTTCGACACCGCGCATCATCATGCACATGTGCTGGGCCTCAATCACCACTGCAACGCCGGCGGCCTGGGTGACCTGCTGCACCGCGTCGGCAATTTGCCGGGTGAGGTTTTCCTGAATTTGCAGGCGGCGGGCGAACATGTCCACCAGCCGGGCGATCTTTGACAGCCCCAGGACCTTGCCCGTAGGAATATAAGCCACATGAGCCTTGCCGATGAAGGGCAACAGATGATGTTCGCACAGGGAATAGAGTTCGATGTCGGCGACGATCACCATTTCATCGCTGTCGGAGGCGAACAGGGCGCCGTTGACAATCTGATCGACGCTTTGTGCATAGCCGTGACAAAGGTACTGCATGGCCTTGGCCGCACGCACCGGAGTATCCAGCAGGCCTTCGCGTTCCGGGTCTTCACCCAGGCCGATGAGGATCTCGCGATAGTTCTTGGACGATAACGCCATGGTGCATCCTCGAAGCAAGGCTATTTGACGTGCCGGCCGCCGTTGACGGTCAGGGTCGTGCCGGTGACGTAGGGGTTGTCCAGCAGATAACGCAGGCTCTGATAGATCACTTCGCTGCCGGGCTCGATGCCCAGCGCGGACTTGGCCAGGGCCTTGGCACGGTAGGCCGCGTCGTCTTCGGGATTGAACAGTAGCAGGGCCGGGGCAATTGCGTTGACCTTGATGTGTGGCGCGTATTTCGCCGCGAACGACAGAGTCAGGCTTTCGAGCCCGGCCTTGGTGGCGCAATAGGCGATATGCCGGCTGCTGCCCTTGCGCGTGACGTCATCGCTGATGTGCACGATATCTGCCGGGGTTGAGCGTTGCAGCAGCTCGGCACACTGCAGGTTGATCAGGTAGGGGGCGAGCATGTGCACGGTGAACATGGCGTTGAACGCGGCTGCTTCGTGGCCGGGCGTCTCGGTCAGCCATGCCGAGGCGTTGTGGACAATCGCGCGCAATCGGTCGGTGTGCTGCTTGAGCTGATCAATGAAGGCCAAAATCCCGGTCTCACTGGAAAAGTCAGCAAACAGCACGATCGCTCCCATATCCCGCAACGCCTGCACGCCCGGGCGCTCGGTGCGGAAAGTGGCGATGACCGGATGACCGTCTTCGAGCAGTCGACGGGCGCAGTGCAAACCGACGCGCTGGGCTGCGCCAGTGATCAGGATCGGAGCGATGGCGCTGGGCATAGGAAGGCTCGGTTCACGGCAATCGCAAAACTATAACAGCGACGCAAGGTGGCGACGACTCTGTGGGAGCAAGCCCGCTCCCACAGTGGCCCTTGTTGAACGCGAACGCTGCGGCCGACGAGAGCGGCCCGGCCTCACTGATTCTGCGTAGCCGGCTTGGCTGGCAGTGCTTTGGGCGCTGCACCGTTCAACCAACCCGCCAGCAGGTGAGTCGACATCGGAATAAACAGATAGACCATCAGTGGCGTCAGAATGAGCGTGCTGATCAGCACGCGGCTCATCATTCCCAGCTCACTGAGCAATGGCCCCAGCAGAAAGTTGAACAGTAGCGACACCGGAAAGAACGCGAGCCAGATGGCCACGGCCTGTTTCCAGCGTGGTGGACGTTGATCGCTGGCGCCAAACCAACCGTCGATACCGCGCACCCTGTGTTCCGAAGGGTGGGCAAACAGCTCGCTGCCTCGCGCCAGCCAGGCCGTGCGCGAGGCTGAGTGTTCCCAGGCGTGCAGGGTCTGCTCGTCGGCAAAGCGGAAAATAATCTGGAATTCATCGCTCTGAGGCGGTGGCGCGAGTACACCGGAACCCAGGTAGCCGGGAAAGTCGGTGGCCAATTGTTCGCCTTCACGCAACCAGGCGATCAGGTCCTGATAGCGCCCATTGGCGACACGACGGGCAACCATCAAGGTGACAGGTGAGGTAGACATTATGTATCTCCGTAAAACAGGTGCGGTACTCCGGGTAGGAGATTCGCGGGAACACCCCAGGGTGGTGGGGCGCGTCCGTTCGCCAAAAAGCACGCAAGGTTTATTCCTTCTTGAGTGAAAAGCAACAAAATCGCGCATCAGTTGTGTTGTTATTGTCATCCTATGACTCAGAGGGAGTACACTGGGATCCAATTTGCCAGCCGGAACTGTCTGCCAAAATGAGCGTAATCACTGAGGAAAACTTCGTTTTCCAGGCAACCACTGCCTTGAGGCAGGAGGAACTGTTCCCCATCCGCGAAGTCGCGCGACTGACCGGCGTGAATCCCGTGACCTTGCGCGCGTGGGAGCGTCGCTACGGTCTGATCCAGCCCACACGCACCGAAAGCGGGCATCGCTTGTACTCCTTGGGCGACATCGAAAAGGTGCGCAGCATCCTCGCCTGGATTGAGCGCGGGGTGGCCGTGAGCAAAGTGGGAAAGATCCTGACCAAGACCGAATCGGTGCAACCGGTTTCCGCGCTTATTTCCTCGGATCTGGTGAGAGCCGATTATGCCCAATGGCAACAGCAGGTGGCTGGCGCGGTTGGCAACTTTGACGACATAGAGCTGGATCGTCTCTACGGGCAGATATTTTCCACCTACGCTGTGCCGATCGTATTTCAGGACATCCTGATGCCGGTCTGGCGACAGTTGCAGCAACGCCAGCAAGAGTTCGGACAAACCAGCGAATGGGTGTTTTTCGATGGGTTCCTGCGATCACGTATCATCCAGCGACTCTTGCTCAAGCGCGAAGCCCATTCGCGGCGCGTGTTGGTTGTGGGCATTGTCGGTCAATGTCGAGAGCTGGAGTTGCTGGTCACAGCGCTGTTCGTCTCCAAGGCGGAAGTCGGCGTCAGGGTGTTGACCATTGGGTTGCCATTCGACGAACTGACCCTGGTGTGCCAGAAAATCCAGCCGTTGGCGTTGGTGCTGGTTTCCAACCATGCACCGCCTCCGGAGTTACCCAAACGCCTGAACAAGTTGGCGATGGGCCTGGACTGCCCGCTGATGCTGGCCGGTGATGCGTCCGATCTGCTTCAGGACAGCCTCGCCGGGTCGTCGATCGGTTGCCTGGGCAATGAAGGGACCTTGATGCACCAGCGGTTGCGACAGCTATTGGCGGGTAATCTGGATACCTGATAACCGGCAGGTCAAGCCGTGCACTAGATGTGCATGGCCGGATGGGTCAGGCGGTGTTGCTGAAGGATGTATTGACGCAGGCGCTCGGTCTCATCCTCGTCATTCTGGCTCAGGTGGTAGGCGTACAGGCCCTGAGCGGTTTCCCGTTCCAGTGTGCCGCGCAAGGAAATCCTTTCATAACCTGACGGGCTGAACCACAAGGCGAATTGCTTTGGCGGCTTGGTCCGACTGCGGTTCTGCAACAGGATTCCTTTGCAGGACACCTCATGGACCCAGAGCGGTCCGGGCTGGCCCTTGGCATTTTCCAGCGCCACCGGCTCGTCAAGTGTGAGGCGCCATGGCCGAATTTTCGGCCCGTCTTCGTAGATGCTGGGCACACCCAGACGCAGGTGCATTGCGTGGAACTCGTCTTCCACCAGGTGCAACGGAAAAGTCATTTGCTGGTTTTCGAAGTTGGCTTGCAGCGTGACCTGTTCGTTGGCCGCCAGGCGCGTCAGCAAGTCACGAATTTGCGACCCGCCGTTTACCAGCAAGCTCGACGTGACATCCCGCTCGTTGAGTTGCGGGTTGTGCTGCATGGTCCGGATGAAATCCAATTCATCCTGCGTCAGTAGGGCGTCGCGCTGCATGATGTGCTCGAAAAGAGGATTTACACTTTCACTGGTGATTGTAGTGACTGACCGCTAATTCGCCGGTTTGTTTGCGCCGTTCGTCGCTTCGAGTCGGGCAATGGTTGCTCGTGCTTCAGCCAGCTCCTTCTCCAGTTGGGCGACGCGTTGCTGAGCCTTGACCTGAGCGGTCACGTCTTTTTGCACACCCACGAAATAGGTGCGTCCGTCAGCCTCGTTTTTCACCGTCGACAGAGACAACTCATTCCAGAAAGGGCTGCCGTCCTTGCGGTAGTTGCGCAGTATCTCCCGGCAGGCACCGTCCTGCTTCAGGGCCGTGCGAATCTGCTCCAGGGCCGGCTGATCGCGATCACCGGACTGCAGGAAACGGCAATCCTGATAAAGAATCTCTTCACTGCTGTAACCGGTCAGGCGTTCGAATGCCGGATTTACGTAGATCAGGATATTGTCTTCGTCGCCTTCTTTTTCTGCGATGACGATGCCGTCGTTCGAGGCGTTGATGACCAGTTGCATCAGTTGAGCGTTAATCATGGGCGACATCCCTTGAACATCCCTGTATGCGCTGCATTTTAGAAGAACCTACCGCGATGTCTACTGGCCATTATTGGTTGTTGAGAGTCAATCGCAGCATTGCGTCTGAGCCTGCTACTATCGCCGCTCTTTTTATTCAGATTCAGGATCAGATTGATGAAAGTCGCCATCCTTTCGGGTTCCGTTTACGGGACCGCCGAAGAAGTTGCTCGGCACGCCGCCAAACTGCTCGGTGAAGCGGGTTTTGAAACGCTGCACAACCCGCGCGCAAGCCTTGCGGACATTCAGGCATTTGGCCCGGCGGCCTTGCTGGCCGTGACTTCCACGACGGGTATGGGAGAGTTGCCGGACAACTTGATGCCATTATATTCGACGATTTGCGACCAATTGCCAGCCTCCTTTCGTGACCTGCCTGGTGCCGTGATAGGCCTGGGCGACGCCAGCTATGGTGATACCTTCTGCGGCGGTGGCGAGCAGATGCGCGAGTTGTTCTCCGAGTTGGGCGTGCGCGAGGTGTTGCCCATGTTGCGTCTGGATGCCAGCGAAAGCGTCACCCCGGAAACCGATGCCGAACCTTGGCTGGAGGCGTTGATCGAGGCGCTGCGTCGCTAACGTAATGTGAGGTGAACGGCCACCCTCGGATGACTCGCTCGGCCAGTAAGCTGGCTGCCAATGCAACTACCGACCCCGCTGGAGCTGACTAGACTTGGTTAGCTTGTTCATGACTGTTCTGGAACAAGTACCTATAACTAGAAAGCAGAGGTCAGAGCCGTGAGCGTAGCGCCCGTCCCATCGACACTCAGCATCAAAGATCAGGTCAGTGCCGCCGAATGGCAAACCCGCGTCGATCTGGCCGCCTGCTACCGGCTTGTCGCCTTGCATGGCTGGGATGACCTGATATTCACGCATATCTCCGCCAAGGTTCCCGGTACTGATGATTTTTTGATCAATCCGTTCGGGTTGATGTTTCATGAGGTCACCGCCTCGAGCCTGGTCAAGGTCGATCAGGCCGGCAACAAGCTGATGGACAGCCCCTACGAGATCAATCCGGCCGGTTATACCATCCACAGCGCGGTGCATGAGGTGCGGCACGATGTGGTGTGTGTGCTGCATACCCACACGGCAGCCGGCGTTGCTGTGTCGGCACAGAAGCAGGGTATGTTGCCCATCAGCCAGCAGTCGTTGTTCGTATTGTCGAGTCTGGCGTATCACGCCTATGAAGGCGTGGCCCTCAATCACGAAGAGAAGGCCCGCCTGCAGGCGGATCTGGGCGACAATAATTTCCTGATGCTGCACAACCACGGTCTGCTGACCTGCGGCGGCACCATTGCCGACACCTTCCTGATGATGTTCACCTTTCAGCGAGCCTGTGACATCCAGGTCCTGGCGCTCAACGGTGGGGCGGAACTGATCGCCATTGAGCCGCAGATACTGGCCGGCGCCCGGGCGATGATTGCCGGGGTGACCAAAAGCGCTCAAGGCATGGGAGGCGCGCTGGCATGGCCGGCGTTGCTGCGTAAGCTGGATCAACAAGATTCGGGTTATAGATGCTGATGCCTCTGGTCCAGATTCCCCTGCGTATTTGGCGCCAGCGCGGCCAGACCTTGATGTTCCGCGGCCACGCTATTCGGTATTGGGTGGCGGGGCACGGCGAGCCGTTGTTGCTGATCCATGGTTTCCCCACCGCCAGTTGGGACTGGCATTACCTGTGGCAGCCGCTGGCACAGCGTTATCGGGTGATCGCCTGCGACATGCTCGGTTTTGGCGACTCGGCCAAGCCGACGGATCATGTCTACAGCCTGTTGGAACAGGCTGACCTGCAGCAGGCTTTGCTGGCTCATTTGAATGTGAAGCAAGCCGTGCATGTACTGGCCCATGATTATGGTGACAGCGTGGCCCAGGAGCTGCTCGCCCGTCACTACGAAGCGCGCATCGAACTTGCCAGTTGTGTCTTTCTCAACGGTGGTCTGTTTCCGGAAACCCATCGCCCGGTGCTGATGCAAAAACTGTTGCTCAGCCCCTTGGGCTGGCTATTGGGTCGGGCTTTTTCCCGAGAGGGTCTGGTCAAGAGCTTTCGCCAGATATTCGGCCCCAGGACCGGCCCGACCGAAAGCGAGCTGGACGATTACTGGAGTCTCGTCGAAACCCATCACGGACCGCGGATCATGCACAAACTCATCGCCTATATTCCTGAGCGGCGGGTGCAGCGTGACCGCTGGGTGCAGGCCATGCAGCGCGGCGAGGTGGCGCTGCGGGTGATCGACGGCGCGGTTGATCCGATTTCCGGCGAGCATATGGTGGCGCGCTACGAGGCGCTGATCCCCAACCCTGACACCGTACTGCTGCCCGACATCGGCCACTACCCACACACCGAAGCCCCGGTGCAGGTACTCAAACATTACCTGGAGTTTCGCGAAAACAGGACCGCGCCGGTCAGGCAGGTGGTCTGCTCATAAGTGCTGAAGGTTGGCGCACTGTCGCGAGCAGGTTCGCCCCCTGATGAGGGCCGCGGCTCCCACAGCAGAACCGACGCTCATCATCCCCTCACCTTATTGCCCACCATTCACTCCCAACCCTGATGATTGTGACGGGTCGCCCTGTGCCCGACACTCGGGGCATTGTCCTATTGCCTGCTGGAGTTCTGCTCATGAATGAGTCTGTACGCTTCGAAGATAAAGTCGTGATCGTCACGGGTGCCGGTGGTGGTCTGGGGCGAGCCCATGCCCTGTTGTTCGCCAGGCAGGGGGCCAAAGTGCTGGTCAACGACCTCGGCGGCTCTGCCCAGGGAGAAGGAGCCAACGCCTCGGCGGCGGATCGGGTGGTCGCTGAAATTCGCCAGGCCGGTGGCATTGCCGAAGCGAACCACGACTCCGTCACCGATGGTGACAAGCTTGTTCAAAATGCGCTCGACGTGTTTGGCCGGGTCGATGTCGTGGTCAACAACGCCGGGATTCTGCGGGACAAGACCTTCCACAAAATGGAGGACGCCGACTGGGACCTGGTCTACCGCGTCCATGTCGAGGGTGCCTACAAGGTCACCCGCGCCGCCTGGCCACACCTGCGTGAGCAGAATTACGGACGGGTGATCTTTACGGCCTCCACGTCCGGCATCTACGGCAACTTCGGTCAATCCAACTACGGCATGGCCAAGCTTGGCCTTTATGGCCTGACGCGCACCCTGGCCATCGAAGGTCGCAAGAACAATATTCTGGTCAACGCCATCGCGCCCACCGGTGGTACCCGCATGACCGAAGGCCTGATCCCGCCACAGATGTTCGAACAGCTCAAGCCGGAACTCGTCAGCCCATTGGTGGTGTACCTGGCCAGCGAGGCCTGCCAGGAAACCTCCGGGCTGTTCGAAGTGGGCGGCGGCTGGATGGGCAAGGTGCGTTGGGAGCGCAGCCTGGGGGCCGGCTTCGATCCAAGCAAAGGTTTCTCACCCGAAGACGTCGCGGCCCACTGGCAGCAGATCTGTGATTTCGAGGGCGCGGTACACCCCAATGACAACCTTGAAGCGTTGAAGGAAATGATGGCGAACTTGCAGCGCTACACCGTTTGACCTTGCGGCCTCGACCCGTTGCCGTCACACGCGGCAACGGTGCTCAGGGGACGTATTTCTTCACCAGCGCCGCCAGATTCGCGGCAGTCTCGATGTCCATCACACCGTCGTATTTCGCTGGACGAAAGTGCAACTGAAAAGCTCGCACCAAACGCTGAAAACCCACACTTGTGGCAGCTGCCGACGTGTCATACCCATATTTGCGGAACAAGCCAAGCAGTTGCTCGCGCGTCGGCAGGCCGTTGCATTGGTAGGCGCGGGTGTAAGCCTTCTGCGTGGGTTCATCGAACCAGGCGCCGATGCCCTTCAGATACAGCGCGTGCCAGGGGAACATCGGGCCGGGATCGCTTTTCCTGCCCGCCGCAATATCCGAGTGTCCCACCACATTGACCGGGCTGATGTCCGGATAGCGCTTGAGGATGTTCAACGCCAGGTATTCGATCGCCTCGACTTGCTGAGGCGGATAAGGCGGGAAGGTAAATTGCCCGTGGTTATCGGTGGCCAGGTTGACGATTTCAACACCGATTGAGGTGTCGTTCAGATTCGTGCGACCACCCCAACTGCTGACTCCTGCGTGCCAGGCACGTTGGTTCTCGTCCACCAGGTTGAAAATCTGCGGTTCCTGGAAACCGGCTTTCAAGTAACTCGGGTCGGTGAAGTCCGGGATGAGGTAGTGGGCGCTGACAGAGGAACCGGTCAGTGCGTTGATGGAGGATGAAAAGTTCGCGGCGGTGTAATGAAAGACTAGGAAGCGAATTCTATTGTTGTAGCCTTTTACCGAGCGATAGCTATTGTAGTTGATAAGTGTCATAAAAACTCACTGAGGTTTAAAGTCAAAACAGAATGCTGTGACTGATATTCAGCCTAACAGTGAGTTTTTGATGCGGCCGTAGTGGGATTCTTGCTTTGTTGTAGGAATAGGCCTTAGAAGGTTTGGGAGTCTACTGTTGGTAAGAGTAAGGCACAAAAATAATCTTGTGGCATTTAAAAAAAGTGTCGCTGAAATTTCAGCGGCCAAGTTGCTTGGGTACGGTATGGATCAGGTGTATCTCTTCTCTAACATGAATTTAGGTGCTTTCCAGTTTGGACCTTTGATGCATAGCCCTTTTTCACCGCGTGCCAGCACTCCTGCGTCGAAAAGTTTTATGTAAGTTTTTTCAAGTTCTCCATGCTGGATAAGCTCACGATTGTGGCGTCTGATCAGCATGTCTAAATGTGGGTTTGCTTTCAGTAACGCAAATACCGTGACGATCTCTTCCAATGGCTCGTTCTTGACTATTTGCTCAACAGTGTTCATTGCGACATCTCCTTCAGAAGCTGCTGGTAATCTCTTTCGTCCTGTAGGTTTGCTTTGGCTAAGGCCTCCGGCGTGTAGAGCAATGTCTCGCGATCTTGGATCTGATAATCTTCGAGCGTTGCGGTATGGGCATTAATTCAGTCGGGTGTAGAAACTGGCGATGAATCGAGGAGATGTTTGGTGCGTTAGTGAACTCTCAGAGGGATGGCTAAGTAGAAGCCGCGGCAAAGGCAGCGGCTAGCAAAGTCGGTTTGCGAGATCAGGTATATTTTTTTCGAGCACGAATGTTGGGGGTTTCCAGTTTGGACCTTTGATGGCAACGGGGCCTTCACCGTTTGCCAATACGCCTTCCTCAAACAGTCTTGCATAGGTCCTTAGTAACTCTCCATTTGCGACTGCTTCAAATCTATAGCGACCGATCATTCGGTCGAGCGATGGATAAGCCAAGCTGATACCGAAAGCAGAAACAATATCTGTGATCGACTCGTTTTTTACAATTTGCTCGATGCTACTCATTAATATTCTCCTTTCAAAAGGCGCTTGTATATCTGATGCATTTGTTTCTTTCCTGCCTCAAGCGCTTCCGGGGAATACAGCAATGATTCGCTGCTGCTCAGTTTATAGTCTTCCAATGTCGCAGTATGGGCGTTGTTCCATTCGGGGGAACCGCTGCTCGGATTAAAGTCGTGTCCACTGTGTTCATCGATTTCCTTTTCGACAAGTGCATTTCAAATGTCCCTGTCGGCATTCACTGTTTGCCGCCGTTCATGTTCATTTGTCTCATCGCCATCAAGACGTGAAGAAGACTATAAGTTTGATTGCACAAACTGGGCAGGTGAGAGATTCCGACCATGTTGTAGGAAACGAGAAGTTTCACGCAGGAAATAAACCCACATAAAAAAGGCCGCTGCAAAAAGCGGCGGCCTGAAAATGACGTTGCAAAGGAGCAAAAAACCAACGTCAGTGAACACGGGAGGTGATGGACCGATGCGCCAATCCATCCGAATGACGGTGCGCCGGTCGCGAGGGACGCGATGGCGGCTTGTACCTGCAGGCCCGTTGCCCTGAAAGTCCGGCCAGCATAGGGATTGGGCAGCAGGGGAAACAGCCCGGATCCGGACATGCACCGTTGCAGGGCATGCAACAGTTGAAAAGACCTGATGGGTATGCGCGGCGTTGATAACCCATCATCCAGTGCGTCCATGCGCGGCGCAAAGCCCCGTATTTCATGGGCTGTAATCCTTTCGGGGTACAGCGCGAATACCTCCTTGGTGCGCTTATCGCCCATGTCGTGCGGCAGTAGGGTGAAGGCTCTGTCACTCACCGGGGAAGACGCATGACAACAATAACAATGCGCGCCATCTTCAAGCCGCAGGCGCTGGCCGTCGCGGTGGCCTTGGGCTGCTCTGCCCAGGCCCAGGCCGTTTCATTCAACATTGGCGAGATCGAGGGGCAGTTCGACTCCTCGTTGTCCGTGGGCGCGAGCTGGGGCATGCGCGATGCCGACAGGGACTTGGTCGGCAGCGTCAACGGCGGTACCGGGCAATCCTCCACCGGTGACGATGGGCGGCTGAACTTCAAGAAGGGCGAGACCTTTTCCAAGATATTCAAAGGCCTGCACGATCTCGAGCTCAAGTATGGTGATACGGGTGTGTTCGTGCGCGGCAAGTATTGGTATGACTTCGAACTCAAGGACGAAAGCCGCCCGTTCAAGGACATCAGCGACAGCAACCGCAAGGAAGGCTCCAAGTCGTCAGGGGCGCAGCTTCTCGATGCGTTTGTCTATCACAATTACTCCATCGCCGACTTGCCGGGTACGGTGCGTGCGGGCAAGCAGGTGGTCAGTTGGGGTGAAAGCACCTTCATCGGTAACTCCATCAACAGCATCAACCCGGTGGACGTCTCCGCGTTTCGCCGTCCGGGTGCCGAGATCAAGGAAGGCCTGATCCCGGTGAACATGTTGTTCGCCTCCCAGGGCTTGACCGACAAACTCACCATCGAAGGTTTCTACCAACTGGAGTGGGACCAGACCGTGGTGGATAACTGCGGCACGTTCTTCGGCAACGACGTGGTGGCCGATGGCTGCACCAGCGGCTACACCGTGGGCAGTCCGGCGATTGCGCCGTTCGTGCCCTTGACCCAGGCATTTGGCCAGGAGATCCAGGTGTCCAGCGAAGGGGTGATCATTCCCCGTGGTGGCGACCGCGACGCTCGCGACTCCGGCCAATGGGGCACGGCGCTGCGCTGGCTCGGCGATGACACCGAGTACGGCCTGTACTTCATGAACTACCACAGCCGCACGCCGACTGTAGGCACCACCACCGCCGGCCTGTCTACGTTGTCTGCACTGCCGGGAATGGTCGCGATTGCAGAAGGGCTTGCTCCTGGCAGCGGTGCGGGGCTGGCGCAAAGCGTGATGCTGGGCCGCGGTGGGTACTACCTTGAATACCCGGAAGACATCCGCCTGTACGGCGCCAGTTTCTCCACGACGTTGCCCACCGGCACCGCCTGGACCGGGGAAATCAGCTACCGTCCCAATGCGCCGGTGCAGGTCAACACCAACGACCTGACCCTGGCTCTGGTCAATCCGATTGCCGGTGGTGCGGCTTCGCCCATCGCGACGTCACCCGGTGCGGACAATACCGGTTATCGCCGCAAGGAAGTGACCCAGATCCAGAGTACCATGACGCACTTCTTCGACCAGGTGCTGGGCGCTGATCGCCTGACCGTGGTGGGCGAGGCGGCGGTGGTGCATGTGGGTGGGCTGGAATCCAAGGACAAGCTGCGTTATGGCCGTGACTCGGTTTACGGCCAGTACGGGTTCGGCGGTGACACCGACGGCTTCGTCACCTCGACCTCCTGGGGCTATCGCGCCCGGGCAATTCTTGACTACTCCAACGTCGTTGCCGGTATCAACTTCAAGCCCAACGTCTCCTGGTCCCATGACGTCGCCGGCTACGGCCCCAACGGCTTGTTCAACGAAGGCGCCAAGGCCATCAGCCTGGGTGTCGATGCCGACTACCGCAACACCTATACCGCCAGCCTGAGTTACACCGACTTTTTCGGCGGCGACTACAACGTCCTCGAAGACCGCGACTTCCTCGCGTTGAGCTTTGGCGTGAACTTCTGATCCGGCTGACAAGGAAAAACCAATGCGCAAGATGATTCTGCAGTGCGGTGCCCTGGCCCTGAGCCTGCTGGCCGCGAACGTGATGGCGGCGGTTTCGCCGGATGAAGCGAACAAACTGGGCACCAGCCTCACACCGCTGGGCGCGGAAAAGGCAGGCAATGCCGACGGCTCGATTCCGGCCTGGACCGGTGGCATCGCCAAAGACGCTGGGGCGGTGGACAGCAAAGGCTTTTTGGCCGATCCCTTTGCCAGTGAAAAACCGCTGTTCACCATCACCGCCGAGACCGTGGACAAGTACAAGGACAAGCTTTCCGAAGGCCAGATCGCGATGTTCAAGCGCTATCCGCAAACCTACAAGATTCCGGTCTATCCGACCCATCGCAGCGTCTCACTACCGCCAGAGATCTACGAGTCGGCCAAGCGCAGCGCCCTCAACGTCACCACCATCAATGACGGCAACGGCCTGGCCAATTTCACCGGCAACCGTTACTACGCGTTCCCGATTCCCAAGAGCGGCGTAGAAGTGCTGTGGAACCACGTCACCCGTTATCACGGCGGCAACGTGCGGCGCATCATCACCCAGGCCACTCCGCAAACCAACGGCAGCTTCACACCGATCCGCTTCGAAGAAGAGATCGCTGTGCCGTTTTTGATCAAAGACGCCGATCCGGATAAGGCCAGCAACGTGCTGACCTATTTCAAACAGTCGGTCACCGCGCCGGCGCGTCTGGCCGGTAACGTGCTGCTGGTGCATGAAACCCTTGACCAGGTGAAGGAGCCGCGCCTGGCCTGGATCTACAACGCCGGCCAGCGCCGTGTGCGTCGTGCCCCGCAAGTGGCCTACGACGGCCCAGGCACCGCCGCCGACGGGTTGCGTACCTCCGATAACTTCGACCTGTTCTCCGGCGCGCCGGACCGCTACGACTGGAAATTGGTGGGGAAGAAGGAAATGTACATCCCCTACAACAGCTACAAACTGGATTCCCCCAGCCTCAAGTACGACGACGTGATCAAGGCCGGCCACATCAATCAGGATCTGACCCGCTATGAATTGCATCGGGTCTGGGAAGTGGTCGGTACGGTCAAGCCAAACGAACGTCACATCTACGCCAAGCGCCACATGTACTTCGACGAGGATAGCTGGCAGGCGGCGCTGGTGGATCACTACGACGGTCGCGGTCAACTGTGGCGGGTGGCCGAAGGTCATGCCCAGTTCTACTACGCCAACCAGAACCCGGGCTACACCCTTGAGGCGCTCTACGACATCATCGCCGGCCGCTACATTGCACTGGGGATGAAGAACGAAGAGAAGCGCAGCTACGAGTACGGTTTCGAAGCCAGGGCTGCGGACTTCACGCCCGCGGCGCTGCGCTCGACGGGGGTTCGTTAGGGCGAAGTAAGTTGTCGCATTGTTGACGTCAAGCGTACCCCCCGTAGGAGCTGCCGCAGGCTGCGATCCTTTGATCTTCAAGCATCAGGAAAAAGATCGCAGCCTTCGGCAGCTCCTACAAAATAATCGGGATGACCGGCAATCGATTTGCCGGTCTTTTTTTATGGGCGCCAATCAGCGCGCTGAATACTTCTCCAAAGGTGAGCGCCACAGGGCTAGGGTGATGAAACAATAATAAACAGGACTTCGCACATGACCGCCATGACCCCGTGTCCGGACCGTCCTGGATTGCGGCCCCGCCTGTCTTCGACCCATGTGCCGCGCAGGTCCTTGAGCGAGCCCTTGCTGGCCTCCGAGGCGCGGGTAAAACTGCTTTGCGCGCCGGCGGGCAGTGGCAAGAGTGCGTTGTTCGCTGAGTGTTTCCTGCAGGCCCCCGCCGGTTGCCGGTTGCATTGGTTGCCGCTTGGGGGCGCGACGTTGGACGCGGCGCAAATGTGCGAGCGTCTGGCGCAGACCCTCGGGCTGCCGCTGCTGGATGAAGGCGGACTGTTGGCGCACCTGGCGGGCTTGCAAGCGCCGACCTGGCTGTTCCTGGATGATTATTGTCGGGTATCCAATCCCGAACTGGACCAGTTTCTCGATCGTCTGTTGAGCATCAGCAGTCCGGCGCTTCACCTTTGGTTGAATGGTCGCCGCCGTCCTCACTGCAACTGGCCGCGCCTGTTGCTTGATGATGAACTGCATGAGTTCGATGCGCAGGCGCTGGTCTTCACCCATGACGATGTCCAGCAGTTGCTCAAACATCTGCCCAGCCCCCAGGGCGCTCGCACCGCGCGCGAGGTGATACAGCGCAGCGGCGGTTGGTGCGCCGGGGTGCGCATCGCCCTGCTTGAACGTTGTGAATGGGCGCGCAGCCACGCGTCGCCGGGGCGGCCCGGGACCCTGCATGACTACCTTGAATATGAGTTGTTCAGTACGCTGACCCCGGATCTGGCGCAGGCCTGGCGAGTGTTGGCGCATCTGCCTCGCTTCAATGCCCGGCTCTGCGAGCATCTGTTTGGCGACACGGTGGGTGCCGAATGCCTGCCCTTGTTGCTGGACCTGGGCTGTTTCATCGAGCCGTGGGAGCAATCTTCGGACTGGCTGCAGATTTTCCCGGCCCTGGCCCGACTGGTGCGTGACGAGCCCTGGCCGCAGGGACGCTCCTGGCATCGGCGGGCTTGCCAGTGGTTTGCCGCCGAGCAGGATTGGCAAATGGCATTCGAGCAGGCCATGCAAGCGCAAGAGTTCGAGGCTGCCGTCAGTTTCCTGCAGCATTTGAATTTTGAACACGTATTGCAGCGCAGCAACGTGACGCTGCTGCTCAAGCTGCATGATCAACAAGGTGAAGCGCTGACACTCGGCACGCCGCAATCGGTGGGGTTGGTCACGGCTGCGTTGCTGTTCGCCGGGCGCTTCGATCAGGCATCGGCGTGCATCGAACAACTGGCCAGGTTCATGCCGCAACCTTCGGCCTGCCTGCAGCGACAACTGCTGGCCCGGTGGCAGGTTCTGCAGGGCTGGCTGCTGCACCTTTCGGGCGATGGCGAGCCGTCCCGCGAGCACTTGCTCCAAGCCCAGGCGAGTCTGGACCGAGAGGCCTGGGCCTTGCGCCTGCTGTGCCAGTTGGGGCTGACACAGCAGGCGCTGCTCAAGGGGGAACTGGCCTCTGCGCAATGGATCAACCGCCAGGCACTGTGCCTGGCGCGTGCCCAAGGCTCCTTGGTCTTCGAGGGCTTGCTGGAACTGGATCACGCCCAAGTCCTGGAGCAACGCGGCGCCCCTCACCGGGCCGACCATCTGTTGAGCGCAGTTCAGGCGTTGCTCGATAAGCCGGGCCAGGACTTTTCTGCCTTGCTGGGACGTATTGCCCTACGCCGTGGCCGTCTGGCTTTGCGCATGGGGTTGGCCGAGCGGGCTGCCGAGCAGTTCCAGGCGGGCCTGGAAACGGGCCTGCATTGCCAGGACAAACAAGTGCTTTATGGTTTTCTCGGCAAGGCCACCCTGGCGGCCAATGGCGGCGACTATGGCGAGGCTTTCCTGCAACTGCGCGATGCCGAGCGGATCATGCAGCAGCGGCACATCCCCGACACGGTGTACCGGGGCGTGCTGTTGCAAACCAGTTGCCAGTTCTGGCTGCAACAGGGACGCCCGGAACTGGCCCACGAAGCCCTGACCCGAGTCTTGCGTCACTTTCGCGGACCGCAGGCCAAGCATGCCCCACCTGCGACCCTTGAGTTGATCCCTCGGCTTGAGTACTTGTTGGTGCTGACCGAGGTTTATCTGCATCGGGCGCAAGACCCGCAAGCGCAACTCAAGGCAATGATCGCCCGGGCACAGCACGGTGAAATGCATGGCCTGGAGACCGAACTGTATCTGGCGCTGGCTGAAGTTGTCTGGCTGTCCGCTGATCGTTCCCAGGCACGTTCGCTCGTGCAAGAGGGGCTCAAGCGAGTGGCCTGTTGGCGGGCTGAACAAGCCTTGTGCGAGTTACGCGCGCGCCAGCCCGATCTGTTGGGCTGGGCGCAATCGGCTGAGCACATCGAGCAGCCGGCAGTGGCAGTCGAAGACACGTTGCTAAGTCATCGGGAACTGGAAGTGCTGGAGCTCATTGCCCAGGGTTATTCAAATCAGCAGATTGCCGAACGTTTGTTCATATCCTTGCACACGGTAAAAACCCATTCGCGGCGGATACACAGCAAGTTAGGCGTCCAGCGGCGCACGCAGGCGGTGGCCAAGGCCAAAGTCATGGGTGTGATGAGATAAGGAATTCGCAGGTGCAAGACGATACCGGCCTGCCCAGCCTGCCCTTGCTCACGGCAATAAGTCAGTGATCAGGATTGTCCCGGATTTGCTGATCTGATCCTGCCCCCGCCTCATACCCCATTCGCCAACTCACGGCCCGGGTCGCCGCCAGCAGTCGTTGCGCCGCCGGGCCGTTCTCGTCGGCATGAAACAGGGAGGTCGGGCCGACAATGGTCATCACCGCCGTCACCTGGCCGACGGCATTGAATACCGGGGCTGACAGGGCATCCACGCCGGGCATCAGCAAGCCATGCACATGGTGCAGGCCACGACTGCGAATCTGCTGACACAGAGCCGCATAGGCCTTGTCGTCGGCCAGGGCATGGGCGGTGGAGGCGCTCACTTCCTGCTCGCGCAGGCCGATCGTCTCGCGCGCTGGCAGATAAGCGCTGAACACCAGCCCCGTGGACGAGCTGAGCAGCGGCAATACCGACCCCAGTTGCGTCACCACGGTGACTGCCCGTATGGCGGGTTCGATCCGAACGACGGTGGCACCGTGATTGCCCCACACCGCCAGGAAACAGGTTTCGTTCAAGTCGTCGCGCAGTTCGGCCAAGGGCAGGGCGGCCACTTGCAATACGTCCATGCCATTCAATGCCGCCAGGCCCACGCGCAAGGCTTCGCGCCCGAGGCCGTAGTGGTTGGTGGAGGTGTTCTGTTCAGCGAAACCGCTGGCGATCAAGGCCTGCAGGTATCGATGAACCTTGCTTGCCGGCATTTGCACGTGTTCGGCCAGGCGCGACAGCGACGTGGAGGGCGACAGCTCGGCCAGGGCCTTGAGGATGTCGGTGCCGACTTCGGCCGAGCGGACTTTCTGTTTACCGTTGCTGAGCGGGGTTTCCATGGAGGCGCGGAGTCCAGAGGCGAATGGGCGTCTTTATAGCTTGACGGTCGCTGTCGAGCAAATTACGTTATGCGTAATTGAATTACGATAAAAATAACCTGTGCGCCTGACGTTTCTTCGTGGAACGACGAGGTCGTACCCAGTCCTGTGTTCAGGAGGCTCCATGACCCTCGATTCCACAGTGTCGGACCTGGCTTATCAGTCAGGCTTTGGCAATGAATTTGCCAGCGAAGCGCTGCCCGGCGCCTTGCCCGTTGGCCAGAACTCCCCGCAAAAAGCCCCTTACGGTCTCTATGCCGAATTGTTCTCCGGCACGGCCTTCACCATGGTTCGCAGCGAAGCGCGGCGTACCTGGATGTATCGCATCCGGCCGTCGGCCAATCATCCGGCCTTCGTCAAGCTTGAACATCAGATAGCGGGCGGTCCTCTGGGTGAGGTCACGCCCAATCGCCTGCGCTGGAACCCGTTGGATATTCCCGTTGAACCGACCGATTTCATCGATGGGCTGGTGCGCATGGCGGCCAATGCCGGCTCGGACAAACCGGCCGGCATCAGCCTCTACCATTACCGCGCCAACCGTTCCATGGAGCGGGTGTTTTTCAATGCCGACGGGGAATGGTTGATCGTGCCGCAACTGGGACGGCTGCGCATCGCCACCGAACTGGGCCTGCTGGAACTGGCACCGCTGGAAATCGCCGTCATCCCCCGGGGCCTGAAATTTCGCGTCGAGCTGCTTGATCCAAACGCCCGCGGCTATATCGCCGAAAACCATGGTGCGCCGTTGCGCCTGCCGGACCTTGGGCCGATCGGCAGTAACGGCCTGGCCAACCCACGGGATTTTCTGGCGCCGGTTGCTCATTACGAAAACCTCGCCCGACCGACTGCGCTGGTGCAGAAATTCCTCGGTGAGTTGTGGGGTTGCGAGCTGGATCATTCGCCCTTTGATGTGGTGGCTTGGCATGGCAACAACGTGCCATACAAATATGACCTGCGCCGTTTCAACACTATCGGCACGGTCAGTTTCGACCATCCGGACCCCTCGATTTTCACCGTGCTGACGTCACCCACCAGCGTCCATGGGCTGGCCAATCTCGACTTCGTGATCTTCCCGCCGCGCTGGATGGTCGCTGAAAACACCTTCCGTCCGCCGTGGTTTCACCGCAACCTGATGAACGAGTTCATGGGGTTGATCCAGGGCGCCTACGATGCAAAGGCCGAAGGTTTCCTGCCGGGTGGTGCGTCCTTGCACAGTTGCATGAGTGCCCATGGCCCGGACGGCGAAACCTGCACCAGGGCGATCAATGCCGCGCTTGAACCGGTGAAAATCGACAACACCATGGCCTTCATGTTCGAGACCAGCCAAGTGCTGCGCCCGAGCCGTTTCGCCCTGGATTGCCCACAATTGCAAACTGACTACGACGCCTGCTGGGCCTCGCTGCCGGTCACTTTCGACCCGACCCGGAGATAACCCATGACTCACGTTTCCCCTACCCGTAGTTGGGTTGCCTGCGCCAACGGCCATGCCGACTTCCCCCTGCAAAACCTGCCGTTGGGCGTTTTCAGCGTTCAAGGCGACAGCCCTCGTAGCGGCGTGGCTATTGGCGAGCGGATTTTCGATTTACAGGCCGCGCTGCAGGCGGGCCTGTTTGACGGCGCTGCGCGCGACGCTGTTGAAGCCATGAGTGGCGGCCAGTTGAATGCGTTCTTCGAGCTGGGGCGTGGTGCTCGGGTGGCCTTGCGTGAACGGCTGCTGGACCTGCTGCGCGAAGACAGCCCGTTGCGGGGCAAGATCGAAGCCCAGGGCTCGAAGCTGCTGGTTCTCGCCGCTGACTGCCAGATGCACCTGCCGGCAAAAATCAACGACTACACCGACTTCTACGTAGGCATCGAACACGCGCAAAACGTCGGTAAGTTGTTCCGTCCCGACAATCCGCTGTTGCCCAACTACAAGTACGTGCCCATTGGTTATCACGGGCGTGCCTCGACCATTCGCCCGTCCGGCACCGACGTGCGCCGGCCCAAGGGCCAGACGCTGCCCGCCGGCCAGAGCGAGCCGACCTTTGGCCCGTGCGCGCGGCTGGACTATGAACTGGAACTGGGCATCTGGATCGGCAAGGGCAATGCACTGGGCGAAGCCATTGCCATCGGCGATGCCGCCGAGCACATTGGCGGCTTCTGCCTGCTCAACGATTGGTCGGCCCGGGATATCCAGGCCTGGGAATATCAGCCGCTGGGGCCCTTTCTGTCCAAAAGTTTCCTGACCAGTATCTCGCCATGGGTGGTGACGGCCGAAGCCCTCGAACCCTTCCGCCGCCCGCAACCGGCGCGTCCGGCAGGCGATCCACAGCCATTGCCGTACCTGCTGGACAAGCGTGACCAGGCCGGTGGGGCCTTTGACATCGAGCTGGAAGTCCTGCTGCTGACCGAAGCCATGCGCGAGCAGAACCTGCCGGCCCATCGCCTGACGTTGAGCAACACCCAGTACATGTACTGGACCGTCGCGCAGATGGTCGCCCACCACAGCGTCAATGGTTGCCAGTTGCAGGCCGGTGACCTGTTCGGTTCGGGCACCTTGTCGGGGCCTGAAAGTGGTCAGTTCGGCAGCCTGCTGGAGATTACCGAGGGCGGTAAAAAGCCAATCGAGCTGGCTTCTGGCGAAGTGCGCAAATTCCTCGAGGACGGCGACGAAATCATCCTGCGGGCCCGTTGCAGTCGCGAGGGCTTTGCCTCCATCGGCTTCGGCGAATGCCGGGGCAAGATCCTGCCGGCGCGGTGAGGGAACTGGGCATGGAACTCTACACTTACTACCGTTCCACTTCGTCCTATCGAGTGCGCATCGCCCTGGCCCTCAAGGGCCTGGATTACCAGGCCCTGCCGGTCAACCTGATCGCTCCGCCGGGAGGCGAGCATCGTCAGCCGGCCTACCTGGCGATCAACCCTCAGGGCCGGGTTCCGGCGCTGCGTACCGACGAAGGCGTGTTGCTGGTGCAGTCACCCGCCATCATCGAATACCTGGAGGAACGTTATCCACAGGTGCCGCTACTCAGCGCCGACCTGGCGCTTCGCGCCCGGGAGCGGGGGGTGGCGGCGCTGATCGGTTGCGACATTCATCCGTTGCACAACGTCAGCGTGCTCAACCAACTGCGGCAGTGGGGCCACGATGAAACGCACGTGGCACAGTGGATTGGGCATTGGATCGACCAGGGACTGGCAGCAGTGGAGCAGTTGATCGGGGATGATGGCTACTGCTTTGGTACGACACCTGGGGTCGCGGACGTGTACCTGATCCCGCAGTTGTACGCGGCCGAACGGTTCAATGCCTCCCTGGAGGCGTATCCACGGATCCGTCGCGTTGCGGCGTTGGCGGCCGCGCATCCAGCGTTTCAACAGGCGCATCCGGCAAATCAGCCCGATACACCTTGATTCCCCTGTGGGAGCGAGCCTGCTCGCGATGGCGGTGGATCAGATACGACGATGGTGAAGCGGCTTGCCTCATCGCGAGCAGGCTCGCTCCCACAGGGTGTGTGGTAACCATCGCCACACCCGCTCAATGCACAATGGAATTGGGCGGCAGATGCCCCAGCCGTTCCGTCAGCCGGATTCGCTGGATTGGATCGTCACTGAGCATCAGTGCATGTTCCAGGTCGAAACGTTCAGCGTTGGGACAGTCGAGCCGCTGGTACAGGCTGGCGCGGGCCAGGTAATCGGCGGCGCTGGCGTTGCCCAGTTCAAGTACCCGTTCGGCGTCGATCAGCGCCGCAATGTAGTCGTCGTTCGTCAGATGCAATTGGCGAAGATTGCGCGACAGGCGCTGGAGCATCTGCATGGGCTCGGCACTGACCAGGTGCTCGGCTTTGAGGGGCATGTTGGCGCCGTATTGGCGTTGCAGCAGTTCCCGACAGTCGTTGGGATACAGCCGGCGCCCGCCACACGGGTCGAGCAGATGATCGGCACCGGGGACCCGCAACAGGAAGTGACCGGGGAAATTGACACCGACCATCGGAATTTCCAGGCCACGAGCCAGCTCCAGGGCGATCAGGCCGAGGGCCAGGGGCTGTCCACGTTTACGCGTCAGCACCTTGTCGAGCAACGCGGCCCGTGGGCGCAGAGGGGTGAAATCGTCCTGGGCGAATCCAAGGTCATTGAGGCGGCGCAGCAAGGGTTGGCCCAGTTCGCTGACGGGCAGCATCGGCAGGTCATGGCTGACACGCTGTTGCAGATCCTTGAAATCCTTCAGCAAGGCCGGTACGTCCACTTCGCGATCATGTTCGGCAGCAATCCACAACGCCGCTTCGAACAGCGCCGGTGGGGAGCGGTGCAGGCAATCAAAAAAGGCTTGGCGCGGTTTCATCACAGTCTCCGGACTATGCCTCGTTTTTAGCTCTGCTGCGGGCTTTCGTCCAGTCTCGTCCGGCGAAGGCATCAGGTTATGCCCAAAAGACTGGCCGCCGTGGCGACTTATTCCGGCGCGCTCCAGCAAATTTTGAGCGCACGCCTATACTGGCGGAACAAACAAAAGTGATTCGGGAGCCTGTCGATGTTTGCTCTCATGCAAAGCTCCCGCCTTGAATCGCTGCACCTGAGCGTAGACCCGGCCACCGGGTTGAAGGCGGTGATTGCCATTCATTGCAGCCGTCCCGGGCCTGCTCTGGGTGGATGTCGTTATCTGTCCTACCCCGACGATGAAAGTGCCGTGGTCGACGCCGTGCGCCTGGCCCAGGGCATGAGCTACAAGGCCGCATTGGCCGGCTTGCCGGTGGGCGGCGGCGCGGCAGTGATCATGCGCCCGGCCCATGTCGAAAGCCGCGCTGCGCTGTTTGAGGCATTTGGGCGCTGCATCGAGCAGCTGGATGGGCGCTATATCACCGCCATCGACAGCGGCACCTCGGTGGCGGACATGGACTGCATCGCCCAACAGACCCGTCATGTGACCAGCACCACAGCGTCGGGAGACCCTGCGCCCCACGCGGCGATGGGGGTATTCGCCGGCATCCGTGCCACGGCCATGGCCCGCCTGGGCAGCGATAACCTGGAAAGCCTGCGGGTGGCGATCCAGGGCCTGGGTAATGTCGGTTTCGCCCTGGCCGAACAGCTGCACGCCGCAGGGGCCGAACTGTTGGTCAGCGACATTGACCCCGGCAAGGTTCAACTGGCGATGGAGCAACTGGGCGCGCATCCGATCGCCAACGACGCCCTGCTCAGTACCCCGTGCGACATCCTCGCTCCCTGCGGCCTGGGCGGGGTGCTCAATAGCCAGAGCGTGGCGCAACTGCGCTGCTCGGCGGTTGCCGGGTCGGCCCATAACCAGTTGAGCAACCTGCAGGTGGCCGATCAATTGGAACGGCGCGGGATCCTCTATGCGCCGGATTATGTGATCAACTCCGGTGGCCTGATCTATGTCGCCTTGAAGCATCGAGGTGAGGAGTTGCCAACCATCACCGCGCACCTGTCGAAAATCGGCGCCCGGCTTACGGAAGTCTTTGCCCACGCCCAGGCAGAAAAACGCTCACCGGCCAGGGTGGCCGATGAATTGGCAGAGCGTTTGTTGTACCGATAAAAAAAGATTGCAGCCTTCGGCAACGCCTACAGGTGTATTCCCTGTAGGCGCTGCCGAAGGCTGCGATCTTTTCAAGGCCTATTCAGCAGGGGCATTGAGCAGTTCGGACAAGGCATCCGGCTGACTCTTGAACGCCTTGGCGAACACATCGCGATTCTTCGCCATGTAGATACCGGCTTCTTCCACCTGTTGCTCGCTCAGCGAGGGAACGGCTTTTTGCAACACTTCGGCCAGCAATTCGGCGAGTTCCAGCATTTTGTCATGACGGTCAGCTTCGGCTTTATCCATGAACAAGCGCTCCAGATCTCGGCTGCTGCGGTATACCACTTCGACGGCCATTCACCACCTCACATGCCTTCACATTGGTTATCTTTGTGACTACTGTATTTATATACAGCCAAAAGGATAAGCGAATCCCTTGCCTTTGGATAGTGGCTTTTTAATGTAGACCGGTTTCCTCATTTGTCGCGAGGCAGCGCTGGTGTGGAAGCGAGCCTGCTCGCAACAGGGCCAGTCGCACAAAAGTGTCCGATTGCGGCCCATTGCCATCTCACCCTCAGCCGCTGGCCTTTTTTCTGCATGCAGAATAACCGTCACGTCCAACCCGCATCATCCGGTCGAGTCGACCTAAGGAAACTACATCGTGAAAATCAACTGGGCCGAGAACCTGCGCCAGAACGTACATCAGTTGGCCGAATCCCTGGGCAATCTGTTCGTCGAGACGTTCCACTACCTGGCACTGTTTGCCATTGGCGCGGTGACCGCGTGGGCGGCGGTGATGGAGTTTTTGCAGATGCTCGAGCAGGGGCACATCAAGATCGATGACATTCTGCTGTTGTTCATCTATCTGGAATTGGGGGCGATGGTCGGGATCTACTTCAAGACCAACCACATGCCGGTGCGGTTTCTGATCTACGTGGCGATCACGGCGTTGACGCGCTTGTTGATTTCCAACGTTTCCCACCACAGTCCGCCTGACCTGGGCATCATCTACCTGTGCGGTGGCATCTTGCTGCTGGCGTTCGCGATCCTGGTGGTGCGTTTCGCCTCGTCGCAGTTTCCTTCGGTGAAAATCGAGCACCCGCACCGCAAGGTTGGCGCGGGTTCCAGCGAGCATGCCGAAGTGGAGAAGGGCGAGATCTAGAGGCCCGCAGGGGCGGATGTCGCACCCTGCGTCTGCGGTGGTGGCAGCTTGATGTTGTCACCGCCGGTCATGGCTTCGAGGATCGCCACGGCGCTATGGCCCTGCTCGATGGCGATGCCGAACTGAATGCTCTGGACCAGGCGCCGCAGGCGTTCCGGGTCATTGCGTTGCTGGGCGCTGATCATACGTTTGGCGACGATGCGTCCGGCCTTGGAGAGGGTCAGCATGATGCTGCCGTCCAGGCCCTGGATGCTCAGATTGATTTGATAGTGCGGCGCAAAAGCGTCGGTAATGAGCTGAAAAGGGTTGTCCATGATGCGTCACCGCCTGATTGAACGTGCAGTTGTTGACCGGCCGTGATCGGGATTAGTTCGCGATACCGGACCACCGGCCATTCCATGATCGTGCTTCATCCAGGGCCATGCAGGTGTTGGATCGAACGATCGCAGCCTGCAGCAGCTCCTACCCAGAGGTAGCAAGGGGCATGCCGGAAAAACTGTCGGACAATGATCACGGCGCCTAGGCGCTGAAGGCCCTGGCCTGCGGCCCGGGGGGCTGCCCGTTTCTGTGCAGGAATGGGCGAATGGTCGCTGACGGTGCAGGTTGAACGCGGATTTTTCGCGGGGTAAGCAAGGCGAGGCAACTCCCGACATTAACAGCGCTTTTGTCCGTTGTCCGGCTTTATTTGCATATGAATATTTATCTTTTCGAAGGGGTTGAATTGTTCTGTCGCCAGCCCGACTCTGTATTCAAGGGGTCGTCGCGCTACCGTCGATTGGCCCCTGGCGAGCTAGCCGAAATAAGGGATGAACTATGCAAATCCAAGTCAACAGCGATAACCATATTCAAAGCAGCATCCGACTGGAGGAGTGGGTACGTACTACCATCGAAAGCACGCTCGAACGTTATGAAGAAGACCTGACACGGGTCGAGGTCCATTTGCGGGACGAGAACGGTGACAAGCCCGGTCCCCATGACTTGCGTTGTCAGCTGGAGGCACGGCCAAAGGGCCTGCAACCGATCTCGGTGACACACAAGGCCGATACGCTGGAATTGGCCATCGAAGGGGCGGCCACCAAGCTTGAACATGCCCTGGAGCATCTGTTCGGCAAACTTCGCGTTAAACGCGCCACCGTTGAGAAACCGACCGAGTCGGTGGCCTTGGCCGATGCGATGCTGGAAGAAGAATTCCTGGAGAACGAACGGGCTGCCCTCAACGGCTGAGCCCGATCATTTAAAATTACCCACCGAACAGACGGGCCTGCGATCGCAGGCCCGTCTTGTTTCAGCGATCCATCACAGCCCCTGATCAGAACGCCATGGACGTCTGCACATACAGCGTGCGCGGTTCCCCTACGTATTTGCCCCGGTTGTTATCGTCGAACGAGCGGGTGAAATATTGGGTATTGAAGATGTTCTTTACACCCACCGCCACGTTCAGGTCCGACAGTTGCGGACCGAAGTCATAGGCGGCGCGGCTGCTGAACAGCATATAACCAGGGATATTGCCGGTACTGCCGTCGGCGCTTTCGGCGCGGGTATTGGCGTTGTCGGCAAACTGCGCGCTCTGATAGGTGCTGTCCAGGTTCAATTTCCACGGCCCGTCCGTGTAACCCACGCCCAGTGTGCCTTTGTGCTTGGAAGAGAATGGCACGCGGTTGCCTTTGTTCGGTCCGTCTTCCCGAATGGTGGCATCGACGAAGGCATACGTGGCATATACGTCAAAACCGGCCAGCGCCGGACTCAGGCCGTCGAGGGCGTAGTTGATGCTGGTTTCGATGCCCTGGTGGCGGGTTTCGCCCCGGGCAATCACCGAATCGTTGGTTTGGTTGCTTTCGTACTGGTTGTCGAAGTTGATCAGGAACGCACCGATCTCCGCCCGCAGGTTGCCATTGTCATAGCGGGTTCCAAGTTCCCAGGTGCGGGCCTTCTCCGGTTTCACTTCACCGCTGCTCACTCGGTTGGGCATCTGGCTGTACTGCACACTGCCGAATGAACCTTCGGTATTGGCATACAGATTCCATTCATCGCTCAGGTGGTACAGCACATTCAATGCTGGCAGGGCGGTGTTGTAGTCGCCCTGGTATTTCACGTTGGTCAAATTGTTTGTCTGCTGCGATTCGATCATTTCGTAACGAATACCGGGCGTGATCGTCCATTTGCCAATATCGATCCGATCATCGATGAAAATTGCATTGGCTTCGGTTCCACCCCGTGTATCGCGGTCGTTTCGGCTGGAGGTTGTCGGCAATTCGTTGCTGGCGATCGGTGTGCGATAACGCAGTTCATGGCCGGCCTCGTTGATGTAGCGATAGCCGACGCCGACCTCGTGGCTGGTCGGCCCGAGGTCGAAACCTTGGGCAAAACGGGTTTCCAGGCCGCGTACCCAATATTCGCGAGGCGACAGGGACAGGAAGGAGCCCTGGTCCAGGTAGCCGCTGCGCAAAGTCTTGGTGAAAAACGTGCTGGCGGTGAATTCGCGTCGATCCTGTTGGTAGCGGTAGCCGAAATTGACCAGGGTGCGACGGCCCCAGAAGCGGTCGTTCGGACGGGTGGACTGATACGGGTTGGCGTCGTAGTCGGCCACATTCAGGCCGCCAGGCATGTCGGCCTCGCCTTCGTAGTATTGGGCCATGGCATTAAAGCTGTTGGCCTCGTCCAGTTGGTAGTTGCCCTTGAGGATCAAGTCGTCGATTTGTGTATCGCTGTGTTCGCGCCAGTCGCCGCCGCGGGTGCCGGAGTACAACAGGGCACCACCAAGGCCGTTGTCGGCGGTGCCGCCGGCCAGCAGGTTGGCGGAGGTCTTGAAGCCGTCGTGGCTGGAAGACGGGCTGGTCTCGGTCTGGAAGCCGCCCTTTACCGTCGGCGCGTTGGGAATCGCCCGGGTCACGAAGTTGACCACGCCGCCGACGTTTTGCGGACCGTAGCGCACGGCGCCGCCCCCGCGCACGACATCCACCGCGTCCATGTTGCCCATACTGACCGGCGCGAACGATAGCTGCGGTTGGCCGTAAGGTGCGAAAGGCACCGGGATGCCGTCCATCAGCACCGTGGAGCGTGAGGCCAGGCGTGGATTGAGCCCGCGGATACCGAAGTTCAGCGCCATGTCATGGCTGCCGGTGCCGTTGTTTTCCGGTGCGTTGACGCCGGGAATGCGATTGAGCACATCCCGGGCCTGGGTCGCGCCCTGGCGTTCGAACGTTTCACGACGGATCACGTCGCGGGCGCCAGGGTGTTCGAAGACGTTGGTTTGCGCGGCATCGCCGAGCCAGTCACCGACCACGGTGGTGGTGCCGATGTCCAGTGTGGTGCTGGCGGCCGGTTGCAGGCTAAAGGCGTTGTCACCCTCGGGGCGGGCTTGCAGGCCTGTGCCTTCGAGCAGCGCGCTCAGCCCTTGCTCTGGGCTGTAGCTGCCTTCCAGGCCGCGGCTTTGCAGGCCTGCGGTCGTCTGTGGGCTGAAGGAAATCAACACCCCGGCCTCGCGTCCGAATTGATTGAGGGCATTTTCCAGTGACGACGGCGCGATGTGATAGGGCTTGGCATCTGCTGCCTGTACGCAAGGCAGTGCGACGAAACTCAAGCTGGCCCCCAGGAGCAATTGACGCACGGTACGGGCGAGCGGGGTGAGACGGGTGGATTGTTGCGGCATGGAGGAGAATCCCGAGAAGGTTGTATCGAAGTGCTTTCCTTCTCTGTCACCCCAGGCGTGGAAAACGGCTCACTGGCGTATCACTTTTTTTCAGGTGGGGCGGCCATGGTTCAAGCGCGAGCTTCGACCGAGACCCAATAGCGGGTGAAACGACGCACTTGTACCGGCAGGCTGACTTCCAGCAGATCGAGGATTCGCTCGCTGTCGTCCAGCGGATAGGTTCCAGAGATCAGCAGGTTGGCGACCGCCTCGTCGCAGTGCAATTGGCCACGTCGGTAGCGGCCGAGTTCTTCGAGAAAATCCACCAGGCGCATGTGCGCCGCGACCAGCATGCCCTCTGTCCAAGCGCCGCTGTTGGCATCCAGGGCCGTGGCGGGCCCGGCGCCGTTGATGCCAAGGCTCAGTTGCCGTGACGTCGCCAGCAACAACGCCGGGCCGTTTCGGCTACGAATGTCCACCTGGCCTTCAAACACCGCCACCTGGGTGTGGTCTGGATACTCGCGTACGTTGAACCGGGCGTTGCGGCTTTCCAGCAGGCCATGGGCGGTCAGCACTTGCAGAGGCCTTGGGTCGCGGGCAGCGGTCAATAACAGTTCCCCCTCCAGCAGGTGGATCAAGCGGCGTTGAGCGTCGAAGCGAACGTCTACCGCACTGCCGCTGTTGAGCTGCAACTGGCTGCCGTCATCCAGCGTCAGACGACGCCGTTCGCCTACCGGGCTGCGAAAATCGGCCATCAATGGGGGTAACAGTTGGCGTTCACGCAGGCCCCAGGTCAACGCTGAACCGGCCCCAAGCACCCACAACATTTTGAGCGCTCGACGCCGCGCCGCGGACTTCGGTGCATTGAGGGCTGCATGGGCCAATGGAGAGGGCACGCTGCGCAGCCGCTGATTGACCCGCTGGATATGCTCCCAGGCGCGGCGATGTTCGTTGTGAGCATTGAGCCATTGCTCCCAGGCTTTCTGCTGGCGAGGATCGAGTGGGCCTTGCTGCATTTCCAAAAGCCAGTACACGGCCTGTTCGGCCACTTTCGCACTGACATCAGGTGCGCCGTTCATCGCTGGGGTCATAAGGCGAAGTAGCAGCGCATCGCTGCCTTGTTCAGATGCCGCTTGACCGTCGCCAGTGAAATTCCCAGTTCACGGGCGATTTCGTTGTAGGTCAGACCATCGACCTGGGCCAGCAGAAACGCCTGCTTGACCGCTCGCGGCAAACCATCGAGCAGTTGGTCCAGTTCCATCAGGCTTTGCAGGATGATTGCCCGTTCTTCCTCCGACGGCACCACCTGCTCCGGCAGTTGGGCGAGGGTATCGAGGTAAGCGCGCTCAAGATCCTGGCGTCGGTAATGGTTGAACAGTACGCGCTTGGCAATGGTCGTAAGAAACGCCCGGGGTTCCAGGACAGGCTGCGGGTCGCGCGCAGTCAGTACGCGCATGAACGTGTCCTGGGCCAGGTCGGCGGCACTGTCGGGGCAGCCGAGTTTTCTTCGCAACCAGCCGTTAAGCCAACTGTGATGGGCGTTGTAGAGCACTTCGACGGTGTGTGCAGGCGGCAACGAGGAGCATCCCGACAGCGATGAGCTGCGCTAGAGAACAAGAATTGTTCGCATTGTAGAGGCGCGACGGTGGCTACGGCAATCGGGATCAGTACCTGCTTGTTTCATTTGACTGGGGCACAGTGACGCCTAGCGCAAAAACGCCTGCCGATACTCGCCGGGTGTCGCGCCGAGGGCCTGCCGGAAACGATTCGTAAAGTGGCTGGCGCTGGCGAACCCGCAGGTCAACGCCACCTCGCCCAGTGGTTTTGACGTGCTGCGCAGGCAGTGTCGCGCGTGGGCCAGACGGCGTGCCAGTACGTATTGATGGGGCGGTAGGCCGAAGCTTTCGCGGAACATCCGGGCAAAGTGGTATTCGGACAGCGCACACAGCGCCGCCAGTTGTCCGAGGCTGATGGCGTCGGCCAGATGGCTGTCGATGTAGTCCACCAGCATTCGCCGCTGGTGAGCGGCCAGCCCGCCCTTGAGGCGAAGCCCCTGGCGTTGGCCGACCTGGCTCAATAGCAGATGGTTGAGCAAGTCATGGGCCAGGCTGGTGGTCAGAAGGCGTTCACCGGGCTCATCCCAGTTCAGGGCGATCAACTGACGAAAGCGCTGTGCCTGTTGCGGATCGTCGAGAAAGGTGGCTTCGCGCAGTTGCACTTGCCGCGGCTCGCGATCCAGTAGCGTGACGCAACCGAGGGCGAATTGCTCAGGGCTGAAGTACAGGTGGGCGAGGCGAATGTCGCCATTGATGACCCAGGCCGATTGATGCCCGGCCGGCAGGACGCAGAGTTTGCCGGGTGCCCCGGTGGTGTCGGGTCGTTCGCGGCGAAACGTGCCGGTACCACCGGCGATGTAGCACGACAGCGTGTGGTGCGTCGGCGCCTCGTAGTCTTGGGCGTCGTGATGGTTGCTCCACAAAGCAGCCGCCATGCCATCTCCAAGCTCGGCGCTGTGCTCGAGGCGAGCATTGGGCGAGCTGTTGAGGGCTTGAAAGACTTGCAGGGTTTGCAGTGTGGGCATGATCGCTTCTCTCCAACGCCTTGCATCCTACTCCCTCGATCGGCCCATGCCAGCCTGCAAGCCGACAAAACCGCAAGTTTACGCAAGCGCCCGGTGGTTGGTGGCGCAACACTGGCGGTCATTGTCAGGAGTTGCCGTCATGAACCTCTCGTTGTATCTGCTTACCGTGCTCATCTGGGGCACTACCTGGATCGCGCTGAAATTGCAGTTGGGCGTTGTCGCCATCCCCGTGTCGATTGTCTATCGCTTCGGCCTGGCGGCGCTGATCCTGTTTGTGATGCTCTTGCTCAGCCGGCGCCTGCAAGTGATGAACCGGCGTGGCCATCTGATTTGCGTCGCCCAGGGCCTGTGCCTGTTCTGCATCAACTTCATGTGTTTCCTCACTGCCAGCCAATGGATTCCCAGCGGGTTGGTCGCGGTGGTGTTCTCTACGGCCACGCTCTGGAATGCCCTCAATGCCCGCGTGTTTTTCGGTCAGCGGATTGCGCGTAACGTGCTGCTGGGCGGCGCCTTGGGGTTGCTGGGGCTGGCGCTGCTGTTCTGGCCGGAGTTGGCGGGTCATAGCGCGAGCCCGCAAACGTTGTTCGGGTTGGCGTTGGCGCTGCTGGGCACCTTGTGTTTCTCGGCGGGCAACATGCTCTCGAGTTTGCAGCAGAAGGCCGGTCTCAAACCGTTGACTACCAACGCCTGGGGCATGGCTTATGGTGCGGCGATGCTGGCGGCGTGGTGTCTCTTCAAAGGCATCCCGTTCGATATGGAATGGAACGCGCGTTATGTCGGCTCGCTGTTGTACCTGGTGATCCCAGGTTCGGTGATCGGCTTCACCGCCTACCTGACGCTGGTGGGGCGCATGGGCCCGGAGCGGGCGGCGTATTGCACGGTGCTGTTTCCGGTGGTGGCGTTGAACGTCTCGGCGTTGGTCGAGGGCTATCAATGGACCGCGCCAGCACTGGTCGGGCTGGTACTGGTGATGCTGGGGAACGTGCTGGTGTTCCGCAAGCCGAAGCCTGTGGCTGCGAATGTCGCCTGGGGTGCACGCTGAGATGTAACGTCTAGAGATAAACCCGTGGCGAGGGAGCTTGCTCCCGCTGGGTTGCGAAGCAACCCCAAGATGTACCTGCTACCGCAGTGCATCAGATAAACCGTAAGGGGCTGCTGCGCAGCCCAGCGGGAGCAAGCTCCCTCGCCACGGTGTGTTCCCCTGGGGGCTTTTGCGGAGAATTTATTTCCAGACTTGCGGGTTGACCAGGTTCTTCGGTCGCTCACCCAGCAAAGCGCTGCGCAAGTTTTCCACGGCTAGATTGGCCATGGCTTCACGGGTTTCGTGAGTGGCCGAGCCGATATGGGGCAGGGTGACGGCGTTTTTCAGCTGGAACAGCGGCGACTCGGCCAATGGTTCTTTCTCGTAAACGTCCAGCCCGGCGCCGCGGATGCGATTGTTCTGCAAGGCTTCGATCAGCGCCGGCTCATCCACCACCGGGCCGCGGGAAATATTGACCAGGATGGCACTCGGTTTCATCAGGGCCAGTTCACGCTGGCCAATCAGGTGGCGGGTCTTTTCGCTCAATGGCACCACGAGGCAAACAAAGTCTGCTTCGGCGAGCAGCTGATCCAGCTCGCGAAACTGTGCGCCCAACTGATCTTCCAGTTCGGTCTTGCGGCTGTTGCCGCTGTAGATAATCGGCATGTTGAACCCCAGCCGGCCACGCCGGGCAATGGCGGCGCCGATGTTGCCCATGCCGACGATGCCCAGGGTCTTGCCGTGCACGTCAGTGCCGAACAGCTGCGGGCCGACCGTCGCCTGCCATTGGCCGGCCTTGGTCCAGGCGTCCAGTTCAGCGACGCGCCGGGCGCTGCTCATCAGCAGGGCGAAGGCCAGGTCGGCGGTGCTTTCGGTGAGCACGTCAGGGGTGTTGGTGAGCATGATTCCACGCTCATTGAAGTAGGCCAGGTCATAGTTGTCGTAACCCACCGACACGCTGGACACCACTTGCAGATTCGCAGCGTTCTGCAGTTGTTCGCGGCCGAGCTTGCGCCCGACACCGATCAGGCCATGCACGTGGGGCAAGGCTTCATTGAACTGGGCATTGATGTCGCCGTTCGACGGATTTGGCACGATCACGTCGAAATCCTGTTGCAGTCGTTCGACCATCTTGGGTGTGACACGGCTGAAGGCAAGTACGGTTTTTTTCATCGCAGAAGGCTCATCAGGCAAGGAATACCAAGCACGCTAACATTCTCGATGAGGGTTAGGCGAGAGGGGGGCGTCGATTGGGGGGGCTAGACCCACCATTGATCTGTGGCGGGCTTTGATTTTGTATTCGCTGCAAAGCCCTGTGGGAGCGAGCCTGCTCGCGATGGCGTCCAGTCATTAACCTGGAGGAGACTGACAGACCGCTATCGCGAGCAGGCTCGCTCCCACAAGGGGGCGCTACACTTGTCCGACGGGCTTACGCCACCCGCAGCGAAATAAACGCGTAGTTGACCGGTGCCTCAGTGGCGACCCGCGCTCCGCTGGCCAGGACCTGGCAGGCCACGTCATCACCGGACAAATGGAATTGCCATTCGCTGGCCGCTTGCTCCAGCGGCTGCAAACGGACCTGATCGATGACGGCGGCGAATGCGCTCATGTCCGGCAGGTACGCGGTGAACCCATCGCCCTTCAGCGCGGTGGTGAGGATGCCCAGCGAAGCGCAGATGCGCTCCTTGATGCGGATTTCCTCGCGATCGGCCTGACGTGAGCGTTCGATCAACTGCGCCAGTTCCCTGTCGACCAGTTCACCGCCGAGTATCAGTTGCGGTCCGGTCTCCCACGACTCTGGCGGGCATTCCTTTACGGCAATGTTGAGCGGGATGTGCGGGTTGATTTCCATCGGATAGATACGGCACACCAAGGGGCGGCGCTCGTAGATGCGGCACAGGTTTTCTTCGTCAAGATTGCGGCAGCGACCGGCGTTATAGGCAGCGAAGGTGATTGCCACCAAGGCCTCGGTGGTGCCGCTGTGGACCCGCGCCGAACGGCGCTCAGCGTGCTCGCGTTGCGCCGGCGGCAGGCCGAGGCCGTTGGGCAGGAAGGCTTCCACCAGGACAATCACCTGGCCGCCGTCGTCAGCCCACATCCGGGCCTCGTCGAGGGTCAGGGGGACATGGTGATCGGTGCAGCATTTGCCGCAGCCTACGCAGGAAAACGTTGTGTTCATTGAGCGCCCGGTCAAAAGCTGGAAAGCGGCGACAGAAAAACGCCGCGATTAACCGTTGCGAAGCAAGTTGTGCGCCATCACCGGCTATGGTCGGCGGGGCGGATGGCGTCCCATTCGGTCACGTAGGCGGTCTTGGATTTCTTGTGGTAAAGGCACAGCTCGGTGCCCGTCGCGCCGTTCATGTGTTTCTGCGGATACTGGCCTTGCAGCAACAGCGCGGTATAACCCACCCGGTCATCGAACTGCGCGGCAGTGCCCACAGGCTCGGCATTCTTCAAGCCGCTGGCCTTGATGCAACGGGCAAGCACGGTTTTGTCATGGATGGCCCAGGCTTCTGGGCTGGAGGCGTGGGCCTGGGCGGCGAGGGCCGTGAAGCCCAAAAACATGAGTGCGTGGATTTTCATCAGCAAGATCCTTGTTCTGGGAAGCCAGGACAGGAGTATGCCTGAGGTGCCGGGATGATCATTCCCCTATACGCGTGGGAATGATCATCCGGTAGGACTCAGTGGCCTTGCTCGGCAACCGCCTTGGCGGCCGTGATCAGGCACTTGGTCAGCTCCGGTGAGGAGAACTTGGTCAACACTCCATTGGCGCCGGATAGCCGAGCCTTTTCGCTGTTCATGGCGCTGTCCAGCGAGGTGTGCAGCAACACATAGAGGTGGGCGAAGTCCGGCGTTTCCCGCAGGGTCCGGGTAAGGGCATAGCCGTCCATCTCGGACATTTCGATGTCGGAAACGATCAGGTTGATCTGTTGCGCAGTGCCTTGCAGGTCCAGCAGGCATTCGATGGCTTCCTTGGCGCTGCGAGCGGTGTGGCATTGCAGACCGAGGTTGCGCAAGGTGTGTACCGATTGTTGCAACGCCACCTGACTGTCATCGACCACCAGGATCCGCGCGTTGCCCAGGACTTCGGCGTCTTCCATGCTCAGTTCGGTGGGCGCCGTTTCAATTTGCGCCGGGGCGATACCGTGGATGACTTTTTCGATGTCCAGCACCTGCACCAGCGTGCCATCCACCGAAGTCACGCCCGTGATGAAGGCGCGTACGCCGCCTGAGCCGAACGGCGGTGGTTTGATGTCGGTGGTCAGGCAATGCACGATCTTGCTCACTGCCTGCACATGCAAACCCTGTTTGGATCGACTCACATCGGTGACGATCAGGCAGCCGCCATCCGGATCTTCCAGGGGCCGTTCGCCGATGGCGCGGCTCAGGTCGATCACCGACAGCGAGGCCCCGCGCAGGGTGGCGATGCCTTTGACGTGCGGGTGCGACTCCGGCAGTTTGGTCAACGGCGGGCAGGGAATGATTTCGCTGACTTTGAGCAGGTTGATTGCCATCAGCTTGCCGCTGCGCAAGGTAAACAGCAGAAGCGAAAGTGAATCTGCGCGGGCTTTATTGGAAGACATAAAAACCTTCTGTGGAAAAGGTGGGGCGAGCGTGAAGAACGCCAAAACAGCTTTTGATATTGGGTTATCGACCTGTTAGGGGCTGGCTTTAGGGCGAAAGCTGTCGACAGCTGGGATCGTTGTAACAAGAACCCTGTCGCAGAGAGTTAAGTGGCGAGGGCGCTTGCTCCCGCTGGAGTGCGAAGCGCTCCCCAGCCGCCGGCGCGATGGGGAATTTAGCGACCGCTGCGCGTCCGAGCGGGAGCAAGCTCCCTCGCCACGGGGTTGATCACTTGAGCCCCAGCCGCTTGGCCATCCGCCCCAGGTTCGCCCGGTCCAGGCCCAATTCCCGGGCGGCGCTGGCCCAGTTGTGCTCATGCCGTTGCAGGCTGGCGATGATCATCTGGCGCTGAAAATCATCCATGGCTTCGCGCAAGTCACCCGTGACGCCCTCCAGGGTCGGGGCAGGGCTGGCGGATGAAGGTGCCGGGTTTTCTTCCGGGCTGCGGGGCAAGTCCAGATCCCCGGCGCTGAGGCTGAGGATCTTTGGCCGAACCGGGCACCGGCCCAAGGCTTTCAAGGCGCTTCGGCCGATCAGGTGCTCCAGTTCACGCACATTCCCCGGCCAGTCATACGCCAGCAATGCGGCCTGGGCGTCACTGGTCAGGCGCAGGCTGCCCAGGCCCATGCGGGAACGGTTCTGCTCCAGGAAAAAACCGCTGAGCAGCAGTACATCGCGCCCGCGATCCCGTAGTGCCGGCACCAGCAACGGGTACACGCTCAGGCGATGATAGAAGTCGGCGCGATATCGCCCGTTGCGCACTTCTTCGGCCAGATCGCGATTGGTGGCCGCGATCAGGCGTACATCGACCCGATGTTCCTTGTCCGAGCCCAGGCGTTGCAACTGGCCGCTCTGCAACACTCGCAGCAGTTTGGCCTGCACGGTCAAGGACAACTCGCCCACTTCATCGAGGAATAACGTGCCGCCATCGGCCAGTTCGAATTTGCCGCGACGGTCGTTCGTGGCACCCGTGAAGGCGCCGCGTACATGGCCGAAGAGCTCGCTTTCCACCAGGGTATCCGGCAGCGCCGCGCAGTTGAGGCTGATCAGCGGCTGCTCGGCGCGCTTGGAGGCCGCGTGTATGGCTTGGGCGACCAGCTCTTTGCCAACTCCGGTTTCGCCAGTGATCAGCACCGTCAGGTCACTGCCCCCCACCAGGTTGATTTCTTCCACTAATCGCTTGTGGGCCTTGCTCTGGCCGACCATGTCGCGCGGTTGCTGGCCGCTGGCCTGGCGGTAGACCTCGGCGCGGCGGTGTTCGTCTTCGGCTTTCAAGGCCAGCCGATCGATGCGCTCGGCCGCGCTGACCGTGGCAGCGGCCAGACTGGCAAAGGCCTGCAAGGCGTTCAGGTCGATGGGCTCGAAGCGTTCCGGGTTCAGCGCGTCGAGGGTCAGAAGGCCCCACGGCTGCTCGTCGACGAACAGGGGGCAGCCCATGCAGTCGTGGACCTCCAAGTGCTCATCCAGACCTTCGACCAACCCGTCGTACGGGTCGGGCAGGTCACTGTCGGCGGCGAAGCGAGTGGGGTGCGGGTTGGCCAGCAGTGCCTGGAAACGGGGGTATTCGCTGATCCGGAAGCGTCTGCCCAGGGTATCGGTACTCAAGCCATCCACCGCCAGCGGCACCAGGCAGTCTGCGTCCAGGCGTAACAGCGCGGCGGCGTCGCAGGGCAGCAGGGCTCGCAGCGCGCCAAGCAGGCGACGATAGCGCTCGCCTTCAGGCAACTCACGCGAGAGGTCGGCCACCAGTGGGAGCAGGGCGGTCAGCAGGGAGGTTGCAGTCATAATGACTCCATGTTGTCTTAAAGACTATAAGGCGCGCCATGTCTTTATGACTACATGATTATTAAAGCATTGAAAAACAAGAATAAATTTTATGGCATGAAACCTGATAGGCATGGGTATCAGTTTTTCGTAATACGCCAGGAGTCACCTTATGCTCAGCCGAGAAGATCGAGCCATCATCCGCTCCACCGTGCCCTTGCTTGAAAGCGGTGGTGAAGCGCTCATTACTCACTTCTATCGCATGATGCTGTCTGAATACCCGCAAGTGCGCCCGTTGTTCAACCAGGCTCATCAGGCCAGCGGTGATCAGCCCCGCGCCCTGGCCAATGGCGTATTGATGTACGCGCGGCACATTGACCAGCTCGATCAGTTGGGCGACCTGGTGGCCAAAATCGTCAACAAGCACGTCGCCCTGCAAATCCTGCCCGAACATTACCCCATTGTGGGGGCCTGCCTGTTGCGGGCGATCGCCGAGGTGCTGGGTGAAGAGATCGCCACGCCGCAAGTGATTGCCGCATGGGGCGCTGCCTATAACCAGTTGGCCGATATCCTGATTGGTGCCGAAACCGGCATGTACGAGCAGAAAGCCGCAGCGCCGGGCGGCTGGCGGGGCGAGCGTGAGTTCATCCTGGCAGCCAGGGTGCAGGAGAGCTCGGAAATCACTTCGTTCTACTTCGAGCCGGCGGACAAGGGCGCGATCCTGGTGGCCGAACCAGGCCAGTACATCGGCATGAAACTGGTGTTGGATGGCGAGGAGGTGCGCCGCAATTATTCGCTGTCGGCCCTGGCGGACAACGGTCAGTATCGCATCAGCGTCAAGCGCGAGCCGGGCGGGCGCGTGTCCAACTACCTGCACCATGATTTCCCGATCGGCAGCAGCATCCAGTTGTTTCCACCGTCAGGGGACTTCTTTCTGACCCAGAGCGACAAACCGCTGGTGCTGATCAGCGGCGGCGTGGGCATCACTCCGACTCTGGCGATGTTGCAGGCGGCACTGAAAACCGAGCGGCCGGTGCATTTTATCCACTGCGCACGCAACGGCGGCGCGCACGCCTTCCGTGACTGGATCGATGACCTGGCCCAGCGGCATCCACAACTCAAGCGCTTCTATTGCTACGACGAGGATGACGGCTTGAGCCCGGCGGCTGACAAGGTCGGGTTGTTGAGCCAGGAGCAACTGGCGCAATGGTTGCCGCAGCAGCGTGACCTGGATGCCTACTTCCTGGGACCCAAAGGTTTCATGGCCGCCGTCAAGCGCCACCTCAAGGCACTGGGCGTGCCGGACGGGCAGAGCCGTTACGAGTTCTTCGGCCCGGCGGCGGCGCTGGAATAAAGTCGGGGCGAGCCTGGGAGAGCGGGGCGCCTGCATCGCGAGCAGGCTCGCTCCCACAAGGGGATTTGCAGTGACATGATTTTCGTGACCGCCGCGAAGAAAACGGTGGGAGCGGGCTTGCTCGCGAAGACGGCAGTGCATTCAACATCAATGAAACTGACCCACCGCTTTCGCGAGCAAGCCCGCTCCCACAGGGATTGCACAGGACTGGTGACCATCGCTGGCCCCTGTGCGAACGAGGACGGCGGCATGCTCAATCCCCGCCCCGACTGACTCTGCCAATCAAAAATTAATCCGTACTTAACCTCCCTCCTGTTTATTCCCTTCAATGTGGGCGGCAGCCGCTCGTTCTCTGTCATGGTCAGCGTGTAGACTTTGGCCATCCGATAGCGCGCCGAGACTCTTCAGGCTGCGCATCGATCCAATGCATACAAAGGGAAACGCAATGAATGAGCAAATGCTGCGCTTAGGCCGTGAACGGCGCTATCTGGTGCTGTTGGGGCTGATCTGTCTGGCGCTGATCGGTGGTGCGCTGTATATGCAGGTGGCGCTCGGCGAGGCGCCGTGCCCGCTGTGTATCCTGCAGCGCTATGCATTGTTGCTGATCGCCATTTTCGCCTTCATTGGCGCGGCCATGCGCACCCGTCGCAGCCTGACGATTTTCGAAGGCCTGGTGGTGCTCAGCGCCCTGGCCGGTGCCGCGGTAGCGGGGCATCACGTGTACACCCAGTTCTTCCCGGCAGTCAGCTGTGGCGTCGACGTGCTGCAACCGATTGTCGATGACTTGCCGCTGGCGAAGATCTTCCCGTTGGGCTTTCAGGTCGACGGCTTTTGCTCCACCCCGTATCCGCCGATCCTGGGCTTGTCCCTGGCGCAATGGGCACTGGTGGCGTTCGTCCTCACGGCGATCCTGGTGCCGTTGCTGGTGTCGCGCAATCGCAAACAATTGCCCTAGAGCGCTTCAAATCAAACGCCCCGGTTTTCTGTAGGAAGCCGGGGCGTTTTGCGTTCAGTCTTACGACATTCCAGCCTTGATCCGAGACAACAATGAGCCGCCACGGTGTGCGACACGTTGTCACACATTTGCTGTCATCCGGCCACTCGCTGCGCGAACAAGCCCCTCGTTCTGCAATGAAAAATCAGCCATTGCAGGCTCCATCCGGCTGGCTGCCTCCCCGCGGAGCAGGCATTTCTAACAATCGGGCGCCCTGCCGCCCAACCCCCGAATGACGGGGGTTATACGGTCATAAAAACCCTCTTTAATCAGCGCAAGCTGTCTAAATCGGGCGTAGTAGACCTACGTTTTCTGGGGTTCTTGTTGAGAATGAATTTCGATAAGATGCTGGCTTGTTTCGAATTCTGCGAAAGATTGTTGCTCAGTTTGATGAAAATTATTTCAGGATAAGACATGGTCTCCGGCGCCTCAGCTCACTACAATCGCCCGCACCGAATTTCCGACCCGGCTCAGGCTTGAGCCCGTGAGGTGGTCGAAGGGCGCCAGCGCCCCATGCGACCCCAGGTGTCGGTGCCTTCCAACTACCCGCACCAAATGGAATTGGGCTGTAACAAGGCCTTTGACCTACGAATTCGAATAAGAACTCACTGCTGGCCCGGGATGTGTCGAACAGCGTCTGACGCTGCGACGGTCAGCCCTTATTCAATCCAAGAAAAATGCCAACCCTTGGCAGGGTGAAGTGTTGGCGATCAAAACCCAACTGCATTGCGCAAGCTGCTTTAGAGGTCGTGAGATGAGTAAAAACAGGTACCCCCGATTACTAGGCTTGTTGCCTTTGCTCGGCACGTTGTTGCTGGGAGGCTGCAACATGACCTTGCTCGATCCCAAGGGTCAGGTCGGCCTGGATGAACGTAATCTGATCATCACCGCTACGCTGTTGATGTTGCTGGTCGTCGTGCCGGTTATCGTCATGACCTTCCTGTTCGCCTGGAAATACCGCGCGTCCAACACCAGTGCCACGTACACGCCCAAGTGGTCGCACTCGACCAAAATCGAAGTAGCGGTGTGGACTATTCCGGTACTGATCATCATTGCCCTGGGTTACATCACCTACAAGTCCACCCATGCCCTTGACCCGTATCGTCCGCTGGATTCCGACGTCAAGCCGATCACCATTGAAGTGGTCTCGATGGACTGGAAGTGGCTGTTCATCTATCCGGAACAAGGCATCGCCACGGTCAACAAGATCGTGTTCCCGGCCCACACGCCGATCAATTTCAAAGTCACCTCCGACACCGTGATGAACTCGTTCTTCATCCCGGGCCTGGGCGGCCAGATCTACGCGATGGCGGGCATGCAAACCAAGCTGCACCTGATCGCCAACCAGAACGCCGAACTCGACGGTATCTCCGCCAACTACAGTGGCGCGGGTTTCACCGGCATGAAGTTCAAAGCAATCGCCACGACCCAGGAAGATTTCGACGCCTGGGTCAACGATGTGAAGAAGGCACCTAAACAGCTTGAAAAAGCTGAATACGAAGCCCTTTCCAAACCGAGCCAGAACAACCCAGTCGAGCTCTACTCCTCGGTCACGCCGAACCTGTTCCAGACCATCATCGACAAATATGAAGGGATGAATCCGGGCAAGCCGATGCACCACGAGAAGAACGAAAAGGAAGTGGCCCACAACATGGAAGGGATGGACATGAGTTCGCATTCAGCTGCCGGGGCAGAGGAGTAAACGATGTTTGGTAAATTAAGTTGGGAAGCGATCCCGTTCCACGAGCCGATTGTCATGGTGACCCTTGCCGTGATCGCGCTCGGTGGCCTGGCGTTGTTCGCAGGGATCACCTACTTCAAGAAGTGGACCTACCTGTGGACCGAGTGGCTGACGTCGGTCGACCACAAGAAAATCGGCGTGATGTACATCATCGTTGCCATGGTCATGCTGCTGCGCGGTTTTGCCGACGCCATCATGATGCGTACTCAGTTGGCCATGGCCACCGAGGGTTCGCCTGGCTACCTGCCGCCTGAACACTATGACCAGATCTTCACCGCCCACGGCGTGATCATGATCATCTTCATGGCGATGCCATTCTTCACCGGCCTGATGAACCTTGCAGTGCCGCTGCAGATCGGCGCGCGTGACGTGGCCTATCCGTTCCTGAACTCCCTGAGCTTCTGGCTGCTGGTTTCCGGCGTGGTGCTGATCAACCTGTCCCTGGGCGTTGGCGAATTCGCCAAGACCGGTTGGGTTGCTTATCCACCGCTGTCGGGACTGCAATACAGTCCGGGCGTGGGGATGGATTACTACATCTGGGCGCTACAGCTATCGGGGCTTGGGACAACGCTAACGGGGGTCAACTTCCTGGCAACCGTGCTGAAGATGCGTACCCCGGGCATGAAACTGATGGACATGCCGATCTTCACCTGGACCTGCACCTGGGCCAACGTACTGATCGTCGCTTCGTTCCCGATCCTGACCGCTACCCTGGCTTTGCTGACGCTTGACCGCTACATGGATTTCCACATTTTCACCAATGAACTGGGTGGAAATCCGATGATGTACGTCAACCTGTTCTGGGCCTGGGGTCATCCCGAGGTGTACATCCTGATTCTGCCGGCGTTCGGGATTTTCTCCGAAGTCATCTCGACGTTCTCCGGCAAGAAGCTGTTCGGCCACCACTCGATGATCTACGCCAGCGGCGCGATCTCGGTGCTGGGCTTCATGGTTTGGCTGCACCACTTCTTCACTATGGGTTCGGGTGCCAGCGTCAACGCCTTCTTCGGTCTGGCGACGATGCTGATTTCGATCCCGACCGGTGTGAAGCTGTTCAACTGGCTGTTCACCATCTACCAGGGCCGTCTGCGTTTCACCAGCCATGTGCTGTGGACCCTGGGCTTTATGGTGACCTTCGCCATCGGCGGCATGACCGGCGTACTGCTGGCCATCCCGGGTGCGGACTTCGTGCTGCACAACAGCCTGTTCGTGATCGCGCATTTCCATAACGTGATCATCGGCGGCGCGGTATTCGGCTACATCGCCGGCTTCGCCTTCTACTTCCCGAAAGCGTTCGGCTTCAAGCTGCACGAGGGCTGGGGCAAGGCTGCATTCTGGTTCTGGATCTCGGGCTTCTTCGTCGCGTTCATGCCGCTCTATGCACTGGGCTTCATGGGCATGACCCGTCGTCTGAACGCCACCACCAACCCTGAGTGGGTGCCGTACCTGTACGTTGCCATGTTCGGCGCGGTGATGATTGCCGTGGGTATTGCCTGCCAGTTGATCCAGTTGTACGTCAGCGTGCGTGACCGCAAAAAGCCAGAGAACATGTGCGAGCACGGCGACCCGTGGAATGCCCATACCCTGGAATGGTCGACCTCGTCGCCTCCGCCGTTCTACAACTTTGCCGTGCTGCCGAAAGCCGACGTCATCGACCCGTTCACCGAAGCCAAGGAAAACGGTACCGCGTACCAGACTCCGGCCAAGTACGCGCCGATCCACATGCCCAACAACACCGCGACTGGTGTGGTCATGGGGGCACTGCTGACTGTGTTCGGTTTCGCGATGATCTGGCACATCTGGTGGCTGGCCATCGCCAGTCTGGTCGGCACCGTGGTGTATTTCACCATTCATGCCGCCCGTGACGATCAGGGCTACATGGTGCCGGTGGATGTCATCGAGCGCATCGAAGCCGAGCAGCACAAACGTCTGGTCGCGGCCGGGAAAGTCCCTGCCTCCGCCACCCGTGTTGAAACCTCGTTGGAACAGGCTTAAACCATGTCGAATTTAGTGACCACTGTTGGACACGCCCATGGTCATGACCATGGGCACGATGACCATCACCACGACTCGGGCGAGATGACCGTATTCGGTTTCTGGCTCTACCTGATGACCGACTGCATTCTGTTTGCGTCGATCTTCGCGGTGTACGCGGTGCTGGTTAACAACGTCGCCGGTGGCCCGTCGGGCCACGACATCTTCGAGCTGCCGTACGTGCTGGGCGAAACCGCACTGCTGCTGTTCAGCTCGATCACCTATGGCTTCGCCATGCTGGCGTTGTTCAAGGGCAAGAAGACCCAGGTTCTGGGCTGGTTGGCCATGACCTTCCTGCTGGGCGCCGGCTTTATCGCCATGGAGATCAACGAGTTCCACATCCTGATCGCCGAAGGCTACGGCCCTAGCCGCAGCGGCTTCCTGTCCGGGTTCTTCACCCTGGTCGGTACCCACGGTCTGCACGTGACCAGCGGTCTGATCTGGATGGCGATCATGATGTACCAGGTCCACAAAAACGGCCTGACCGCCACCAACAAGACGCGCCTGAGCTGCCTGAGCCTGTTCTGGCACTTCCTGGACGTGGTGTGGATCTGCGTATTCACCGTTGTTTATCTGATGGGGACCCTGTAAATGGCTAACGCACATTCCCACGATGGCCACGACGCCGGCCACGGCAGCGTCAAGTCCTACGCCATCGGCTTCATTCTGTCGGTGATCCTGACCGTCATCCCGTTCGGCCTGGTGATGTACCCGACGCTGCCGAAAAGCCTGACCCTGTGGATCATCCTGATCTTCGCCGTGGTCCAGGTACTGGTGCACCTGGTGTACTTCCTGCACCTGGACCGCTCCGCAGCCCAGCGTAACAACGTGGTCGCGTTTGTCTTTGCCGCGATCGTCATTGTCCTGCTGGTCGGTCTGTCGTTGTGGATCATGTTCAGTATCCACACCAACATGATGGCGCACTGAGGAAAGTCCGGATGTCCTTAAAGCACTTTATCCAAATCACCAAGCCGGGGATCATTTTCGGTAACGTGCTTTCTGTGGCAGGCGGGTTTTTCCTGGCCTCGAAAGGGCATGTCGATCTGGCCATCTTTCTGGCGGCGATGATCGGCACTTCCCTGGTGGTGGCGTCCGGTTGTGTATTCAACAACTGCATCGATCGCGACATCGACATCAAGATGGAGCGCACCAAGAACCGCGCCCTGGTCCAGGGCCTGATCCCGGTGCAACTGGCCCTGGCGTTCGCCTCGGTGCTGGGTGTGGCCGGTGTGGCGCTGCTGTACTGGGTGGCTAACCCGTTGGCTGCGCTGTTCGCGGTGATCGGTTTTGTCATCTATGTCGGTTTCTACAGCCTGTACCTCAAGCGCAAGTCGGTTCACGGCACGCTGGTGGGCAGTCTGTCGGGGGCGATGCCGCCAGTGATCGGTTACGTGGCGGTCAGCAACAGCTTCGACATGGCGGCGCTGACGCTACTGGTGATGTTCAGCCTGTGGCAGATGCCACATTCCTACGCCATCGCGATCTTCCGCTTCAACGACTACCTGGCCGCCTCGATTCCGGTGCTGCCGGTCAAGCGCGGCATCCAGGTGGCCAAGAAGCACATCCTGCTCTACATCCTGGCCTTCCTCGTGGCGACCTTGATGCTGACCTTCAGCGGCTACGCCGGCATGAGCTACCTTGCCGTCGCCGCCGCCATGGGCATGTACTGGTTGTACATGGCCTGGACCGGCTACAAGGCGGTGGATGACACGGTCTGGGCACGCAAGCTGTTCGTGTTCTCGATCTTCACCATCACCGCCCTGAGCGTCATGATGTCCCTGGACTTCAAAGTGCCGAGTGAGCTGCTGCTGACTTACGCGCCTTAAGCTTCAGACGCTGCACAAAAAGCCCCGCCTTCGAGAGAAGCGCGGGGCTTTTTGTCTAGGTGGGGCATGGATTGGCTGTCATTCGTCGCAATAGATTTTGGTTTGTTGAACTGTGCGCAATTTGCCTATAGTTTCTGCCATGCGTACCCTATTTTTTGAAACGACTACGTTCACCGCCACGGTTGGCCATTACCTGACTGACGATGAATATCGCGTGCTTCAGTCCTATATGCTGCAGCATCCAGAGGTCGGCGACGTCATGCCACGTACTGGCGGCTTTCGTAAGCTGCGCTGGTTCGATGAACGTCGTGGCAAAGGGAAGCGAGGTGGGTTGCGAGTCATTTACTATTGGCTCATGAATGATCGTCAGTTCTGGATGTTCGCGATTTATGACAAGGACGAGTTGGAAAACCTGACCTCCGAGCAAGAGAAGACGCTCAAGCGCGCCATAGAAGCAGAGTTGAAAGCACGAGGTACCTTATGAATAAACGTGATCTGTTTTCCGAGATGATGCAAGGCGTCGGGGAGATGGCCGCTCAACGGGAGGGCAAGATTACCCTTCGTCAGATATCGATCGAAGACAAGCCGGTTCCCGAGGTGTCGGCGCAAGAAATCGTAGCGTTGCGCGACAAGCTCCATATGTCTCAGGCCGTTTTTGCCAAGAGCATCAGGACCAGTCCTGGCACCCTTAGAAACTGGGAGCAGGAGAAGTCCAAACCCAACGCCCAAGCGGCTCTTCTGATCAGGCTGGTCGAGAAGTTTCCAGATATGGTCGAGCGGCTCGCAGCTGTTTGAGGCGCTCCTTTCCATGAAAAAGCCCCGCTTTCGAGAGAAGCGCGGGGCTTTTTCATGAGCATTGCCCGGGCTGCCGATGTTCCTGTGGGAGCGGGCTTGCTCGCGAAGGCGGTGGGTCAGTTGACGGTGATGGCGGCTGACACGCCGCCTTCGCGAGCAAGCCCGCTCCCACAGGTGCTATGGCGAGCACATAATCTGCGAACGCCGCTGATCCATTGTGGGAGCGAGCCTGCTCGCGATGAGGCTGGCACTTTCAGCATCGACGCAAGTGAACCACCGCATTCGCGAGCAAGCCCGCTCCCACAGGTATTGGCGGCGGGCTGATCACCGCCGAGCAAGAAGGCTTACTGCTGGGCGATGCTATAGCCGTCGAACGCTTTCTGCTGTTGCAGGGCGGTGACGATGCTTTTGCGGGTGACCGGTTGTTCGGTGCCGTCGTTGTCCAGGAAGATGTCATTTTCCAGCTCGGCCTGGTCGCCTTCGCCAACGAAACTGAAGCCCAGGAATTCGAAGGCCTCGCGGTCGACGTTCGGCTTGGAGCGTGGGGTGCGCAAGGGGAGAGTGACGCTGATGCCGTCCTTGCTGATGACAAACACTTCGGCCTCTTTCTTGGGCCGCGAAGCCTTGCCTTTGCTGCCGCTCGGGTTGCTGATGGCCTGGTGGGTCTGGTTCAGCACTTTCAGGGCCAGGCCATAAACCAGTTCCTGGAAGGTCGGGTCATCCTTGTAGCTGGACAGGATGCGGCTGATGGGGAAGCGGCTGCTCAGGTCTTCCAGTGCTGCGAAATCGGCGGCTTCGGCGTCCTTGAGCTGCTTGAGCTGGCCCATCAGTTCGTAGGCCTTGTCATCGTCGAACGCGTCATGGGCCTGGCGGATGGCGTTGCGCAGCTCACGGATCTGGTCGCTTTCGCGGTTCGACTGGAACGCATCGAGAACCATCTCACTGATGCTTTTGGCCTGAGGCAGATGCTGTGAAAGATTGATGGAGTTTTCGTATTCCGCTTTGGACGACAGGGTGACTACGGATTCAGCGGTATTGGAATCGGACATTGAAATTTCACTACTTCTGTTAGCTGGATGAGGCGAGAAAGGCGTTGAGCTTTTTTCCGGTCGCCTAATCTATTGGACCCGGGCGGCGTTGTCACGGTTGAACCGTTGGCAGGTTGGCATTTGTTGTTCAGGTACGCTTCATTGGCAGATCACATTCTTGCCGGCCACCTTGGAGCGATACAGCGCCTGGTCCGCCCGGTCCAGCAGCATCGTGTGCGGCTCATCCTCACGCCGCTGCACCACGCCAAAGCTCATGGTGACCTGGAAATCGCCCACCGGCAGCAGGTCGGACAGACTCCGGCGAATGGTCTCAGCCATCAGGCAGGCGTCGGCCAGGGAGGTATTGGGCAAAATCATGATGAATTCATCACCCCCCCAGCGTGCGAGCAAGTCGCCGTCGCGTTCGCAGCGTTTAACGGCTTGCACCACTTGCACCAGCGCTGCGTCGCCGAAAGCATGGCCGTAACGATCATTGATGTCCTTGAAGTCATCCACGTCCATGGCGATCAGTGACAACGGCTCGCGAAAGCGCTGGGCGCGCTCGCAGGCCAGCGGCAGGGCCTGTTCGAGGCGATAGCGGTTGGCGACCCGCGTCAGGGCGTCGGTCTCGGCAAGCCTGCGGTTTTCGTCGAGCTGGATCTGCAACTGGCGGTTGACCCGGGACAGTTCAAGTGTGCGCTCCTGGATGACGGCTTCCAGCGATTTGTTGCGCTGTTCCAGTTGTTCGAACAGACGCTTCTTGTCGTCAATGCTGCGATGGGCGCCGATCATGCGCGCCACGGTGCCGTCGGGGTTGCGGGCGATCACATAGCCACGGTCCTCGATCCACATCCAGGAGCCGTCGCGCATGCGACAGCGGTATTCGGCCTGGTAGTGATGGGCGCGTTGTTGCAGGTGGTCGTCGAACAAAGCCATCACCTGCCGATAGTCATCGGGATGGATCACGCTTTCCCACGTCAGCACAGTGTTATCGAGTGAGTGAGGCGGATACCCCAGCATCGTGTACCAGCCAGGGTTGCGGTAGACGAACCCGGTGTTGGCGTTCCAGTCCCAGATGCCATCGCTGACCAGCTCAAGGATGGTGTGCAGCACACCTTCGTCCAGACCGGACAGGTCGAGGCGCAGCATATCGATGTTCGAGGCGTCGCCCATCGTCGTTTCCTCAATCAGCCTTGATATCAAAGTGCTCGTCCAAGGATGAAGAGTAGCCGATGGGGCGCGAGGGGTACTAGCGGAGGCGATACCTTGAGCGTAGGAGCTGTCGAGCGAAGCGAGGCTGCGATCTTTTGATCTTTCGCTTGGGAGTCAAGCGTCTGGGGAAAGATCGCAGCCTCGTTGCACTCGTCAGCGCCTACGTTGTCACTCGGCTGGGGTTTGGGGTTTGCCCCATTTCTCCAAGGCAAACTCGACGAAGCTGCGCAACTTCGGCAAACGGTAGCGATCCTGGGCGTACATCAGGTTCATTGGGCGATGAGGCAGTTGATAGTCCTGCAGCAGCGCTACCAGTTGGCCGTCCTTCAAATCCTGCTCCACCAGCGCGTCGGGCAGCATCACTACGCCCATGCCGGCCAGGGCGGCGCGGTGCAGGCCCGAGGAACTGTTGATCAGCATCGGTCCGTTCACCGGTACTTTGATTTCTCCGTCCGGGCCGTTGATGGGCCAATGATCCTGGGCGAACCGCCACTCGTCGCCCGCCGGATAAGCGAATGACAGGCAGTCATGCTGTTGCAGGTCGACGGGTTTTTCCGGTGTGCCTCGCCGGGCCAGGTAAGCCGGGGAGGCGCAGATGGTCAGGGTGTAGTCCATCAAGGGGCGGGCGATGCATTTCGGGTCTGGATGACCCAGGCGGATGGCGACGTCGAAGCCGTGCTCAAGCAGGTCCAGGCGTTGGTTGGTCAGCACCACGTCGAGCTTGACCTGCGGGTGACGCTGGCTGAACTCGGCCAGGGCCGGCGCGAGACGTTCGGTACCGATGGTCAGCGGCGCGGTGATGCGCAAGAGGCCGGTGGGCTCGCCCTGGGTCTGCTCGGCCAGGCGTTCGGAGTCGGCCACCAGCCCCAGCACTTCTGAGCAGCGCTGATAGTAGACCGAGCCGAATTCCGTCAGGCGCTGACGACGGGTCGTACGGTTGATCAGGCGCACGCCGAGACGTTGCTCCAATGCACGAAGATGATTGCCCACCATGGTCGTAGACATTTCGCACGCTTGGGCCGCCGCAGTCAGGCTGCCAGTTTCTACCACCTTCACGTAAACGGTCATTGCCTGGAACAGGTCCATTATCAAGCTCAGCTTTTAAATGATTGAAGTAAAGCAGCATTTATCCATCAGGAGTGGCTAACCATACTGGAAAAAACCACCTGATGGAGCTTGAAGCCATGACCGCCACCTGCCTGATGACCACTTACCAACCCCTGGCGCTGAATTTTACCCATGGGTTGGGTACGCGCCTGTGGGATCAGGACGGTCGCGAGTACCTGGATGCGGTGGCGGGCGTGGCCGTGACCAACGTCGGCCATTCCCACCCTCGATTGGTGGCGGCTATCAGCGAGCAGGCTGGCCTGCTGCTGCACACCTCCAACCTGTACGGCATCGACTGGCAGCAACGGTTGGCGAAAAAACTCACTCAGCTCTCGGCAATGGAACGGGTGTTTTTTAACAACTCCGGTGCCGAGGCCAACGAAACCGCACTGAAACTGGCGCGCCTTTATGGCTGGCACAAAGGTATCGAGCAGCCACTGGTGGTGGTCATGGAGAATGCGTTTCACGGACGCACGTTGGGCACCTTGTCCGCCAGTGATGGCCCGGCGGTGCGCTTGGGCTTCAATCGGTTGCCGGGGGATTTCATCAAGGTGCCATTCGGTGATCTGGCGGCGCTGGACAATATCCAGCAGGTCCACGGCGAGCGCATCGTTGCGGTGCTGGTGGAACCGATCCAGGGCGAGAGCGGTGTGCAACTTGCACCGCCAGGCTATCTCAAGGCCTTGCGCCAACTGTGCACCCGGCGCGCCTGGTTGCTGATGCTCGACGAGATCCAGACTGGCATCGGCCGCACCGGCCAATGGTTTGCCTTCCAGCACGAAGGCATCGTGCCGGACGTCATGACCCTGGCCAAGGGCTTGGGCAATGGCGTGCCCATCGGCGCCTGCGTGGCCCGGGGCAAAGCCGCTGAACTGTTTACGCCTGGCAGCCACGGCAGCACCTTCGGCGGTAATCCGCTGGCCTGTCGGGTGGGTTGCACGGTGCTGGACATTATCGAGGAGCAAGGTTTGCTGGACAACGCCAGGCACCGCGGCGAACAGTTGCTCAATCGGTTGACGACCGAACTGGCGGACAACCCGAACGTGCTGGCGATTCGCGGCCAGGGCTTGATGATCGGCGTCGAACTCAAGCAGCCGGTCCGCGACCTGAGCCTTTGCGCCGCACGCGACCACGCTCTGCTGATCAATGTCACCCGGGGCAAGACCATCCGCCTGCTGCCGCCGTTGACGCTCGATGGACGGGAAGTGGAAATGATCGTCAGGGGCGTGAGCCGCTGCCTGGCGCAGGTGTAAGCCAGGCGAGACGCAGCGCACGGAATTTTTGCCAAATGCTGCGTTCCAACGCCAGCCAGAGTCGATAGCCTAAGCTCAGGTACTTCAGAACCAAAATACCAGGAGCATCTTCATGTTCACCTCGCGTCGCTTGATTGTTGTCGCAACCGCTGTGGCCCTGCTGTCCGGCTGCGCGTCGCCTAATCCTTATGACAACCAGGGGCAAGCCTCTACAGAGTCCTCCGGCATGAGCAAGACTGCCAAGTACGGCGGCCTCGGTGCCCTGGCCGGTGCGTTGGCCGGGGCGGCCATCAGTCACGATAACCGTGGCAAGGGTGCATTGATCGGTGCTGCGGTTGTGGGGGCTTCCGCAGCCGGTTACGGTTACTACGCCGACCAGCAGGAAAAGAAACTGCGTGCCAGCATGGCCAATACCGGTGTGGAAGTGCAGCGCCAGGGTGACCAGATCAAACTGATCATGCCGGGCAACATCACCTTCGCCACCGACTCGGCGAACATCGCGTCCAGTTTCTACCAGCCGCTGAACAACCTGGCCAGCTCCCTCAAGGAGTTTAACCAGAACCAGATCGAAATCGTGGGTTACACCGACAGCACCGGCAGCCGCCAGCACAATATGGATCTGTCGCAACGTCGTGCACAGAGCGTGGCGACCTATCTGACCTCCCAAGGTGTCAGTGGCGCCAACCTGACGGCCCGCGGTGCCGGCCCGGACAATCCGGTGGCGAGCAATGCCGACGTCAATGGCCGCGCGCAGAACCGTCGTGTCGAGGTCAACCTCAAGGCGATTCCTGGACAGCAATATCAGGGGGCGCCGGCGCAGCAGGGGCAGACTTACCAGCAGTACCCATAACCGCTGGGCTGCAAATGAACGGGGGTCGTGGAAACATGGCCCCCGTTTTTTTGGGCTGTCATTTCCCTTCAGGTTGACACCAAAGCCTGTGGCGAGGGGATTTATCCCCGTTGGGCTGCGAAGCAACCCTGAAATCAAACACCTCGGTGTGTCAGTCCGATTGAGTGGACAGCTTTGGGGCTGCTTCGCAGCCCAACGGGGATAAATCCCCTCGCCACAAAAGTGTTCACTTGGGTTCAATTCGCCTCTTTCACCGCACTCAGAAACGCACACGTACGCTCCTGCTGAGGATGCTCGAAGATCTGCGCAGGAGTCCCTTGTTCGTGGATCTGCCCTTTGTAGAAAAAGCACACCCGGTCGGCGAATTCCCGGGCGAAGCCCATCTGGTGGGTCACCATCAGCATCGTCAGGTTGTGCTCGGCCCCCAGCTTGCGGATCACATTCAGCACTTCGCCGCACAACTCCGGGTCTAGCGCCGAGGTCACTTCGTCAAACAGCATCACTTTCGGCCGCATCGCCAGCGCCCGGGCAATTGCCACTCGTTGCTGCTGGCCGCCAGACAACTGCGAAGGGTAATGGTCGAGCTTGCTGCCCAGCCCCACCAGCTCCAATAAATCGGCGGCGCGCTCCCGTGCTTCTTTCGGATTCATGCCCAGCACCTGCACCGGCGCCTCGATCACGTTTTGCAGCGCGGTCATGTGGGGGAACAGGTTGAAGCTCTGGAACACCATGCCGATCTTGCCGCGCACGCGGCGGATGTGCCGGTCGTTGGCCGGCACCAGCACGCCGTTGCGGTTGGGCATGTGGGTCAGGGAGTCATCTTCGATGCGGATCTGGCCTTGGTCGATGCCTTCCAGGGTCATCAATACCCGCAACAATGTCGACTTGCCCGAGCCGCTGGGGCCGATGATTGCGACTTTTTCACCGGGCGCGACGTCCAGATTCAGATGATCGAGTACCGTAAAGCTGCCATAGCTTTTGGTCACGTCCTGGAAACTCACGATCGGCCGGGACGGTGTCTGATCTTGCATGGCCGGGGCCTCCTGCTGCGACGCCAGTGTGTTGCGCCGGGACAAATCGGTGGGCGAGGACAGGGGTAAAGTCATTAGCGTAGCTCCATGCGCGTTTCAAGGCGCCGTACCAGCCAGGCCAAGGCGAGGCTCAGGGCGAGAAAGAACAGGCCGACCATGGTGATCGGCTCCAGGTAACGGAAATGCTCGGAGCCGATGTTCTTGGCCTGCTGCATGATTTCCACCACGGTGATCGCCGACAGCACCGGCGTGTCCTTGAGCATCGCCACCAGGTAATTGCCCAGCGGCGGTATGATCGGCCGCAGCGCCTGGGGCAGGATGATGTTGCGGTAAGCGTTGTACGGAGCGATGTTCAGCGCCGTCACCGCTTCCCACTGCGCCCGCGGCACCGCGTCGAGGCCGCTGCGATAGACCTCGGCGATGTAGCAGGCGTAGTGCAGGCCGATACCCAGGATCCCCACTTGCATGGCCGTCAGGCTCAAGCCGTAGTTAGGCAGCACGTAGTAAAGGAAATACACCTGGATCAGCAGCGGCGTACTGCGAATGAACTCGATCACGGCGGTGGCCGGCCATGACAGCCAGACTTTTCGGCTGCGCCGACCAATGGCCAGGAACAGCCCCAGGACAATCGCGATCAGAAAGCCGATCAGGGTGATGCCCACTGTGTTGAGCGAGGCGCGCAGCAAGTCCGGCAGGATCTGTGCGGCGTAGGACCAGTCGAACAGGGTCATGACAGACCTCCACGCATCCGGCCCCGGCTCAGTCGTCGTTCGACATGGCGCATGCCCAGGTTAATGGCCTGGGCGAGGATGAAATACATCACCAGCGCCAGGCTGAAGATCTCCAGGGTCTGAAAGGTTGCCTGATCCAGCTGCCGCGCGCGAAAGCTCAGGTCGGACAAGGTGATCAGCGACACCAGCGAAGTGTTCTTCAGCAATTCGATCAGCAGGTTGGTGCCCGGTGGGATCGCCGCCAGCAGGGCCTGGGGCAGGATGATCCGTTTGAAGCGCTTGAAGCCGCTGAAATTCAGCGCCGTGCAGGCTTCGTATTGCCCCTTGGCGACCGAGCTGATGGCGCCGCGCATGACTTCGGCACCATACGCGCCGATGTGCAGACCCAGGCCGACAATTGCCACCGCGTAGGGGCTCAACTCGATGTTGAACGGTGGCAGTGGCAGCACGAAGAACAACCAGAACAACTGCACCAGCAGCGACGTGCCCCGAAACACTTCGATGTAAGTGATGGAAAACCAGCGCAGCGCTCGCCACGGTGACAGTCGTCCCAGGGCCGCCAGGACCGCAGCGACAATGGCCAGCAGCGAGCCGAAAAAGGTCACCTGAAGCGTGACCCAGGCCCCTTGAATCAATAACGGAAGTAATTCGCCCATGGTTCAACCCGATATCCGATGAAGCAGGGAACAGGCATCACGCAGCGCGCGTCATGCCTGTTTCGGCTATGGCTGAGCGCAGAGCTCGGCCGCGGTTTTGCTGGTCACGTTGGACTTGTCGAAACCGAACGGCGCAACGGCCTTGAGGTGTTCTTCAGAGCCTAGCCATTTCTTCAGCTCGGCATTGACCGCATCGCGCAGGTCTTTGTCTTCGGGGCGGAAGGCCAGGGCGCCGTAGCCGATGTGGGACGGGTCGTCCTTGAACTCGGTCATCGCTTCAACCTTGTCACCGCCCTTGCTGGCCAGGCCCTTCATGGTCAGTTGCGTGCCGACGGCCGCGTCCGCGCGACCGGCGCGCACCGCTTGCAACTGCGCGGTGGTGTCGGGGACCTGAAGGATCTGTTCATCCTTGACCCCGGAATCCCGGGCGTACGCCAGGTTTACCGTGCCGGCCATGATTGCCAGCTTCACGTCCGGTTGCTCGGCGATGTCTGCATAGCTGTGCAATTGCTTGGGATTACCCTTGGCCACGAGCAGGGCATCGGGCAATTGATATTGCGGATCGGTGAACAACACCTGCTTGCAGCGCGCCGGGGTGATGTACATGCCGGCGGCAATCACGTCGAAACGGCCAGCGCGCAGCCCGGGAATCAGCGAGCCCCATTCGGTGAGTACGCCGTTGACCTGCTGGATGCCCATTTTGGCGAAGATGATCTTGGCGATTTCTGGCGATTCACCGGTCACGGTGCCGTCGGTTTCGGTGAAGGCGAACGGGGTTTCGTTGGCGTAGCCGATCCGGATGCTGCTGTTGCTTTTGACGGTATCGAGGGTGGCGGCGTGAACGCTGCCGGCCAGGCCAAGTACGGCACAGGTCATTAAGAGCCGACGCAGGGGCGCGCTGGTGACGGGAAGGAAATTGCTCATCGATAAAATCTCCTGTTTCTTGTGGATCCGTCGTTGGACGGCTCTGTGGTAGGAGGCAGTGGTACAAGAGCAAAGCGTACAGCGGCTGATCCGGCCTTGGCCTGGAATCGGGAACGGCGCCGGTACAGGTCGATCCGGCTTTTTTGTCGGGGGGTGAACCCGCCTGGATGACGACCTTGGACCGAGCATACAAAAGCCCCGGCACCGATTGTATTGCACTAGGACAATTGCTTTGCCGCGATAGCCGCGGGATGCTGTGCGCACCAGAACACAGGCGGGTTGCAGCGTCATGGATAAGTGGAAATCAGCCTTGGAAGTCGCCCGCAGCGGTGAGTCCAAATACAAGATTCTGGTCCAGGCCATTGCTGACGATATCGAGCAGGGCGCCCTGGCCAATGACCAACGCCTGCCGCCGCAACGGCAAGTGGCGGACGCCATGGGCATCAGCGTGCAGACCGTCACCAATGCCTACAAGGAGCTGGAGCGCCAGGGGCTGGTGCGCTGTGAAGTGGGGCGCGGCAGCTTCGTTTCGCGACGCATGAGTGACCGGGTCGCGACCTACATTCTCGACAGCCCCGAGCGCGCGCTGGTGGATTTTTCCATCACGCGAATCATGCACACCCGCGAGCACGACCAGTTCTGGCGCGACACCTGCCTTGAATTGAGCACCGAAGAAGACCAGCCGTGGATTCATGCTTTTCGTCCGATCGCAGGTTTTGAATCCCATCGCGAAGCGGCCGCCCAATGGATTGGCCGCCAGAGGTTGAAGGTTGATCGCAACGACATATTGATCACCAACGGCGCGGCCCATGGGATCTTCCTCGCCCTCGCGTCCCTGGCGGGGCCCGATGATGTGGTGCTCTGCGAAGGAGTGACCGACCACGGAGTGATCGGCAATTCCCAGGTGCTGGGTTTCACCCTCAAGGGCCTGGAGATGGATCGCTATGGCATCGATCCTGAACACTTCGAGGACATGTGCAGCAACGAGCGCATCACCGCGCTGGTGTGCACGCCGAACCTGAACAACCCCACCACCAGCCTGATGCCCGACACCCGCCGCCGGGAAATCGCCGAGATTGCCCGGCGCTTTGGGGTGCACATCATCGAAGACGACGTATACGGTCCGCTGCTGGATGAACGCCGTGCGCCGCCCATCAGTCACTACCTGCCGGAGCTGTCGTTTTATTGCACCAGCATGACCAAGTCGGTGCTCACGGGGCTGCGCATCGGTTATCTGGTGGTGCCCAAGCGCCTGGCGCTACGCACCGAGAGCATTCTGCGGGTCAACAGTTGGATGGCCACGCCGATGGTCTCGGAGATTGCCGCGCGCTGGATCCGCGATGGGCGTGCCGAGTCGCTGGTGCATTTGCAGCGCCGGCTATTGGCGGGGCGTCAGGCGATGGTGACGGAGTACATGGGCGAGCACGTGCTGGGCCAGCATCCCCACGCGTTGAACGCCTGGATCGGCATCCCGCCCCATTGGGAGGTGGACAGCCTGGTGCGGGCGCTACGACACAAGCACATCGCCGTGACCTCTCCCGACCCGTTCACCGTGCGCGGCACCCCCAAACCGCGTGCGGTGCGGGTCTGCGTAGGCGCCGAATGCAGCGATGAGGAAATGCGCCATGCGCTGATCGGCATGCGGGACATCTTCAACCAATACCCGCAGATCCATGATTTCTGAAACGCCGAATTTGTGAACGACACATCCCCTGTGGGAGCGAGCCTGCTCGCGATAGCGGTGCGACAGTCAGCAGAGATGTTGAATGTGGTGGCCTCATCGCGAGCAGGCTCGCTCCCACAGGGGGCTGCACTCCATTTGCCGACGGGCGTGAATTAAATTGCCCTAGTACATTCATCACCACAATCCAGCCCTCTTAGACTGCGCCCAACACATCAGCTCGGGACGCGGTCATGGCAGTGTTGCAGCTACAGGATGTCTATCTCGCTCGCCAGCGCATCGAATCGCGGGTGCGGCGTACGCCCATGGAGCATTCCCCCAGCCTGTCACGGCTGATGGGCGTGGCGGTGTACCTCAAGCTCGAATCCCTGCAAGTCACCGGCAGCTTCAAGCTGCGCGGCGCGACTAATGCCGTGGCCCAGCTCAGCCCTGAGCAAAAGGCCCTGGGGGTGGTCACCGCATCGACCGGCAATCACGGCCGTGCGCTGGCTCATGCTGCTTCGCAGCAAGGGGTCAAGGCGATTGTCTGCCTGTCGAACCTAGTGCCGCCCAATAAGGTGCAGGCGATCCGCGACTTGGGGGCCGAGGTGTGCATCGTCGGCCAGTCCCAGGACGATGCCCAGCGCGAAGCCGAACGCATCGCCAGAGAACAGGGTGCGACCTTCCTGCCGCCTTTCGACCATCCGGCGATCATCGCCGGTCAGGGCACGCTGGGCCTGGAGATCCTCGAACAACAGCCGGACGTGGCCCAGGTGCTGGTGCCGTTGTCCGGTGGCGGCCTGTTCGCCGGCGTGGCTCTGGCGCTCAAAAGTGCGAGTCCGGCGATTCAGGTGCATGGCATCAGCATGGCCCGAGGCGCCGCCATGGGGGCCAGCCTCGCCGCCGGGCATCCGGTGGAAGTCGAAGAGCTGCCGACGCTGGCGGACTCCCTGGGCGGCGGCATCGGCCTGGACAACCGCTACACCTTCGACATGACCCGGCAACTGAGCGATGACCTGCACCTGCTTTCAGAAGCTTCCATCGCCAATGCCTTGCGCCACGCCTATCACGAGGAACGTCTGGTGCTTGAGGGCGCTGCCGTGGTGGGCATTGCCGCGCTGCTCGACGGCCTGATCGAACCGCGCGGCCCCATTGTGCTGGTGATCAGCGGGCGCAACGTCGACACCGCGCAACATGCCCGCGTGATCGCCGGGGCCCATCAATAACCCTCAGCCGCAACGGAGCCAGCCATGAGTGAAGTCACCCTATTGAGCGAAGCGGATCTGCGCAGTTGCGTAGCCCTCGACTTGCCCAGCATCGATGCCATCGAGCAGGCCTTCGTGTTGCTGGCAACGGCGGCCGTGGCGATGCCGCCGATCCTGCGGCTGGACATCCCCGAACATAACGGTGAGGTGGACGTGAAGACCGCTTACCTGCCGGGCCTGGAACGGTTTGCGATCAAGGTCAGCCCAGGCTTTTTCGACAACCCGAAACTCGGCCTGCCCAGCCTCAACGGCATGATGATGCTGTTGTCGGCGCGCACCGGTTTGCTGGAGGCGCTGTTACTCGACAACGGTTACCTCACAGCCGTGCGCACGGCGGCGGCGGGCGCAGTAGCGGCGCGCTGCCTGTCTCGTGAGGCAAGCCGCCGCGTGGCGCTGATCGGTGCTGGAGAACAGGCGGCGTTGCAGCTCCAGGCGCTGCGGCTGGTGCGACCCATCGAAGAGGTGCGGGTCTGGGCTCGCGATGCACAAAAGGCCCAGGCCTTCAGTACCGAACTGGCGCGTGAGACGGGGCTTTCGGTGACACCATGCGCAACGGTCGACGCCGCGCTGGATGGCGTAGACATCGCCATCACCTGCACCCCCAGTCGTGAACCGCTGATCGAAGCCCGGCACCTGCATCCGGGCCTGCATATCACCGCGATGGGCTCGGACGCGGAACACAAGAACGAGATTTCCCCGCAAGCCCTGGCGGCCGTCGACTGCTACGTCGCCGATCGTCTGAGCCAGACCCGCGTGCTGGGCGAACTGCATCACGCCCTGGCGGCCGGGGTCGTCGGCGATGAGTCGGCGTTGCTGGAACTGGGCCAGGTGCTGGCAGGGCAGCGGGCCGGGCGGACCGATGAGGCGCAAGTCACCTTGTGCGACCTCACCGGCACCGGCGCCCAGGACACCGCTATCGCCAACCTGGCTTTCGAGCGGGCGCGGGCGGCGGGCAAGGGGTTTCCATTCGGTCGTTGACCGATCTTTTATTCGTGCGTCATTGATCAGAGGGCAGGTGGATGTCAGAGATAGTCGTCAATCTTCCGTTCCAGCGGGAGGAATACGCCCAGCGCCTGGCGAAGGTCCGCGTGGCCATGCAGGTCCAGGGCCTGGAGCTGTTGCTGGTCACCGATCCGTCGAACATGGCCTGGCTCACCGGCTACGACGGTTGGTCGTTCTACGTGCACCAGTGCGTGCTGTTGGCACTGGATGGCGAGCCCGTGTGGTTCGGTCGCGGCCAGGATGCCAACGGTGCCAAACGCACGGTGTTCATGCAGGCCGATAACATCATTGGCTACCCGGACATCTACGTGCAGTCGCGCGAACGTCATCCCATGGATTACCTGTCCCGGGAAGTGATCACCGCTCGTGGCTGGGGCGCGCTGACCATTGGCGTGGAGATGGACAACTACTACTTCAGCGCCGCCGCGTACCTGTCGCTGCAAAAGCATTTGCCTCAGGCCAAACTGGTGGACGCGGTGGGCCTGGTGAACTGGCAGCGGGCGGTCAAGTCCCCGCAGGAAATCGCCTACATGCGCATCGCCGCGCGCATCGTCGAGAACATGCACGGTCGGATTCTGGAGCGGATCGAGCCGGGTATGCGCAAGAACGAACTGGTGGCCGAGATCTACAGCAGTGGCATTCTCGGGGCCGACGGCCATGGCGGCGATTACCCGGCCATCGTGCCATTGCTGCCCACCGGTGCCGACGCCAGCGCGCCGCATCTGACCTGGGACGATTCGCCGTTCGAGAAGGGCGCCGGGACTTTTTTCGAGATCGCCGGTTGCTACAAGCGTTACCACTGCCCGCTGTCGCGGACCATCTACCTGGGCAAGCCACCGCAGCATTTTCTCGACGGCGAAAAAGCCGTGGTCGAGGGCATCGCCGCCGGCTTGGACGCGGCCAAACCGGGCAACACCACCGGCGACATCGCCGTGGCGTTTTTCAAAGTACTGGAGAAGTTCGGCATCCATAAGGACAGTCGGTGCGGCTATCCCATCGGTATCAGCTATCCGCCGGATTGGGGCGAACGCACCATGAGCCTGCGCCCCGGCGACACCAGCGTGTTGCAACCGGGCATGACGTTCCACTTCATGCCGGGACTGTGGATGGACGACTGGGGGCTGGAAATCACCGAAAGCATCCTGATCACCGAGACTGGCGTCGAGACGCTGTGCAATGTGCCTCGTCAATTGTTCGTGAAGGATTGAGCCATGACTGACTTGCCTGCCAATCCCATCAGCGCCACGGTTGATTTCACCCGCGAGGGCGTCCAGCACGGCTTTCTCAAGCTGCCGTATTCGCGAGACGATTCGGCCTGGGGCGCGGTGATGATTCCCATCACCGTGATCCAGCGCGGCAGCGGCCCGACGGCGCTGCTCAGTGGTGGCAACCATGGCGATGAGTACGAAGGCCCGGTGGCCCTGAGCAAACTGGCGCAACGGCTGACCGCGCAAGAGGTGAGCGGAAGGGTGATTATCGTGCCGTTCATGAACACCCCGGCGTTCCATGCCGCACGCCGGACTTCGCCCATCGACAAGGGCAATCTCAACCGCAGTTTTCCCGGCAAGCCGGACGGTACCGTCACCGAGAAAATCGCTGACTATTTCAACCGGACGTTGCTGCCTTTGGCCGATATCGTTCTGGACATCCACTCCGGTGGCCGGACCCTGGACTTCCTGCCGTTCGCCGCCTGTCACGTGTTGCCGGACAAGCAGCAACAGGCCCGCTGCGAGGCAGGGATGCTGGCGTTCAATGCGCCGTATTGCATGCGCATGCTGGAACTGGACGCCGGGGCGATGTACGACACCGCCGCCGAATCCCAGGGCAAGGTGTTTGTCACCACCGAACTGGGCGGCGGCGGCTCATCGACGGCTCGTAGCGTGGCGATTGCCGAGCGCGGCGTGCGCAACCTGCTGATCCACGCCGGCATCCTGCGCGGCGAAATCGAGCTACAGCCATCGTTGATGCTCGACATGCCCGATGCCAGCTGCTTTATCGCCAGCGAACACGACGGCCTGCTGGAAATGTGCCGCGACCTGGGAGAACACGTGACCCTGGGCGAGGTGGTGGCGCGCATCTACGACGCCACCCGCAGCGGCGTCGCCCCCATTGAATACCGCGCCGCTCGCAGCGGTCTGCTGGCGGCCCGGCACTTTCCAGGGCTGGTGCGATGTGGCGATACCTTGGCGGTGATTGCCGATGTGTTGGTGTAGGCCTGACTGCACTCCGCACCTGTGGCGAGGGGATTTATCCCCGCTGGGTTGCGCAGCGACCCTAAAACCTGACACCTCGGTATGTCAGGTAAATTGAGTCTGCAGGTTGTGGGGCTGCTCCGCAGCCCAGCGGGGATAAATCCCCTCGCCACAGTAATCGGTGTGATGTCTGAACTGCCTGGAGAGCCCCGGCCCATGCACAAGCTCGACCGCTATGACCTCAAGATCCTGCAGGTCCTCGCCGAGGACGGGCGGATCACCAAATCGAGTCTGGCCGAGGCGATCAACCTTTCGGTGACGCCGGCCTGGGAGCGGGTGCGCAAGCTGGAAATGGCCGGGCTGATCAGCGGCTATCGGGCGCAGATCGACTGGGGCGCGGTGTTCAAACGTCAACAGGTGCTGGTGGAAATCACCCTGGCCCGGCACACCGCCCAGGACATGCGCCGCTTCGAGCAGCGCATGGCCACCGCCCCGCAAGTGGCGTTCTGTTACGCCACCGGTGGCGGGGTGGATTACCTGGCGATGATCCAGGCGCCTGACATTGATCAGTACCAGCGCTTTGTCGATCAACTGCTGCTCGAAGACCTCGGCATCGAACGCTACTTCACCTACGTCGTCACCAAAACCATCAAGACCAGCGGCGCCTTGCCGGCGGAGTTGGCCGAGCCATCCTGAGCACCGCAGAAAATCCGTTTTTGCCGCCTCGATTCAGAAAAAAACCAGGATTTGCTCCACGGCAAACCTCCGATTACTCAAGCACCGCTGCCCTAGCATGGTTCCACGCACACGGTCTGGAGTGAACGTCATGACTTATCAACATCCGCTGCTGTTCAAAGCGCTTTGTTACATCGACGGCCAGTGGGTCCACAGCGACAGCGGCCACAGCATTGCCGTGCACAACCCCGCCACCCGCACGGTGATCGGCCATGTGCCGATGCTGGATCAGCCGCAGATTGTCGCGGCGGTGGACGCGGCACAGCAAGCTTTCCCGGCCTGGCGTGAACAGAGCCTGGATGCCCGGGGCAAAATTCTACGACGCTGGGCGGCGTTGATCGTCGAACACAGCGAAGACCTGGCGCGCATCCTCAGCCTCGAGCAGGGCAAATCGTTGGCCGAGTCCCGCGGCGAAATCGCCTATGCCGCCAGTTTCATCCCGTGGTTCGCCGAAGAGGCCCGGCGCTTGTACGGGCAGAATATCCCCAGCCATATTCCCAATGCTCACCTGGGTACGGTCAAGGAACCGGTGGGCGTCTGCGCGCTGCTGACACCGTGGAATTTCCCTTCGGCGATGATCACCCGCAAGGCGGCCGCCGCCCTCGCTGCCGGTTGCACCGTGGTGATCAAACCGGCCCACGAAACGCCATACTCGGCTTTGGCCTTGGCCCAACTGGCCGAGGAAGCGGGATTTCCCGCCGGGGTCTTCAACGTGGTATTGGGTGAGCCGCAGATGACCATGGAAACCCTGGTCAAGGATCGCCGTGTCCGCTCAGTGAGTTTCACCGGCTCGACTCGGGTCGGCAAACTGGTGCTGCAAGCCGCCGCCCATGACGTGAAGAAAGTCGCCCTGGAGTTGGGCGGCAACGCGCCGTTCATTGTCTGCGCCGATGCTGACCTGGCGCTGGCGGTGAAAGTCGCCGTGGAGGCGAAGTTCCAGACCTCGGGCCAAGATTGCTGCGCGGCGAACCGGATCATGGTGCAGCGCCCGGTTTACCAGGCGTTTCTCAGCCGTTTCGCCGCGGCGGTACGGGCCTTGCGGGTCGGCCCGGCCATGGTCGATCAACAGGAACAGGACGTGGACGTCGGCCCGCTGATGCATCAGGCCGCGCTCGACGTAACGGCCGATCGGGTCGCCGATGCGCTGGCCCTTGGCGCCCAGCGCCTGGTGGGAGGAGAAGCCCATGCCTTGGGCGGGTTGTTCTATCAGCCGACGGTGCTGGCTGATGTCACGCCGCAAATGCGTATCTACCGCGAAGAAAATTTCGCGCCCATCGCCGGGGTTATGCCCTTTGACACCCTGGATGAAGCCATCGAAATGGCCAACGACACCGAATACGGGCTGGCGGCCTATATTTGCTCCAACCGCCTGGACCTCATTTATCCACTGATTCGCCGTCTCGACCACGCCATGGTCGCGGTCAACGGCGTCAAGTTCACCGGCCATCCGATTCCCTTCGGTGGCATGAAAGCCTCGGGCCTTGGCCGCGAGGGTGGCAGCGAGGGCTTCGAGCCTTTCGTCGAAACCAAATACTTTTGCCTGCACCATCAAGGCCAGTTCCCAGGAGAACCCGCATGAGCCAGGAATTCAGCACACTGTTCGAACAAGACCGCGCGCATTTCATGCACCCCTCGACCCACGCCCACGACCACGCCAGCGGTGCGCTCAAGGGCCGGATCATCAAGAGCGCGTCGGGCATCCGCATTCGCGATCATGAAGGCCGTGATTTCATCGACGCCTTTGCCGGCCTCTACTGCGTGAACATCGGCTACGGTCGCACCGAGGTGGCCGATGCCATCTACCAGCAGGCCAAGGAGCTGGCCTACTACCACACCTACGTCGGCCACTCGAGCGAGGCGATCATTGAACTGTCCAGTCGCATCATGGACTGGGCACCAGAGGGGATGAAGAAGGTCTACTACGGTCTGTCCGGTTCCGATGCCAACGAAACCCAGGTCAAGCTGGTGCGTTACTACAACAACGTGCTGGGCCGGCCGCAGAAGAAAAAAATCATCTCCCGCGATCGTGGCTACCATGGCTCGGGCATCATGACCGGCAGCCTGACTGGGTTGGCGACCTTCCACCAGCATTTCGACCTGCCAGTGGAAGGGGTCAAGCACACCGTGTGTCCCCACTGGTATCGCAAGGCCCCGGCGGGGATGGATGAAGCGGCGTTTGTGCGTTACTGCGCCGATGAGCTGGAAAAAATGATCCTGGCTGAAGGGCCGGACACCGTGGCGGCGTTCATCGGTGAACCGTTGATGGGCACCGGTGGCATCATTGTTCCGCCGGTCGGTTATTGGGACGCGATCCAGGCGGTGTTGAACAAATATGATGTGCTGTTGATTGCCGATGAAGTGGTCTGCGCATTCGGCCGTCTGGGTTCGAAAATGGGCAGTCAGCGCTACGGCATGAAGCCGGACTTGATCACCACCGCCAAAGGCCTGACCAGCGCGTATGCACCGTTGTCGGCGGTGATCATCGGGGAAAAGGTCTGGAGCGTGGTCGAAAAAGCCTCTCAGACCGAAGGTGCCATGGGGCACGGCTGGACCTATTCAGGGCATCCGATCTGCGCGGCGGCGGCATTGGCCAACCTCGACATTCTCGAGCGGGAAAACCTCACGGCCAACGCCGAGGATGTCGGCGGCTACCTGAACCGCCGGCTGCGTGAAAGCCTCGAAGGTCATCCGCTGGTGGGTGAAGTGCGCGGTGATGGCATGCTCGCGGCGGTGGAGTTCATGGCCGATCGTGAGCAGCGCAGCGCTTTTGATCCGGCGCTGAAAGTCGGCCCCAGGGTCTCGGCCGCCTGCCTGGAACGCGGCATGATCGCCCGCGCCATGCCCCACGGCGACATCCTGGGCTTCGCTCCGCCACTGATCCTGACCCGCGAAGAGGCGGATCTGATCGTTGACATCACCAAAGGCGCAATCGATCAGGTGGCGGGTGAAGTGTTGGCTTAAGCCTGCTTTAAATGTGGGAGCGAGCCTGCTCGCGAAAGCGGTGTGTCTGAACCGGCGATGTTGGATGTGCTGGCGCCATCGCGAGCAGGCCCGCTCCCACAGGGAGCTTGTGGCGGACGCAGTATTTGCGCACACCCCGATCAAAACTGTGGGAGCGAGCCTGCTCGCGAAAGCGGTGTGTCTGAAACGGTGATGCTGGATGTGCCACCGCCTTCGCGAGCAAGCCCGCTCCCACAGGGGGATTTTCTTGAGCCAATAAAAAGCCCGCCCGATCATGCGATCGGGCGGGCTTTTGGGGGTTGCCTGGAAATTACTTCTTCAAACCGTAATGCTCATCGAGCATGCCGGGTGAGTTTGGCGCCTTGGGGGCATAGTCCCGGGGTGGTTCCTGGACCTCTTTTGGCGGGGTCAGGCGTTCCCGTGGCGTCTGCGCCGCATCAGCGTGCAGGGCGGCCAGCAGGCGTTGGCGAGTCTGCTCGTCCAGGGCCAGGCGATTGGCACCCTCGGACAAATGATCCTGGACGTCCTGGTAGCTCTGGGTGAGTTTTTTCACCAGAGAAGCGGTGCTGTTGAAGTGAGTGACCACTTCATTCTGATAACTGTCGAAACGTTCCTGAATGTCGTCCAGCTGACGTTGCGTGCTGTTAGGCACCGCATTGGGCAGCAGTCGGGCAAGCAGGAATCCAATGGCGACACCGGCAACCAGGGCAAGAGTCGGCAACAGCCAAACTAAGAGCGAGTGTTCCACGAGTCCTTCCTCTATAAACGGCTTTGCTTTACGTTAACGGCTCGGACCTGCGCTGTATACCGCGAAGAACATCGCAATCATGCCAGGCACAGACTTTTAGCTAGACGAGTCGACCCTATTCGAGGTCACGGAGTTCTTTCCCTTGCTTATGCGCGAAACCCCTGTAGTCATTGATGGCCCCGTGGGCCAACTGGAAGCCTTGTACCTGGACAGCGAAGCGCCCCGTGGCCTGGCGCTGATCTGCCACCCCAACCCGGTGCAGGGCGGGACCATGCTCAACAAAGTCGTCTCGACCTTGCAACGCACTGCCCGTGATGCTGGCCTGGTTACGTTGCGTTTCAATTATCGCGGCGTGGGCGCCAGTGCCGGCAGCCATGACATGGGCACCGGCGAAGTCGACGACGCCCAGGCCGCAGCCGATTGGCTGCGGGAAAAATACCCGCAACTGCCGCTCACCCTGTTCGGTTTTTCCTTTGGCGGATTCGTTGCCGCAAGCCTTGGCGGACGTCTGGAAGCCCAGGGCCAACCACCCAAGCACCTGTTCATGGTGGCCCCGGCGGTGATGCGCCTGGACGCGCAATCGCCCTTGCCGATGAGCGGCGAGTTGACCGTGATCCAGCCGGAAACCGACGAAGTAGTCGATCCCCAGCTTGTTTACCAATGGTCTGACACGCTCCAGCGCCCCCATGAGCTGCTGAAAGTGGCAGAATGCGGACACTTTTTCCATGGCAAGCTGACCGATCTCAAGGATCTGCTCCTGCCGCGCCTCTCGAATTGACAGCAGTCTGACAAGCGATAACCCATGACGACTCGTACCCGCATCCTGACCGGCATCACCACCACCGGCACCCCGCACCTGGGCAACTACGCCGGCGCTATCCGTCCGGCAATTCTCGCCAGCCGCGACAGCAACGCCGATTCGTTCTATTTCCTGGCCGACTACCACGCCCTGATCAAATGCGATGACCCGCTGCGCATCCAGCGCTCGCGCCTGGAAATCGCCGCGACCTGGCTGGCCGGTGGCCTGGATGTGGACCGCGTGACCTTCTATCGCCAGTCCGACATTCCCGAGATCCCGGAACTGACCTGGCTGCTGACCTGCGTCGCCGCCAAGGGCCTGCTCAATCGCGCCCATGCCTACAAGGCGTCGGTGGACAAGAACGTCGAAGCCGGTGAAGACCCGGATGCCGGCATCACCATGGGGCTGTACAGCTACCCGGTGCTGATGGCCGCGGACATCCTGATGTTCAACGCCCATAAAGTACCGGTCGGTCGCGACCAGATCCAGCACGTGGAAATGGCCCGCGACATCGGCCAGCGCTTCAACCATCTGTTCGGCCAGGGCAAGGAGTTTTTCACCATGCCCGAGGCGCTGATCGAGGAGAGCGTCGCCACGTTGCCGGGCCTTGATGGCCGCAAGATGTCCAAGAGCTACGACAACACCATCCCGTTGTTCAGCAGCGCCAAGGACATGAAGGACGCGATCTCGCGGATCGTCACCGACTCCCGCGCACCGGGCGAAGCCAAGGATCCGGACAACGCCCACCTGTTCACCTTGTTTCAGGCCTTCGCCACACCGGCGCAGTCCGCCGAGTTTCGTAGCGAACTCCTGCAGGGCCTGGGTTGGGGCGAAGCCAAGAACCGCCTGTTCCAGTTGCTCGACAGTGAACTGGGCGAGTCCCGCGAACGTTATCACCAGTTGATCGAACGCCCGGCGGACCTAGAAGACATCCTGCAACTGGGCGCGAAAAAAGCCCGAGCCGTGGCTACACCCTTCCTCAACGAACTGCGCGAAGCCGTCGGCCTGCGTTCGTTTGTCAGCCAGGTACAGGTGGCGACCAGCACGAAAAAGAAAGCGGCCAAAGCTGCACGTTTCGTCAGTTTTCGCGAAGACGACGGCAGTTTCCGCTTCCGTCTGCTGGCCGCCGATGGCGAGCAATTGGTGTTGTCGCGCAATTTTGCCGATGGCAAGACCGCAGGCCAGGTCACCAAGCAACTGCAAGCCGGCCAGCCACTGGACGTGCGCAGCGACGAGCTGAGCTTCAGTGTCTGGCTTGACGGCGCATGTGTGGCCGACAGTCCGGCTTTTGCGGACAGCGCCGCTCGGGATGCTGCCATCGAGGCTCTGCGCGTGGCCCTGACGCCGGTTCAGGACTGAGCCGGGGCGATTCCGACCATCGGCTCGAATAAGGGCCGATTGCCATTCCCGCGGGCCGTCGCTACAGTGACGGCCCGTTTTTGTTGCCTTGCTAACGAATATGACGCCCCTAGAACGATATCAAGCTGATCTGAAACGCCCGGAGTTCTTCCACGACGCAGCCCAGGAAACGGCAGTGCGGCATTTGCAGCGCCTGTACGACGATCTGGTCGCCGCGTCGAACAACAAGCCGGGCTTGTTGGGCAAACTGTTCGGCAAGAAGGACCAGGTGCCGGTCAAGGGCCTGTACTTCTGGGGCGGTGTCGGCCGTGGCAAAACCTACCTGGTCGACACCTTCTTCGAGGCGTTGCCGTTCAAGGAGAAGACACGGACGCACTTCCACCGCTTCATGAAGCGCGTGCATGAAGAGATGAAGACCCTGGGCGGCGAGAAGAACCCGCTGACCATCATCGCCAAGCGCTTCTCCGATGAGACCCGGGTGATCTGCTTCGATGAGTTTTTTGTGTCCGACATCACCGACGCCATGATTCTCGGCACCTTGATGGAGGAATTGTTCAAGAACGGCGTGACCTTGGTCGCCACCTCGAACATCGTGCCGGACGGCCTTTACAAGGACGGCCTGCAACGCGCGCGTTTCCTGCCGGCCATTGCGCTGATCAAGGAACACACCGACATCGTCAACGTCGACAGCGGTGTGGACTATCGCCTGCGCCACCTGGAGCAAGCGGAGCTGTTTCACTTTCCCCTGGACGCCGCCGCTGAAGAAAGCCTGCGCAAGAGCTTCCGTGCCCTGACTCCGGAATGCACCCAGGCGGTCGAAAATGATGTGTTGGTCATCGAGAATCGCGAGATCCGCGCCGTTCGCACTTGTGACGACGTGGCCTGGTTCGACTTCCGTGAACTGTGCGATGGCCCTCGTAGCCAGAACGACTACATCGAGCTGGGCAAGATCTTCCACGCGGTACTGCTCAGCAACGTGGAGCAAATGAGCGTCACCACCGACGACATCGCCCGCCGCTTCATCAACATGGTCGACGAGTTCTACGACCGTAACGTGAAGCTGATCATTTCGGCTGAAGTCGAACTCAAGGATCTGTACACCGGCGGTCGCCTGACCTTTGAGTTCCAGCGAACCTTGAGTCGTTTGCTGGAAATGCAGTCACACGAATTCCTGGCGCGGGCGCATAAGCCGTAATTCGGTTCGGATAAAAAAAGCCTGCGATTGCAGGTCTTTTTTGTGCGTGCGAGATCAACGGCGCACCGCATAACCCTGTGGGAGCGAGCCTGCTCGCGATAGCGGTGTATCAGTCAACATCAATGCTGGCTGACACACCGCTATCGCGAGCAGGCTCGCTCCCACATTGGACTGTATTCAACCCTTGGCTCACGCCGCCTGCTGAAATTGCTGTCGATACTGGTTCGGCGACAGCTCGGTATGTTGGCGGAACAGCCGGGCGAAGAAGCTCGCATCGTCGTAGCCGACTTCATAGCTGATGGTCTTGATGCTTTTGCGGCTGCCGGACAACAAGCCCTTGGCGGTTTCTATCCGCAGCCGTTGCAGGTAATGCAGCGGTTTGTCCCCCGTGGCGGTCTGGAAGCGGCGCATGAAGTTGCGGATGCTCATACCGTGCTCCCGGGCGACGTCCTCAAAGCGGAACTTGTCGGCGAAGTGCTCTTCGAGCCAGTGCTGGATCTGCAGGATGATCACATCCTGATGCAGTTTCTGGCCCCCGAAGCCGATTCTTCCCGGTGAGTAGTTGCGCTGCACTTCATACAGAATGTCTCGTGCCACGGCCTGGGCCACGTTGGCGCCGCAGAACCGTTCGATGAGGTAGATATAGAGGTCGCAGGCTGAGGTCGTGCCGCCGGCGCAGAACAGGTTGTCGGCGTCGGTCAGGTGCTTGTCCTGGTTCAGGTGCACCTGAGGGAAACGCTCCTTGAAGGCGTTGAAGAACCGCCAGTACGTGGTGGCCTCCTTGCCATCGAGCAGCCCGGCCTCGGCCAGCCAGAACACCCCGGTCGCCTCGCCGCAGAGCACTGCACCACGGGCATGCTGTTCCCGCAGCCAGGGCAGGACCTGTGGGTAACGTTGGCAGAGGGTGGCGAAATCATCCCAAAAGGCCGGGAGGATGATCACATCGGTATTTTCCAGGCCGCCGTCCACCGGCATGATCACGTCGCTGAAGCTGTTCACCGGTTTGCCGTCGGGGCTGACCAGCCGGGTTTCGAACGCCGGTGTCAGGCCGTAGCCCAGTTGTTTGCCGTAGCGCAGGCTGGCCAGGTGGAAAAAATCCTTGGCTTGCATGAGGGTGGAAGCGAAAACCCGGTCGATAGCCAGGATGCTGACGCGCCGCAAGGGCGTGGAGATGTGCTTGGACATAGTTGATCTTTATTTTTATAGGGGAAAGTGGTCACCAGACGGCTGGATCGTCTTATTTTTTGTCGGATGTGTCCAGTGTCCTGTCATCCCTCGCAGGCTTAGGCTCTGTTGGATAACCCCATCGAACAATAATGCAAAGGTGCGTCATGATCCCAAGAACCCTGTTCAGTCCCGAGCACGAACTGTTTCGCGACAGCGTACGAACCTTCCTCGAAAAAGAAGCGGTGCCGTACCACAGCCAGTGGGAAAAACAGGGGCATGTGGATCGTCAGTTGTGGAACAAGGCGGGGGAGGCAGGGATGTTGTGCTCGCATCTGCCAGAGGCTTATGGCGGGCTGGATGCCGATTTTCTCTACAGTACCGTGGTGATTGAAGAAATCGGCAGACTGGGGCTGACGGGCATCGGCTTCTCGCTGCACTCCGACATCGTTGCGCCTTACATCCTGCACTACGGCAGCGAAGCGCTGAAACACAAGTACCTGCCCAAACTGGTGTCCGGTGAGATGGTCACGGCCATCGCCATGACCGAGCCGGGCGCCGGTTCCGACCTGCAGGGCGTGAAGACCACGGCGGTGCTGGACGGCGATGAATATGTCATCAACGGCTCGAAGACGTTCATCACCAACGGCTTTCTGGCCGACCTGGTGATCGTGGTGGCCAAGACCGATCCGAAGGCCGGCGCCAAGGGCACCAGTCTGTTCCTGGTGGAGGCGGGCACGCCTGGCTTCGAAAAAGGCAAGCGCCTGGAGAAGGTCGGGATGAAGGCTCAGGACACTTCGGAGCTGTTCTTCCAGGATGTTCGCGTGCCCAAGGAAAACCTGCTGGGGCAGGCTGGGATGGGTTTTGCCTACCTGATGCAGGAACTGCCCCAGGAACGCCTGACGGTTGCTATTGGTGGCCTGGCGTCAGCCGAAGCGGCGTTGCAATGGACGCTGGACTACACCCGCGAACGCAAGGCTTTCGGGAAAACCATCGCGGACTTCCAGAACACCCGGTTCAAACTGGCGGAAATGGCGACCGAGATCCAGATTGGTCGGGTCTTCGTCGACCGCTGCCTGGAACTGCATCTGCAAGGCAAGCTCGACGTGCCGACGGCGGCGATGGCCAAGTACTGGGGCACCGACCTGCAGTGCAAGGTGCTCGACGAATGCGTGCAGTTGCATGGTGGCTACGGGTTCATGTGGGAATACCCGGTCGCCCGGGCGTGGGCCGACGCGCGGGTGCAGCGCATCTATGCCGGGACCAATGAGATCATGAAGGAGATCATTGCGCGGTCACTTTGATGTTGTGTGACGGTTAGGCCGCTATCGCGAGCAGGCTCGCTCCCACACTGGCTTTATGTCTGACCACACCATTGTGATCGACACAGAGCCCATGTGGGAGCGAGCCTGCTCGCGATTGGATCTATGTATTGATCAAGGCGCCGGGTTCGGCTGATCCTTGTGAATCGCCTCGATCCCCGCCAGCACTTCATCGGACAGCTTCAGGTCGAAGCTTTCGATGTTGCTGTCCAGTTGCTCAAGGGTCGTGGCACCGATGATATTGCTGGTCACGAAAGGTTGCCGGGTCACGAAGGCCAGGGCCATCTGCGCCGGGTCCAGGCCGTGTTCCCGAGCCAGGGCCACATAACGACTGCACGCCGCTTCCGATTGTGGATTGAAATAGCGCGTGAAGCGGCTGTAGAGCGTCAGGCGGCCCTTGGCTGGCCGTGCGCCACCTTCATACTTGCCCGACAGGAAACCGAACGCTAATGGCGAGTAAGCCAGCAGGCCACATTGTTCACGGATGGCGATTTCCGAAAGCCCGATCTCGAAACTGCGGTTGAGCAGGTTGTAGGGGTTCTGGATCGACACTGCCCGAGGCCAGCCACGGGCTTCGGCCAGGGCGAGGAACTTCATGGTGCCCCACGGCGTTTCGTTGGACAGGCCGATGTGGCGGATCTTGCCGGCCCGGACCTGCTCGTCCAGGGCTTCGAGGGTTTCTTCCAGTGGGGTGAAATCTTCATCGGCCTTGTGCTGGTAGCCCAACTGGCCGAAGAAATTGGTGCTGCGTTCCGGCCAGTGCAGTTGGTAGAGATCGATCCAGTCGGTCTGCAGGCGCTTGAGGCTGGCGTCCACCGCTTCGACGATATGGCGGCGGTTGTGCTTGAGGTTTTTGTCGCGGATGTAGTCGATGGTGTTGCCGGGGCCTGCGATTTTGCTCGCCAGGATCCAGTCCGCGCGGTCGCCGCGGCGCTTGAAGTAGTTGCCGATGTAGCGTTCGGTGGTGGCGTAGGTCTCGGCCTTGGGCGGCACCGGGTACATCTCGGCGGTGTCGATGAAATTGATCCCGGCACCCTTGGCGCGTTCGATCTGGGCGAAGGCCTCGGCCTCGCTGTTTTGCTCACCCCAGGTCATGGTTCCGAGGCACAGGGCGCTCACGTTTAGATCGGTACGGCCTAGCTGGCGATAATCCATCGGGAACTCCTTGGGCAAAACAATCATAAAAGCAGGTTGAATTATTTTTCGCAATCTGCATAATTGCGCACCTCTTTCTGCAGTGGAAGTGATGCGCCGCCGCCGAAGAATCTTGCCGTTGAACGGACGCGCCGACCCGAGCCCCCGAAAGCGTCTGTATCCGGCTGCCTTTGACTTGTCAAAGTACGCACTATTCAGTAAGATCCGCCGTCTAATTTACAGGGCGGCCCCTGAGGCTATAAAGAATGAAAACTTTTACTGCTAAACCGGAAACAGTAAAGCGCGACTGGTTTGTCGTCGACGCTGCTGGTCAGACCCTGGGTCGTCTGGCCACCGAAATCGCGAGCCGTCTGCGTGGCAAGCACAAGCCTGAGTACACCCCTCACGTCGACACCGGTGACTACATCGTAGTGATCAACGCTGAGCAAGTACGTGTTACTGGCGCTAAAACCACTGACAAAATGTACTACTCCCACTCCGGTTTTCCTGGCGGCATCAAGTCGATCAACTTCGAAAAGCTGATCGCCAAAGCCCCTGAGCGCGTGATCGAGACCGCGGTTAAAGGCATGCTGCCTAAAAACCCACTGGGTCGCGACATGTATCGTAAGCTGAAGGTTTATGCGGGCGCTGCTCACCCTCATACTGCTCAGCAGCCCCAAGAACTGAAGTTTTAACGGAATAGTTCATTATGTCGGCGACTCAAAATTACGGCACTGGCCGTCGCAAGACTGCAACCGCACGCGTTTTCCTGCGTCCGGGCACTGGTAACATCTCCATCAACAACCGCTCCCTGGATAACTTCTTCGGCCGCGAAACTGCCCGCATGGTAGTTCGTCAGCCGCTGGAACTGACCGAGACCGTCGAAAAATTCGACATCTACGTCACTGTTATCGGTGGTGGTGTAAGTGGTCAGGCTGGCGCAATCCGCCACGGCATCACTCGCGCCCTGATGGATTACGACGAAACTCTGCGCGGTGCACTGCGCAAAGCCGGCTTCGTAACTCGCGATGCTCGTGAAGTTGAACGTAAGAAAGTCGGTCTGCGTAAAGCGCGTAAGCGTCCGCAGTACTCGAAGCGTTAATTTCGCTTCCGCTTTCAAAAGGCGCCCAGTTCCTCACGGAGCTGGGCGTTTTTTTTATGGGTGAAATAATTGCTCTGTGACAACTTGCCACATTCGCGAAGGCCCTATACTGCAAGGCTTGGCGGTTGGGTCGCTTGGTAATTACCTTGTCAGAACTGGGGCTTTTCATTACCATTCGGCAAAATTTTTATAAGTTCAGATTTTTACTTAGTAGACGCCTGATTTAACAGGCCACAAAGCTGATGGGAGAGGACTGAATGAGCAATGACGGCGTGAATGCAGGCCGGCGTCGCTTCCTGGTAGCAGCCACATCCGTGGTGGGTGCTGCAGGAGCGGTGGGGGCTGCGGTCCCGTTCGTGGGGTCATGGTTTCCCAGTGCCAAGGCGAAAGCTGCAGGTGCACCGGTGAAAGTGAATGTCAGCAAAATCGAGCCAGGCCAGCAGATGATTGCTGAGTGGCGCGGTCAGCCGGTATTCATCGTCCGCCGTACGGAGGAGATCCTGGGGAATCTGAAAAAGATCGAGGGCCAACTGTCCGATCCCACTTCCAAGAACTCGGACCAACCGGAGTACGTCAATCCCGAAACGCGCTCGATCAAGCCGGAAGTCCTGCTGCTGATCGGAATTTGCACGCACCTGGGTTGCTCGCCAACGTTCCGTCCTGAAGTAGCCCCTGCCGACTTGGGCAAGGACTGGGTCGGTGGTTATTTCTGCCCTTGCCACGGCTCCCACTACGACCTGGCCGGTCGCGTCTACAAGTCGCAGCCTGCACCTTTGAACCTGCCAGTTCCCCCGCATTCCTATGAGACCGACGACATCATTGTCGTTGGCGTCGATACGGAGAAAGCGTGATGAGCAAATTCATGGATTGGGTTGATGCGCGCTTTCCCGCGACCAAAATGTGGGAAGACCATCTCAGCAAGTACTACGCTCCAAAAAACTTCAACTTCTTCTACTTCTTTGGCTCCCTGGCACTGCTCGTTCTGGTCAACCAGATCGTCACCGGTGTCTGGCTGACCATGAGCTACACCCCTTCGGCGGAAGAAGCGTTTGCCTCCGTCGAATACATCATGCGCGACGTCGAGTACGGCTCGATCCTGCGTCTGCTGCACTCCACAGGCGCCTCGGCGTTCTTCATCGTGGTTTACCTGCATATGTTCCGTGGTCTGCTCTACGGTTCGTACCAGAAACCACGGGAGCTGGTGTGGGTGTTCGGTATGCTGATCTACCTGGCGCTGATGGCTGAAGCGTTCATGGGCTACCTGTTGCCTTGGGGCCAGATGTCTTACTGGGGCGCCCAGGTGATCATCTCGTTGTTCGGTGCAATCCCGGTCATCGGCGATGACCTGACCCAGTGGATTCGCGGTGATTACCTGATTTCGGGCATTACCCTGAACCGCTTCTTCGCCTTGCATGTGGTGGCCTTGCCGATCGTGATCCTCGGCCTGGTGGTGCTGCATATCCTGGCGCTGCATGAAGTCGGCTCGAACAACCCCGATGGCGTGGACATCAAGAAGCACAAGGACGAAAACGGTGTACCGCTGGACGGCATCGCCTTCCACCCGTACTACACCGTCAAAGATATCGTCGGCGTGGTGGTATTCCTGTTCATCTTCTGCTCCATCGTGTTCTTCTTCCCGGAGATGGGTGGTTACTTCCTCGAGAAGCCTAACTTCGAGCAGGCAAACGCCTTCAAGACCCCTGAGCACATTGCTCCGGTCTGGTACTTCACTCCGTTCTACGCGATTTTGCGGGCGGTTCCAGACAAGCTGCTGGGCGTCATCGCCATGGGTGCGGCGATCGCCGTGTTGTTCGTCCTGCCGTGGCTGGACCGCAGTCCAGTCAAGTCGATGCGCTACAAAGGCTGGCTGAGCAAAATCTGGCTCTGGGTGTTCTGCATCTCGTTCGTGATCCTGGGTGTGCTGGGCGTACTCGCTCCAACACCGGGCCGGACGCTGCTGTCGCAGGTCTGCACCTTCCTGTACTTCGCCTACTTCATTCTGATGCCGTTCTACACCAGGCTCGAGAAGACCAAACCGGTTCCGGAAAGGGTGACTGGCTGATGAAAAAGCTATTTTCTGTACTGATTCTTGCTGCTATGCCTGTCCTGTCCTTTGCGTCCGCATCCGGTGGGCCCGAGCTGGAAAAGGTCGACATCGACGTTTCCGACAAAGCTGCCATGCAGGACGGCGCACGTACCTTCGCCAACTACTGCATGGGCTGCCACAGCGCCAAGTTCCAGCGTTACGAGCGTGTAGCGGATGACCTGGGCATTCCCCATGAGCTGATGCTCGAGAAGCTGGTGTTCACTGGCGCCAAGCTGGGCGATCACATGAACATCGGCATGCAGCCGACAGACGCCAAGTCCTGGTTCGGGGCTGCGCCGCCCGACCTGACTCTGGTGGCGCGCGTGCGTGGCACCGACTGGCTCTACGGTTACCTGCGTTCGTTCTATGAAGATCCTGCGCGTCCTTGGGGCGTGAACAACAAGGTCTTCCCGAACGTCGGTATGCCAAACGTTCTGGTCGGCCTGCAGGGTCGTCAGGTGGTAGGCTGCAAACAGGTTCAAATCGTCGAGGACGGCAAGAAGCAATACGATCCGCTGACCGGCACGGCTTTGACTCATGAAGCCTGCGATCAGTTGACCGTGCTGCCGAACACCGGCAGCCTGACTGAAGAGCAGTTCGACGAGAAGGTCAAGAATCTGGTGACCTTCCTGGCCTATTCGGCCAACCCGGTGAAGCTGGAGCATCAGCGCATCGGTACTTATGTGTTGCTGTATTTGGCGTTCTTCTTCGTATTCGCTTACCTGCTCAAGCGTGAATACTGGAAAGACGTGCATTGATAAAGCTGTAAACCGTTGCTGTTAATCGTGCGCGCCCAAGGGCGTCTCTGGATGTAACGAACCTGGTCAGCCGGGTGTTACGGGAGGCGCCCTTTGGGCGCGCTCGTTTTTCCGTTTTTCGATAATTTCAACAAGCGAGGAGGATCGCCATGGGCGTGACCAATCGGTTGGCCTGTTACTCCGACCCCGCCGACCACTATTCCCACCGGGTACGTATCGTACTGGCAGAGAAGGGTGTCAGCGCCGAGATCATTTACGTCGAAGCGGGCCGTCAGCCGCCGAAGCTGATCGAAGTGAACCCTTACGGCAGCCTGCCCACGCTGGTCGATCGTGACCTGGCATTGTGGGAGTCGACAGTGGTGATGGAATACCTGGATGAGCGTTACCCGCATCCGCCTTTACTGCCGGTGTATCCTGTTGCGCGAGCCAACAGCCGTTTGCTGATCCATCGCATCCAGCGCGACTGGTGCGGGTTGGTGGACCTGATCCTGGATTCACGAACCAAGGAGCCTGCGCGGGTCGTGGCGCGCAAAGAGTTGCGCGAAAGCCTGACTGGCGTATCGCCGCTGTTCACCGACAAGCCATTCTTCCTCAGTGAGGAACAAAGCCTGGTGGATTGCTGCCTATTGCCAATACTCTGGCGTTTGCCGATTCTGGGTATTGAACTGCCGCGGCCTGCCAAGCCGTTGCTTGATTATATGGAGCGCCAATTTGCGCGTGAGGCATTCCAGGCGAGTCTGTCTGGTGTCGAACGTGACATGCGCTAAGGCTTAGGGAGCCGCTATGAACTCCAGTCGACCTTATCTGGTCCGCGCGCTCTATGAGTGGATTGTGGACAACGATTGCACCCCACATATGCTGGTTAACGCCGAGTATCCGTCGGTGCAGGTGCCGCAGGGTTTTGCCAACGATGGGCAAATAGTCTTGAACGTATCACCGGCCGCCGTGCGTCACTTGCACATGGATAATGATGCGGTCAGCTTTGAAGGGCGCTTCGGGGGTGTGCCGCATACTCTGTACGTGCCTATTGCCTCGATCCTGGGGATTTATGCTCGGGAGAATGGCCAGGGTATGGTGTTTGAGTTGGAAGTGCCGTTGGATGGTGAAGACGAGCTTGAGCCGGATGATGATTTGCCGCCACCGGATGACGAGCCGCCGCGGCCTAGCGGTCGGCCTAGTCTTAAGGTGGTGAAGTAGCGGAGCAGGTAATCTGTTCGCTGTTCGCTGTTCGCTGTTCGCTGTTCGCTGTTCGCTGTTCGCTGTTCGCTGTTCGCTGTTCGCTGTTCGCTGTTCGCTGTTCGCTGTTCGCTAAGGAAAATGCCTGTGTCGTGAGATATGGGCATTTTTTTTGGCTGTATTCACTGGTGGATTGGTGTGTATATCCGTTTCTGCGGTAATGGCTGCTTAGGGTTCCGCCCTTACGGCGGGTCACTTTTGAAAAGCCTACGCGGCCCGGCGAAAAGTAACCAAAACGCTCATGCCCCACCACTAGGTGCCTCGCTAAGGCTCGGCATGCCCTCACTCCGGCATTGCTCCGTGGGCCGCCGCGAAGGGCCATCCATGGCCCAGCGCGGCTAACCCGGCATCCATGCCGGGTTGCCCACTACGCAATGCCTGCGTTCGGCCAGCGTGGTTTAACGGGGCGTCGAGATCAAGAGCAAGAGCAAGAGCAAGAGCAGGAGCAAGAGCAGGAGCAAGAGCA
>NZ_FOPO01000007.1:137662-337666 GCF_900113505.1 Pseudomonas sp. NFACC45
GAGCAAGAGCAAGAGCAAGAGCAAGAGCAAGAGCAAGAGCAAGAGCGGGGTAGATGCCGTGATCTTAGCTGCACCACCGTTATCGCGAACAGGCTCGCCCCCCCATGGATTTGTGGGTGTTTACAGTATTTGCGAGCGACATAAAAACCTGTGGGAGCGAGCCTGCTCGCGATGACGCCGGCACATCCAACATCACTGCAAACTGCCCCTCCGCTTTCGCGAGCAAGCCCGCTCCCACAGGAGAAACGCGTTCGCTCCCGAGCAGGCCGGCTGTCAGGCCGCCTCGCTTTTGATTTTGATCTTGAGCGCCCCGTTAACCACGCTGGCCGAACGCAGGCATTGCGTAGTGGGCACCTCGGCATGGATGCCGAGGTAGCCGCGCTGGGCCATGGATGGCCCTTCGCGGCGGGCCCACGGAGCAATGCCGGAGTGAGGGCATGCCGAGCCTTAGCGAGGCACCTAGTGGTGGGGCATGAGCGTTTTGCTTACTTTTCGCCGGGCCGCGCAGGCTTCTCAAAAGTGAGCCGCTGTAAGAGCGGAACCGTCAGTGGCCGTTACCACAGCAACGGATATACACACCAACCATAAACAAAGCATAAAAAAACGGCACTTCCTCATCAGAAGAAGCGCCGTTCTTTCCAGCCGCATGCAGCATCAAGAACTGCGAGTAGCCTCAGTCGATGTACTCAAACAACTTAACGATTTTCTGCACCCCGGAAACCCCTTGCACCAAGTTGGTCGCCTGCGCAGCCTCCTGCTTGGTCAACAGCCCCAGCAGATAAACGATGCCATTCTCGGTTACAACCTTGATGCGCGAGCCGGGAATGCTGGCGTCGGTCAGCATCTGCGTCTTGATCTTGGTGGTCAGCCAGGCATCGTTCTGACGCGCCAGCAGCGAGGAAGGTGGCAGGACCTGCAGTTCGTTATGCACGGTCTTGACCCGCTGCACGGCGCTTGCAGCCTGCTCGGCCTTGGCCTTGAGGTCCGCGCGTGGGGTTTGGCCGGCCAGCAGCACGACACCGTTGAAGCTGGTGACGACGATATGCGAATTGTTGTCCAGGTCCGGGTCGGCCTTGGCGATGTTCACGCCGGCCTTGGTTTCGATCAGTGAATCGTCGATCTTGCTGCCGAAGGTGCGGGTGCCGCGGTCGTCTTCAATCGGCTTTTCCCGGCTGGCGTTAACCACCGATGTGCAGCCGCTGATGCCGAGGCACAGGGTCAGGGCCAGAAGGCCTAGGCGATTAGGGGTCATTCTTCACTCCCGAACAGTTGGCTGTCGATCAAGTCGCAAAGACAATGAATCGCCAGCAGATGGACTTCCTGAATGCGTGCAGTGACATTGGCCGGTACGCGAATCTCGACGTCCTCAGGCAACAGCAGTGACGCCATGCCGCCGCCATCGCGACCGGTCAATGCTACGACAATCATTTCGCGATCATGTGCGGCCTGGATCGCCTGAATAATATTGGCCGAGTTGCCGCTGGTGGAAATCGCCAGCAACACATCGCCGGGCTGGCCCAGGGCGCGGATCTGTTTGGAGAACACTTCGTTGTAGCTGTAGTCATTGGCGATCGAGGTGATCGTCGAGCTGTCGGTGGTCAATGCAATGGCCGGCAGGCTGGGGCGCTCGCGCTCGAAGCGGTTGAGCAGCTCCGATGAAAAATGCTGGGCATCGCCGGCAGAACCGCCATTGCCGCACGAAAGCATTTTGCCTTCGTTGAGCAGGGCGTTGACCATCACTTGGCTGGCTTGCTCGATGTGCGGTGCAAGTACGTCCATCGCCTGTTGCTTGGTGTCGATACTGGCCTGAAAAAGCTGGCGAATTCGCGATTGCATGTCCATCTGTGTGACCTTAAGTAGCGCGGCTTATCGGCACAAGCATGTGCGGCGCGCAAAGCAAAGAGCAAAAATTGGGTGAAGGTGTCCGGCTCGGCTCGTCATGGGTGTTGACGTTCAACTGTCGAAGGCATTCTGCAACCAGTTCAACTGATCGGCGTTGCTGTCGATGGCAACCACGTCGAAGCGGCAGGGATGATCGGCCCAGCGAGACTCGATTTGCAGGAAGTACTGCGCGGCGAAAACCAGCTTCTGGCGCTTGCGTGCATCGATGCTGTCGAGCGCGCCACCCCATTGAGTATTTTTTCTGTAGCGGACTTCGACGAATACTACTGTATCGCCATCAAGCATGACCAGATCAAGCTCGCCACGTTTACACAGCCAGTTTTGCGCCAGCAGCCGCAGGCCTTGTTGCTGAAGATGCGCGAGAGCCTGGCTCTCGGCATCCCGTCCGCTTTGCTGGCGTGATCGGTCAGGCATCAGCGCTGAGTGTCCGGCAGGCGCTGCACCTGACCGTTGACGAATTCGGCCCACGGCAGTTGACGTTGCACGCGCTGGGACGGCGACACTGCCAGGCTGCCCGAAAGACCTTCGATGCGGGTGTCTGGCAATGTTTTCAGCTGACCCAAGCGCGGAGCCAGACGATAGGCATCTGCCCCCATCGCGTACAGCCGACCCAGGCTACCACCGGCCTGGGGCCACTGGGCGGTGACCTGCTTGCGCAGCGGGTCGTTGGCATCGAGCAGCCACGGGGTTTCGCAGAAGCGCACGCCGCTCATGTCGTTGTACTGATTCTGGTCGCCACTGGCGCTGAACACATGCGAGGTGGCGTACACAGGCACGTCGCCGGCGTACTGGAAGTTCAGGGTCGGCTTGATCTGCTGGGCCTGTTGTGGTGTCGAGGCCAGGAACAGGAACTCGATGTCCTGACGGCGGGACGGCTGGGCCGCGACGGCGGTGTCGACTGTGCTTTGCAGGCGCTTGGCGCGACCTTCGCTCTGGCGCAGATGGAACATGTCGGCGATCTGCTGGGCCAGTTGTACGGGCTGATCGATGCGTTCGACAGCGATGATGGTGCCGCCATTGGCCTGCCAGTCCTCGCTGAAGGCTTTTAGGACGCGATCGCCCCATTCACCTTTTGGCACCATGACGGCGGCACGATGCAGACCGTCTGTACGGGCGCGACGCGACACTTCACGGGCTTCGTCTTCTGCGGCCAGGCCAAACTGGAACAGCTGTGCCGGGCCTTGCTCACCTTCGCTGTAATTGAGCGCGAGGGTCGTGATCGGCAGTTGCGGGCGGGTGCTGAGTTGCTTGACCAAGGGTTTTTCCAGCGGGCCGACCACCAGTTGCACGCCGTCGGCCTGTGCCTTGCGATAGAAATCATCCAGGGAGGTCAGGCGCGAGCTGTCATAAAACTGAATGCTTGGTGGGTTTTGCCCGGCCTGTTGGGCCTGATAGTGGGCAGCCATGAAACCTTCGCGCAGAGCTCTGGCGACGGAGGACAGCGGGCCATCCTGAGGCAGCAGCAAGGCGATCTTGCTCAGGGGCTGGCTCGCCAGTTCCTTGAGCTTGATCAGCGGCGTCGGCAGCTGGAGGGCGGCCGGGTGCTTGGGGTTCTGCTCGCGCCAGCTGTCGATAGCCGCCTGTTGCTGTTCCAGCGTACCGGCGGTTTTCACAGCCAGAGCCAAACTCAGCCAGCCCCCAAGATCGTCGGTGCTGGTCGGTTGCAGTTGATCGGTGGGCAGCGAGGCGATCAACGACCAGATCGCCTCGTGGTTTTTCGCCGCCGCTTCGTTTTCAAGCAGGGGCGCAATGAAGATCCGTTCCTTGGCGGCTGCCAGGGTCTGGCCGTCGGCCTCGAGGGCGCGGGCGTGGACGGTGCCGGTGCGGACCTGCTGCTCCACCGGTAGCTCGCTCAGGTGCTGCAGGCTCGGGTGGCTCAGGGCGCTCAGCGCTGCTTTGGGCTGGTTGCGCGTCATTGCCAGTTCGGCCGCCAGGGTGCTGGCGAAAATCTGCTGGCCGGGCTTGAGTTGCTCCATCGGCACCTGTTGCAGGATCTGCGCGGACTGACCGGCATTGCCCTGGCGGTAGGCCAGGTCTGCTGCGCTCAGGCGCAACAGGGCGGCTTGTTCCGGGGTTTTGCTTTGGGTGGCCTGTTCGAGCAGCTGCTCGATACTGGCATCCGGGGTCCGTGGAAGTTCGCCAAGGCTGGAGGAGGGCGAGCTGGCGCAGGCCGCCAGAAGGGCAGCGAGGCAGAGGGCGGAGAGCAGCCGCAGGCAAGCGATCATGTAAATGTTCCTGATACGAGATCAAATTAGCGTCGAATTGTACCCAAGCACTGGCCGGGGCGCGATGTTAGTGGCGTGAATCGATCAATTTAGGTATTTCAAAGAGTGCGGAGCAACACAAAAGACGGGTATTGACCTTCTGTGGCGAGGGAGCTTGCTCCCGCTGGGCTCTGTAGGAGCTGGCGCAGCCTGCGATTTTTTGATCTTTCGCTGGGGATTCAAGTGTCTGGGGAAAGATCGCAGCCTCGCTTCGCTCGTCAGCTCCTACCTGCGCAGCCGAGACGGCCGCTACACGCTACAATGGCGCTTTTTACCGATCATGAGGTGTGCGCTTTGACTGCTCCAGGTGCTTTGAATTCCGCTGCCGGCTCGCTTTATGTGGTGGCGACGCCCATCGGCAACCTGGACGATATCAGTGCCCGGGCGCTGAAAATCCTGCAGGAGGTCGCGCTCATTGCGGCCGAAGATACGCGCCACTCTCAACGCTTGTTGCAACATTTCGGCATTTCAACTCCGTTGGCGGCCTGTCATGAGCACAACGAGCGGGAAGAAGGCAGTCGTTTTATCACTCGCCTGTTGGCGGGCGATAACGTTGCGCTGATTTCCGACGCGGGTACACCGCTGATTTCCGACCCTGGCTATCACCTGGTACGCCAGGCTCGGGCGGCCGGCATCAATGTAGTGCCGGTGCCAGGGGCGTGCGCCTTGATCGCTGCCCTTTCGGCGGCGGGCCTGCCGTCGGACCGTTTCATTTTCGAAGGTTTTTTGCCCGCCAAGGCGGTGGGGCGACGGGCGCGCCTGGAGTCTATAAAGGAGGAGCCGCGTACGTTGATCTTTTATGAGGCGCCGCACCGCATCCTTGAATGCCTGCAAGACATGGAACTGGTGTTTGGTCCAGAGCGTCCGGCGCTGCTCGCCAGGGAGCTGACCAAAACCTTCGAAACTCTCAAGGGGTTGCCGTTGGCGCAGTTGCGCGCCTTCGTCGAAAGCGATAGCAACCAGCAGCGCGGTGAATGCGTTGTGCTGGTGGCGGGCTGGGCGGCGCCGGACAGTGAAGAGACCGTCAGCAGTGAAGCGATGCGCATCCTGGACCTGCTGCTCGAGGAGGTGCCCCTCAAGCGCGCCGCCGCCCTTGCGGCGCAGATTACCGGCGAGCGTAAGAACGTGCTGTATCAGGTCGCGCTGGAAAAACAGAAGGACCAGTGAAACCGGGGGGCGGGGCTGGCCAAGGGCTTTTAGCGCTTGTTCTTCGGGCGCTCTGCCGTTAACCTTCGCGGCGGAGAGTCGATCGGACAGTCGCTGCCCTCTATGAAAATTAGGGGGGGGAGGAAAGTCCGGGCTCCATAGGGCGAAGTGCCAGGTAATGCCTGGGAGGCGTGAGCCTACGGAAAGTGCCACAGAAAATAACCGCCTAAGCGCTTCGGCGCCGGTAAGGGTGAAAAGGTGCGGTAAGAGCGCACCGCACGGCTGGCAACAGTTCGTGGCTAGGTAAACCCCACTTGGAGCAAGACCAAATAGGGTCCCAAGGCGTGGCCCGCGCTGGGACCGGGTAGGTTGCTAAAGATGTCCAGTGATGGCCATCGTAGACGAATGACTGTTCAAGACAGAACCCGGCTTACAGATCGACTCTCCACCTTTTCCCCTCCTGCCAGAATCGCTGGCAGACGCAATTGCTAAGACCAAAAAAATCTTACTCTTAACAAATCACTTTAACTTTAGAGCGCAGCTTCCTGTGTTCGCTGAAGTTGTGGCGAAAAATCCTACGTCAGATTCCCATCGTCCCTCCAGATACGCTCCTAAATCTCCGATCTATAAGGCTTTTCCTTCAATCCGCGCCTTGACGGTGCGGTAGGCGCATTCCTATAGTGTGCGCAAGTGGCGGAAAGTGGCATGAAGTGGGTTTTTTGAGCGTAAAACGCAAAATTTTTGGAGAAACGCTGACGTGTTTCGCGGAGCTAACGCTATCAGTCTCGATGCAAAGGGCCGTCTCGCCATGCCGAGCCGGTACCGTGACGAGCTCGTTTCGCGTAGTTCCGGGCAGTTAATCGTCACGATCGACGCCGTTGACCCATGTTTGTGTGTCTACCCTCTTGATGAGTGGGAGATCATCGAAACCAAACTGCGCGCACTGCCTTCGCTGCGTGAAGAGAACCGCCGCCTGCAACGCTTGCTGATCGGTAACGCCGTCGATCTTGAACTCGACGGCAGCGGTCGTTTCCTGGTTCCGCCGCGCCTGCGCGAGTACGCCAAGCTGGACAAGCGCGCGATGCTGGTGGGCCAACTGAACAAGTTCCAGCTGTGGGACGAAGATGCCTGGAATGCGGTCTCTGCCGCTGACCTGGCTGCTATTCAACAACCGGGCGCCATGCCTGATGAACTGCGTGATTTGATCCTGTGACTATTGATAGCGGCTTTAACCACATCACCGTACTGCTTGACGAAGCCGTCGAGGCTCTCGCCGTACGTGCTGATGGCTGCTATCTGGATGGCACGTTCGGGCGTGGCGGGCATAGCCGGCTGATTCTCAGCAAGCTCGGCCCGGACGGCCGGCTGCTGGGGTTCGACAAGGATCCTCAAGCGATTGCCACCGGGCAAGCGCTAGCGGCCGAAGACGGCCGCTTTGTCGTTGTGCAGCGCAGCTTTGCGGAGCTGGGCTCAGAAGTGGCCCAGCGTGGCCTGGCCGGCAAGGTCAGTGGCGTCCTGCTCGACCTGGGGGTGTCTTCGCCGCAGTTGGACGACCCGGAGCGTGGCTTCAGTTTCCTCAATGATGGCCCGCTGGACATGCGCATGGATCCGTCCCGCGGCATCAGCGCCGCCGAATTCGTCAATACTGCCCCGGTGGAAGAAATCGCCCGTGTTTTCAAGGAATACGGCGAAGAGCGTTTTTCCGGCCGCATGGCCCGCGCCGTGGTCGAGCGTCGCGACACCAAACCATTCGAGCGTACCGGCGACCTGGCCGAAGTGCTGAAAGTCGCCAACCCGGCATGGGAAAAGGGCAAGAACCCGGCTACCCGTGCTTTCCAGGGTTTGCGCATCCACGTCAATAATGAATTGGGCGATCTGGAGGCCGGCCTTGAGGCGGCACTTGAAGCACTCGAGGTCGGCGGGCGACTGGTGGTGATCAGCTTCCATTCCCTGGAAGACCGAATCGTCAAACTGTTCATGCGCAAGCTCACCAAGGGTGAGGCCGATAACCTGCCGCGCAACCTGCCGGTGCGCTTCGAAGCCTTCGTGCCGAAAATCAAGATCCACGGCAAGGCCCAGTTCGCCTCCGAGGCCGAACTCAAGGCAAACCCGCGTGCCCGTAGCGCCGTCATGCGTGTTGCGGAGAAGTTGCGGTGAGCAAGCTCTTCGCCAAGCCCCTGCCCGGCGGCAGCTTTTTCATGCTGCTGCTGTTTATCGGCGTGCTCGTGTCGGCCATTGCCGTGTCCTACAGCGCGCACTGGAACCGGCAGTTGCTCAACACCCTTTACAGCGAACTGAGCGTGCGCGACAAGGCCCAGGCCGAGTGGGGCCGGTTGATCCTGGAACAGAGCACCTGGACTGCCCATAGCCGTATCGAAGTGCTGGCGACCGAGCAGTTGAAGATGCGCATTCCTGGCGCTGCCGAAGTACAGATGGTGGCGCCATGATGAAGCTCGAAGGGGCACTCTTTCCGTGGCGCTTCCGTCTGGTTCTGGGCCTGCTCGGGATCATGGTGGCGGCGATCGTCTGGCGCATCATCGATCTGCAAGTGGTCGACCGTGACTTCCTCAAAGAGCAGGGCGATGCCCGTAGCCTGCGGCACATCCCGATCCCGGCTCACCGCGGTCTGATTACCGACCGCAATGGCGAGCCGTTGGCCGTGAGCACCCCGGTGACCACCTTGTGGGCAAACGCCAAGGAAATGCAGCAGGCCAAGGAAAAGTGGCCAGCTCTGGCCGCTGCCCTTGGACAGGACCCCAAGGCCTTGGCCGAGCGGCTCGAAGCACAGGCCAATAAAGAATTCATTTATCTGGTGCGCGGGTTGACGCCCGAGCAGGGTCAAAGCGTGCTCGATCTGAAAGTGCCGGGCGTCTATGGCATCGAAGAGTTTCGGCGTTTCTATCCGGCCGGTGAGGTGACCGCCCATATGGTCGGTTTCACCGACATTGATGACCGGGGGCGAGAAGGGGTCGAACTGGCCTATGACGAGTGGCTTGCCGGAGTGCCCGGCAAGCGTCAGGTCATCAAGGATCGGCGTGGCAGGCTGATCAAGGATGTCCAGGTCACCAAAAACGCCAAGGCCGGTAAGCCCTTGGCGTTGTCCATTGACCTGCGTCTGCAATACCTGGCCAACCGGGAGCTGCGCAATGCGATCGTGGAGAACGGCGCCAAAGCCGGCAGCCTGGTGATCATGGACGTCAAGACTGGCGAGATCCTGGCGATGGTCAACCAGCCGACCTACAACCCGAACAACCGTCGCAACCTGCAGCCGGCGATGATGCGCAACCGCGCAATGATCGACGTGTTCGAGCCGGGTTCGACCATGAAAGCCATCTCCATGGCCGCCGCGCTGGAAACCGGGCGCTGGAAGCCGGGCGATACCGTTGAGGTGTACCCGGGCAGTTTGCAGATCGGCAAGTACACCATTCGTGACGTGTCCAAGACCGAGGGACCAGTGCTTGACCTCACGGGCATTCTGATCAACTCCAGTAACGTGGGCATGAGCAAGATTGCCTTCGATATCGGCGGTGAGGCGATCTATCGTCTGGCCCAGAAAATCGGCCTCGGCCAGGATACCGGCCTGGGCTTTCCGGGCGAGCGGGTCGGCAATCTGCCGAACTACCGCGAGTGGCGCAAGGCCGAGACGGCAACCTTGTCGTACGGCTACGGTGTTTCCGTGACGGCGATCCAGCTGGTTCATGCCTTTTCGGCACTGGCCAACAACGGCCGAATCGCACCGCTGACCCTGATCAAAACCGACAAGGCGCCGCAGACCACCCAGGTGATTCCTGAAGACGTCGCCAAGACTATGCAGGGCATGCTGCAACAGGTGATCGAGGCCCCGCGTGGCGTCTATCGCGCCCAGGTGCCTGCGTATCATGTCGCCGGCAAGTCGGGTACGGCCCGCAAAACCTCCGCAGGCGTCAAGGGTTACGCGGAGAACTCCTATCGTTCGCTGTTCGCCGGTTTCGGACCGATGAGTGACCCGCGCTACGCCGTCGTGGTGGTCATCGACGAACCGAGCAAGGCCGGCTACTTCGGGGGGCTGGTTTCGGCACCGGTGTTCAGCAAAGTGATGTCCGGCACCCTGCGCTTGATGAATATCACCCCGGATAACCTGCCGCCGACCCAGCAGGCCAATACCGCACCGGTCGTACCCTTGAAAGCCGAAGGAGGGCGTGGCTGATGTCCCTGAGCCTGAACAAGATTTTTGCCCATGCCGGCCACGATCTGCTGATTCGCGAATTGGCCCTGGACAGCCGCCACGTGCGCGCCGGGGATCTGTTTCTGGCCGTACCGGGGGCCCGGTTCGACGGACGCGCCCACATCGCCGACGCCTTGAAGCGCGGTGCGGCTGCCGTGGCTTATGAAGTCGACGGCGCGACCGTTCTGCCCATTACCGACGTGCCATTGATTCCGGTCAAGGGGCTGGCGGCCCAACTGTCGACCATCGCCGGACGTTTTTATGGCGATCCAAGCCGTCACCTGAACCTGATTGGTGTGACGGGCACCAACGGCAAGACCAGCGTCACCCAACTGGTGGCCCAGGCCCTGGATCTGCTGGGTCAGCATTGCGGCATCGTCGGCACCTTGGGTAACGGTTTCCATGGTGCACTGGAGAGTGGCCTGCACACCACGCCGAACCCGATTGCCGTGCAGGCAACCCTGGCCGACCTGAAAAAGGCCGGAGCCAAGGCCGTGGCGATGGAAGTCTCTTCCCATGGCCTGGATCAGGGCCGCGTGACGGCCCTGGCGTTTGACGTCGCCGTATTGACCAACCTGTCGCGCGATCACCTGGATTACCACGGCACCATGCAGGCGTACGGCGAAGCAAAAGCCAGGCTGTTTGCCTGGAATGACTTGAAGTGCCGGGTCCTCAACCTTGACGACGCGTTTGGCCGGCAATTGGCCGCCGATAAGCACGAGTCCCGGCTGATCACCTATAGCCTGGAAGATGCCAGCGCCTACCTTTATATACGCCAGGCGCAATTCAATGACGAAGGCGTGCGCGCCACCCTGGTTACGCCTCAAGGCGAGCACCACCTGCGCAGTACCTTGCTCGGTCGTTTCAACCTGAGCAATGTGTTGGCGGCCATTGGCGCCTTGCTTGGCCTGGACTACGCACTGGATGAAATCCTCAAGGTCCTGCCCAAACTCGAAGGACCTGCCGGGCGTATGCAACGGCTGGGCGGCGGAACGCAACCGTTGGTGGTGGTCGATTACGCCCATACCCCGGATGCGCTGGAAAAAGTCCTGATGGCCCTGCGGCCTCACGCCAAGGGCAAGTTGCTGTGCCTGTTCGGCTGCGGTGGCGATCGTGATCGCGGCAAGCGTCCGCTGATGGCCGAAGTGGTCGAGCGCTTGGCCGATGGTGTCGTGGTCACCGACGACAATCCGCGCACCGAAGACCCATTGCAGATTTTCGACGACATCCGCGCCGGCTTCTCGAACGTGGACAACGTCACCTTCGTGGCCGGTCGCGGCCAGGCGATTGCCCAGTTGATCGCCGGTGCGTCGGCGGACGACGTCATCGTCCTGGCCGGTAAAGGCCATGAGGACTACCAGGAAATCAATGGCGAACGCCATGCTTTCTCCGATCTGGTGGAAGCCGATCACGCCCTGACTGCGTGGGAGGTGGCCCATGCTTAAGGCGCTGAAACTCAGCGAGCTGACCAACACCCTGAATGCGCGCCTCATCGCCGCGGACGCCAGCTTCGACGGCGTGAGCATCGACAGCCGGGCCATTGCTCCGGGGCAGTTGTTCGTCGCCCTGGCCGGACCGCGTTTCGACGGCCACGATTACTTGAACGAAGTCGCCGCCAAAGGGGCGGTCGCGGCACTGGTCGAGCGGGAAGTGACCAACAGTACGCTGGCGCAGTTGCTGGTCGCTGACACCCGTCAGGCCTTAGGCCAGTTGGGCGCGCTGAACCGCACGGCGTTTGATAAGCCGGTCGCAGCCATCACCGGCTCCAGCGGCAAGACCACCGTCAAGGAAATGCTGGCAAGCATCCTGCGCACGCGCGGCCCGGTGCTGGCGACCCGTGGCAACCTGAACAATGACCTCGGCGTGCCGCTGACCTTGCTGGAGCTGGCGCCGGAACACAGTGCCGCCGTTATCGAGTTGGGTGCTTCGCGGCTCGGTGAAATTGCCTATACCGTAGCCATGACCAAGCCCCTCGTCGCTGTGCTCAACAACGCCGGGACCGCCCACGTCGGCGAGTTCGGTGGCCCGGACAAAATCGTTGAGGCCAAGGGCGAGATTCTCGAAGGGCTGGATGCCGATGGCGTCGCCGTGCTGAATCTCGACGACAAGGCCTTCGAAACCTGGAAGACCCGGGCGGCTGGGCGCAAGGTGCTGACGTTCGCTTTGAGCAATCTGGCGGCGAATTTCTACGCCAGCGATCTGGACCGCGATGCTCGCGGCTGCCCGGCCTTCAATCTGCACAGCCCCGACGGTGCAGAGCGGGTCCAGTTGAACCTGCTTGGCACCCATAACGTCGCCAACGCCCTGGCCGCTGCAGCCGCGGCCCATGCTTTGGGCGTGTCGTTGCCGGGCATCGTGGCCGGCTTGAACGCGGTGCAACCGGTCAAGGGGCGTTCCGTTGCGCAATTGGCCAGCAACGGCATGCGCGTGATCGACGACACCTATAACGCCAACCCGACGTCCATGTGTGCTGCGGTGGATATCCTCGCCGGTTTCCCCGGCCGTACCGTGCTGGTGCTGGGGGATATCGGCGAGTTGGGCGAATGGGCGCAACAGGGGCATCACGATGTCGGCGCCTATGCGCGTGGCAAGGTCGATGCGCTGTATGCCGTCGGCCCGATGATGGCCCATGCGGTCGCCGCGTTTGGCGAGCACGCACAGCATTTCACCACTCAGGCCGAGCTGATTCAGGCCCTGAGCGCCGAGCAGGACCCGAACACCACCTTATTGATCAAGGGCTCACGCAGTGCCGCGATGGAAAACATCGTCGCGGCGCTGTGCGGTTCCCGTATGGAGAAACATTAATGCTGCTGCTGCTAGCGGAGTACCTGCAACAGTTCCACAAAGGCTTCGCGGTCTTCCAGTACCTGACCCTGCGCGGGATCCTGGGTGTGTTGACCGCGTTGTCGTTGTCGCTGTTCCTGGGCCCGTGGATGATCCGCACCTTGCAGAACCTGCAAATCGGCCAGTCGGTCCGTAACGACGGCCCGCAGTCGCACCTGTCCAAATCCGGTACCCCGACCATGGGCGGCGCGCTGATCCTGTCGTCCATCGGCATCAGTACCGTGCTTTGGGCCGACCTGGCAAACCGGTATGTGTGGGTGGTGTTGCTGGTGACCCTGTTGTTCGGCGCCATCGGCTGGGTCGACGACTACCGCAAGGTCATCGAGAAGAATTCCCGGGGGCTGCCGAGCCGCTGGAAATACTTCTGGCAGTCGGTATTCGGCCTCGGCGCGGCGATCTTCCTTTATATGACCGCGGCCTCGCCGGTGGAAACCACCCTGATCCTGCCAATGCTCAAGGACTACAGCATCCCGCTGGGCGCAGGCTTCATCGTATTGACCTACCTGGTCATCGTCGGGTCGAGCAACGCGGTCAACCTGACTGATGGCCTCGATGGCCTGGCGATCATGCCGACCGTGATGGTGGGCGGCGCGCTGGGGATCTTCTGCTACCTGTCGGGTAACGTGAAATTCGCCGAATACCTGCTGATCCCTTATGTGCCGGGGGCGGGCGAGCTGATCGTGTTCTGCGGTGCGCTGATCGGTGCCGGCCTGGGTTTCCTGTGGTTCAACACCTACCCGGCGCAGGTCTTCATGGGCGATGTCGGCGCGCTGGCGCTGGGCGCGGCCCTGGGCACCATCGCCGTCATCGTTCGCCAGGAAATCGTCCTGTTCATCATGGGCGGTGTGTTCGTGATGGAGACCCTGTCAGTCGTCATTCAGGTTGCTTCCTTTAAATTGACCGGCCGCCGGGTATTTCGCATGGCGCCGATCCACCACCACTTTGAACTCAAGGGCTGGCCCGAGCCGCGTGTGATTGTCCGTTTCTGGATCATCACCGTGATTCTGGTCCTGGTCGGCCTTGCCACCCTGAAGCTGAGGTAGAACGAGTGTCCCTGATCGCTTCTGACCACTTCCGCATCGTTGTCGGCCTCGGCAAGAGCGGCATGTCCCTGGTTCGCTTCCTGGCGAACCGGGGCGTGTCGTTTGCCGTGGCCGATACGCGGGAAAATCCACCTGAGCTGGCCACGTTGCGTCGTGACTACCCACAGGTGGACGTGCGTTGTGGCGAGCTGGATGTCGAGTTCCTGTGCCGCGCCGACGAGCTCTACGTGAGCCCCGGCCTTGCTTTGGCAACCCCGGCCTTGCAGGCCGCCGCCGCCCGTGGCGTGAAGTTGTCCGGTGACATCGAGCTGTTCGCCCGTCACGCCAAGGCGCCGATCATCGCCATCAGCGGCTCCAACGCAAAAAGCACCGTCACCACCCTGGTGGGTGAAATGGCTGCGGCGGCCGGTAAGCGGGTTGCCGTGGGTGGCAACCTGGGAACCCCGGCGCTGGATCTGCTCAGTGATGACGTCGAGCTGTATGTGATGGAACTGTCGAGTTTCCAGCTCGAAACCACCGACCACCTGGGCGCTGAAGTGGCAACCGTGCTCAACATCAGCGAAGACCACATGGACCGCTACAGCGGCCTGCCGGCCTATCACCTGGCCAAGCACCGGATCTTCCGCGGTGCCCGGCAAGTGGTGTTCAACCGCCAGGACGCGCTCACTCGGCCTTTGCTGGGCGAGGGACTGCCGTGCTGGTCGTTTGGCTTGGGTGTTCCGGATTTCAAAGGCTTTGGCCTGCGCGAGGAACATGGCGAGAAATACCTGGCTTTCGAATTCCAGAATCTGATGCCGGTGCGTGAGCTGAAGATTCGCGGTGCCCACAACCAGGCCAATGCCCTGGCGGCGCTGGCCCTGGGACATGCGGTCGGTTTGCCGTTCGACGCCATGCTGTCGGCCCTGCGTACGTTTGCCGGGCTCGAACACCGCTGCCAGTGGGTGCGCGAGCTTGACGGGGTGGCCTGGTACAACGATTCCAAGGCCACCAACGTGGGTGCTGCGCTGGCTGCCATCGAAGGTCTGGGCGCGGACATCGAAGGCAAGCTTGTGCTGATCGCCGGCGGCGACGGCAAGGGTGCCAACTTCAAGGACCTGCGCGATCCGGTGGCGGCCAACTGCCGTGCCGTGGTGCTGTTGGGTCGTGACCGCGAATTGATCGCCCAGGCCCTCGGCGACGGCGTGCCGCTGGTTCGCGTCGCTTCGCTGGACGAAGCGGTGCAGCAATGCCGCGCCCTCGCACAGCCCGGCGATGCCGTGCTGTTGTCGCCGGCCTGCGCCAGTTTCGACATGTTCAAGAACTACGAAGAGCGCGGGCAGTTGTTCGCCCGGGCCGTGGAGGGCTTGGCATGAACCTGATGAACATCATCAAGCCATACCCGTCCCCGCTGATCACCGGGCGCGGCATCGACCTGGATTTCCCGATGCTCGTCGGTTGTCTGGCGCTGCTGGGCCTGGGCCTGGTGATGATCACTTCCGCGTCGTCGGAAGTGGCTGCCGTGCAATCGGGCAACACCCTTTATCACATGATTCGTCACCTGATTTACCTGGTGATCGGTTTGGTCGCGTGCATTGTCACCATGATGGTGCCGATCGCCACCTGGCAACGCCTGGGCTGGATGATGTTGCTCGGTGCCTTTGGCCTGTTGGTGATGGTGCTGTTGCCGGGCATCGGTCGCGAGGTCAACGGTTCGATGCGCTGGATCGGCTTCAGCTTCTTCAACGTACAGCCTTCGGAAATCGCCAAGGTCTTCGTGGTGATCTATCTCGCCGGGTATCTGGTGCGTCGCCAGAAAGAAGTGCGCGAGAGCTGGATGGGCTTTTTCAAGCCGTTCATTGTGTTGCTGCCGATGGCCGGCCTGCTGCTGATGGAGCCGGATTTCGGCGCCACGGTGGTGATGATGGGGGCTGCGGCGGCGATGTTGTTCCTCGGCGGTGTCGGGCTGTTTCGCTTCACCCTGATGGTGGCGCTGGCGGTCGGCGCGGTGACGGTGCTGGTGCAAGCGCAACCCTACCGGATGGCGCGTCTGATCACTTTTACCGACCCGTGGGCCGACCAGTTCGGTTCCGGTTATCAATTGACCCAGGCCCTGATCGCCTTCGGTCGCGGCGAATGGCTGGGTGTAGGCCTGGGCAACAGCGTGCAGAAGCAGTTCTACCTGCCCGAAGCCCACACCGACTTCGTGTTTTCGGTATTGGCCGAGGAGCTGGGCGTGGTCGGTTCGCTGCTCACCGTCGGATTGTTCGTCTTCGTCTGCGTGCGCGGCATGTACATCGGTTTGTGGGCCGAGCGGGCCAAGCAGTATTTCGCCGCCTACGTGGCGTATGGCTTGTCGTTCCTGTGGATCGGCCAGTTCCTGATCAACATCGGCGTGAACGTCGGCCTGTTGCCAACCAAAGGCCTGACGCTGCCGTTCCTCAGTTACGGCGGCAGTTCCCTGGTGATTTGCTGTGCCTGTCTGGGCTTGTTGCTGCGCATCGAATGGGAGAGTCGAACCCACCTGGGCAGCGAAGAGATGGAATTCCAGGAGAGCGACTTCGCCGAGGAGCCGACTCATGGGCGCTAATGTGCTGATCATGGCCGGCGGAACCGGTGGGCATGTATTCCCGGCGCTGGCCTGTGCCCGGGAGTTCCAGGCGCGCGGTTACACCGTGCACTGGCTGGGTACGCCACGGGGCATCGAGAACGAGCTGGTGCCCGCCGCCGGCCTGGAGCTGCACCGGATCAACGCCAGCGGCCTGCGGGGCAAAGGCAGGTTGTCGCTGCTCAAGGCGCCGCTGATGCTGCTCAAGTCGATCTGGCAGGCCCGGGCGATCATCCGTCGGTTGCGGCCGGTATGCGTGGTGGGCTTTGGTGGTTATGTGACCGGTCCTGGCGGTGTCGCGGCAAAACTGGCCGGTGTGCCGGTCATCGTTCACGAGCAGAACGCCGTGGCCGGTACCGCCAATCGGTTACTGGTGCCGTTGGCCGCTCGAGTCTGTGAAGCCTTTCCCGACACCTTTACCCTGTCGGGCAGCCGGCGTACCACCGGTAACCCGGTGCGCACCGAGCTGTTCCTCGATACGCCGCGCCCGGCCCTGGCCGGACGCAAGGCGCGTTTGCTGATCCTGGGTGGAAGCCTGGGGGCGGAGCCGTTGAACAAATTGCTGCCCGAAGCCTTGTCGCAGGTCGCTCCCGAACTGCGGCCCGAGGTGTTTCACCAGGCCGGCAAAAACCACGATGAAGTGACCGCCGAGCGCTACCGCGCCGCCGGCGTCGAGGCGCAAGTGCAGCCTTTCATCAAAGACATGGCCCAAGCCTATGGCTGGGCCGACCTGGTGGTCTGCCGCGCAGGCGCGTTGACCATCAGCGAACTGGCTGCCGCCGGTCTGCCCTCGATGCTGGTGCCTTTGCCCCACGCCATCGACGACCACCAGACCCGCAACGCCGATTATTTGGCCCGTGAAGGCGCTGCCTTCCTGATGCCGCAAAGAACGACTGGTGCCGCGGATCTTGCCGCGCGCCTGACAGAGGTTTTGATGCAACCGCAAACAATCGAAGACATGGCCCGCGCCGCCCGTCGCCTGGCCAAACCCGACGCCACGGCCCAAGTGGTCGATACCTGCCTGGAGGTGGCCCATGGTTGAGAATCGCAAAGCCATGCCGCAACCGGAAATGCGCCGTATCCGCCGCATCCATTTCGTCGGTATCGGCGGCGTGGGCATGTGCGGGATCGCCGAAGTGTTGCTGAACCTGGGCTATGAAGTCTCCGGTTCCGACCTGAAAGCCTCGCCGGTCACCGAGCGCCTGGAATCCTTTGGCGCGCAGATTTTCATCGGCCACCGTTCCGAGAACGCCGCCAACGCGGATGTGCTGGTGGTCTCCAGCGCCGTGAACACCTCCAACCCGGAAGTCGCCACCGCCCTGGAGCGGCGCATTCCCGTGGTGCCGCGGGCCGAGATGCTGGCCGAACTGATGCGTTATCGCCACGGCATCGCCGTTGCCGGTACCCATGGCAAGACCACCACCACCAGCCTGATCGCCTCGGTGTTCGCTGCCGGTGGTCTGGACCCGACCTTCGTGATCGGCGGTCGCCTCAATGCCGCGGGCACCAATGCCCAGCTGGGCACCAGCCGTTACCTGATCGCCGAAGCCGACGAGAGCGATGCGAGCTTCTTGCACCTGCAGCCGCTGGTGGCCGTGGTCACCAACATCGACGCCGACCACATGGCGACCTACGACGGTGACTTCAACAAGCTGAAAAAAACCTTCGTCGAGTTCCTCCACAACCTGCCGTTCTACGGTTTGGCAGTGGTGTGCCTGGACGACCCGGTGGTGCGCGAGATCCTGCCGCTGATCAAGCGTCCGACCGTGACCTACGGTTTCGGCGAAGACGTCGACGTGCGCGCCATCAACGTGCGCCAGCAGGGCATGCAGACGTTCTTCACCGTGCTGCGTCCTGATCGCGAACCGCTGGATGTGTCGGTGAACATGCCCGGCAACCACAACGTGCTCAATGCGCTGGCCACCATTTGCATTGCCACCGATGAAGGCGTCAGTGACGAAGCCATTGTCCAGGGCCTGTCCGGGTTCCAGGGCGTGGGACGACGTTTCCAGGTCTACGGCGAACTGCCGGTGGACGGCGGTAACGTGATGCTGGTGGACGATTACGGCCACCACCCGACCGAAGTCGCGGCGGTGATCAAGGCCGTGCGCGGTGGCTGGCCGGAGCGGCGCCTGGTGATGGTTTACCAGCCGCACCGCTACAGCCGTACCCGCGACCTGTACGACGATTTCGTCCAGGTGCTGGCCGACGCCAACGTGTTGCTGTTGATGGAAGTCTATCCGGCCGGCGAGGAGCCGATCCCGGGGGCCGACAGCCGTCAGCTGTGCCACAGCATCCGCCAACGCGGTCAGTTGGACCCGATCTACATCGAGCGCGGCGTGGACCTCGCACCGCTGGTCAAACCGCTGCTGCGCGCTGGCGACATCCTGCTGTGCCAAGGCGCCGGTGACATCGGTGGCCTGGCCCCGAAACTGTTGAAAAGTCCGTTATTCGCCGGAGCAATCGTGGCCTCCAGCGAGGGGAAACTGAAATGACTGCTGCTTACGCCAACCTGGTTTCGACCCTGGACCCGAAAGCCTTCGGCCGCGTCGCCGTGCTGTTCGGCGGCAAGAGCGCCGAACGCGAAGTGTCCCTCAAGTCTGGCAACGCCGTGCTGCAAGCCCTGCAAAGCGCCGGTGTCGACGCATTCGGCATCGACGTGGGCGACGATTTCCTGCAGCGCCTGCTGAACGAAAAAATCGACCGTGCGTTCATCATTCTCCATGGCCGTGGCGGTGAAGACGGCAGCATGCAAGGTCTGCTCGAGTGCCTGGGCATCCCCTACACCGGCAGCGGCATCCTGGCGTCTGCCTTGGCGATGGACAAACTGCGCACCAAGCAGGTCTGGCACAGCCTCGGCATTCCCACACCCCGCCACGCCGTGCTGGCGTCCGAGGCCGATTGTATTTCGGCGGCCACGGAACTGGGCTTCCCTTTGATCGTCAAACCGGCCCATGAAGGTTCAAGTATCGGCATGGCGAAAGTGACTTCGCTGCCTGAGTTGACCGCGGCATGGAAAGACGCCAGTTCCTACGATTCGCAAGTGTTGGTCGAGCAGTGGATCACCGGTCCCGAGTTCACCATTGCCACCCTGCGTGACCAGGTGTTGCCCCCGATTGCCCTGGGCACGCCGCACACGTTCTACGACTACGACGCCAAGTATGTGGCCAATGACACCCAGTACCGCATTCCATGCGGGCTGGACAGCGCCAAGGAAAAACAACTGATGGACCTCACGGCCAAGGCTTGTGAGGCGCTGGGTATTGCCGGTTGGGGACGGGCGGACGTGATGCAGGACGCCGACGGGCAGTTCTGGTTCCTGGAAGTCAACACCGCCCCAGGCATGACCGATCACAGCCTGGTACCGATGGCGGCCCGTGCCGCCGGCCTGGATTTCCAGCAACTGGTGCTGTCGATCCTGGCCGCCAGTGTCGGCTCTCAAGAGCCAAGAGGTTAAGCATGCAAGGCGCATCGCTTCGTCATCAGCCATCCGCACCCGGTCGCAAGCCGGTGCCGCGGGGTGCCAGCCGAATGGTGGCCAAAGAGCCGATGTCGGCGCGCCTGCCGAAAGCCAATTTTGGTTTTCTCAAGAGCCTGTTCTGGCCGGTGTTGCTGGTGGCGTTGGGGTTCGGTACGTACGAAGGGGCTCAGCGGCTGCTGCCTTACGCGGACCGGCCGATCGCCCGGATCAATGTGCAGGGCGACCTGAGCTACATCAGTCAGCAAGCCGTGCAGCAGCGGATCGCCCCATTCGTGGCGTCGAGCTTCTTCACCATCGACCTGGCGGGTATGCGCAAGGAACTGGAGCAGATGCCCTGGATCGCCCATGCCGAAGTACGGCGGGTATGGCCTGACCAGGTTTCTATTCGCCTGGAAGAACAACTGCCCGTGGCCCGCTGGGGTGACGAGTCGCTGTTGAACAACCAGGGCCAGGCGTTCACGCCGCGGGAACTGGCCAACTACGAACATTTGCCACAACTGTTCGGGCCTCAGCGGGCCCAGCAGAAAGTCATGCAGCAGTACCAGGTGTTGAGTCAGATGTTGCGGCCGCTGGGCTTCTCCATCGCGCGCCTGGAGTTGCGTGAGCGCGGCAGCTGGTTCCTGACCACTGGCGCGGGCAGCTCGGGGCCGGGCATCGAGCTGCTGCTCGGGCGCGGCAACCAGGTGGAAAAGATGCGCCGCTTCATTGCCATCTATGACAAGACGCTCAAAGACCAGATTACGAACATCGCGCGCATCGATCTGCGCTACGCCAACGGCCTGGCTGTTGGCTGGCGGGAACCTGTAGCGCCCACGACGGCTGAACCCGCCGTCGCGAAGAATTAAGAGAGGCAGGACCCATGGCAAACGTGCAAAGCGGAAAAATGATCGTCGGTCTGGATATCGGCACTTCCAAGGTGGTTGCGCTGGTAGGCGAGGTCGCGGACGACGGCACGCTGGTCATCGTCGGGATCGGTACCCACCCGTCCCGTGGCTTGAAAAAAGGCGTGGTGGTGAACATCGAGTCCACCGTGCAATCGATCCAGCGCGCCATTGAAGAAGCGCAGCTGATGGCCGGTTGCCGGATCCACTCGGCGTTCGTCGGCGTGGCGGGCAATCACATCCGTAGCCTGAACTCCCACGGCATCGTGGCGATTCGTGACCGTGAAGTCAGCTCCGCTGACCTTGAGCGTGTGCTCGACGCGGCGCAGGCCGTGGCGATCCCGGCCGACCAGCGTGTGCTTCACACCCTGCCGCAGGACTACGTGATCGATAACCAGGAAGGCGTGCGTGAGCCCCTGGGCATGTCCGGCGTGCGTCTGGAAGCCAAGGTCCACGTGGTGACCTGCGCCGTGAACGCTGCGCAGAACATCGAGAAATGCGTGCGCCGTTGCGGCCTGGAAATCGACGACATCATCCTCGAGCAACTGGCCTCGGCCTACTCGGTGCTGACCGACGACGAGAAGGAACTGGGCGTGTGCCTGGTGGACATCGGCGGCGGCACCACTGACATCGCAATCTTCACCGAAGGCGCGATCCGCCACACGGCAGTGATCCCGATTGCCGGTGACCAGGTCACCAACGACATCGCCATGGCCTTGCGCACGCCGACCCAGTACGCCGAAGAAATCAAGATCCGCTACGCCTGCGCCCTGGCGAAACTGGCCGGTGCCGGTGAAACCATCAAAGTGCCAAGCGTTGGCGAACGTCCTCCGCGCGAGTTGTCCCGCCAGGCTTTGGCCGAAGTGGTCGAGCCGCGTTACGACGAGCTGTTCACGCTGATCCAGGCGGAGCTGCGTCGCAGTGGCTACGAAGACCTGATCCCGGCCGGCATCGTGCTGACCGGTGGTACGTCGAAGATGGAAGGCGCGGTCGAACTGGCCGAAGAGATTTTCCACATGCCGGTGCGCCTGGGCGTGCCCCATGGCGTCAAGGGCCTGGATGACGTGGTGCGCAACCCGATTTACTCCACTGGCGTGGGCCTGTTGATGTACGGCCTGCAGAAGCAGTCCGACGGGGTTTCGTTCTCGGGCATCGGCAGCCGCGACAGCTACAACAGCGACGAGCCGAAGGCGCCGCTTTTCGAGCGGCTGCAGGCTTGGGTGAAGGGCAATTTTTAGCAACAGGTTTAAAGCTTCAAGCGACGAGCCTCTGGCTCGGCACTGGAAGATGCAACAAACGCAGTAGGCGAAAAAACTAGAGAATGAAAGGAGAGGGAAAATGTTCGAACTCGTAGACAACATCCCCGCTAGCCCGGTTATCAAGGTAATCGGTGTCGGCGGTGGCGGCGGCAACGCTGTCAACCACATGGTCAAGAGCAACATCGAAGGCGTCGAATTCATTTGCGCCAACACTGATGCTCAAGCGCTGAAAAACATCGGCGCGCGAACCATCCTTCAACTGGGTACCGGCGTGACCAAGGGTCTGGGTGCCGGCGCGAATCCCGAGGTTGGCCGTCAGGCTGCCCTGGAAGACCGCGAGCGCATCGCTGAAGTCCTGGCTGGCACCAACATGGTGTTCATCACCACTGGCATGGGCGGCGGTACCGGTACCGGTGCGGCGCCGATCATCGCCGAAGTCGCCAAGGAAATGGGCATCCTCACCGTTGCGGTGGTGACCCGTCCATTCCCGTTCGAAGGCCGCAAGCGCATGCAGATTGCCGATGAGGGCATCCGCGCGCTGAGCGAAAGCGTCGACTCGTTGATCACCATTCCCAACGAGAAGCTGCTGACCATCCTGGGTAAGGACGCAAGCCTGCTGTCGGCTTTCGCCAAGGCCGATGACGTACTGGCCGGTGCCGTTCGCGGTATCTCCGACATCATCAAGCGTCCGGGTATGATCAACGTCGACTTCGCTGACGTACGCACCGTGATGTCCGAAATGGGCATGGCGATGATGGGCACTGGCTGCGCCAGCGGTCCGAACCGTGCTCGCGAAGCCACCGAAGCGGCCATCCGCAACCCGTTGCTCGAAGACGTCAACCTGCAGGGCGCCCGTGGCATCCTGGTGAACATCACCGCCGGTCCGGACCTGTCCCTGGGCGAGTACTCCGACGTGGGTAGCATCATCGAAGCGTTCGCTTCCGACCACGCCATGGTCAAGGTCGGCACCGTGATCGATCCGGACATGCGTGACGAACTGCACGTGACCGTGGTTGCCACCGGCCTGGGCGCGAAAATCGAGAAGCCGATGAAGGTGATCGACAACACCGTTCAGACCTCCCTGGCATCGCAGCCGCAGCAACAAGCGGCCGCTCGTCAGGAACAACCCGCGGTGAACTACCGTGACCTGGACCGTCCGACCGTCATGCGCAATCAGGCTCAGGCCGGTGCTGCGACTGCCGCGAAGATGAATCCGCAAGACGATCTGGATTACCTGGACATCCCGGCATTCCTGCGTCGTCAGGCCGATTGATGAAATGTATCAGGGGGATACGGGTGATTGGTGTTCAGCAAAGGTCTGGTCTGCTATTATCGCCAGCCTTTGTTGATACCAGTTCGCAATTTGCGCTGAAGCGGCCCATGCCATGATTAAACAACGCACCCTGAAGAATATTATCCGTGCCACAGGTGTCGGCTTGCACTCCGGCGAGAAGGTCTACCTGACCCTCAAGCCCGCGCCTGTCGATACTGGCATCGTGTTTTGTCGTGCCGACCTCGACCCTGTGGTGCAGATCCCTGCTCGCGCGGAAAACGTTGGTGAAACCACTATGTCGACCACACTGGTCAACGGTGACACCAAAGTGGATACGGTGGAGCATTTGCTCTCGGCCATGGCTGGCCTGGGCATCGATAACGCCTACGTCGAGCTCTCCGCGTCCGAAGTCCCGATCATGGATGGCAGTGCCGGACCCTTCGTATTCCTGATTCAATCGGCTGGCCTGGAAGAGCAGGACGCAGCCAAGAAGTTCATCCGTATCCTGCGGGAAGTGACAGTGGAAGACGGCGACAAGCGCGCCACTTTCGTCCCTTTCGAAGGTTTCAAGGTGAGCTTCGAGATCGATTTCGATCACCCGGTTTTCCGTGACCGCACCCAGAGTGCAAGCGTGGATTTTTCCAGTACTTCGTTCGTAAAAGAAGTCAGCCGCGCCCGTACCTTTGGTTTCATGAGTGACATCGAGTACCTGCGCAAGCACAACCTCGCACTCGGTGGCAGTGTTGAAAACGCGATCGTGGTCGATTCCGATGGTGTGTTGAACGAAGACGGCCTTCGTTATGAAGACGAATTCGTCAAACACAAGATTCTCGATGCAATCGGCGACCTCTACCTGCTGGGCAATAGCCTGATTGGTGAGTTCAAGGGCTTCAAGTCCGGCCACGCGCTGAACAACCAGCTGCTGCGCAAGTTGATTGAGCAGAAAGATGCTTGGGAAGTCGTGACGTTCGAAGACGCCAGCACCGCACCAATCTCTTACATGCGCCCTGTAGCGGCCGTGTAAGCCAAAAACCTCTCTAGTTTTTAAAGGCTGCCTTCGGGTGGCCTTTTTTTATGGCCGGGTGTTTCTGCGGGGGTGATGGAGCACTGTTAGATTGGAGGGACATGGGGACTTGTGGCGAGGGGATTTATCCCCGCTGGGCTGCGAAGCAGTCCTACCCACTGCAACTCGGTGCGCCAGGCTGATTGAGTCGTCTGCATTGGGGCTGCTTCAGCCCAGCGGGGATAAATCCCCTCGCCACAGAGAGCAATATGTCCACAGCCTTGGGGCGCTGGTGTCACATCGCGCAAACCACACGATTGCGCCCACTGGCCTTGGCCTGGTACAGCGCCTTGTCGGCGGCGAACATGAGTTGTTCGAGTTCGCCATACGGCCCTTGGGTCCAGGTGGCGATGCCGATGCTAACGGTCATGGGCGCTGCGCCGGGAATGAAAGGCGGCAATTGCTCCACCGCTTCGCGAATGTTCTGGGCCATGGTAAAGGCTCCGGCGGTGGTGGTTTCCGGCAGTACCACCGAAAACTCCTCACCGCCATAGCGCGCTGCCAGGTCGGCCGGTCGACGGACATGCCGGCCGATCAGATGCGCCAGGGTGCGCAAGGCCTCGTCACCGCTTGGGTGGCCGTGGCGATCGTTGAATGCCTTGAAGTGATCGGCATCGATCATCATGACTGACAGCGGTTGGCCCGAGCGCTGGGCCCGCAGCCATTCCCGTTGCAGCGTTTCGTCCAGGGTCCGGCGGTTGGCCAGGCCCGTCAGCGAGTCGACGGACGCCAGTTGCGCCAGTTCCCGTTCAGCGTGGTGGCGCCGCCTCAGTTCATGACGCAGCAGCCAGGTGAGCCAGAGCAAGCCGATGCACAATGCTCCTGTAGCACCGCTGACCAGCAGCGCCGTGCGTTTCCAGGAGGCGAAGACTTCATCGGAGGAGAGCGCCACTACCACGATCAAAGGCAGGTCGCCCACTTGGGAAAAGGTGTACAGGCGCGGCTTCTGGTCCTGACCGGATACGCTGGTGAAGCTGCCGTTGCCTTCGCGCAGGATGCGCATGAAGTTCGGGCGGTTGCTGAAATCCTTGCCAATCAGGTCCTCGGCCAGGGGCGGCTCCTGGGCCAACAGGAAGCCGTCGCTGCTGACCAGATTGACTGTGCCGCCATGACCGATGTTCAGGCTCTTGAACAATTGGTTGAAGTAATTCAAGCGCATCGCGGCTTCCGCCACGCCCACGAACTCCCCGTGTTCGTCGTTCACTCGGTAGCTGAAACTGATGCGCCAGTCCTGCGCGGCACTTCTGGAGCGAAACGGGCGACTGATCATCATGCCCGGGCTCGGGTTCTGGACATGGGACTGGAAATATTCCCGGTCGGCATAGTTGCCCTTTCGTGGCTCAATCGAGGCGGAGTCGGCGACTACATCGCCGCGCTTGTCGAGCAGCAGGATGTCGCCTTTATAGGGGGCGGCGGTGGCACGGTCGAAGAGGGCCAAGTGGCGAATCGTCGGCGAAACATCTTTCAGGTCGTCGCGTTGGGTGGCGGCGACCAAACCTTGTAGCGACAGATCGTAGAGCTCCACGTTGCGCAGCACGTCGGCATCAATCAGTTGCACGATATTGGTCGCCGAACGTGTCGCGGCCTGTTGGGCGGCGGCGTATTCGCGGATCAGCAGGAAGGTCACGATGCTCAGGATGGCAATGACAACCAACGAACTGGCCAGTACCAGTACCCGTTCCGAGCGTATCGAAAACGGGGTGTTGCCGGGTGTCGCACTGCTCGCGCTCATGGTTCCGATGTCTGCATTTGTCATTTGGCTGGGATCCGTCCCAAAGGGTTGCATAACCGGCAATGCACCAGATGCTGGCCTTTTGCTGATTGTGCTTGGATCGGTGAGAGCGGGCAATCAGTGTTCGCGCAATAACGCGTGAGCGCTGCCGAAGGCTGAGATCTTTTTACTTTGCTACATTTGGCTTTCATCCAGCATTCAATCGCTTGGAGTTCATCCCATTACGATCTAAACAGCGTGGGGTTTCAGGCCGGCAAGCGGATCCCGAAGGTATTCACGCCTCGGTCACTGTGCACGAAGACATCCCCACCGTGCATCAGCGCAATCGCCTTGACGATGGCCAGCCCCAACCCGTGGTTGGCGCCACTGTTGCTGCGGGAGGCATCTACCCGGTAGAACCGTTCGAACAGGCGCGGCAGGTGTTCATCGGCAATCGGTTCGCCGGGGTTGGTGACGGCGAGGGTGATCTGGTCGCCCAAGACCTCGATGCGCACATTGATCACTTGCCCCGGGGCGGTGTGGCGCACCGCGTTGCTCAGCAGGTTGATCAGTGCGCGGCGCAGGTGGGCGATCTCGATGTTGGCCTGGGCGTCACCGTCGACCCTGACTTGGACCTGGGCGTCTTCGAGGATGAAGTCCAGGTAGTCGAGGGTGGTCGCCACTTCGCCGGCCAGGGAGGTGCTGGTGAGCTTGGTGGCTTTGCTGCCCTGGTCGGCGCTGGCGAGGAACAGCATGTCGTTGATGATCGAGCGCAGTCGCTCCAGCTCTTCGAGATTCGATTGCAGCACCTCGAAGTAATGCTCGGCCGAGCGCCCACGGGTCAGCGCCACCTGGGTCTGGCCGATCAGGTTGGTCAGGGGCGAGCGCAGCTCATGGGCGACGTCGGCGTTGAACGACTCCAGTCGCGAGTACGCCTGTTCGACCCGGTCGAGGGTGGCGTTGAAGGACCTGACGAATTGACTGAGCTCCGGCGCCAAGGGTGACATCTGCAAGCGCCCGGACAAGCGCGGTGGTGTCAGGCGTCTGGCCTCATCGGACAGCTTGATCAGCGGCTTGAGGCCGATACGTGCCACCCAGTAGCCCAGCAATGAGGCCAGGACCACCCCGACAATCGCCAGGCTCACCAGCGCCACCAGCAAATGGTGTTGGGTCTGATAGAACGTCTGGGTGTCGATGCCGATCATGAAGCGCAGGGGCGGACGCTGGTCCTTGGCCGGGAACTGGCTCACGAGCACTTTCATCGGGTATGGCTGCGCCGCCAGTTTCAGGTCGCGCTTGCCCAGCGAACCTTCGGCGAAGGCACGAATCTGTGGATCGGGGTTGCCATATTCAAAGCGTGGATCGCCACTGACGATCCAGAATCGGATGCGTTTGTCTTCCTCTCCCAGCAGGCGCAACTTGTTATTGATCTTCACCCAGTGCTCGGGTGTGCCGTAGCGACCGACCGTGGACTCGAGCACGCTGTAGCGCGCATCGAGTTCAGCTTCCGGCAACAGGCCCAGGCCCTTGTCGACTTGCTGGTACAAGGCCCCGCCGATCAACAGGAACACCAAGGCCGCCACCAGCGTGAACATGCCGCTCAGGCGCAGGGCGATACTGTCGGGCAAAGTCACTCTCTGCTCTCCAGCACATAACCCATTCCACGAATCGTGTGCAGCAGTTTTTCTTCGAACGGCCCGTCGAGCTTGGCCCGCAAGCGTTTGATGGCCACTTCCACCACGTTGGCGTCGCTGTCGAAGTTGATGTCCCAGACCATTTCGGCAATGGCGGTTTTCGACAGTATTTCGCCTTGGCGGCGCGCCAGGACGCTGAGCAGCGAGAACTCCTTGGCCGTCAGGTCCAGGCGTTGGCCGGCGCGGGTGGCCTTGCGGCTGATCAGGTCGATCCACAGGTCAGCGATGCTGACCTGCACCGGTTCATGACTGCCGCTGCGGCGGGTCAGGGCTTGCAGGCGGGCTACCAGTTCCAGGAAGGAGAACGGCTTGCCCAGGTAATCATCGGCGCCGTCACGCAAGCCCTTGATGCGGTCTTCGACCCGTTCACGGGCGGTGAGCATGATCACCGGGGTCTGCTTGCGGGCGCGCAGAGCCCGCAGCACGCCGAAGCCGTCCAGGCCTGGCAGCATGACGTCCAGCACGATCACCGCGTAATCGCTTTCCAGCGCCAGGTGCAGCCCCTCGACGCCGTTCGGCGCCACATCCACGGTGTAGCCCTGTTCGGTCAGGCCGCGATGCAGATAGTCCGCGGTTTTTTCTTCGTCTTCGATGATCAGAACGCGCATGGCCCCGCCTCAGTCTGTGGTCGCCAGCGTCGTCGGCGCAGGTCCGGGCTGCTGGACGGGCCGATGAAACAGTCGCTCGAGCCATAAGTATATGACCGGTGTGGTGAACAGCGTCAGCGCCTGGCTCACCAGCAGGCCGCCGACCACTGCAATGCCCAGCGGTTGGCGCAATTCTGCGCCGGGGCCGGAGCCGAGCATCAGCGGCAGGGCACCGAGCAGAGCGGCCAGGGTGGTCATGATGATCGGGCGAAACCGGGTCAGGCACGCCTGGAAAATCGCTTCCTGGGGCGTCAAACCACCCTTGCGCTGGGCGTCGAGGGCGAAGTCGATCATCAGGATGCCGTTTTTCTTGACGATGCCGATCAGCAGCACCAACCCGATCAGCGCCATGATCGAAAAATCCTGGCCCAGCAACCACAGCATGACCAGCGCGCCGAGGCCGGCCGAGGGCAGGGTGGAGATGATCGTCAACGGGTGTATGAAACTCTCGTAGAGCACGCCGAGGATGATGTACACCGCCAACAGCGCGGCGAGAATCAGCCATGGCTGGCTGGTCAGGGAGCTTTGGAACGCTTGGGCCGCGCCCTGGAAGTTACCGGTGATGGAGGCCGGCATGCCGATCTCGTTCTTGGCCTGGTCGAGCATGCGCACTGCATCGCCCAGCGCCACGCCAGGCGCCAGGTTGAACGACAGGTTGGCCGCCGGAAACATACCGTCGTGGGCAATGGACAGTGGGCCGTTGGTCGGCGCATCGAAGCGGGCCAGGGCCGAGAGCGGGACCATCTCACCACTGAGCGGCGAGCGCAGGTAGAAATAGGCCAGGCTCTCGGCCTTGCCACGTTGCGCGGTGTCGAGCTCCAGGATCACGTTGTATTGATTGGTTTCAGTCTGGAATTCGTTGATCTGCCGCTGACCGAAGGCGTCGTACAGGGCCTGGTCGACATCGCTGGCAGTGAGGCCAAAGCGCGCCGCCGCGCTGCGGTCGATGTTGATGTGGGTGATGCTGCCGCCCAGTTGCAGGTCGTTGGAGATGTCCCGGAACGCGGGGTTGCCGCGCAGCCTGTCGGTGAGTTTTTGGGTCCAGGTGTTGAGGGTAGGCCCGTCGTTGCTCTTGAGCACGTATTGATACTGGGCGCGGCTCGGACCGGAGCTGAGGTTGATGTCCTGCCCGGCCCTCAGGTAGAGCACCACGCCGGGGATACCCAACAGTTTGGGGCGGATCCTGTCGATGAATCCACTGGCCGACACGTCGCGCTCGCCCCGGGGCTTGAGAGCGATCCAGAAGCGGCCGTTGGCGATGGTCTGGTTGTTGCCGGAGACGCCGACGGAGTGGGAGAAGGTTTGCACCGCCGGGTCGGCGGCGACGATTTCGGCCAGGGCCTTGTGCTTGGCGACCATGTCCGGGAATGACACATCGGCGGCCGCTTCGCTGGTGCCCAGCACCAGGCCGTTGTCCTGGACCGGAAAAAAGCCCTTGGGAATGAATACATAGCCGGCGACCGCCATTGCCAGGGTCAGGCCGAACACGCCGATCATCAATTTCTGATGGGCCAGGGCCCGACGAAGGCCTCGTTCATACCAGCCCAGCAAGTGTTCGCCGAAGCCTGGCCCGGCCTGAGCATGATGTGTCGGGGCGCGCATGAACAAGGCCGCCAGGGTCGGCGCCAGGGTCAGGGACACCACCACCGAAATCAGGATGGTCGACGTCGCGGTCAAGGCAAACTCCTTGAACAGTCGCCCGACCACGCCCCCCATGAACAGCAGCGGAATGAACGCCGCCACCAGCGAAAAGCTGATGGAGATCACCGTGAAGCCGATCTCGCCCGCGCCCTTGATCGCCGCCTCACGCATGCCTTCGCCGGCTTCCAGATGTCGGTGGATGTTCTCCACCACCACAATGGCATCGTCCACCACGAACCCCACCGAGATGACGATCGCCACCAGGGTCAGGTTGTTCAGGCTAAAGCCCATCACGTACATCAGGGCGAAACTGGCGATCAGCGACACACCGAGCACCGCCGAGACAATCAGAGTTGCCGAAAGCTGGCGCAGGAACAATGCCATCACCGCCACCACCAGCAGCACCGCGATCAGCAAGGTGATTTCCACTTCATGCAACGAGGCGCGGATGGTCTGGGTCCGGTCGATCATCACTTTGACCTGCACCGCGGCGGGCAGCATGGCTTCAAGGGTGGGCAAGGCTGCCTGGATGCGGTCGACTGTCTCGACGATGTTCGCCCCCGGTTGCCGGAAGATGACCAGGTTGACCCCCGGCTCGCCGTCGGACCAGGCCTGGACGTAGGCGTTTTCCGAACCATTGACGACTGTAGCGATGTCCTTGAGGTGAACCGGCGCCCCGTCCCTGTAGGACACGATCAATTCACGGTATTGCTCAGGGGTGAACAACTGATCATTGGTGGCGAGGGTCGAAATACTCGACTCGCCGTACAAGGCGCCCTTGGCCAGATTGAGGCTGGCTTGCTGCAGCGCCACGCGGATGTCCGCCAGGGTCAGGCCGATGGCGGCGAGCCGGTCGGCCGAGGCCTGGACCCGGATCGCCGGGCGTTGCTGGCCGGTAATGTAGATTTGCCCTACACCGTCGATCTGGCTGATCTGACGGGCGAGCAGAGTCTCGACGTAATCGCTCAGGTCGGTGCCGGGCATCAGGCTGGAACTGATGCTGAGGATCAACACCGGGCTGTCGGCCGGATTGACTTTGCGCCAGGTGGGCAGGTTCGGCATGTCATTGGGCAATTTGCCTGCGGCGGTGTTGATGGCCGCCTGTACCTCCTGGGCGGCGGTGTCGATGCTTTTGTCGAGGCTGAATTGCAGGGTGAGGTTGGTCGAGCCCAGCGCGCTGCTGGAGGTCATCTGGGTGATGCCAGGGATGGCGCTGAATTGCACTTCCAGCGGGGTGGCCACCGATGAAGCCATGGTCTCGGGACTGGCACCGGGCAACTGGGCGTTGACCTGGATCGTCGGGAACTCCGCTTCCGGCAATGGCGCAACAGGCAGGCGAGGAAAGGCGATCAACCCCAGCAGCACCAAGGCGAACGTCAGCAGCACCGTGGCGATGGGGTGATCGATGCACCACGCCGAAACCGAACCGCGGCCCTTCATGGTTTTGGCTCCGACACACTGGCCTGGGCCACGGGGTCACCGAGCACCTGGATGCGGGTGCCGGGCTTGAGCCGTGACTGACCGTCGCTCACCAGTTGATCGCCCGCGCTCACCCCTTTGATGATGTGCAGGTCACTGTCCTGGTACACCATCACCACCGGTACGCTCTCGACCTGGTTACCCTTGATCCGGTACACGAAAGGTTGCTCCAGGCCGCGCTGAACCACGGTCGGTGGAACCACCAGGGCGTCCTTGTCGAGGGCGGTCTGGATTTTCAATGTCACCAACTGCCCTGGCCATAGCCGTTGCGCGGCGTTGCTGAATTCAGCCTTGGCCCGCAGGGTGCCGGTGTTGGCGTTGATCTGGTTGTCGATCAGGCTCAGGCGGCCCTCGCCGAGCATTTCACCCGAGCTACCATCGGCGCCTGTGTAGGCCTGGACCAGCGCTTGCTCGGGGGCGGCCATCAACCGTTGCAAGGTGGGCAGCATTTGTTGGGGCAAGGCAAACTCCACCGCGATCGGGTCGATCTGGGTCACGGTGAACAGGCCGTCGGTGTCGCTGGCGCGCAGGAAGTTGCCTTCGTCCACGTTGCGAATGCCGACGCGACCGGTCACCGGGGAGCGGATTCGGGTGTAGGACAACTGCACCTGGGCGGCATCGATGGCCGCCTGATTGCCCTGGGCGGTGGCCTTGAGCTGGTTGACCAGTGCCTGTTGCTGGTCGTAGGTCTGCTTCGATACGCCGTCGTCGACACTGAGCAATTTGTAGCGCTTGAGATTGATCTGGGCGACCGCCAGTTGTGCCTGACTTTCCCCGAGCTGGGCCCTGGCCTGGTCGAGGCTGGCGCGGATCGAGCGGTCGTCGATGGTGGCCAGCAGGTCACCCTGCTTGACCTGTTGCCCTTCCTTGACCAGCAGTCGGGTGAGGATGCCGTCGATCTGCGGGCGGATCACCACGCTGTGCAGTGACAACACCGTGCCGATGCCACTGGCAAAACGCGGCACATCCTTTTGCACCACGCTGACCACCCTCACCGGAACGGCCACGGGCGCGCCGGGTTTGGCGGTGACGGGCTTGATGACATACCAGAGGGCGACAGCCGCCAGGACGACCAGGAGCGCGACGAGCAAGACGGTTTTTTTCTGGATGTGCATGGAGGTGGGAGGCCGGTTCAGGACAGAGGGATTTTTATCTTTCTTATATAGCGTTGCGAGGTGGTCAGGAAGGTGACGCCTAACTGACGGGCTTGTCAGTTTTGTCCCGACTTACTGTCAGACGAGTGTAGGGCCGATTGAATCCGCCCTGCGCGCGCCGGTATCGGGCGGGTATACTGCCGACTTTCGCGGCTCGCTCTCCGGGCCCGACTTGCACGCATTACCCGGAGCTTTACATGACTTCCCCAACACCTTTGCCCGCGGACGAACACCCGAACGGCGAACAGGCCGACCGGCCCGACAGCGATGCTTCCAGCGGCGAGAGCGTCAACGCGATCCCGACTTTCAAGTTCCCGTTCAAGCCGGGTGAGCTGGCCGCGGCCAAAGGGGCCGGGCAGCAGCCTTGGTACAAGAACGGCGCCAAGAACGGTCACACCAAAACCCCTGGCGCCGCGCCGCCCGGCACGCGTCGCTCGATGGGCAAGCGCTGATATCGCCCTTGGAGCACGGGCGCGAAATCAGTTCGTGACCCGTGCGCCGGCCAGACTGCCACTCAACTCATAGGCCGTCAGCTCGGCCTGGTGCGCCGCGAGGATTTCCGGCAGCGAACCGCGCAGGTACTCGACCCAGGTCTTGATCTTCGCATCCAGGTACTGTCGCGAAGGATAGATGGCGTAGAGGTTCAGTTCCTGGGAGCGGTAGTTGGGCATGACCCGCACCAGCGTGCCATTGCGCAAGCCCTCAATGGCGGCATACACCGGCAACACGCCCACGCCCATGCCACTGGTGATCGCGGTTTTCATGGCATCGGCGGAGTTCACCAGGAACGGTGAGTTGCTGATGGTGACCATCTCTTGGCCTTCGGGGCCGTCAAATACCCATTTCTCCAGCGGAATGACCGGGCTGACCAGGCGCAGGCAGGCGTGGTTGAGCAGGTCACCGGGTGTTTGCGGGCAGCCGCTGGCTTTCACGTAGGCAGGTGATGCGCAGACGATGCTGTAGGTGATCCCCAGGCGTTGGGAAACGAAGCCCGAATCCGGCAACTCGCTGGCGAGCACGATGGAGACGTCGTAGCCTTCGTCCAGGATATCCGGCACCCGGTTGGCCAGGGTCAGGTCGAAGGTCACGTCGGGATGGGTTTTACGATAGCGGGCGATGGCATCGATCACGAAATGCTGGCCGATGCCGGTCATGGTATGGACCTTCAACTGCCCGGCAGGACGTGCGTGAGCATCGCTGGCCTCGGCTTCAGCCTCCTCGACATACGCCAGGATCTGCTCGCAACGCAGCAGATAGCGTTTGCCGGCCTCGGTCAGGGCGATGCGGCGGGTGGTGCGGTTGAGCAGGCGGGTTTGCAGATGGGCTTCCAGATTGGAAACCGCACGCGAAACGTTGGCGGTCGTGGTATCGAGCTGTTGGGCGGCGGCGGTGAAGCTGCCCGCTTCGGCCACACAGCTGAACGCGCGCATGTTTTGCAAAGTGTCCATGAAGGGCTCTCTTGGGAGGTGGCAAATTGTGACACGAAGTTACAGTGCGGCGGACCCCGACTAATGGATTATCGCAGTAACGGTAACAAAGATTCGCAGAAAGGTCGGCTTATCGCCGTTCGGTGGGGTGCCTAGAATTGCGGCCAATCCAGGATCGCTGATTGCTGTGGGAGCGAGCCTGCTCGCGATGGCGGCATCACATTCCCCTCAATGTGTCTGCCTGGACGCTATCGCGAGCAGGCTCGCTCCCACAGGTGCGTCACCGGGCATTCAGCCTCACCACTCTTCACGCCTCCCCAACTCAGGAATTTTGCGCAAGTGCCGCGTTGCATCAGCAGAGAGCTGAAGACTCTCAGTGTTTGGCTTTTAACGTTCACCATCAGCGGTTGCATCGGCACGGGAGGGATTGCGCCGCAAGGCCAGGCATTGTCGGCCAATCAACTGGCCACCGATGAAGCGATCCGCGAGGCTGCCCGCGATGCTCACTGGCCCACCCGCCAGTGGTGGAATGCCTATGGCGACCGGCAACTGGATCGCTGGATCGAGCTGGCCGTGCAGGGCAGCCCGAGCCTGGCCCTGGCCGCCGCCCGCGTGCGCCAGGCCAAGGCCATGGCCGGTGTCGTCGAGGCTGCCGAGTCGCTACAGATCAATGGTCAGGCGACTCTCAAGCGCCACAACTGGCCCTCCGATCAGTTCTATGGCCCTGGCGAGTTGGCCGACACCACCACTTGGGACAATAACGCCGGCCTGGGCTTGAGCTATGCCCTGGACCTGTGGGGCCGCGAGCGCAACGCCAGTGAGCGGGCCGTCGACCTGGCTCATGTCAGCGTGGCCGAGGCGCGGCAGGCGCAGTTGGAGTTACAGAACAACATCGTGCGCGCCTATATCCAGTTCGCGTTGCACTACGCCCAGCGCGATATCGTCGTGGCGACCCTCCATCAACAGGAGCAGATTCTCGAACTGGCGCAAAAGCGTCTGGACGGCGGCATCGGCACCCATTTCGAAGTCAGCCAGGCCCAGGCGCCGTTGCCCGAGACCCATCGGCAACTCGACGCCCTCGACGAAGCCATTGCCTTGAGCCGCAATCAATTGGCGGCGCTGGCGGGCAAAGGGCCAGGCGAAGGGGCGCGGCTGCAGCGCCCGACCCTGGCGCTCGGTGCGCCCTTGAAGCTGCCGTCGGCATTGCCCGCCGAACTGCTCGGCCAGCGTCCGGACGTGGTGGCCGGGCGTTGGCAAGTGGCTGCTCAGGCGCGGGGTATCGATGTCGCGCGTGCCGGGTTTTATCCCAATGTCGACCTGCTGGGCAGTATCGGCTACATGGCGACCGGTGGCGGGACGCTGGAATTCTTGACTGGCAAGAAGCTCACCTACAGCGTCGGACCGGCCATCACGCTGCCGATTTTCGATGGCGGGCGCCTGCGTTCACAGTTGGGGGAGGCGGCGGCCGGTTATGACATTGCCGTGGCCCACTACAACCAGACGCTGGTCGATGCGCTCAAGAGTATTTCCGATCAGTTGATCCGCCGCGAGTCCATGGACAAGCAGCACGTCTTCGCCGCTGAGTCGGTGGCCGCCGCCCAACGCACCTACGACATCGCGATGGTTGCGTTCCAGCGCGGGCTCACTGACTACCTCAACGTGCTCAACGCCCAAAGCCTGTTGTTCAAGCAGCAACAGGTGCAACAGCAAGTGGAGGCGGCGCGTCTGACGGCCCATGCCGACCTGGTGACGGCGTTGGGAGGTGGGCTGGACTCTGTAGGAGCTGTCGAGTGCAACGAGGCTGCGATCTTTCCCCAGACACTTGAGTCCCAAACGAAAAGATCAAAAGATCGTAGCCTTCGACAGCTCCTACGCAGCGCCTACAAGGCGCAACCCAAGCGCAAGCAAGCTCCCTCGCCACGATGCTGAGTTTTTTCCTGTGAAGTCTTTACTCGCCCCCGCACACTGGCTCTACCGCCTCGAATGGCGCCGTGGTTTCTTTGAATGGGCTCGCAGCGATGGGGTGACCTGGGTCTATATCTTCAAAGTCTTGTTCGCTGCGTTTCTGACGTTGTGGCTGGCGATGCGCCTGGAGCTGCCGCAACCGCGCACGGCCATGATCACGGTGTTTATCGTCATGCAGCCCCAGAGCGGCCAGGTGTTCGCCAAGAGTTTCTATCGCTTGCTTGGCACTCTGGCGGGCTCGGCGGTGATGGTGGCGCTGATTGCCTTGTTCGCCCAGAACACCGAACTGTTTCTGGGCAGCCTGGCGATCTGGGTTGGCGTCTGTTCAGCGGGTGCGGCGCGTTATCGCAACTTCAGGGCCTATGGTTTTGTACTGGCCGGCTACACCGCGGCCATGATTGGTCTGCCGGCCCTGGCTCACCCGGAAGGCGCGTTCATGGCGGCAGTGTGGCGTGTGCTGGAAATTTCCCTGGGGATTCTCTGCGCCACCCTGATCAGCGCCGCGATCCTGCCGCAAACCGCCAGCGCCGCCATGCGCAACGCCCTGTACCAACGCTTTGGCGTGTTTGCCCTGTTCGTCACCGATGGCTTGCGGGGGCGCAGCAAACGTGAGGCATTCGAGGCGCATAACGTGGGCTTCATTGCCGAAGCCGTGGGCCTGGAAAGTCTGCGCAGTGTGACGGTGTTCGAAGACCCGCACATGCGTCGGCGCAACGGTCGGCTCAGCCGCTTGAACAGCGAATTCATGGGCATCACCACCCGCTTCAACGCCTTGCACCAGTTGCTCGAGCGTTTGCGCAGCCGCCGGGCCGAACAGGTCGTGAACGCCATCAAACCGGGTTTGCAAACGTTGGCCGAGTTGCTGGACGGGTTTAGCGCCCGCGCCCTGACCGATAAAGATGCTGCGCGCCTGGCGGCGCAGTTGGCTACCTACAAGGCCGATTTGCCGGCGCAAGTGCGCAGGCTGCGTGGGGTGTTCGAAGAAACAGATCCGAGCGAAGCAGAGCGGCTGGATTTCCACACCGCCTACGAGCTGCTGTATCGCTTCGTCGATGACTTGCACGGCTACGCCCAGACCCATGCGTCGCTAGCCGATCATCGCCACGAACGCGAGCAATGGGATGAGCCTTTCATGCCGCAGACCAACGGTCTGGCGGCTGCGGCGTCGGGGTTTCGGGCAGCGTTCATCCTGCTGGTGCTGGGCAGCTATTGGGTCGCCACGGCCTGGCCGAGTGGCGCGACCATGACGATGATTGCCGCCGCTACGGTGGGCTTGTCGGCCGCCACGCCCAACCCCAAACGCATGGCGTTCCAGATGGCGTGTGGCACGCTGTTCGGGGCCTTGATCGGTTTCGTCGAGATGTTTTTCATCTTCCCGCTGATCGACGGCTTCCCCTTGCTCTGCGTGATGTTGGCACCGGTGATCATGTTGGGCTCGTTTCTCAGCTCGCGACCGCAATACGCTGGGGTCGGGCTGGGGCTGCTGATCTTTTTCTGCACCGGTTCGGTGCCCGACAACCTGACGGTCTACAACCCCTACACCTTCATCAACGACTACCTCGCGATGATCCTTGGCATGTTGGTATGCGCCGCTGCCGGGGCAATCATCCTGCCGCCCAACAGTCGCTGGTTGTGGCGCCGGCTCGAACAAGACCTGCGCGAGCAGGTGGTGTTTGCTATCAGCGGCCGGCTCAAGGGGCTGGCGTCGGGCTTTGAAAGTCGCACCCGGGATCTGCTGCATCAGGCTTATGGACTGGCCGCGGGGCAGCCTCGGGTACAGCGCGATCTGTTGCGCTGGATGTTTGTGGTACTGGAGATTGGCCATGCAATTATCGAATTGCGCAAAGAACAGGCGATCTTGCCCGTACATCCGGCCTATGCCCCAAGCCAGCCATGGCGCCAGGCGATCCGCGTAATGGGGCGGGCGCTGGTGCGGCTGTTCCGCCAGCCCGGCCAGAGCAATCTGGAGCGCGCCCTGTTGGCGGTCGACCATGCCATCAGCCGCGTACAGGCCAGTGACGAACCCTTCGCCCCGCACTTCGACACCTCGGCCCTGCGCCGGGTGAAAAGCTACCTGCATTTCATCCGTACCTCGCTTTTGGACCGGCAATCGCCATTGACGGCCTACGCCAGGCCGCTGCCCCAGGAACCCGCACATGCCTCGTGAAATCGCCTTCCATGGCGTGTACATGCCCACCATGACCCTGATGTTTTTTATCGCCGCCGCCCTGGCCTGGGCCCTGGATCGTTTTCTGTCGGGGTTGGACCTGTACCGCTTCTTCTGGCACCCGGCGCTGCTGCGCCTGAGTCTGTTTACCTGCCTGTTTGGCGCGCTGGCGCTGACGGTCTACCGTTGAGATCAATGCGATGAAAAAGTTTTTCAGCCTGCTTGCGACGCTGTTGGTGCTAGCCCTTGCCCTGTGGATCGGCCGGGTGTTGTGGGTGCATTACATGAACACGCCGTGGACCCGAGATGGACGGGTACGCGCCGATATCATCAACGTCGCTGCCGACGTCAGTGGCGAGGTGGTCGAGGTGCCGGTGCGTGATAACCAGTTGGTAAAAAAGGGCGACCTGCTGATGCGTATCGACCCTGAGCATTACCGCATTGCGGTGAAACAGGCTCGCTCGTTGGTGGCCTCGCGCAAGGCGACCTGGGAAATGCGCAAGGTCAACGCCCATCGGCGTGCCGACCTGGACAGCCTGGTGGTCTCCCGGGAAAACCGTGACGACGCCAGTAACATTGCCGACTCGGCCCTGGCCGATTACCAGCACGCCCAGGCGCAACTGGAGGCGGCCGAGCTGAACCTCTCGCGTACCCAAGTTCGCGCGGCGGTGGACGGTTATGTCACCAACCTCAACGTGCATCGGGGTGACTACGCGCGCATCGGCGAGGCGAAGATGGCTGTGGTGGACATGCATTCGTTCTGGGTCTACGGCTATTTCGAAGAAACCAAATTGCCCAAGGTGCGGGTCGGTGATTCGGCGCAGTTGCAGTTGATGAGCGGTGAGGTGCTCAAGGGGCATGTGCAAAGCATCTCTCGGGGCATCTACGACCGGGACAACCCGGCAAGCCGCGAGCTGATCGCCGACGTCAACCCGACCTTCAACTGGGTTCGCCTGGCCCAGCGGGTGCCGGTGCGGATCCATATCGACGAAGTGCCGGACGGCGTGCTGCTGGCGGCGGGGATGACCTGTACGGTGGTGGTCGAACCGCAGGGTTAGCACATTATTTGTGGAAGGGGGTAGACGCACATTCAGCACCAAGCCCCTGTGGGAGCGGTGGGTATGAGTTCCATGTTCGCCCCAAATCCCTGTGGCGAGGGGATTAACCATATCCCCGGTCCAAACAAGGTAAGGCCTGCTATCCTCCAGCCCTTACAGCGAACCACCCAACCCAAACCGCTTCCTCAAGCCTTTTTCCAGCAATGCTTTGGGCAGCAAACCGGCCATCAACGGCAACGCCCGGCTGCCATTGCCCAAGCGCAGCAGGCGCGGGGGCTTGGGTTGCTGCACGGCCTTGAGCAGGCCTGCGGCAAAATCGCTCGCCGGGGTCGGGTTGTCCTGGGATGCTTTGGCGCGGCTGCGGATGCCGTCGCGCAGAGGCCACCAGGGTGACTGTTCGCTGATCAGTTGCTCGGCTTCATGGCCGGCATTTTTGGCGAAACTGGAGGCGATCGCCCCAGGCTGGACTTCCATTACGCGGATGCCGAACGGCGCCAGTTCCATGCGCAGCGCATCGCTCAAGGCATGCACCGCCGCCTTTGAGGCGCAATAGGCGCCGGCAAATGGCGTCACCAGCACGCCGGATACGCTGCCGATGTTCACCACCAATCCCTTGGCCCGGCGCAGCACCGGGAACAGTGCGCGGGTTACCCCGACGATGGCGAACACATTGGTTTCGAACTGGCGCTGCATGGCCGGCACACCACCGTCCAACAATGGACCCATGGCGCCGTAACCGGCATTGTTGATCAGCACATCGAGGCCGCCGTGTTGCTGGTTGATGCGTTCGCTCAACTGCTCCAAGGCCTGGCCGTCATTGACGTCCAGTTGTACAGCGGTGAACCCGGCCGCACTGAGCAGCGCCACGTCCTCATCCTTGCGAGCACTGGCCCATACTTGATAGCCGGCGGCCTTGAAGGCATCGGCGAGGGCGCGGCCGATGCCGCTGGAACATCCGGTAATCAACGCAACGGGCATGGCCATTCCTTATGCAAACAATGAGAGGGATCAGTTGGAGAAGCTGCCTTGCAATCGTTCGGCGCGAAACTCCAGGGTTTGTGGACGATATCCGGGACGCAGCGGCGGCAAGGGCAGGCAGTCCTGCCAGTCAGCGCCGGGCTGCAACTCGCCTGGGCCTCGATAACGCGGTGCGGTGTACTGATTGTCGGCCAGGTTGATGGTGTCGCCGGGTGCATAAGCCGCGATCCGCCAGCGCAGTTCGATCAGCGGTACATCGTTGCCATTGGTCATGTTCAGCAACAGCGGACGGTCGGCCGGGCAGCGGTCGGGGGCGTAGCTGACGCGCAGATCCAGGCGCGCCAGTTGCCGGGTTTCGCGACTGTCCTCCCAGATTACCCACGCGGCCACCAGTCCCAGACCGACGAACGCCGCCAGGGACACCGGCAACGCCTTGGCCGGATAGCGCAGCAGCAGGATGAGCCAGGTGATGACCAGCAAGACGCCGATAAGCATGGTTGAAGCCTCCGTTACCGTCACACCATCCTACCGGAGGGGGCGGGCCGTGGATATTCATCCGTCTCGGGCCGTCGGTCGCCGCTGTCATATCTGACAGTAGGCAAGGGTTGTCTGCCCTTGTTAGATGCCGGTTACGAGGCAGCGGTGCTACGACCAAGAGGTCTGATTAGATGGGTATGGATCAGAGAACCCCGAGGCTGATGGCCTTTGACCCAAGGAATTTACCGGTTCGCTCGGTCGACTATTGGCGCAACGTCGAGAACGGACCCACGCAAGAGCGTGTCACTCGCAGCCTTTTCGATGCCGCCGGTCGTTTGGCAAAACAGTGGGATCCTCGATTGTGGTGTTTGCAACAAGACGATCAGTCGGCGCCGGCCAACCTTACGACGGTTTATTCGCTGTCCGCTGCCGCGCTGCGTACCGATAGCGTCGATGCGGGATTGCAGATCGATCTGCCTGGGCTCGCCGGCGAGGGTTTGCGGGCGTGGGACGGTCGGGGCACGCATCGCGAGGTGGGCTACGACGACCTGCTCCGTCCCGTGGTGGTGCTCGAACAAGGCGCCGGGCAACCGCGTCGGTGCATGGAGCGCTTGAAGTACGGTTCCCCGGGCCGGGGCGATCGCGACCATAACCAGTACGGGCAGTTGATCCGCCACGATGACCCAGCAGGTAGCGTGCAGATGGAGTCCTTTGCCCTCACCGCGCAGAACCTTGTCCAGAACCGTCGCTTCATCCTTGATGCCGTCGCTCCCGACTGGCCGGAGTCGGAAGCCGAGCGTGAAACATTGCTCGAACCCGGCGAGGGCGCCCGGTCAACCTGGTGTCTTGGCCCCCAGGGCGACGTGCTGGAGCAAATGGATGCCCTGGGCAATCGACAACGCAAAAGGCTGACCCTCGATGGCCGGTTGCGTGAAACTCACTTGTTATTAAACGGGCAGGACACATGGCAGCCGCTGGTCAGCGATATTCGTTACAACGCCGACGGGCAAATAGCGCAGGAAACGGCCGGGAACGGTGTGCAGACCCTGCTTGAATACAGCCCCGACGACGGCCGGTTGATGGAACGCCACGCCAGGCGCGCCGATCAGGTGCTGCAAGACCTGTTCTACACCTATGACCCCATGGGTAACGTGCTGAGCATCGAGGACAAGGCCCTGCCGGTGCGCTACTTCGCCAATCAGCGTGTCGAGCCCGCCAGCCGTTTCAGCTACGACAGTCTCTACCAATTGCTCGAAGCCAGCGGCTGGGAGGCGGGCGCTGCCCATCAGGGACCGGAGTCCGTTGGCCGCCTCGACCCGGCGGCGGTGAGCAACTACCGGCAGACCTACCGCTACGATGAGAGCGGCAACCTGCTGGAACTGACCCATGTCGGCGCTCAGAATCATGGCCGCCAGTTGCAAGCGGCCCGCTACAGCAATCGTTGTTTGCCGTACCGCAACGGCGTGCCTCCAACTGAAGATGACATCTGCGCCGCGTTCGATGCGCGGGGCAATTGTCTGGAACAGGACGAGGGGCGTTTCCTGGCTTGGGATCTGCGCAACCAGTTGAGTTCGGTCACCCCCATCGAACGCGCCTCAAGGCTTAACGACGGTGAGATTTATGTCTATGACGGTAGCGGCCAGCGCGTGCGCAAATTGCGCACGCTGCAAACCGGTGCCCGAACGCTGGTCGCCGAGGTGCGTTATTTGCCAGGTCTGGAACTGCGCGCTGACAGCGGCACCGCAGAGTCCCTCCAGGTCATCACCGCCCTGGGCGGGCTCAACAGCGTTCGAATATTGCACTGGGAAAGCGTGCCACCTTCAGGGGCAAACGACCTCTATCGATACAGTTTTACCGACCACTTGGGTTCGACCAGCCTGGAGCTTGCCCAGGACGGGCGAATCATCAGCCGCGAGCACTTCTATCCTTTCGGCGAGACCGCGTACCTGGCGGGACCTGATGGGGTGGAGGTCAGTTACAAGACGGTTCGTTACTCGGGCAAGGAGCGGGACGCAACGGGGTTGTATTACTACGGCTATCGGTACTACATGCCCGGCCTGCAGCGCTGGCTTAATCCGGACCCTGCGGGAGGTATCGATGGGCTGAACCTGTACGCGATGGTGAGCAATAACCCGCTGACTTTCCGGGACGCGGACGGGCTTAACAAGACTGGAAAGTACGAAATTGATGTAGGCGTGAAGAATCGATTGAAGCTCACAGCGGCGGCGCTGACGAGCAGGGTGGGCGTGTTCAAGGAGGCCACGGGAAAGTACAGCGATGTGAACGACTTCAAAGTGGTGGAGGTCGGTGCATTCAATGACTATCTGGTGGGAGGCGATGAGGTCAAACAGAATCTGCAACGCTACAAGCAACGCTATAAAGCCCTCTCCAACGAAACCACGAGTTCGAAAGTCGTGGGACAACCTTCAAACTTCGGTCTGGGGGCCAGCATTTCCAGTTACATGTTGCGCAGTGCCAACGATGTATTCGTGGACGAGCCGATCGATTCGGACGCTTTGAACAGACACCCTGATTTCGTCGTTGAGCGGCGCTTTTTCGCGGTCATGAAAAAATCCGACAAGTTGAAACCGCCTGAGGAACGACAGATTTATGGTCTGGCCGAATTGAACGCGTTTACAACGAAGGGAAAAACGGAAGTGGATGTTGTGCAAGTGGTTGTCCACCCTGAAACCCAGGGTGACGGGGCCTTGAAAAAGGAGGCGTTGGCGCAGGCCAGCTCAGTGGCGCGGCTGCCGATGCTGAAGGGGGTGGGAACATTCTTGACGGTGCATGCCATCAAGGCCATTTCCAAGGGGGCGGATATCCGGAAAATCAGAACGGACGCGGTCAATCCGCGCTCGGCCAGGATTGCCGAAAAATTTGATGCCAAGCGAGTGGTCAATCAATAAAAAAGCCCCCACCCAACCCACTGCGGATAGGGGACGCAGTGGGCTGGACGGGGGCTTCTTTTTTTCTACCGAGCGTTACTGCGCGATGGTTTTCACCGACACGCCACGTTCGATCGGAGTAGAGCGACCGTAGATGTCTTCGAAGCGCTCAATGTCGTCTTCGCCCAGGTAGCTGCCGGACTGCACTTCGATGATTTCCAGCGGGATCTTGCCCGGGTTACGCAGACGATGAACCGAGGCGATCGGAATGTAGGTCGACTGGTTCTCGCAGAGCAGGAACACGTTCTCATCGCAGGTCACTTCGGCGGTGCCGCTGACCACGATCCAGTGTTCGGCGCGGTGGTGGTGCATTTGCAGCGACAGGCACGCACCCGGCTTGACCGAGATGTGCTTGACCTGGAAACGACCGCCCATGTCCACCGAATCATAGGAACCCCACGGACGATAGACCTCGCAATGGTTCTGGGTTTCGGTGCGGCCCTGGGCGTTGAGGGTGTTGACCATTTGCTTGACGCCTTGGACCTTGTCCTTGTGGGCGATCATCATGGCGTCCTTGGTTTCGACCACCACAATGTTGTCCAGGCCGATCACCGACACCAGCTTGCCGTTGCCATGGATCATGCAGTTACGGCTGTCCTGGACGACGACGTCGCCCTTGGTGACGTTGCCGTTGGCGTCCTTGGGGTTGACTTCCCACAGCGACGACCAGCAGCCGACATCGCTCCAGCCGGCCGACAGTGGCACCACGCAGGCGCGCTGGGTCTTTTCCATGACGGCGTAGTCGATGGAATTGTCCGGGCAGCAGGCGAAGGTGGCTTCGTCGAAGGTGATGGTGTCGGGGGTCTGCTCGCTGCGCTCCAGGGTCAGCAGGCAGGTGTCGTAGATGTCCGGATCGTGCTTTTTCAGCTCTTCGAGGAAACGGCTGGCGCGGAACAGGAACATGCCGCTGTTCCAGAAGTAACCGCCGGCTTCGACGAACTCGGTGGCGCGCTTGACGTCGGGTTTTTCGACGAAGTGCGAAACGCGGCTCACCCCTTCAGGCAGCAGGGCATCGTTGGTCGACTTGATGTAGCCATAACCGGTTTCCGGTTTGGTGGCCGGTACGCCGAACAGCACCATTTCGCCACGCTCGGCGGCCACGGTGGCCAGGGCCAATGCGCGTTGCAGGGCCTTCTGGTCTTCCAGCACGTGGTCGGCCGGCAGGACCAGCATCAGCTCGTCGCGACCTTCATTGACCAGCATCATTGCGGTCAGCGCCACGGCCGGCGCGGTGTTGCGTCCGAACGGTTCCATCAGAATGCGCTGGGCTTCCAGCTTGCGGTTGGTCAACTGCTCGTTGACGATGAACCGGTGGTCTTTGTTGCAAACCACGATCGGGGTGTCCATGCCTTCGAACACCAGGCGCTCGAGGGTTTGCTGGAACAGGGTGTGTTCGCCGGTCAGGGCCAGGAACTGTTTAGGGAATTGCTTGCGCGAAAGCGGCCAAAGACGTGAGCCGCTACCACCTGACAAGATCACCGGAATCATGTTTGTTACTCCTACAAATCGAAATGGTTTTTAGAGCTACTGCGTTCTGTCGTTTCACTCTCTTGTTGTTGTTCCGTACCTGAGTGACTGACCTTTGCTGTAGGAGCTGACGAGTGCAGCGAGGCTGCGATCTTTGCGCTAACACTTGAATCCCAAGCGAAAGATCAAGATCAAAAGATCGCAGCCTGCGGCAGCTCCTACACAAATAGGCGTTCAGCCCTCAGGTGAATTGATCAGCGGGTCGACACTGGGCGTTTTACCCACACTGGCGACAGGCTGCTGCCCGAACCGGTGACGTACAGTACGGCCGCTTCGCCGCGTTCCAGGGCCACGGGCTTGAGATCGCCGACTTTCTTGTCGCCGTCGAACAGCGCCAGGCTCACTTTCACCGGGTTGATTTCACGCTCGCCACGGCCCTTGGCTGCCACGGTCTTGACCACTTCGGTCTTGCCATCGGCGGTCTTGAGGGTCAGCGGCTTGTCGCTGAGGTTCTGTACGCGTACCAGGGACTTCTGCTTGTTCTTGAACGGCGGTTCTTCAATCAACTGAGGCTGGCCGCTGGCGTTGTTGACCAGGGTGTAATAGTGATCGGGGGCCAGTTTTACCGGGACGGTCTGACTGCCGACCTTGGCGCTGTAGTCGCCGCCGGGCATGAAGCTGAAGTCAGTGCTGGCCAGTGGTGCTACGTCGCTCAGGTTGGTGCTGCCGACGGTGGCGCTGACTTCGGCATTGCTGGCGTTGTAGATCCGCACGAAGCTCGAACCTTTTGGCGCAACCGGACCGTACAGGGCCGAGTCACCGGCAAAGGCCGACAGGGAAAGGGCGCTCATGCTGGCAACCAGGGCAACGGCCTTGAGGGAGCGAGCGGCGAGACGGCGAGGAGTTGTAGTGAAAGTCATGGTGGACCTCTCTTTCAGTTTTGCGCCCGGTCGGGCGTCTCGGATGGGGTGTTGGCAGCGACGTTCTGTTGGCGTGCGCCGGCTTGTTTGAGTTCTGCGACCCACTGCGGGTCGGCGTCACCGATTTCGTTGTTCACAGGCAGATAACGTTCAGGAAACTCCCAGATCAGCACCTGTGGCGGGCTGTTCTTGAAGGCGTCGCTCTTGAGGTAGCTGAGCATCGGCAGAATCGGGCCATGGCCGTCTTCGGCGTAGTTCACGACGTCGCTGTTGAGGGCCTGCTTGAGGGCGCCGACGAAGTTCCAGTTGGGGTTGGCGCTGTAACTGGTGCCGATCAGCGCCACGGGCACCTGGGCATCGGCAAACAGCGCGTCGCCTTCGGCCGGCTGGTCGTCGGCTTCACGGGTGGTGCGTTTGACCAGCGGCTCCTGGGCTGGCATCAGGTTTTCGAACAGCGGGTCCAGGGGCAGGAACTGACGCAGGTCGCCCTTATGAGTGATTTTTTCCGCAATCTCGGTGACGAAGCGTTGTGGCTCGCCGTTGAGTGGGGTGCGCTCGGCAATCGTCTTCGCCAGCTTCTCGGCGGCGACCTGCGCGCCTTCCGGGGTCCAGTGGGTGTCGGTGCGCAGGAACACTTGCTGGCCGCTTTGCTTGGCCTGTTGCATCGGGCCGAGCAGGTCAGGTGCCAGGATCTTGTCTGCCGCCACACGGGCATGGAAATCCTGGTAGAGGTTGGCGTGAATGCTCGAAGGCTTCACTTCACCCAAGTGCTCCGGATACAACCGCACCTTGGCCGGCACGATGGCCATGACCAGGGTGATGCCCTGTTCCTTGAGCTTCTGGCGCACGCCTTCGACCAGCGCGTAGTTGCCTTGCAGGTTCTGTTCTTCGTTGACGATCGGGTTGAACTCTTCGTCGCTGTACAGCCACTGGTCGCGGCCCAGGACCACGCCTTTGCGGCCCTCGTTGAACAGCTTGTAGTCCAATGCCGCCCAGATGTTGGTGCCCAGGCGCTTGATCGGGAACTCTTCGTCGTAGTGCGTCTCGACGGCTTTGCTCCAGCGACCGTTGAGCACGGTCGCGTCGGGGTTGGTGCTGAAGCCGAAGAAGCTGCGCACCGACCACAGGCCCAGGACCGTCAAGGTCAGCAAGAACAGTGCGATGTAGAAGATGCGTAATGAGCGGGTCATGTTCAGATCCCTCAGAACTGGAAGTAAAGGAACGGCGAGAAGCTTTGCGCCGAGAGTTTGAGAATCGAGGCAATGAACAACATCAGCACCAGGGCGCGCATTGCATAGCGTGACCAGTCCGCGGTCCAGTAGGCTGGTTGCACCTGGGCTTCGACGCCTACGGTGTAGCCCGGTTCATGAATGTTCGACGGGTTTTCACCCGGCACGGCTTTGATCAGCCCTGGTTGAGCTGTAGCCGGACCGTCGGCCTCGGTGTTCACTTCAGGTTTGGTCTTGACCGGTGGCTGATTGGTGTAGAGATCGCGCAGGCCGAAGAAGGCGAGGGTGGCGTAGGCCACCGCCAGCGTGGCGATTTGCAGACCGGTGAGGTTGGCGCGGGTCAGTTCCGACAGCGACCAGTCGCCGAAGCTGAACATGGCGCTGTACATGCGGCCGGCTACGTGCAGGTTCTCGGCACGGAAGATCACCCAGCCCATCACCACCAGCAGGAACGTCAGTGCCCAGCGGATCGGATTCAGAGCGCGTGGCGTGGTGTTGATGCCTACCGCTTTTTCGATGGCCAGCCACATACCGTGCCAGGCGCCCCAGATCACGTAGGTGATGTTCGCGCCGTGCCACAGACCACCGAGCAGCATGGTCAGGAACAGGTTGCGATAGGTCATCAACGTGCCTTTGCGATTGCCGCCCAGGGTGATGTAGAGGTAATCGCGCAGCCAGGTCGACAGGCTGATGTGCCAGCGCCGCCAGAACTCGGTGATCGACTGGCTGATGTAGGGCTGCTTGAAGTTTTCCATGAAACGGAAACCCATCATCAAGCCCAGGCCGATGGCCATGTCGCTGTAGCCGGAGAAGTCGAAGTACAGTTGTGCGGTGTAAGCCAGGGCGCCGAGCCAGGCATCGCCCGTGGTGGGGTTCTCCAGGGCAAAGCAATGGTCGGCCACCACCGCCAGGGTGTCGGCGATGAACACCTTCTTGATGAAACCCTGCATGAAGCGCGTGCAGCCTTCGGAGAACTTGTCCAGGGTGTGGGTGCGGTTGTTGAACTGATCGGCCAGGTCGCGGAAACGCAACACGGGGCCGGCGATCAGGTGCGGGAAGATCGCCACGAACGCTGCGAAGTCGATCAGGTTGTGGGTTGCCGGGGTATCACCGCGATACACGTCGATGATGTAGCTGATGGACTCGAAGATGTAGAACGAGATCCCGATCGGCAACAACACGTGCGTCAGGATGAACGGATTGAGACCGAAGCCGGTAATGATCGCATTGAGGCTGTCCACACCGAAGTTGGCGTACTTGAAATAGCCCAGGATGCACAGGTCCACGCCCACGCCGAGCAACAGCCAGCGCTGGGCCGGTTTGGTGCGCACGCCGGCGGCGCCGACTTTCAGGCCGATCCAGTAGTTCCACAGGGTGACGCCGGCGAACAACGCCAGGAAGTCCACGCGCCACCAGGCATAGAACACATAGCTGGCCAGCAATAACAGCAGGTTGCGATAGCGTTGCCCGCTCAAGTAGTACAAGCCGAGAAAGATCGGCAAGAACAGGAACAGGAACACGTTGGATGAAAATACCATCCCGATCTCTCCATGTTGAATCAACAGTCAAGGGCCAGAGCCCCCCCAAACCCCCCCATGAAAACCGGGGGGCATAACACAGTTCATGTCTGACACTGCCCTGTGGGAGCGGGCTTGCTCGCGAAGGCGGTTTATCAGTCGACATCATTGCTGGATGACAGACCGAATTCGCGAGCAAGCCCGCTCCCACAAGGTTCCCTGCCAGGCAGGGGTTACGGCATCAGCTACCTTTCTCACCTTTTTCCCATGAAGGGTCGTACACCTTGGTCAAGTCCCCGCCGAGGCGGAACGTCTTGAACGGCTGCATTTCATGCTTGCGCTCCAGCACATCCTCGGGGCAGGTGTAGAGGCTGCAGAACGGTTCGAGCCAGGCGAACTTGGAATCGACTTTCAGATCCTTCATGTCCTGTTCATCGCCGTTCTTGTCTTCGAAGATGTCCGGATCTTTCACCCCGGCCAGGACCTGGTCAGCCAGGCGCTTGAGGGCGCCGTTGTTTTCCTGGCGCAGGTCCACGCCGTTGACCTGAGCGAAACTGGCGATCATCGCCAGGGGCGGCAGGGCATAGTTGTGGTAGGACAGGGCGCGTTGCTTGCGCTTGAGTTCGTTGGGCAAGAAGCCCTCGGCGTCGACCTGGTTGACGCCGATCTTGTATTCCTTGACGGCCCAGTCGAACAGGTCGCGGCGGTTGGTCGCCACGGCGGTGGCCATCACCGACCAGGCGGCCCAGTAGGAGTGGTTGTTGATTTTTTTCAGCGGCAGGTTGTCCCAGTCGCTGACCACCTGATCGGCCATCTTGCTGAACCAGCCTTCGATCAGTTGTGCCTGCTCCTGATGATTGGCCAGTGGATGAGACTCGGAGAACTTCAGGCGAACATAGGCCGACGCCATGCTTCCCAAGGCCCATTTGCGCATGGACTTGCCGGTGTGGTTGAAGTCCTTGGACATCAGCGCATCGGCCTTGGCCCAGGCGGTCAGCCAGTTCAGGGTGCATTCCAGCTGCTCGGGGCGCCCGTCGCGCATGAATTGCATCACTTGTTTGCTGATGCCGCGTTCGATCTTGGTGATGTCGGCGGTGCTGTCACGGAAGGCTTTTTCCGATTGCGTGTTCAGGGTTGCACGGGCCTTGTCGGAGCCTTCGTACTTGCTGCGAAATTGCAGCGAGCCGGTGTAAGGCGTCGGTACCGATTCGCAGCGCTCGTCAGAGCTGCCCGTCTTGAATTTTTCAATGGGTGCGAAGTAACCCTGGGGCGGGCGTAGCGGGGCCGCGGCCTGCGTCGCGCCGGCGAATATCGCCAGGGTCAGCAGAGACGGCGCCAGCAGCGTTTTCAACGTTCGGGTGCGCATGGTTCTGGTCATGAGACGAGACCTCATTGTCCGATTTGAGCCGTTTGTTGCCCGGCTTGCGGAGATGCGTTGCGTTTGCAGACTTTCGCTTCGATTTGCTGTGGCTCGGCACCGGCTTCAGGTCCCTGGACTTCTACAGCCAGCAGGTTCTGGGAAGCCCAGTCCTCATCGGTACGCAATTGGAAGGCGAAACGTCCGTCGGTTTCGGAAGTGTCCGGTTTTTCGATCTTGATATCCTCGTGGCGCCCATTCATGTACCAGAGGGTGGCTTGCAGGGTTTTCACCGAGGTATCGGCGAAGCGGATATCGATCTGGTGGCTGCCGTTACGCAGGTCCATGTTCTTGCTGTTGACCATCAATTCGTTCTTGCCGGGCTTGAGCGCCGTTTTGCTGCTCATCAGCGCGGGCTTGCCTTCGCAACCATTGTTGTCCAGCAGCGCCATCATCTGGCGGTAGATGGTTTCCTGGTCCAGGCGATACAGCGGCGAGAACTCCCAGATGAGGATTTTCGGCGGGCTCTTCTGGAATTCTTCGCTGCCCAGATACTGGATCATCGCGCCTTCCAGACCGCCACCGGGGAAGGCGACGTTGAGGATGTCGGCGCCGATGGCTTCTTGCAGGAAGCCGGCGAAGTTGTAGTTTTTGCCGCTGTGGCTGGTGCCCACGAGGGTGATCTGCGGATCACCGGAATCGCCGAACAGATCGCCGCCGCCGGCTTCGCCTTTCGGCTCGGTGGTGAACTGGTCCATGTACTGGATCGCGTAGCTGGTGCCGCACAGCTGACCGGCCATGTTGTGCAGAGTGCCGGTCTTGCCCATGCGGCCGGACTTCTTGGTTTCGAATTCCTGCTTGGGGATGTCGGCGAAGGCCGGGATCTGCTTGACCTTCTCGGCCACGATCTTCGCCGTGCGCTGGGCGCCATAAGGGGTCCAGTGCTGGTCGCCACGGAAGTAGAAATCGTGGGCCGGCAGGGTGTCGGGCAGGTTTTCGTTGGTCAGCGGCGACAGGTCAGGCACCACATAACCCATCTGCGCGAAGCGCCCGAGCATGGTTTTGTAGTTGGTCAGGGCTTTGTCGAAGTCGTAGCTGGCCTTTTCCTGGGGGTTGAGTTTGTTGCGGTTCACCAGACCCCGGGTCGGTTGGTAGACGAGCACCAACTCAACGCCTTTTTTCTTGAAGGCATCGTGCAACTGTTGCATGCGCTTGTAGCCGGCCGGGGTGGTGTCGAATTCGGTACGCAGGTCTTCCTGGGTACGGAACAGCCAATCGCCCTGGGCCTGCACCAGCGTGGTGAAGTTCTGCTGATAGCGCGTGGTGTAGTTCTTCGCGTCATGGGCAGCAGGGCACAGGTTGCAGCACGGTTCGGCAGTAAACGTGGGGGCCGTGATTTCATCGGCGCGCGCGCCGCTGGTGGCGGCGAGAATGCCGGCAGTCAGGGCGGACAGGCCCAGAAGTTTGATCATCTGTGGGTTCATAAAGGTCATCCTCAGTCCCGCATTTCGGTCTGGCGTTCGACAGGGTCGATCAGCACGGCTTTCTGCTGGCGCACCAGCAGGTCGAGAATTTCATCCTGGCGCTCGCCCAGGATCCCCGAGAAGCTGATGCCGCTGGATTTGGTCGGCGCGAGCATGGACACGCGGTACAGCTCAACGCTCAACGGAGAGTCGATGGACAATGGGCCGCTGCCGTTGGCAGCCAGTTCGCCACCGACCACGATCAGCGAGACCTGGGCGTCGAACGGGTCGAGCTTGATGTCCCGGTCGGTGTCGGACAGGTCCTTGATGTGGCCGTAAAGGCCGGTCAGGCCGTTGGCCATGGAGACGTTTTCGTAAAGGCGGATGTTCACGCTGTTACGAATCCGGATGCCGTGGCGCCGGTTGCTGATCACTTTGTTGCCCCACAACAGGTTGTCACCACTCTCGTACAGCGTGATGCCGTCGGTGTGGTTCTTGTAGATCTCGTTGTAGGCGATCACGTTGTTCACGCTGTTACGGTCGATCACCAGGCCCGAGAGTTTGTTGTCGTAGCTGCGGTTGTTGAAAATGAAGCTGTCGTTGACCTCACGGGAAATGATGATCCCGTGCTTCTTCTTGGTCCCGTAGACAGTGTTGTCGGCGATGATCAGCCGATGGGAACGGTCGTGGGGGTCAATGCCGTAGACGATGTTGTCCTTGTAGGTGTTGCCCTTGACCACAAAGTCGTTGGTTTCGTAGCAGTAGAAGCCGTACCACATGTCCGAGAACTCGGAATCGATGATCCAGCCGGTCGGTTCCGGGCGCTTGAGGACCTTGGCCATGTTGGGCGTGTACTGGGAAATACTCACCCCGTATGACTTACTGTTGGCGTAGCCGAAGCTGGCCATTTTGGTATTGACGATGTAAGTCTCGGTGCCGCCCCAGGACAGCAGGAACGGACGGAATTCGTTGGCCGAGCGGAACGTGGCGGGGCCATTGTCCTTTTCGCGCCAGCCGGTGACCTTGGTGTCGCGGATGAACATCTTTCCATCGTTGACCAGGAACGAGCCGCCCTCTTGGGACAGGCGCAGTTCCTGGGTCTGTTGGTCGATTTCCAGGATGCCTTTTTCACCCACCACAATGGGGATCCTGGCCAGGAAGACACCCGGCGAGGTTTCCTTGAGGTACTGCTTGGGCACTTTCTTGGCCAGGTCCTTGAGGTTCATGTAGCCATCGTCGATGAAGATGGCCTGGGGGATGCCGTGCTGGCGCACCACCCACTCGGCCATCTTGTTGTCGCCGCCGATGAAGTCCTTCAAGGCGTTTTCCTGCATCATCCGGCGTACGCTGACCTTGCCGGGCTTGCTGCGCACGATCTTGGCCGCGGCCGCTTCGGCGGTGAAGCCTGTGAGGTCGGGCAGGGTCGGCGCCGCCAGTTCCAGCGGAGCGGTCGGCGCGCTGCTGACGGTGTAGGTCTTGGCTTGTTGCAGTTCCTTGACCACGTTGCCCGGTTTGACCACCGGTTCAACGTTGGCGAACGCCGACGAGCCGGCCAGCAGCATCGCTGCGGCCAACAGGCTGATCGAACCTTTCATCGCCTGGCTGTTCCTGAGGTAGCGGTTCATATCGGGCACTCCCATGGTCATTCGCATCAGAAGCGCCAGATCACGTCGACAAAGGCGCGATGCATGTATGAATCGACCTCTTTGCCGTAGGCGTCGCCAGGCTTGAACACACCGCCACGAAAGCGCACCAGCGCCGACGGCTCGTCGATGGACTGGCTCAGCGCCGCCGGCAGCAGGCCTTGCTTGAAGTACTTGGTGACCACCAGGTCGACTTCCTGGCCCAGGTCCTTGTTACCGTCGCGCAGTGGCAGGGACGAGGTGGACAGGATCGCGCCGGTCACATCGTCGGTGTTGTTTTGCACCGCGTTGATGCCGTTACTGCCCACCGGCTTGTTGCCGTCTACGCGCCAGAACTTGTGGTACACAAGGCTTGCGTCGTATTCGTCACGCAACTGCCAGGAACCGAACAGGCTGGCGCTCTGGGTGTTGGCCATTTCGCCACGGAAGGCTTCACCGAAACGGTGGACGCGCGAGCGGGTGCCGGTGTAGTTCGAGCGGTTGCTTTGCAGACCGTTCTGTTCGTAGTCCTCGCTGGCGCGGGCATAGGCCGCGCCGACTTGCCACTGCGGGTCCAGGCGCAGGCGGATACCCAGATCGGTGGCCCAGCCATCGACGTCGTCGCTGCGCTTGAGTTGGGCGGGGCGCGTGCCGTCGGCGTTGAGCGGGTTGACGGTGTCGCGATCGCCGGTCATGCCGGTGAGGCTGGCCCAGTAGTTGACGGTGTTGGTATTGCGCCAGTTGTAGGCGTCGCTATTGGCTTCCAGGCCCAGCCAGGACAGGTCACCGTTCTGGGTCTTGTCCAGGGAGTCGGTGGCTTCGCCCGGGGTCGGGTAATCGAGGCTGCCATTGTCGTGGGTGTGGTGGGCGCGGATCCCGGCCCACTGGCCTGGCATCCACTGGTAGCCCACGTCACCGTAGACGTGCAGGCGGTCCTTGTCGTCGGGCGCCAACTCCTTGAGGTCGGTGCGGTATTCGCTGAAACGCTCGGCAACACCCAGGTTGGCCCGCAACAAGGTGGTGTCGAAGGTCCAGTTCAGGGCTTCGATATTGGTGTCGCGCCATTGGCCGTCTTCGTTGCGCAGGCGCTGGCGACCGAACTTCAGCTGCTCGCCCGGGTAAGGGGTCAGGCCCCGATAGCCAATCCAGAACTCGCGCATGGCCAGGTAGTTCTTCTTGACTTCGCGATCACCGCTGTCGGTTTGCGCGGTTGCGTCATCGGACTGTTGCAGGGTGTCGGTCTCGATGGTGTCGGTAGACGTCACGGCCTGGGCCATGGCGTAGGCGCTCCAGGCACCGCGCTCACCGTAGATCCATGGACGCAGGTCCAGACCGATACCGTTGACGTCGCCGCCGCGCTGGGTGCCGAGGTCGCGATCGTCTTCGGACTGGGCGGTGATTTTCACGTCCAGGCCGAAGTTCTGGTCTTCAGTCAGGGCCGCCAGGGTCGGGCAGGACCACAGCAGGGCAAACGACAGGCCAATACCGGCCTGCACAAAAGGATTGAGCTTCAAAGGCTTCATAGAGGTTCCTCGCCGTCATCTTCTTTTAGGGCTTGCAGTTCCAGCGTATCGGGGCTCATGGCGCCGCGAATGGCCTGCTCTTGTTGTAGCAGGCGCTGGGCTTGTGCAAGCTGGTTCGGCGGTAATTGGGCTTCGAGGGTCTGGGCAAGCTCGATGGCTTGCGGGGTGTTCTGGACCTTGGCCAACTGACTGAACACATAAGCATTGACCGGGTCGGGCTTGGTGCCCTTGCCTTGGGAGAACAACTGGGCGATGGCGAAGTCAGCGCTGTTCTGGCCGTTGCGCGCGGCCTTGAGCAGATGGTCCAGGGCCTTTTGCGAGTACACCTGGCCCAGGTAACCACGGCGATAGATCTGGCCCAGGTAGTAATCGGCGGCCACTTCGCGGCCAACGGCTTTCTGGAAATGCGCTTCGGCGACCTTGGCGTCAGCCGGTACCCACTTGCCTTCGTAGTACAGCTTGCCCAGCAACAGATCGGCACGCGGCTGATCGGCGGCGCGGCCGTTTTCCAGGTACTGCATCATCTTGTCGACGTCACCCAACTCGGGGAAGTCGTAGAGAATCTGCGCCAGGCTGACCCAGGCAGCGGGATAGCCAGGGGCGATGCCTTCGAGCAACGACTGTGCGGTCTTTTCGTCGGTCTTGCCCAGGTTCGCATCGGCCAGGACGCGGGCGACGCTGTCCACGCGCTGGGCGGACACGGTGCCACTCTGATGACCGGCCTGCATTTGCTTGAGCAACTCGGCCTGCTGTTCAGGCTGGCCGCGTTTCTGATAGACCGTGGCCAGTTCGACGTAGCAGATGTCGGTGGTAGCCAATGCGGCCTTGCAGACTTTTTCCACTTCATCCAGATGCTGGTCGTAGGTGCCCTGGGTGCGATAGAGCAGAATCTGCGCCAGGCCCGCTTCCGGGTAACCGGCACTGCGCCATTGGCTGATCTGCTGCTGAGCGTTGACGTTCGGGAAGCTTTGAGGATATTGCAGGTACAGCATCGCCAGCGGGATGAGGGTGCCGCCCTGACCGTTGGCGAAGGCTTTCTTCAACAGGCCTTCGGCTTCGTGCTTTTCCGCTTCGCTGGAGCCGGGTTTGGCCACCAGCAGGCGGCCCAGGCGAGCCTGGGCCCGTGGCGAGATATCGGCCGCGGCGCGGTAAGTCGCCTCGGCTTTTTTCATCTGCTCGGGGTCTCGGCTGTCCACCTGGATGTCGGCCAGGCCGACCTGGGCTTCGCTGTAGCCCAGGTCTGCCAGTTGCTGATAGTTCTGCTGCGCCAGCGTGGTGTCACCGCGCTTGAGGGCCTCGTTGGCCAGGCGCTGGTCGGGCAGGCCCGCGCAGCCGGCCAGGCTCACGGCCAGCGCCAGCGCGCAGAAGGCACTTGTGTGGGAGCGAGCCTGCTCGCGATGCAGGCCGCTCGGTACACCAGGCACACCGCACTTATCCCATCGCGAGCAGGCTCGCTCCCACAGGGAATGCGGCGTTTTGTTTTTTTGTGGAGTCGTCACGGGCATGTCCTCGACTTAAATACCGACAGCCATGGCTTTGTCGATCAGCCAGTTCAGGTTCGGGCCACGGTCACTGGTGACTTCTACCGGCCGGCCAGCCAGCGAGCTGTCCAGGGGTTCGTCAGGCTGGATCAGTACACGGATATCGGACGACAGGTCGGCACTTTTCAGGCTGGTGCTGCTGACGATCTTGCCGGTACGGGTGGTGTCTTCGCCGGCAACCTGGAAGCTGACCGGGGTGCCTGGGCGCACGTCGCTGAACTGGCGATAGGAGAAGCGTGCTTCGACGTTGGCTTCGGTGCCCCGTGGGACCAGTTGGAAGATCACGTCACCCTTGCTGGCGTACTGACCGTCGGACACCAGTTGCTGGGCCACGATGCAGTCGCACGGCGAGGTCAGGGTGCCGGTCATTTGCTTGCCGAACAGTTCCTCGACCTTGGACGGTTGCAGCTGGTTGTCGTCCAGATGGCCCTTGAGCACATCGAGCATGCTGGTGCTGAACGTGGCCAACGGGGCACCTTTCGCGGCCACGCCGTCGGCCTGGACCAGGCTCTGCACGGTGCCGTCACGCGGCATGGTGATGGACGTGCCCGGTACGTTCACCAGGCCCGCCTGGGCGTGGCTGACGAAGTACATGCCGTACACCGACTTGAAGATGAAGCCGAACGCCGCCAGGCCGACGATAAAAATCGCCAGGCTGAAGGTCACGGCCCGCAGGCGACCCAGGGCGGTCATGCCACCGTTGTCATCCTTCTGCTTGCGCGCCTTGGTGAAGTTGTCGCGTTGCAACGTCGCCAGCACATCGCCGACGCCGACGATGTCGCCGGCCAGGTGCGAGGTGATGATGTGACGCAGCGTCGAGATGTCCCGAGGCTCCAGATTCTGGAACTGGCAGCCGGTGCGACCGGTCTGGCGGTCGTAGGAGCGAACCTGCAGTTCCACGTCCATGGCCAGGCCAAGGTTGTCGATCACGAATTGCAGGCGACCCTTGTACGCCTCGCCCACCTTGAGCGGCATCTGGCCGGCGTTGAAGCACAGGCCTCCGGCGGACAGGTCCAGGACCTTGACCTCCATGGGCGTACGGTCGGGACCGAAGAAACGCAACTTGGCCGGGATTTTCACTCGGGCGTGTTGGCGCTGGGCTTCGGATTCATGCACTACGTTGACATTCACGGCGGTGTTCATAGGGGCGATTTCCTAGTTAATTCAGGCGAGTTCGGTCAGACCATCATCAGCAGCACGGCAACAAACACGCTGCCGGCGGAGAAGGTCATGGTCCGAGACGACCAAGTGTTGAACCAACGTTGAAAGCTGGCGAGATCACGGGTCAGATGGGTGGGCTGGCGAGTCCAGGACTGTTGGTCGAGGCGGAAGAACACGTAGATCTTCACCAGCGCGCCAACGATCTGGTTGTAATAGAGAATCGCCGGGTAGGCCGGACCGATCCGGTGGCCGGAGCACGACAGCAACAGGGTCAAGAGCAACCGGGTGATGCCGATCCACAGCAGGTACACCAGGATGAATGCGGTGCCGTACTTGAAGCTGGCAATCAGTGCCACGGTCAGGCCCAGCAGCGAGGTCCACATCGACACGCGCTGGTCGAACAGCACCACCGAGGTGAACAGACCCAGACGCTTCATGCCCAGGCCCAGTGCCCGGGAGTTCTGCCGCAGGTTGTTGCCATACCAGCGGAACATCAGCTTGCGACTGGCCTTGATGAAGCTTTTTTCCGGCGGATGCTCGACGGTATTGATCGCCGCATCGGGTACGTAGAACGTGTCGTAGCCCAGACGCATCAGGCTGAACCAGCTCGACTTGTCGTCGCCGGTGAGAAACTTGAAGCGGCCCAGGCGCCAGTGTTGCAGCGAGTCGCTTTCCACGTCGGCGATGAAGTCCGGGTTGGTGACCACAGTGGCGCGGAACACCGACATGCGGCCGGTCATGGTCAGCACACGCTTGGACAGGGCCATGGAGCACATGTTGATGTGGCGCTGAGCGAAGCGCAGTTTGTGCCATTCGCTCATGATGTAGCCGCCGCGCACTTCGCAGAACTCGTTGGTGGTCAGGCCGCCGACGTTGCCGAACAGTTGGAACCACGGCACGGTCTTGCGCACCACGCCTTCGGCGAGCACGGTATCGCCATCGATCACCGCGACCACTGCACGGTCGTCCGGCAAGTGGCGGGAGATGGCGCGGAAACCGAAGGCCAGGCCGTCACGCTTGCCGGTGCCAGGGATGCGCACGAAGTCCAGCTTGACGCGCTCTGGCGGGTTCATGCGCGCCCAAAGGCTCTTGACCAGCAATTCGTCGGACATCTCCACGATGGAGCAGACCACGGTAGTGGGCAGCCCGCAGTCGATGGCCTCGCGAATCACCGAGCTGTAGACCTGGGCGGTGGTCAGCGCGTCGATCCGGAAGCTGGTGACCATCAGGTACACGTGGGACGGATCCGCCGCCTTGCCCAGCTTGCGTACCTTGCGGCGCAGATGCGGGTAGACGATGTACAGGAAGATCATGCCGCGCACGAAATGCGTCGCTCCCATGGAGTAACGCCAGATGCCCACGGCGCCGATCAAGAAAATGAAATCCTTGGATTCGGAGTCGAACGTGGACGTGGGCAACGCCATGGCGATGCCCATCAATAAACTCAAGTAAAACAGCCAACCGGCGGCCTGAAGCAGGCCGTGCTTTAGCCTGTGCATAATCTGCATCCGTCTCTATCTCGGGCGGGCCTTGTGGGCGGCCCGATGGGTTAAGGCAGGCGAAAGGCCGGCCGGGGCGTTGCCCCGGCCGGCAAACAGACTTACCAGCAGATGCCTTCGGTCCGGCCACTCGGGTTGGTGGCCTTGGACATGAAGCCAACCAGGTCGATGACCTGCTTGCCTTCCGGTACGTTTTCGGTCAGCGCGCGGAACTTCTCGTCGCGGTTGCCCAGGATGATGATGTCGGAGCTGTCGATCACCGAGTCGAAGTCAGCGTTGAGCAAGGACGAGACGTGAGGGATCTTCGACTCGATGTAATCCTTGTTCGCACCGTGGACGCGGGCGTATTCGACGTTGCTGTCGTAGATCTTCAGGTCGAAACCCTTGCCGATCAGCATTTCCGCCAGTTCTACCAGTGGGCTTTCACGCAGGTCGTCGGTGCCGGCCTTGAAGCTCAGGCCCAGCAGGGCGACCTTGCGCTTGTCGTGGCTGGAAACGATGTCGAAGGCGTTCTGCACCTGGGATTCGTTGCTGCGCATCAGCGAATTGAGCAGCGGCGCTTCCACGTCCAGAGAGCTGGCGCGGTAGGTCAGGGCGCGAACGTCCTTTGGCAGGCACGAGCCGCCGAATGCAAAGCCTGGGCGCATGTAGTACTGGGACAGGTTCAGGGTCTTGTCCTGGCAGACCACGTCCATCACTTCACGACCATCGACGCCGACGGCCTTGGCGATGTTGCCGATCTCGTTGGCGAAGGTCACCTTGGTGGCGTGCCAGACGTTGCAGGTGTACTTGATCATCTCGGCGACAGCGATGTCCTTGCGGATGATCGGCGCATCGAGCTCTTCGTACAGCGATTGCAGAACGTCGCCGGAGGCTTTGTCGAACTCGCCGATGACGGTCATCGGTGGCAGGTCGTAGTCCTTGATCGCGGTGCTTTCACGCAGGAACTCAGGGTTGACCGCGACGCCGAAATCGACACCGGCCTTTTTGCCGGAGCAGTCTTCCAGAATCGGGATGACCACATTCGCCACGGTGCCTGGCAGTACGGTGCTGCGAACCACGATGGTGTGGCGGGTGGTCTTGTCGCGCAGGACAAAACCGATCTCGCGGCACACCGCTTCGATGTAGTTGAGTTCCAGATCGCCGTTCTTCTTGCTCGGTGTACCGACGCAAATCATCGACAGGTCAGTATCACGAATCGCTTCGGCGAAGTTGGTGGTTCCGCGCAGACGGCCTGTTTCGATACCTTGTGCCAACAGCTCGCCCAGACCGGGTTCAACGATCGGCGATTTACCGGCGTTGATCATGTCGATTTTGTCTTTGGCGACATCTACGCCAACGACATCATGGCCCCGTGCAGACAGGCAACCGGCACATACTGCACCGACGTAACCCAAACCAAATATGCTAATGCGCATCGCATTTACCTCTGTTTTTCACGCCATTAAATGGCCGGAGTTAATAGTGTTCAGCGGTCATAGTGCACTCGGAAGTGTGGAATGCAGGCGCCACAGTGCCGTGTGCAGGCATACTTAAGTTCCGAGTGTCTAAATAAGTGCACTCAAGTTGTGCGCAATGCGGCCTAGTTGTTATGACCTGCCCTGTTATGCAGCCAGTCCTCGTATTCGGGAACGCTCGTGCAAAGGTCCTTCACCTCTGATCCCTGGCAAAAAGCCCACAAAATCAGAAGCTTGTGTGCTCGGGTGAGCACGTTATAGGGGCGCAGCCTTGGCCTTGTAGGGGATAGTAATGGTGCGTTATCTCCTGTCCTTTATAAGATGGATCCAAATAGGCGACCGTTTCACTAAATTGCCATGACAACTTGGTTACTTGGATCGACGGCCTATGTAAGTCTTCTCTTACACGCTCCGTGAGAATCGTTACGGGTGGTATGAGCCGTGCAATTTCACATAGTTCCGATCCGCTCATCGCGATTTTCGAAATTTTTCGAAATATTATGAAAGATGGCACTGACCTCATGATGATGGCACTTGCCATTTTGACCTTTGATAACGGGGAGTTAAGGGGGGGAGATATTTTTGTGCCACTACCGAATAAAAAATTTGGTGCCACTACGTAAAAAACTGACAGATGTCGAGTGAAACAAAAGTTAGCGAGGGGAGGGGGCGATTTATTGGCGTCATGGAACTGACGAGGTGGGCGGGAAAGTTAGATGACGTGTTCGGGTTTGATCAAGGCCCCTGATCAAGGGGCCATATAAGGATGTGCTTTATTCGGGGGCATGGTCACGCAGGAACACCAGTTTGTCCGCGCTCGATTGTTGGGCATTGAAACGGTAGCCCTGGGCATCGAACTGCTTGAGTGCTGCCGGATCGTTGATGCGTTCCTGAATCACGAAACGGCTCATCAGGCCACGGGCCTTCTTGGCGTAGAAACTGATGATTTTGTACTGGCCGTTCTTCAGGTCCTTGAACTCGGTATCAATGACTCGCGCTTTGAGCACGCTGCGTTTGACCGCCGAGAAGTATTCATTGGAGGCCAGGTTCAACAGTATGTCGTCACCCTGGTCGGCCAACGCTTCGTTAAGCCACTCACTGATACGCGGGCCCCAGAACGCATAAAGGTCCTTGCCTCTGGCATTGGCCAGCTTGGTGCCCATCTCCAGGCGATAGGGTTGCATCAGGTCCAAAGGGCGCAGCAGGCCATAAAGACCGGAGAGCATGCGCAGATGCTCCTGGGCATAGTCGAAATCGGCTTCGGCAAAGCTTTGTGCATCGAGGCCGGTGTACACATCACCCTTGAAAGCCAGCAGAGCCTGTTTGGCATTGGCCGGAGTAAACGCCGGGGTCCAACTACCGAACCGTGCGGCATTGAGGCCGCCGATCTTGTCGGAAACGTGCATCAGCTCACTGATTTGCGCCGGAGAAAGTTCGCGCAATTGCTCGATCAACGCCTGGGAGTGATCCAGGTATTGCGGCTGGGTAAAACGCTCGGTGGCCGGCGCAGTTTCGTAATCGAGGGTCTTGGCGGGGGAAATCACCATCAGCATGCAATCGTCTCCTTCAAAGGTGCGGCGATTCTAGGGGGTTGTCCGGGTGGACTCCAGCTATTGGGGTGATAGGTGATCGGTGGGCGGGATTATGCTGGAGTTCATAGGAGGTGCCCCTGTCCTGTGGCGAGGGGATTTATCCCCGCTGGGCTGCGAAGCAGCCTCAAGGCTGACGGCTCGGTCATGAGGTTGATTGCAATCCTTTCATTAGGGGGCTGCTGCGCAGCCCAGCGGGGATAAATCCCCTCGCCACAAAAGCACCCTCGCCACAACGGCTTCCCCGCCGCGTTGGGTTTGGCTAGATCAGCTATGATGCCGCGCGGGTTTCGTTATGGAGACATCCCTTTTGCGCATCGTCCTTCTATTGTCGGCCTGGTTCCTGAGTTTTGCGGCCACTGCCGCACCCAACGACATCGCCACTCTGGACCGCAGCACCTGGCCGGAGCAGCTCACCAGCCCGACGCTGTTCGACGTGGCCTCGCGAGCCGAGATCCTGATGTTCGCCCGGGTCCTGCTGGACACCGATGCCATGGACGAAATCGCCCTCAAGCAGCACCTGGGGCTGCGCACAATCAATATGGCGGCGATCGACACCCTGCGCGCGCGGTTGTGGCAGCGACTGCTGAGCAACTACAACTTCGCCCAGCAAAGCTGCGATCAGGACGCTTCGTTCTGTTTTCTGGTGGAAGACCTGGCGACGTTGCGCGAAGAGGCGGGCAGGCTCACGCTCGATGAAAACTCCTATTACATCAAGTGGGCTGAGCCGAGCCGGATCTTCCACACTCAATACCTGGACGAGCTGTTGCGCAAGGCCGCGTTGTTTCCGCAGACCAGCAGCGAAATCGCGCGTTTCGGCGATTACGAACGCAACGGTGATGATCTGAATGACCGGCTGTTCCTGCTGACCTTCGACAGCGCGGCCAACATCACGCCGGACAATACCCCGTGGCTGACTGAATACCTGCGCAAGTCGAACATGAACGGCACTTTCTTCGTGCTGGGCAAGGACATCCAGGCGCGGCTTGCCGAGCGCTCGGTCAACCACCTCCAGGCCTTGTATTCGGGGCAATGCGTCGGTGTCCAGGGTTGGGAGTTCCGCTCCCACAGCCATTGGCAGGACTGGCAGGACTCAGTGCGGCGCAGCGTCGATCTGGTCAAGGGCAAGCTGCCGGAAAACTACGTGCCGCTGTTCCGCCCGCCCCAGGGCCAGCGTCGTGGCGATGCCGGCGCATTTTTCCGCAACCAGGGCCTGCAAGTGGCGCTCTGGGATATCGATCCCCAGGATAGCGCCGGCCGGCTCAACCCCGAGCAAAGCGCCCAGCGCACACTGACCCTAATGCTGTTGTGGCGCCGCGGCGTGATCAATTTCAACGTCAAGCAGGATGCGCTGAAAACGGCACTACCCTGGCTCATTACGCAAACGGCGCAAAGCGGGATCGGCTGGGAAGATTGTCGGGTCGCGTTTCGCTGATTTGGCCAAAGGCCCGGAAACACGGGGGGAAGAGGAGAATTCGGCGCACTTTCATGACGACCGGACTTCCGACTTTAACGGCGCAACGCCACAACGCCAAGGGTTATTCGTCACTCTGAAAAATAAACTTCAAAAAAGCGTCAAAGTGCTTTTTCCTGTCATGTGTTTTGGAGTATCAAGAAGTCAGACCGCCGAAACCTGCAACACAGGTGGCGTCTTCCAAGACCCAGTTGTGTGCAGTTCACCTCAAGCCTTGCGGGTGAATTCGGTGGCTACCTCGAGGCGCAGCACTGTCACGGTATTGCGTCGAATGGCCCCCACAAAGGTGACCGAGTATGGATGACCACGGACGTAGCCCTTCCTCCAACCAGCCAATCCTGTATGTACTCGATACCAACGTATTGATCCACGATCCAAACGCACTCCTGAACTTCGAAGAACACCATGTTGCCATCCCGATGACCGTGCTCGAGGAGCTGGACAAGCTCAAGAGCGGGCATCACAGCGTCGCCGCCGAATGCCGGCAGGCGATCCGCCTGATCGACAAGACCCTGGGAGACGCCTCGCCCGAGGACGTTGAACTGGGGGTGCCGATCCAGCGTGGCAAAAGTGGTCCCAAGGGCCTGCTCTCGATCCTGATGAGCAAGCGCACCGAACCCAACCTGGTGCTGCCCGAACACCTGAACGACAACATCATCATCAACCAGTTGATCGACCTGCACGCGCGTAACCAGGATCAGGCCGTGGTGCTGGTGACCAAAGACATCAACATGCGCCTCAAGGCCCGCGCCTGCGGGATCGCGGCGGAGGACTACAGCACCGACCAGTTGGTCGACGATGTATCACTGCTGCCCAACGGTTATCACACCATGACCGGCTCCTTCTGGGACCGGGTGAGCAAGGTCGAGACCCGTCAGGACCATGGTCGCACCTGGCATCAGGTGCAGTTGATCGACAATCTGCCGGCGGTGCACATCAATGAGTTCATCATCGACGAGCAGGGTTTCGTCGGCTGGATCAAGGAAATCCAGGTCGACAAGCTGCTGATTCTCGATCTGCACCAGGAACCCCTGCTGCATCAGGAGGCCTGGGGCCTCAAGCCGAGGGATATCTACCAGAGCCTGGCCCTGTTTGCCTTGCTCGACCCGGATATCCACCTGGTCAACCTGTCCGGCGCCGCCGGTTCCGGCAAGACCATCCTGGCCCTGGCCGCCGCCATCGAACAGACCATGGTCAGCAAGCGCTACCGGCGCATCATCGCCACCCGTAGCGTGCAGGGTCTGGACCAGGAAATCGGCTTTTTGCCCGGCACCGAAGCGGAAAAAATGGAGCCTTGGCTGGGCGCTATCACCGATAACCTCGAAGCCTTGCACATGGATGACGAAAGCACCCATGGCAGCGTCGATTACATCCTCAGCAAAGTGCCGTTGCAGTTCAAATCCCTCAACTACATTCGCGGCCGCAGCTTCCAGCAGAGCCTGATCCTGATCGACGAATGCCAGAACCTCACCCCGCACCAGATGAAAACCATCATCACCCGTGCCGGCGCCGGTTCCAAAGTGGTGTGCCTGGGCAACCTGGCACAGATCGACACCCCTTACCTGTCCGCGACCAGTTCCGGGCTGACCTACCTGACCGAACGCTTCAAAGACTTCCCCAACGGGGTCCACATCACTCTGCAGGGCGTACCGCGCTCGATCCTGGCCGAATACGCCGAATCTCACCTGTAACCCCACCCAAACCGGGCGATCTCAACATCGCCCGGTTTTTTTGTGCTTACAACGTCCGTAGGAGCTGTCGAGTGCAACGAGGCTGCGATCTTTCCCCAAACAATTGAGTCGAAAGTGAAAGACCAAGATCAAAAGATCGCAGCCTTCGGCAGCTCCTACAGGGGGCCTGTGTGCGGGTGCGACAATCAAGCGTGCCGGAATCTGACTCACGGGTTTACAATCGATGCTCCCGATCAGGAGTAACCCCGTGCTGACTCATCTCGATTCCCAAGGTCGCGCTAACATGGTCGACGTGACCGACAAGGCCGTGACGTTCCGTGAAGCCACGGCCGAGGCCTTTGTGCGCATGCTGCCCGAAACGCTGCGGATGATCGTCAGCGGTGGTCATCCCAAAGGCGATGTGTTCGCCGTTGCGCGGATTGCCGGAATTCAGGCGGCGAAAAAAACCAGTGATCTGATTCCGCTCTGCCATCCGCTGATGCTCACCAGCGTCAAGGTCGAGCTCAATGCCGAAGGCGAGGACCGGGTGCGCATCGTTGCCCGTTGCAAACTGTCGGGGCAGACCGGGGTGGAGATGGAGGCGCTCACCGCCGCCAGCGTTGCCGCGTTGACGATCTATGACATGTGCAAAGCCGTGGATCGGGGCATGACCATCGAAGGCGTGCGGGTGCTGGAGAAACTCGGCGGCAAGAGCGGCCACTTCCAGGCGGATGCGTCATGAACATTACCGTGAAGTTCTTTGCGCGTTATCGCGAAGCGTTGGGCGTTGACTCGCAGAGGGTCGAGGGCGATTTCTCCACGGTGGACGACGTTCGAGCACTGTTGGCCGCGCGTGAAGGTTTCGACGTGTTGAAAGAGCAAAACCTGATGTGCGCCCGCAACGAAGACCTGTGCCAGCTCGACGAGCCACTGGTCGATGGTGACGAAGTGGCATTCTTTCCCACCGTGACCGGAGGCTGAGCCATGGCGATTCGTGTGCAAGCCGATCCGTTCGACCCGGGCGTCGAAGTCAACGCGATGCACGCAGCCAATGTCGGCGTGGGAGCGGTGGTGAGTTTTGTCGGCTACGTGCGTGACTTCAATGACGGCCTCGATGTGTCGGGGATGTTCCTGGAGCATTACCCAGGCATGACGGAAAAAGCCTTGGGCAAGATCGCCGTCGAGGCCGAGCAGCGTTGGCCGTTGCTCAAGCTGGAGGTGTTGCACCGCATCGGCGCCCTGGAACCGGGCGAACCGATCGTCTTCGTGGCGGCCGCCAGTGCCCATCGCCAGGCGGCATTCGACGCCTGCGCCTTTGTCATGGACTACCTCAAGACCCGCGCGCCGTTCTGGAAAAAGGAAAACACCGCTGATGGTCCGCGCTGGGTCGAAGGGCGCGACAGTGATCATGCCGCGGCGGATCGCTGGAAGCGGTAGATCGCCTGTTAGTCATCTGGAGGCTGTGAATCCGCCTTCGCGAGCAAGCCCGCTCCCACAGTGGTTCTTTGTTGTGCACAACATGTGTGTCCGACGCAGGCCCCTGTGGGAGCGAGCCTGCTCGCGATTAGGTCCTCAGCCGCACATCAAATTCCGCTGCCTGACTGATTGACGATATGTACATTAAAGTCCAGTATGGATTTATAAGTACACAAAAGTCCGTCGCTTCACCTTTCTCTGCCAAAACCAACAACAACCCGCGCGAGATCGATCATGAAAAAACTCCCCCTCATCACCGGCCTGGCCTTGAGCCTGCTGGCCTCCAGCAGCCTGTTTGCCGCCGAAAAAACTTTGCGCATCGGCATCGAAGCGGCTTATCCGCCGTTTGCTTCCAAGACCTCCGAAGGAAAGATCGAGGGGTTTGACTATGACATTGGCAATGCGCTATGCGCGCAGATGAAGGTCAAGTGTCAGTGGATCGAGAGCGAGTTTGACGGACTGATTCCGTCGCTCAAGGTGAAAAAAATCGACATGGCGCTGTCGTCCATGACGATCACCGAAGAGCGCAAGAAGTCGGTGGATTTTACCCACAAGTACTACTTCACCTCGTCGCGGCTGGTCATGAAGGAAGGCGCGGCGGTCGATGACCAGTACGCCAGTCTCAAAGGCAAGACCGTGGGTGTGCAGCGAGCGACTACCACCGACCGCTTCGCCACGGAAGTCTTCGAACCCAAGGGCGTGACAGTCAAGCGCTACAGCAACAACGAAGAAATCTACATGGACCTGGCGTCAGGTCGGCTGGACGCAATATTCGCCGACACCATCCCGCTGGAAGATTTCCTGTCGATGCCCCGGGGCAAGGGCTACGCGTTTGTCGGCCCGGAGCTCAAGGACCCGAAATACGTCGGTGAGGGCGCGGGTATCGCGGTGCGTAAGGGCAATACCGAGCTGGTGGCGGACTTGAACAAGGCCATCGACGGGATTCGGGCCAATGGTGAGTATCAGAAAATCCAGGCCAAGTATTTCAAGTCGGATATCTACGGCGACTGATTGATCGCCATCGCGAGCAGGCTCGCTCCCACAAGAGATTTGCGTCGGACACAGTTTTTGTGTTCAACGAGATCCACTGTGGGAGCGAGCCTGCTCGCGATGAGGCCAGCCAGGCCAGGCAATACAAATCTTAGCCCTTCAACTCTTTCAAATGCTTGTAAACCGTCGCTCGTCCCATGTTCAGCACATTGGCCACATAGTTGGAGGCGCTCTTGCCTTTGAAGGCGCCTTCGGCATGCAGCGCCAGCACCAGTTCGCGTTTATGGTCGCGGGTCAGCAGGTTCAGGCTCAACTGACGCTCGCGCATCCAAGCGTGGAGGAAGGTGTTGATCCGTTCCTGCCAGTCATCGCGAAACAGTGAGTCCGGCTGCGGGATCAGCTTGCCCGGCGACAGGAACAGATCCAGCGCGGCCTTGGCATTCTCGAACAGCGAAATATTCAGATTGATGCACAGCACCGCCAGCGGGCGCCCCCCTGCATCGCGCAGCACGCTGCTGAGGCTGCGGATTTTCTGCCCGTCCCAATTGAGTTTTTCGTAAGGCCCGATGTTCCGTTCGCTGATCTCTTCGCTGAGCATGTCCTCCAGGGACGAGTCATCCCCTATTACGCGCTTGGACAGGTTGTTGGCGATGTAATCGACTTTCTGCGTACGCAGGTCGTGCAGCACCACTTCGGCGTGAGGGTAGAACAGCGTGGCGATGGCGTCGGCGATGGTACGGAAATTATCCAGTGTCGGATCAGGTAGCGGGGCGTTCATGACAGGGCTCCAGGCAGCGTCAGCGCCCCGTGAAGCGGGGGCGCGCAGAAGTGTGCCGCAATCGTGGCGATGCGTCACCTGAGCGGGTTCAACCCAGGCGTGCCGGCGACAGCAGGGTGGTGCTCAGGCCGAAACGGGTCAGGGTCTCGGGCAATGGCTCGCCGCGCACCAGGGCCGCGCTGGCCTGACCCATGGCCGGGGACGTCTGGATGCCGTAGCCGCCCTGGGCCGCAACCCAGAACAACCCCGGTACCTGGGGATCGAAACCGGACAAGAGGTCGCCGTCGTGGACGAAGCTGCGCAACCCGGCCCAGGTGCGGGTCGGACGGCGGATGGTCAGGGTGGTGGCTTCTTCGATCTGGTAGATGCCCATGGCAATGTCCAGTTCTTCAGGCTGCACGTCGTGAGGTTCCACCGGATCGGCATTTGCCGGCGAGCCGAGGAACATGCCGGCGTCGGGCTTCATGTAGAACGACTCGTCGAGGCTCACCAGCATCGGCCAGTCATGAATGTCCACGCCCTCGGGGCCGGCAAAAATGAATGCCGCCCGCCGCTTGGGTTGCAGGCCCAACTTGCGTGCGCCTGCCATTTCGGCAATCTGATCGGCCCAGGCGCCGGCCGCGTTGATCACTACTGGCGCGCTGAAGGTCTGGCCAGCGGTTGCCACCTGCCACATCCCCTGATCGTCGCGGCTCAGGCCCAGCACTTCTGTGTCGGTGTGCACCTGACCGCCGTTGCGGCGGATACCGCGCAGGTAGCCTTGGTGCAGCGCGTCGGTGTCGATGTCACAAGCCGTGGGGTCGTAGATTGCACCGTGCACCTTGTCCGGTCGCAGGATCGGCAGTCGCACACAGGCCTCTTCGGCGCTGAGCAGTTGCATTTGCGGCACCGTGGCCTTGGCGCTGAGGTACTGGTTGTTCAGCTCGGCCGGGTCGCCGGTGAAATCCACGGTCATTTCGCCCCGTGGGGTGAGCAGCGGGTGTTCGCAGAAACCGGCCGGCGGCGTATCGAAAAAGTCACGGCTGGCCTGGGTCAGTGCCCGCACCTGGGGCGTGCCATAGGCCGCGGTGTACAGCGCCGCTGAACGCCCGGTGGAGTGATAACCCGGATGGGATTCGCGCTCGAGCACAATGACCCGACCATGGGGCGCCAGCCAGTAGCCGGTGGAAGCACCGGCGATGCCACCGCCGATGATGATGAAGTCTGCTGAGGTCATGAAGCTCTCCTGTGGAGCGCGGTGCCGGGAGTTAGTACAACCCTGTGGGAGCGAGCCTGCTCGCGATGCGGTGTGTCAGACACATATATTTATTTGATACACCACATCGCGAGCAGGCTCGCTCCCACAAGGGAAATTGGCTGTGTCAGTTGTGAAGCTGATAAAGCGCATTCGCCAGCGCAACGTCTTCCAACCCCAGGCCGATGGAGCGGAAGAACACATGGCGTGCATAGTTGGGACGCGCCACGTGTTCGCTGAGCAGTTCAGGCAGATCCCCAGCCAGGCGTGACGCGTCCCAGCCGTGCTGTTCAGCGGCAATCAGCATTTCACCGGCCGATCCTGGAGTGGTCTGACGATAGTCACAGAACACGTCCATGTCGTTGAGGCTCTGGGGTGGCACTTCGTGGGCGCGCGGAGCATTGGTGCTGATGGAGGTAATCAGCGTCGGCTTGCTCAGTGTCTGCGGGTCGAGCACTGCCTTGGCGGACGAGGTGCAGAGCATCACCACATCGGCGTCGTGCAGCGCCGCTTCAAGGCTGGCAGCGATTTGCAGGCGCGAATCCAGCTCTGTGAGCGAAGCAAGCTCTTGCGCCGATTTATTTTGCAGGCTGGGGGAATAGAGGCTGATGCTTTGCCAGTCACGCAGGCCCTTGACGTATTGCACATGAGCCTTTGCCACTGCGCCGCTGCCGATGACTGCCAAGCGCCGGGCCTGGAATGGGGCGAGGGCATCCACGGCGACGGCAGTGGTGGCTGCGGTGCGGGCGGTCGTCAGTTCGGCAGCATCGCACAGCAGCAGTGGCTGGCCGGTCTGCATCGACATCAGCAAGGTCCAGGCTGTCACCACTGGACCTTGCTCGCGCACGATATACGGTGAGGTCTTGACCCCGTAGACCTGCTCTTCAGCCAGCACGCCCAGGTAGTTGATGAAATCCCCGGCGCCTTGGGGAAACTCCACAAGTTGCTGGGGCGGTTGGACGGCCTGTCCGGCGGCAAGGTCGTGGAACAGCTTGCGTAAAATCTGCGGTACGTCGACTTGGCCGAGAAGCTCTCGGGCCTGGGCTTGGTTCATCACATACGGCGCGCTGGGCATCGGGACTCCGGAGTGCTTGATGTAAACTATTTTGTCTATTATGGACTTTTAGTTTGATCGAGCAATATGCCGGTCAAAAAAAAACGCAGCCACCCAGGGCTGCGCTTTTTGGCTGGTCGCGTCGGTTAAGGCCGCTTGCGCTCAACCGGACGAAGCAGGTGGGTCGGCGGGGTTTCGCAACTGATCTTTTTCCCTAGCAGCGCCTCGATGGACGGTAACTGGTAGGAATCGTCTTCGCCGGCAAAGCTGATGGACACGCCCTCGGCCCCTGCGCGACCTGTGCGCCCGATCCGGTGCACATAGTCATCCGGCACTTCCGGCAGGGTGAAGTTGATCACGTGGCTGATCCCGTCGATATGAATCCCGCGGCCGGCCACATCGGTGGCCACCAGCACACGGATCTTGCCTTCGCGAAAGCCTTCCAGCGTCTTGATGCGCTTGTGTTGCGGCACGTCACCCGACAACTGGGCGGCGTTGACGCCATCGCGCACCAGGCGCTCCTCGATACGGCGTACTTCGTCCTTGCGGTTGGCGAACACCATCACCCGCTCCCAACCGTTGTCGTTGACCAGGTTGTAGAGCAGCTTGTACTTATCGGCGCCGGCCACAGCGTAGATGTGCTGCTCGACGTTTTCGCTGGCGACGTTCAGCGCCTCGATCTCGACGATGGACGGGTCGGTGGTCCATTGCTTGGCCAGGTTCATCACGTCTTCGGTGAACGTGGCGGAAAACAGCAACGTCTGGCGTTCGCTTTTCGGCGGGGTCTGACGAATGATCTGGCGCACCTGTGGAATGAAGCCCATGTCGAGCATGCGGTCGGCTTCGTCCAGCACCATCACCTCGACCATGTCCAGGTGCACATCGCCGCGCTGGTTGAAGTCCAGCAGACGTCCTGGCGTTGCCACCAGAATGTCGCAGTGGCGGGCTTCGAGATGCTTGAGTTGCTTGTCGAAGTCCATGCCGCCGACGAACGTCATCACGTTCAGTCCGGTGTACTTGGTCAGGTCGGCGGCGTCCTTGGCGATCTGCACCACCAGTTCGCGGGTCGGGGCGATGATCAGCGCCCGTGGCTCGCCCATGTAGCGTTCTTTGGGCGGCGGGGTCTGCAGCAACTGGGTGATGATGGAAATCAGGAACGCAGCGGTCTTGCCGGTGCCGGTCTGGGCACGACCGATGGCATCTTTACCGGCGAGGGTGAACCCCAGCACCTGCGCCTGGATCGGCGTGCAGTACGGGAAGCCCAGGTCCTGAATGGCATGCATCAGTTCAGGGGCGAGTTTGAAATCATGGAAGCGGGTCTTGCCTTCCTGGGGTTCTACGACGAAATCCTCGAGCTTCCAGGCAACGGCCGGCGGTTTTGGGGCGCGCTCGCGGCGTGGCTTGGGGGCATCGTTGCGTGTCTGTTCCGGCGGAGGGGCAACAGGCGCGGTGGCCGCGTCTTTTTCTGTGTTCGCAACAGGCGTTGCTCGCCGCGGTTTTTTTTGCACCTCGGTACGGCTCGGGCTGTGGGCAGGTGCGCTGGAGCCAGGCACGAGCTGCTCGGCCTCGCTTTTACCGAACATCTTCTTGAGTGCTTTGAGCACGGTCATCTCATCGATTGGTTAAGGAATGTACGCCGGCCAGTGTAATGCAAGAAACGGGCGCGGCGTAGTGTGATCGTCAAGGGCTTGACATGTCCTTGCGCCCGCTTAGCGCAGCCGCTCGCTCAGCCAGGTGCCGATGTCGCGAATCTCCTCGGGTAACACTTCATGGCCCATTGGGTATTCTTGCCATGTCACGGTGACACCATGCTGTTTCAAATACTCTTTTGCGGTCCGCCCCATGGGGTTGAGTACCACTTCGTCGTACTGGCCGTGTAGCGCCAATACCGGAATGCGCTGCTGGCTGGCCGACAATTGCAGTTCTTCGCTGAAAGTCGGTGCATAAGTGGACAGCGCGACTACGCCCCCCAATGGACCCTGCCATTCCACGAATGCGGTGTGATAGACCACCGCGCCGCCCTGGGAAAAACCTGCGAGGAAAATCCGCGAGGCGTCTATTCCACGGGCTCGCTGGGCTTCTATCAGGTCCATGACCCGCTGCGCCGACACTTCCAGTTGCTGCTCGTCGATGGCCCGAGCGGGGCTCAGGGCGCGGATGTCGTACCAACTGGGCATGGCGTAGCCGCCGTTGATGGTCACCGGCTGGGTTGGCGCTTGAGGCAGAACGAAACGTGTCGTGAGCAGGCTTTGCTGCAGCATTTCGGCCACCGGCAGGAAGTCGTAACGATCGGCGCCCAGGCCGTGGAGCCAGATGACGCACGCGTCGGCGGTGCCGCTGGGCTCGAGAATCAAGGGGTCGGTCATGGTGTGCTCCAGATCTGTGCGGGCGCGCTCATTCAGTGCGTTATTACAGTGCGGGCCCGGTGCCTCAGTTAATTAGATGTCGCAATGTTAAAAGTTTTTGTCTTGACGTGTCACATAAGGGCCAAGCGCAGCGGTGTGGTACGGCGTTTGCTTTGAGGTAGCTTGAGTGATGATTCTTACGCTGCGCGGTAACACTATCAGCTTGACGCGACGCATGGGATATCAGAAATCCGGTGATGGATGTTCGCCAATAGCCGCTACGGGCTTCGCGAACGTGAAGGGCTACAGCCCGTTCGGCCGATTGGTGAGAGATGAGTAGGCGCCCTGTTTAAGGGCATTCTCATTATTAGACTCATAGCGAAGGTCCAGACGTCGGTTGACCCTAAAAAAAGCCAACAAGGGTCGGCAATGCCCCATAAGGGTGCGACAGGGCTCGAGCTCCGACACAACAAGAGCAAAACTGGAGGTTTGAATGAAGTTACTGAAATCCACCCTGGCCGTCGTGACTGCAGCAGCAGTGCTCGGCGTCAGCGGGTTCGCTCAGGCGGGTGCAACCCTGGATGCCGTACAGAAGAAAGGCTTTGTGCAATGTGGCGTGAGTGATGGTTTGCCGGGTTTCTCGGTCCCAGATGCCAAGGGCGTGATTCTGGGCATTGACGCGGACTTCTGCCGTGCCGTTGCTGCTGCCGTGTTTGGCGATGCGACCAAGGTGAAGTTCAGCCAGTTGAACGCCAAGGAGCGCTTCACCGCGCTGCAGTCCGGCGAAATCGACATCCTTTCGCGCAACACCACCATGACCAGTTCCCGTGATGCGGGCATGGGCCTGAAATTTCCAGGCTTCATTACCTATTACGACGGCATCGGCTTCCTGGTAAACAACAAGCTGGGCGTCAAGAGCGCCAAGGAACTGGACGGTGCAACCATCTGCATCCAGGCCGGTACCACCACCGAGCTGAACGTTTCCGACTACTTCCGTGGCAACGGCCTCAAATACACCCCGATCACCTTCGACACCTCCGATGAAAGCGCCAAGTCGCTGGAATCCGGTCGTTGCGACGTGCTGACCTCCGACAAGTCCCAGCTGTTCGCCCAGCGCAGCAAGCTGGCCGCGCCGAAGGACTACGTAGTTCTGCCGGAAACCATTTCCAAGGAACCACTGGGTCCGGTCGTGCGTAACGGCGACGACGAGTGGCTGGCCGTTGTGCGCTGGACTGGCTACGCCATGCTCAACGCCGAAGAAGCCGGCATCACTTCCAAGAACGTTGAAGCTGAAGCCAAGTCCACCAAGAACCCGGACGTCGCCCGTATGCTCGGCGCGGATGGTGAATATGGTAAGGACCTCAAGCTGCCGAAAGACTGGGTTGTCCAGATCGTCAAGCAAGTCGGCAACTATGGTGAAGTGTTCGAGAAGAACCTGGGCAAAGGCACCCCGCTGGAAATCGACCGCGGCCTGAACGCGCTGTGGACCAACGGCGGCATTCAATACGCACCACCAGTGCGCTGATGGTTCTATCACCCGGTGGGCCAACCACCGGGTGATGTTCTGTTCCATTCTTTGCGGGGCACTTCATGCAAAATTCAATCGGCGCACCTAAGCAGAGGCTTAGCCTCAGCGATCCACGCGTGCGTGCCTGGGTATTTCAGATCGTCACCATTGTGGCGGTGGTTTCACTGGGCTGGTTTCTGTTCGACAACACGCAAACCAACCTTGAGCACCGGGGCATCACCTCCGGCTTCAGCTTTCTGGAGCGCAGTGCCGGGTTCGGCATCGCTCAAACCCTGATCGACTACACCGAAGCGGACAGCTATGCCCGCGTCTTTGTCATCGGGTTGCTCAACACTCTGCTGGTGACGTTCATCGGCGTAATCCTGGCGACGATTCTCGGTTTCATTGTCGGCGTGGCCCGACTGTCGAAAAACTGGATCATCGCCAAAGTGGCAACGGTGTATGTGGAGGTTTTCCGAAACATCCCGCCACTGCTGCAGATCCTGTTCTGGTACTTCGCGGTGTTCCTGACCATGCCGGGGCCGCGCGCCGCTCATAACTTCGGCGACACCTTCTTTGTCAGCAGCCGGGGCCTGAACATGCCGGCCGCACTGGTGGCGGACGGGTTCTGGCCATTCGTGATCAGCGTCGTGCTGGCCATCGTCGCCATCGTGCTGATGACCCGCTGGGCCAACAAGCGCTTTGAAGCCACGGGCGAGCCGTTCCATAAATTCTGGGTCGGCCTGGCGTTGTTCCTGGTGATCCCGGCGCTGTGCGCCCTGGTCTTCGGCGCGCCAGTACACTGGGAGATGCCGGAACTCAAGGGCTTCAACTTCGTTGGTGGCTGGGTGCTGATTCCCGAGTTGCTGGCATTGACTTTGGCACTGACGGTGTACACCGCGGCGTTCATCGCCGAAATCGTGCGTTCGGGCATCAAGTCGGTCAGCCACGGCCAGACCGAAGCCGCCCACTCCCTGGGCCTGCGCAACGGTCCGACCCTGCGCAAAGTGATTATCCCGCAAGCCCTGCGCGTGATCATCCCGCCGCTGACCAGCCAATACCTGAACCTGGCGAAGAACTCCTCGCTGGCGGCCGGTATCGGTTATCCGGAAATGGTTTCGCTGTTTGCCGGTACGGTGCTGAACCAGACCGGGCAGGCGATCGAAGTGATTGCGATCACCATGAGCGTGTACCTGGCGATCAGTATCAGCATTTCCCTGCTGATGAACTGGTACAACAAGCGCATTGCGCTGATCGAGCGGTGAGGAAAAACGCGCATGACATCCCATACTTTCAAGCCTGACATGCCCCCACCGAGCAGTAGCATCGGTGTCGTGGCATGGATGCGCGCGAACATGTTCTCCAGCTGGCTCAACACCTTGCTGACGTTGTTTGCGTTCTACCTGATTTACCTGGTCGTTCCACCGATCCTCAGTTGGGCGATCCTTGATGCCAACTGGGTCGGCACCACACAGGCTGACTGCACCAAGGAGGGCGCCTGCTGGGTGTTCATCCAGCAGCGCTTTGGCCAGTTCATGTATGGCTACTATCCGACGGGACTGCGCTGGCGCGTGGACCTGACCGTGTGGTTGGCGGTCATTGGTGTGGCTCCGCTGTTCATCTCGCGCTTCCCGCGCAAAGCGGTCTACGGCCTGAGCTTCCTGGTGCTGTATCCGATCATCGCCTGGTGCCTGTTGCACGGTGGCGTGTTCGGCCTGGCCACCGTGTCGACCAGCCAATGGGGCGGCCTGATGCTAACCCTGGTCATCGCCACCGTCGGTATTGCCGGGGCTTTGCCGCTTGGCATCGTGCTGGCGTTGGGGCGGCGCTCCAACATGCCGGCGATCCGTGTGGTCTGCGTGACCTTCATCGAGTTCTGGCGCGGCGTGCCATTGATCACGGTGCTGTTCATGTCTTCGGTGATGCTGCCGCTGTTCCTGCCTGAAGGCATGAACTTCGACAAGCTGCTGCGGGCACTGATCGGCGTGATCCTGTTCCAGTCGGCGTATGTGGCTGAAGTGGTGCGTGGCGGCTTGCAAGCGATTCCCAAGGGACAGTATGAAGCGGCCGCGGCGATGGGCCTGGGTTACTGGCGCAGCATGGGGCTGGTGATTTTGCCGCAAGCCCTGAAGATGGTGATCCCGGGTATCGTCAACACTTTCATTGCGTTGTTCAAGGACACTAGCCTGGTGATCATCATCGGCCTGTTCGACCTGCTCAACAGCGTGAAACAAGCCGCCGCCGACCCGAAATGGCTGGGCATGGCCACCGAAGGCTATGTGTTCGCTGCCCTGGTGTTCTGGATTTTCTGTTTTGGTATGTCCCGCTATTCCATGCATTTGGAACGCAAGCTGGACACTGGCCACAAGCGTTAGGAGCGTAGTTTATGAGTGAAGCGATCAAACAGCCTGTGAGCCCTGAAGGCATTATTCAGATGCAGGGCGTAAACAAGTGGTACGGCCAGTTCCACGTGTTGAAAGACATCAACCTGAACGTCCAGCAGGGCGAGCGTATCGTGTTGTGCGGCCCGTCGGGTTCCGGCAAGTCCACCACCATCCGCTGCCTCAACCGCCTGGAAGAACACCAGCAGGGCCGCATCGTGGTCGATGGCGTGGAACTGACCAACGACCTCAAGCAGATCGAAGCGATCCGCCGTGAAGTCGGCATGGTGTTCCAGCACTTCAACCTGTTCCCGCACTTGACCATCCTGCAGAACTGCACCCTGGCGCCGATGTGGGTGCGCAAGATGCCCAAGCGCAAGGCCGAGGAAATCGCCATGCATTATCTGGAGCGCGTACGCATTCCAGAGCAGGCGCACAAATACCCTGGCCAGCTCTCGGGTGGTCAGCAGCAGCGTGTGGCCATCGCCCGTGCCCTGTGCATGAAACCGAAAATCATGCTGTTCGACGAACCGACTTCGGCACTCGACCCGGAAATGGTGAAAGAGGTTCTGGACACTATGATCGGCCTGGCCGAAGACGGTATGACCATGCTCTGCGTGACCCACGAAATGGGCTTTGCCCGCACCGTGGCCAACCGTGTGATCTTCATGGACAAGGGTGAAATCGTCGAACAGGCCGCGCCGAACGACTTCTTCGACAACCCGCAGAACGACCGCACCAAGCTGTTCCTGAGCCAGATTCTGCATTGATCCGGCCTTAGGCATTGAAATAGACCCGGACTTGTCCGGGTTTATTTTTTCCTGGTATTCAGGGTGTCAGAACGGTTTCCTGTTCCGGATGACGGGTAGCCAACAACTGCTTCAAATCGGTGCCCTCGCTCAGTGCGAGTACCTCCGCCATCAGATGGGGGTGGCGGTCGAGCAGACGCATCAGCGTGAACAGTGGTTGCGGTGGGGTGATTTCGCCACGCTCGTAACGGGAAAAGGCGTTGTGTCCGCCGCCAGACAGCAGCTTCACCGCTTCTTTCTGCGTGAGGTGCAGTTTGCGGCGGATGCGTTTCATCTCCGCCCCCATCGCCTGGGCGCAATCTTCGAGCAACTGATCGCTCACGCGGGAATAACGTTGCGCGCTATCGGTGTCGTGATCAAATTCGATTTCACCACAAACCCGGCACTCCCACCCGGCGATGTCGTGCACCTGCCGTGCTACCTGCTTGTAGTCGATGGTAAAGCTGCGGCCCTCAAAGTGTTGCATGGCGTCTTGAGTGCCGCAGTTGACACATTGCTGCGTTTTCATTGGTCTTTCTCCTTGAAGGAGACTACCGGGTGCCCACCGCCAGGGCGGTAGGTCACCTTGATGTAAATCTCCCGATCCTGAAATGTTGTGTGATAAACGTCCTGCCAGACTCGATGATCGGCGTAGGTTGTCATCGATTTGTGCAACATCCTGTACTCCAGCGAGGCAATGATTCGCAGCATCCGGGCAGTGCTTAGCGACATTTTTCGAGCGCCTTGCTGAGCGCTCATAGTAAATGCCTTGCTCCCCAGCCTGAGGACTTCGGCCTTGACCACTGCCAGGTCGTAGTGAGGTGTGCTCTTTTCCATAGAACTGTATGCCTTGTCCTTAAAATTACCCTCAAAGGGTAATTTTGACTAATCGAAAATTTCGTTCCTTTTCCCTCACATTGACCTTAGGCGGTTGCCGTCCTACAAGAAGCTGACTAACCTGTCAGAAAAATCAACCTGTGCTGCCGACCCCTGCGCTCAGCGAACGCTATCGCTGCTTCTCCAGCGTCAACGGTGCGCAGTTGCGCCAGAGCTTCAACCTTCGTTGCGCGTCATCCACCTGTGTTCGAGCTGCACATCGAATCCTCGGCGCTTTCCAACAACAGTCCAGGCAGTGGGCCAAGGCCCTCTGTCGACAGTTGATCAATGAACCCTGAACCAGAGCTTTTCCATGTCCCGCGATACGCTTGACCGCAGCACTCCGACGACGCCCAAACGCGCCGCAGAGCTTGAAGAACTGTTGATCGACGCCGAGGCCGATGACGAACAGGCCCAGCAACCCCAACCCGTGTTGCGCAGGCCCTGGCTGTTGTTGCTCGGATTGATCCTGGTTGCACTGAACCTGCGTCCGGCGCTGTCGAGCATGGCCCCGTTGCTTAGCGAAGTTTCAAGAAGCCTTGGTTTGTCGGCTGCCCAAGCCGGCTTGCTGACTACGCTGCCCGTGCTTTGCCTGGGCCTGTTCGCACCGCTGGCGCCGGTGCTGGCGAGGCGCTTTGGCGCCGAGCGCGTGGTGCTGGGGATCTTGCTGGCTCTGGCCGGCGGGATCATCTTGCGCAGTTCTTTCGGTCAGGTAGGCCTGTTTGCTGGCAGCATCCTGGCCGGTGCGAGCATTGGTGTGATCGGTGTGCTGTTGCCGGGCATCGTCAAGCGTGACTTCGCCAAACACGCCGGCGCCATGACCGGCGTCTACACCATGGCGCTGTGCCTGGGTGCGGCAATGGCGGCCGGGGCCACGGTGCCGTTGAGCGAGCATCTGGATCACAGTTGGGCGATGGGCCTGGGTTTCTGGGTGGTGCCGGCGCTGCTGGCCGCGGTGTTCTGGCTGCCGCAAGTGGGCCCGAAACACGGTGCGCATCAGGTGGCGTATCGGGTTCGTGGTTTGCTGCGTGATCCGTTGGCCTGGCAGGTGACGTTGTACATGGGGCTGCAGTCGTCACTGGCCTACATCGTGTTCGGGTGGCTGCCGTCGATCCTCATTGGCCGTGGCCTGACGCCGACCCACGCCGGGCTGGTGTTGTCCGGCTCGGTCATTGTGCAACTGATCAGTTCCCTGGCCGCGCCCTGGCTGGCGACCCGGGGCAAGGATCAGCGCCTGGCCATTGTGATTGTCATGCTCATGACCCTCGGCGGGCTGTTCGGGTGCCTTTATGCGCCTATCGATGGCTTGTGGGGCTGGGCGATCCTGCTGGGGTTGGGGCAGGGCGCCACGTTCAGTCTGGCACTGACGCTGATCGTGCTGCGTTCGCGGGACGCCCATGTGGCCGCGAACCTTTCCAGCATGGCCCAAGGGTTTGGCTACACATTGGCGTCCATGGGGCCGTTCGCGGTCGGAGTGGTCCACGACTGGACCGGCGGCTGGAGTGCCCTGGGTTGGATCTTCGGCGTGATTGGCCTGGGCGCGATCATTGCGGGCATCGGGGCCGGCCGGGCGCTATACGTTGGGGTCAGCAGCGAAAGAGTCAGCGATCTTCGCTGATGCTATTTTCGTGGCGAATGACGATAGTGTTCCTCACCAGAGCAGATTATCGTGCAGCTCTACTGAAGATTTCCGGAGCTTGTTCATGAGTGATGCCCACAACGCTTTGATCACCCGCTTCTACCAGGCCTTCCAGCGCCTGGATGCCGACGCCATGAGCGCCTGCTACACCGACGACGTGGTGTTCAGCGACCCGGCATTCGGCGAACTGCGCGGGCGTGATGCCGGCGACATGTGGCGCATGCTTACCACTCGGGCCAAGGATTTTTCCCTGACCTTCGATAACGTGCGCAGCGATGAGCGTACCGGCGGCGCCCACTGGGTGGCGACTTACCTGTTCAGCCAGACCGGCAACACCGTGGTCAATGACATTCAGGCGCGATTCGTGTTTCGCGACGGCAAGATTTGCGAGCACCATGACAGCTTTGATCTGTGGCGCTGGTCTCGCCAGGCGCTGGGCACCAAGGGCCTGCTGCTGGGCTGGACGCCTCTGGTGCGCAATGCCGTCAGGGCCCAGGCCCTCAAGGGGCTGCGGGCGTTCCAGGCCAGTCGCTGATAAGATCGCGGCTTGTTTCCTAGACACCTGCTGAACATCCTGTGACGACCGCCAAGCCATCTTCCGACCTGCCAGGGCACGCTGCAGCCGAACCGGGCAAACCCTGGTTCGTCTACCTGGTGAGGGCCGCCAACGGATCGCTGTACTGCGGCATCAGTGATGACCCGGTGCGACGTTTCGCCAAGCATCAAAGCGGCAAAGGCGCGCGTTTTTTTCTTTCCAGCCCGGCGGTGGCGCTGGTGTATACCGAAGCCTGCCGCGACAAGGGCGAAGCGTTGCGCCAGGAACGCTTGATCAAAAAACTCAGGAAAAGCGCCAAGGAATGCCTGGTGGCGAGTGCATCGTTGCTCCATCAACCCCGCTGATACGTCTTCATCAGGAGGGTAGGCTGTCTGACCCTGGCACGCTAAGCTGCTGAACTTCCTCCCTGCAATGGCGAACCTCATGTCAGAGTTGATTCTTCATCATTACCCGACGTCTCCCTTCGCGGAGAAAGCCCGTTTGTTGCTGGGTTTCAAGGGGCTGTCCTGGCGTTCGGTGCATATCCCGCCGATGATGCCCAAGCCCGACTTGACGGCACTGACGGGTGGCTACCGCAAAACCCCGGTGCTGCAGATCGGCGCTGATGTTTATTGCGACACGGCGCTGATCGCCCGCCGACTGGAACAGGAAAAAGCCTCGCCGGCGCTGTTTCCCGAAGGCCGGGAGATGATTGCAGCGTCTTTTGCCGCATGGGCCGATTCGGTGGTGTTCCAGCATGCGGTGAGCCTGGTGTTCCAGCCTGAGTCGGTGGCGGTGCGTTTCGCCAAGCTAGCGCCCGAAGCGATCAAGGCATTCATCGCCGACCGCGCCGGGCTGTTCAGCGGCGGCACGAGCACACGCTTGTCCGCCGAACAGGCCAAGCATCAATGGCCAACGATCATGGCGCGCCTGGAGCAACAATTGCAGCGCGAGGAAGGAGACTTTTTGCTGGGTGATCCCTCGATTGCCGACTTCGCCATGGCTCACCCGCTGTGGTTTCTCAAAGGCACGCCGGTGACTTCGCCGCTGGTAGACGCCTACCCGGCGATTTCGGCATGGCTGGCGCGAGTGCTGGGTTTCGGCCATGGTGCGCCGAATCAGATGAGTTCCGAAGAGGCCCTGGAAGTCGCCCGCAACGCGACGCCGGCAGCGCTGCCGGAGGAGTCGTTCGAAGAGCCGAACGGGTTTGCATTGGGGCAGCGTGTGACCATCGCGGCGACCGATTATGGCGTCGATCCGGTGGCCGGGGAGTTGCTGTTTGCCGGTCGCGAAGAGCTGATCCTGCGTCGCGAAGACGCGCTTGGCGGGGTGGTGCATGTGCACTTTCCGCGGCTGGGTTTTCAATTATCAACTTGATAAGAGGGTCAGACGCTCGATTAAAGTCGATCTGTCGCCCGGAGCAGGCAATTCCGGGCGTTTACTCCAGAAGAGAACACCCGATATTACAGCTCGCAGAGAACCAGGTGTGGCGCATTGGGAGGAATAAGGCCTTGCAGGTCGAAGATCGTTGTGGCGCGGCTGATTGCATCGCTCGTGCTGCTCCCGTTGAAAACGGTGGTGGTCTGTATCACGGTTTGGTTCGGTGGCAGGAAGAGTTGGCAGGTGTATTGCGCGGCAGAGGCGGAACCGGCGTAGATCGCAATGAAAGACAACACCAGGGCGCGTTGGATGATTTGTATAACGCGGTTTCGGGCTGGGTAGCACTGTATCGAGCTCATTTTATATGCTCCGTCTGTTCCGGCGTTCTCGCAAGAGGTTCGGCTCAGCGATGGATTCGGCTGAGGGGCATATATAAAAATGAACGCTATTTCAGGCATTGATACTGTAGGAGTTGACAGTCCCGATCAACGGGCGCTTACCGTCTACCCAGGGCTTGCGCGCGATGAGGCCATCAGAACTATAAAGCGGACAACGCCTTGAGAATGTTCTCTGGTTCATACCCACGAATCAACGTGCCATTGACCTCCAGGATCGGAATCCCCCGCCCACCCAGCGCCTCATAGGCCTTGCGCGCCTGGGCATCCTTCTCGATATCGAACTCGCGAAACGGCACGCCTTTTTCATCCAGGAACCGCCGTGTGGCCTTGCAGTAACCGCACCAGTCGGTGGCATACAGCACGACCCGGGCATCGGCCCGGATCTGTTCAGGCAGCATTTGCGAGGGGTTGAACACCCGTTCGATTTTTCCCCAGTTCTGGTACGCCACAATCACCAGAACAATCAGCAGGAATTTCTTGAGTACCTTCCCAAGCATCAATTGCGGCGCTTGAGCTGATCGGTCAGCGCCGTGGGCAGGCCCTTGATGATCAGCGTGCCGGCTTCTTCGTCATATTCGATCTTGGAGCCCAGCAGGTGGGCTTCGAAGCTGATGGACAAGCCTTCGGCGCGGCCGGTGAAGCGGCGGAACTGGTTGAGGGTACGTTTATCCGCTGGAATCTCCGGCGACAGGCCATAGTCCTTGTTGCGGATGTGGTCGTAGAAGGCTTTCGGGCGATCTTCGTCGATCAGTTCGGACAGTTCTTCCAGGCCCATCGGCTCGCCGAGCTTGGCCTGGCTGCTGGCGTAATCCACCAGGGTCTTGGTTTTCTCCCGGGCGTCGTCTTCGGGCAGGTCTTCGCTTTCGACGAAGTCACTGAAGGCCTTGAGCAGGGTACGGGTTTCGCCGGGGCCGTCGACGCCTTCCTGGCAGCCGATGAAGTCGCGGAAATACTCCGAGACCTTCTTGCCGTTCTTACCTTTGATGAACGAGATGTACTGCCTGGACTGTTTGTTGTTCTGCCATTCCGACACATTGATCCGCGCTGCCAGGTGCAGTTGGCCCAGATCAAGGTGACGGGACGGGGTCACGTCCAGCTCGTCGGTGACCGCCACGCCTTCGCTGTGGTGCAGCAGGGCGATCGCCAGGTAATCGGTCATGCCCTGTTGATAATGGGCAAACAGCACGTGGCCGCCCACCGACAGGTTGGACTCTTCCATCAGCTTTTGCAGGTGCTCCACCGCCACGCGACTGAATGCGGTGAAATCCTTGCCACCCTCGAGATACTCCTTCAGCCAGCCGCTGAACGGGTGCGCCCCGGACTCGGCATGGAAGAAACCCCAGGCCTTGCCTTGTTTGGCGTTGTAGCTCTCATTGAGGTCGGCGAGCATGTTCTCGATGGCTGTGGACTCGCTCAGCTCGGAGTCACGGGCATGGAGCACGGCGGGCGTGCCGTCGGGTTTTTTGTCGATCAGGTGGACGATGCAATGACGGATCGGCATGGATTTCTCGGCTGATGGAAGAGAGGAGGGCGCGCTCCCCCCAAAAGGCCCAGTGTACCGCAATCACTGGTTTTGGAACCCTGCAAAGCCCCTTTCAGACCCGTCCGACACGCCATATGCATTTTTTTACCGTTTTAGCGCAAGAAAGCTGACCAAATGGGTAGCTAGAGGCGGATATTTCACAGGCGTTGTGCTAGTTTTGCCCGGTCTTACGCGAAGTCACTGCGTTAAGCGTGCATTCAGCATTTGTCAGGTCGAACCAAACCCGGTTTTCGGCATCTATTACCCCGATCCGTCGTGGTGATTACCGAGGGTGTCTGATCCTCTGAGATCGGGCTCGATGGCTGACACTGCACTCTGCAATCCATATGAATTTGATAGGGAAGGAACACTACATGGCTCTTACTAAAGACCAACTGATCGCTGACATCGCTGAAGCTATCGACGCGCCAAAAACCACTGCGCGTAACGCTTTGGACCAACTGGGTCAGATCGTTGCCGATCAGCTGGAAAATGGCGGCGAAATCACCTTGCCAGGCATCGGCAAGCTGAAAGTCACCGAGCGTCCTGCCCGCACTGGCCGCAACCCTTCGACTGGCGCAGCCATCGAAATCGCTGCCAAGAAAGTTGTTAAGTTCGTGCCAGCCAAAGCGCTGAACGACGGCATCAACAAGTAAGATCGCGTTCAAAAGAAAACCGTGCGGCGGAGTGATCCGGGCACGGTTTTTTGTTGCCCTGAATAAAGTGGCCTGTGGCGAGGGGATAAGTCCCTCATGGTGCGGCTTTTGTGGCGAGGGAGCTTGCTCCCGCTGGGTTGCGCAGCGACCCTAAAAGCAGGCTGAACGTGGTCTGCCTGATTCACCGAAGTGTCAGACCTTGGGGCTGCTGCGCAGCCCAGCGGGAGCAAGCTCTCTCGCCACAGGAGTGAGCGCTATACCGATTCAGTCCTTGCGGGCCCAGCGTGCCTGGCGCCAGGCCTGCTGCTGCGCTTGATCCTGAAAGGTCCAGGCCACGAAACGGCTCTGCTTCTGCCCCTGGGACATTTCCACGACCTGGCTGTGTAGCGCCCCGGCCTTTTTCAAGGCAGTTTGAATAGCCGGCAGGTTCGACGCCTTTGACACCAACGTGCTGAACCACAGCACTTGGCTGGCCAATTGCGCGCTTTCACGGATCAACTGCGTCACAAACCGGGCTTCTCCGCCCTCGCACCAGAGCTCCGCGGCCTGACCGCCGAAGTTCAGCACGGGCAGCTTGCGCTTCGGGTCGGCCTTGCCCAGGGCGCGCCATTTGCGCTGGCTGCCCTTGGTGGCTTCCTCCAGGGAGGCGTGGAAGGGCGGGTTGCACATTGTCAGGTCGAACCGTTCGGTCTCTTCCAGCAAACCCAGCAGGATCTGATTGCGGTTGGCCTGCTGGCGCAACTGGATGACTTTGTTCAATCCGTTGGACTGGACAATGGCTTTGGCCGAGGCAATGGCCGTCGGATCGATCTCCGAACCCAGAAAATGCCAGCGGTAATCACTGTAGCCGATCAGCGGGTACACGCAGTTGGCACCCGTGCCGATGTCCAGCACCTTCACTGCCGCACCCCGAGGGATCTCGCCATCGTTATGACTGGCGAGCAAATCGGCGAGGAAGTGCACATAGTCCGCGCGACCAGGTACCGGAGGACATAGGTAGTCGGCCGGAATGTCCCAATGGGCGATGCCGTAGAAGGACTTGAGCAGTGCCCGATTGAACACCCGCACCGCATCGGGGCTGGCGAAGTCGATGCTTTCCTTGCCGTACGGGTTGATGATCACGAACTCGGCCAATTCAGGGGTGGACTTGATCAACGCCGGGAAGTCGTAGCGGCCCTGGTGGCGGTTGCGTGGATGCAGGCTGGCCTTCTCCCGCGGCGCCACGGCTTTGGCCTCGGTGGCGGGTTTGGGCTTCTGGCGTGCAGGTCTGGGTGAACGGGGGGCAGTCATGGGCGAGTCGATTCGGGGAGGGTTCAAAAAAGTGGCGGGTATTGTCCCACATCCGGCTCCTGCGAACCCAACTGCAACGATCGGCGCGATCTACTGTGGGAGCGAGCCTGCTCGCGATAGCGGTGGGTCAGCTTGCACCAATGTTGAATGTACCGCCGTCATCGCGAGCAGGCTCGCTCTCACAGGGGGCAAGCGTGTTCACTAGAAAGTACCAGGCATAAAAAAGGAGGCCCATCCGGACCTCCTTTTTCACTGCAATCCCCGTTACAGGCTGGAGATCCGTGCATGTTGCTCGGCCAGCTTGCCCAAGGCCTGTTCAGCCTCGGCCAGTTTGGCGCGTTCCTTCTCGATGACTTCAGCCGGCGCCTTGTCCACGAAACCGGCGTTGGATAGTTTGCCGCCGACGCGCTGGACTTCGCCCTTCAAACGCAGGATTTCCTTGTCCAGGCGCGCCAGTTCGGCAGCCTTGTCGATCAGGCCGGCCATCGGCACCAGCACTTCCATCTCGCCGACCAGGGCGGTGGCGGACAGCGGCGCTTCTTCGCCAGCGGCCAGGACGGTCACCGATTCGAGCTTGGCCAGTTTCTTGAGCAGCGCTTCGTTCTCGTGGAGGCGGCGCAGGTCTTCGGTGCCGGCATTGTTCAGGAACAGGTTCAGCGGTTTGCCCGGGCCGATGTTCATTTCGGCGCGGATGTTACGCAGGCCCAGCATGAAGGTCTTGAGCCATTCGATGTCGTCTTCGGCTGCCGGATCGATGCGGGTTTCGTTGGCCACCGGCCACGGTTGCAGCATGATCGTCTTGCCTTGGGCGCCTGCCAGCGGTGCGACGCGCTGCCAGATTTCCTCGGTGATGAACGGCATGAACGGATGCGCCAGGCGCAGTGCCACTTCCAGCACCCGCACCAGGGTACGGCGGGTGCCGCGCTGGCGTTCGACCGGGGCGTTTTCGTCCCACAGCACAGGTTTGGACAGTTCCAGGTACCAGTCGCAATACTGGTTCCAGATGAACTCATACAACGCTTGTGCCGCCAGGTCGAAACGGAACTGATCGAGCTGGCGGGTCACTTCGGCTTCGGTGCGTTGCAGCTGGGAAATAATCCAGCGATCAGCCAGCGTCAGCTCAAAGGCTTCGCCGTTCTGGCCGCAGTCTTCGCCCTTGTCCAGCACGTAGCGCGCGGCGTTCCAGATCTTGTTGCAGAAGTTGCGATACCCCTCGACGCGGCCCATGTCGAACTTGATGTCACGACCGGTGGACGCCAACGAGCAGAAGGTGAAGCGCAGGGCGTCGGTGCCGTAGCTGGCGATGCCGTCGGCGAACTCTTCGCGGGTGGCCTTCTCGATCTTCTTCGCCAGTTTTGGCTGCATCAGGCCCGAAGTGCGTTTGTGCACCAGGGTTTCCAGATCGATGCCGTCGATGATGTCCAGCGGGTCCAGGACGTTGCCCTTGGACTTGGACATCTTCTGGCCCTGGCCATCGCGTACCAGACCGTGCACATAGACGGTCTTGAACGGGACTTGTGGCGTGCCGTCTTCGTTTTTCACCAGGTGCATGGTCAGCATGATCATCCGGGCGACCCAGAAGAAAATGATGTCGAAGCCGGTGACCAGTACGTCGGTGGAGTGGAATTTCTTCAGGAACTCGGTCTGCTGCGGCCAGCCCAAGGTGGAGAAGGTCCACAGGCCCGAGCTGAACCAGGTATCGAGTACGTCGTTGTCCTGCTGCAAGGCAACGTCCGGGCCGAGGTTGTGCTTGGCGCGGACTTCGGCTTCATCGCGGCCGACATAGACCTTGCCCGACTCGTCGTACCAGGCCGGGATGCGATGGCCCCACCACAGTTGGCGGCTGATGCACCAGTCCTGGATGTCACGCATCCACGAGAAGTACATGTTTTCGTATTGCTTGGGGACGAACTGGATGCGGCCATCTTCTACCGCAGCGATCGCAGGTTCGGCCAGCGGTTTGGTGGACACGTACCACTGATCGGTCAGCCACGGCTCGATGATGGTGCCGGAGCGGTCGCCTTTCGGCACTTTAAGGCCGTGATCATCAACGCTGACCAGCAGGCCGGCCGCGTCGAACGCCGCGACGATCTGCTTGCGCGCTTCGAAGCGGTCCAGGCCGGCGTATTCGGCCGGGATCTGGCCGTCGACAGTTTCGTTCAACGTGCCGTCGAGGTTGAACACTTGGGCCGCCGGCAACACGTTGGCGTTCTTGTCGAAGATGTTCAGCAGCGGCAGGTTGTGGCGCTTGCCGACTTCGTAGTCGTTGAAATCGTGGGCCGGGGTGATTTTCACGCAGCCGGTGCCGAATTCGGGGTCGCAGTAGTCATCACCGATGATCGGGATACGACGACCGACCAAGGGCAGTTCGACGAACTTGCCGATCAGGGCCTGATAGCGTTCATCGTTCGGGTTCACCGCCACGGCGGCATCGCCGAGCATGGTTTCCGGGCGCGTGGTGGCGACGATCAGGTAGTCCTTGCCTTCAGCGGTGGTTGCGCCGTCGGCCAGTGGGTATTTGAGGTTCCACAGGAAACCTTTCTCGTCGTGGTTTTCCACTTCGAGGTCGGAAATGGCGGTGTGCAGCTTGGTGTCCCAGTTGACCAGGCGCTTGCCGCGATAGATCAGGCCGTCTTCATGCAGGCGCACGAAGGCTTCTTTCACCGCTTCCGAGAGACCGTCGTCCATGGTGAAACGCTCGCGGCTCCAGTCCACGGACGAGCCCAGGCGGCGAATCTGGCGGCTGATGTTGCCACCGGACTCGTCTTTCCATTCCCAGACTTTCTCGAGGAATTTCTCGCGGCCCAGGTCATGGCGGTTCTGACCCTGGGCTTCGAGGCGACGTTCCACCAGCATCTGCGTGGCGATGCCCGCGTGGTCGGTGCCCGGCTGCCAAAGGGTGTTGCGGCCTTGCATACGGCGGAAACGGATCAGGGCATCCATGATCGCGTTGTTGAAACCGTGGCCCATGTGCAGGCTGCCGGTGACGTTCGGCGGCGGGATCATGATGGTGTAGGAATCGCCCGCGCCTTGCGGAGCGAAATAATTCTCGGACTCCCAGGTGTTGTACCAGGAAGTTTCAATGGCGTGCGGCTGGTAGGTCTTATCCATGCGCGGCGGGACCCTATTGGCATTTATTCAGGAAAAGCTGGGAAGTATAGCGGGCGGGGGAGATGCAAGCCACACGCAGCGAGCTGGAAGCGAGCAGTGATACCGATAGTTTGTGAACAGAGTTGAACAATGTGGGAGCGGGCTTGCTCGCGAAAGCGGTGTGTCAGGTATGCATGTGCCAGCTGACACACCGCTTTCGCGAGCAAGCCCGCTCCCACAGGGTTATTCGGTGGGTAGAACGGGTTACTCGTACTGACTCAGCAACCGCTCCATCCGCGCATCCAGCCGGCGCTTGATCTCGGTCTCGATGTGCGGAGCGAAGTCGTCGATGACGTCTTGCATGATCAATTGCGCGGCGGCGCGCAGTTCGCTTTCCAGGTGCAACAGGGCATCGGGGCCTTTGGCCTCGGTCTTGGGCGCTGGCTTGGGTTCGGGCTGGCCGGTGATCGGCTCGAACAGCAATGGAATCTGCTCGTCATGCTCGGGCTCGTGCTCCACCGTATCGGTCAACAGCGGTGGTTGCAGGTTGTCGTCGCCGAGCAGTTGGCGGATCGACTCGAGGTCGTCCAGCAGGTGCGTGGGCTTTTGTGGCGGTTTTGGAGTGTCCATCGTGGGCTCAGAGTCGCTGTAAACGGTGGTCTTGCAGAGGATAGCCCTGTTCGCGGTAGAAACGGAAACTCTCCCGCGCGGCTTGCCGGATGCCCGGGTCTTCCACCACCACTTCCGCCACGCGGGCGAAGCGCTGGGCAAAAGGTGGCACTTTCAGGTCAAGGTTGACCAGCAAGTCCTGGTGCTGACCGCAGTCATCCCCCAGCCCGAGCACGATCAATCCTTCGGGTTCGTTTTCGGCCGGGCCATGGGGCACGAAGCTTTCGCCCTTGAAGGCCCACAGGCGTGCATCGAGGTCATCGCGCTGGGCGGCATCGCTGCAATGCAGGTAGATGCGGTGGCCCATGCGCCAGGCCTTTTCGGTGAGCTTGCAGGCGAAATCCAGCCGCGCCGACGGATCGGCGCTGGGCAGGATGTAGAAATCGACTTTGGTCATTGCAGTTCCTGAGCCGCCATTGGCGCCGCCCGAAGGCGACGTCAACGCCGGTCATCGGTGTCAGGCCTTGGCGCGGTCCAGCAGGTACTGGGTCAGCAGGGGAACCGGGCGGCCGGTGGCGCCCTTGTCCTTGCCGCCGCTGGTCCAGGCTGTGCCGGCGATGTCCAGGTGCGCCCAGTTCAGGTTCTTGGTGAAGCGCGACAGGAAGCACGCCGCCGTGATCGTCCCGGCTTTCGGGCCGCCGATGTTGGCGATGTCGGCGAATGGGCTGTCCAGTTGCTCCTGGTATTCGTCGAACAGTGGTAACTGCCAGGCGCGGTCGTCGGCTTGCTGGCCGGCGCTGAGCAGTTGGCCGATCAGTTCGTCGTTGTTGCCCAGCAGACCCGAGGTGTGGGCGCCGAGGGCGACGACGCAGGCGCCGGTCAGGGTGGCGATGTCGATCACCGCTTGCGGCTTGAAGCGCTCGGAGTAGGTGAGGGCGTCACACAGCACCAGGCGGCCTTCGGCGTCGGTGTTGAGGATTTCCACGGTCTGGCCGCTCATGGTGGTGACGATGTCGCCCGGCCGCGAGGCGGTGCCGCTGGGCATGTTCTCGGCGCAGGCCAGGATGCACACCAGGTTGATCGGCAATTGCAGTTCGAGCACGGCGCGCAGGGTGCCGAACACGCTCGCGGCGCCGCCCATGTCGTACTTCATTTCATCCATGCCGGCGCCCGGCTTGAGGCTGATGCCGCCGGTGTCGAAGGTGATGCCCTTGCCGACCAGTGCGTACGGCTTCTCGGACTTCTTGCCACCGTTGTATTGCATGACGATCAGGCGTGGCGGCTGTGCGCTGCCCTGGCCGACGGAGTAGAACGAGCCCATGCCCAGGTCTTTGATTTTCTTCTCGTCGAAGACTTCGACTTTAAGGCCCTTGAATTCCTTGCCCAACGCCTTGGCCTGTTCACCCATGAATGTCGGGTGGCAGATGTTCGGTGGCAGGTTGCCCAGGTCGCGGGTGAAGGCCATGCCATTGGCAATCGCCGTGGCGTGGGTGACGGCGCGCTGGACTTCAGCCTGGGCGGCCTTGATGGTCAGCAGGGTGATTTTTTTCAGGGCGCGAGGTTCGGCTTTCTGGCTCTTGAACTGGTCGAACTGGTATTCGCCGTCCACCAGGGTTTCAGCCAGCAGGCGGTTTTTGCCGTAGCTGTCGCGACCCTTGACCACCAACTCGTCCAGCGCCAGGACGGCATCAGTGCCGCCCAGAGCCTTGAGGGTGCCCAGCACGCCGGCGATGATTTTACGGAACGGACGGTCTCCCAGCTCGGCGTCCTTGCCCACGCCCACCAGCAGCACGCGCTCGGCCTTGAGATTGGGCAGGTTGTGCAGCAACAGGCTCTGGCCGACTTTGCCAGCCAGGTCGCCGCGCTTGAGCACGGCGCTGATGGCGCCGCCGCACAGGGCGTCGAGTTGGGTGGCGACGACGCCGAGCTTGCGGCCTTCACCGACGGCAACCACCAGCGTGGCGGTTTTCAACGTTTCTGGGCTGACGCTTTTTACAACCAGTTCCATGTGCGGATCCCTGAATGAATGGTCAAGATGCCAGGCGCCGACACAATGGCGCGCTGAGCGAGCTTCTTCTATATAAGAGAAGCGCCGGTGCGTGCCGGCGACAAAGGCCGCAGTTTGAACCCCGGCGCCGGGGCCTGACAACCCTCGGCAACGCTAACTTTGCGGCTTTAAGCACCGGTTTAAAGCGTGCGCAGTGACAGGCGCCCCCAATCACAGGATAATGCGGCTCTTTTTTCGGCGGTTCGCCTTGGTGGGCCGGCTCGATACGTTTGCTTGTTTGGCCGCCTTAGCCTGACAACCTTGGAGTGTCTGGTTTGATCGTCTTTCGTTATCTATCCCGCGAAGTTCTGCTGACCCTGAGCGCCGTGAGCGCCGTGCTGCTGGTCATCATCATGAGCGGGCGTTTCATCAAGTACCTCGCCCAGGCGGCTTCCGGCGCGCTGGATCCGGGCTCGCTGTTCCTGATCATGGGGTTCCGCCTGCCGGGCTTTTTGCAACTGATCCTGCCGCTGGGGTTGTTCCTGGGCATTCTGCTGGCCTATGGTCGCTTGTACCTGGACAGCGAGATGACCGTGCTGTCGGCCACCGGCATGAGCCAGCAACGCCTGTTTCGCATGACCCTCTTCCCGGCCACTCTGGTGGCGCTGGTTGTGGCCTGGCTGAGCCTTAGCCTGGCGCCCCAGGGAGCCAACCAGTTCCAGATGCTGATCAACCAGCAGGACGCCCTGACCGAGTTCGATACCCTGGTGCCCGGGCGCTTCCAGGCTCTGCGCGACGGGACTCGCGTCACCTATACCGAAGAACTCTCGGAAGACCGGGTCGACCTGGGCGGCGTCTTCATTACGCAAAAAAACGTGTCTTCCGACACCAAGAAAGACCGCGGCATTTCCGTGCTGGTGGCTGAGAAGGGGCGCCAGGAAATCAACCCCGACGGCAACCGCTACCTGATCCTGGAAAACGGCTACCGCTACGACGGCAAGCCGGGGCAAGCCGATTACCGGGCCATCAAGTACGACACCTATGGTGTGTTGCTGCCCAAGCCCGAGGTCAGCGACGAAGTCACCGACCGCGATGCCATGCCCACCGCAAGTTTGCTGGGCAACGACGACATCCGGGCGCGCACTGAATTGCAATGGCGCCTTTCGCTGCCGCTGCTGGTATTCATCGTGACCCTCATGGCGGTCCCGCTGGCGCGAGTCAATCCGCGCCAGGGCCGTTTCCTCAAGCTGCTACCGGCGATTCTTCTGTATATGGCTTACCTGACCATTCTGATTTCCGCCCGTAGCGCGCTGGAGAAAGGCAAGATCCCGCCCGCGCTGGGCCTTTGGTGGGTGCATTCGATCTTCCTGGCGATTGGCCTTGGGTTGCTTTACTGGGAGCCACTGCGCCTGAAGCTGGCCAGTCGTCGCAGCGCGCTGGAGGTGGCCCGTGGTTAAACTCGATCGGTACATCGGCAGCAGTGTGTTCATGGCGATTCTCGCGGTGCTGGGGATCATTCTTGGCCTGGCGACCCTGTTCGCCTTCATCGATGAAATGGGTGACGTCAGCGACACCTATACCTTGATGGACGTGCTGAGCTACGTGCTGCTGACCGCCCCGCGGCGGCTCTACGACATGTTGCCGATGGCAGCGCTGATCGGTTGCCTGATCGGCCTGGGCAGCCTGGCGAGTAACAGCGAGCTGACCATCATGCGCGCCGCCGGTGTTTCCGTTGGTCGGATCGTCTGGGCTGTGATGAAACCGATGCTGGTACTGATGCTGGTGGGTTTGCTGGTCGGCGAATACGTTGCCCCGGCCACTGAAAACACCGCCCAGGCCAATCGTTCCCTGGCCCAGGGTGGCGGCGACGCACAAAGCGCCAAGCACGGCCTGTGGCACCGCCAGGGCGACGAGTTCATCCACATCAACTCGGTCCAGCCCAACGGTGTCCTGTACGGCGTGACCCGTTACCGCTTCGACGACCAGCGGCACATGCTGTCGTCGAGCTTCGCCAAGCGCGCCAGGTTTGTTGAAGATCACTGGCAACTGAGTGATGTCACCACCACCTTGTTCCATGACAAACGCACCGAGGTGGTCGCCGCCCCGCAAGAGCGCTGGGACGTGGCGCTGAGCCCGCAGTTGCTGAGCACCGTGGTGATGGCGCCGGATTCCCTGTCGATTACCGGCTTGTGGGGGTATATCCACTATCTGGCGGATCAGGGCTTGAACAACGGCCGCTACTGGTTGGCTTTTTGGGTCAAGGTGTTGCAGCCGCTGGTCACCGCAGCCCTGGTGCTGATGGCCATTTCCTTCATCTTCGGCCCGCTGCGTTCGGTGACCCTTGGTCAGCGAGTGTTTACCGGCGTGCTGGTGGGCTTTACCTTCCGTATTGCCCAGGACTTGCTGGGGCCGTCCAGCCTGGTATTCGGTTTCTCGCCGCTGTTTGCGGTGCTGGTGCCGGCTGGTGTCTGTGCGTTGGCCGGGTTCTGGCTGCTGCGCCGGGCGGGTTGACCCAGATTTCCTATGGTGAGCGGGCTCCTGTGGCGAGGGAGCTTGCTCCCGTTGGCCGTGTTGTAGGAGCTGTCGAGTGCAACGAGGCTGCGATCTTTCCTCAAGCACTTGAGTCTCAAGAGAACATTCAAAGATCGCAGCCTTCGGCAGCTCCTACAGAGCCCGGCGGGAGCAAGCTCCCTCGCCACACGTGCTCATCGATAGGCGAACGTGACGCTTGCACGGTCTATCAGGTACAATTCCCGGCTATTTTTCGGCGGGCCATGCCTGCAGCCTTTTTGAGTGTTGATCCGTGAGTGATTTGAGTCATATCCGCAATTTCTCCATCATCGCCCACATTGACCATGGCAAGTCGACGCTGGCTGATCGCTTCATCCAGATGTGCGGCGGCCTGGCCGAGCGTGAAATGGAAGCCCAGGTCCTGGATTCCATGGATCTGGAGCGTGAGCGCGGGATCACCATCAAGGCCCACAGCGTTACGCTCTACTACAAGGCCCGCGACGGCATTACCTATCAGTTGAATTTCATCGATACCCCGGGCCACGTCGACTTCACCTATGAAGTCAGCCGGTCGCTGGCGGCCTGTGAAGGTGCATTGCTGGTGGTCGATGCCGGCCAGGGCGTCGAGGCGCAGTCGGTTGCCAACTGCTACACGGCCATCGAGCAGGGTCTGGAAGTCATGCCGGTGCTGAACAAGATCGACCTGCCCCAGGCCGATCCGGACCGCGTGAAGGAAGAAATCGAGAAAATCATCGGCATCGATGCCACCGACGCGGTCACTTGCAGCGCCAAGACCGGCCTGGGCGTGGACGAAGTGCTCGAGCGCCTGGTGACCACCATTCCCGCGCCGACCGGCAACATCGAAGATCCGCTGCAAGCGTTGATCATCGATTCCTGGTTCGACAACTACTTGGGCGTTGTCTCTCTGGTTCGCGTGCGCCACGGCCGCGTCAAGAAGGGTGACAAGATCCTGGTCAAATCCACCGGCAAGATCCACCTGGTGGACAGCGTCGGTGTATTCAACCCGAAACACACCGCCACCGTCGACCTGAAGGCCGGTGAAGTGGGCTTCATCATCGCCGGCATCAAGGACATTCACGGTGCGCCGGTCGGTGACACCCTGACCTTGAGCTCCACCCCCGACGTCGATGTGCTGCCCGGCTTCAAGCGTATCCAGCCCCAGGTCTACGCCGGCCTGTTCCCGGTCAGCTCCGACGACTTCGAGGATTTCCGCGAAGCCCTGCAAAAGCTGACCCTGAACGACTCATCCCTGCAATACACGCCGGAAAGCTCCGATGCGCTGGGCTTCGGCTTCCGTTGCGGGTTCCTCGGCATGCTGCACATGGAGATCATCCAGGAGCGCCTGGAGCGCGAGTACGACCTGGACCTGATCACCACGGCGCCGACGGTGATTTTCGAGCTGCTGCTCAAGAACGGCGAAACCCTCTACGTCGACAACCCGTCCAAGCTGCCGGACCTGTCGGCCATCGAGGACATGCGCGAGCCGATCGTGCGGGCCAACATCCTTGTGCCTCAAGAGCACCTGGGTAACGTCATTACCCTGTGCATCGAGAAACGTGGCGTACAACACGACATGCTGTTCCTCGGCACCCAGGTCCAGGTGACCTACGACCTGCCGATGAACGAAGTGGTGCTGGACTTCTTCGATCGCCTGAAATCCACCAGTCGCGGCTATGCTTCGCTGGACTATCATTTCGATCGTTACCAATCGGCTAATCTGGTGAAGCTGGATGTGCTGATCAACGGTGAGAAGGTCGATGCCCTGGCATTGATCGTGCACCGTGACAACGCGCACTACAAAGGTCGTGCATTGACCGAGAAGATGAAGGAACTGATTCCGCGGCAGATGTTCGATGTGGCAATCCAGGCCGCCATTGGTGGGCAGATTGTGGCGCGTACAACCGTCAAGGCGCTCAGAAAGAACGTATTGGCCAAATGCTATGGCGGCGACGTCAGCCGTAAGCGCAAGCTGTTGGAAAAGCAGAAGGCCGGTAAAAAACGCATGAAGCAGGTCGGTAACGTGGAAATTCCACAGGAAGCCTTCCTTGCGGTGCTCAGGTTGGATAGTTAGGTCCTATGTCGCTAAATTTCCCGCTGTTGCTGGTTATCGCCGTGTTCGTCTGCGGCCTGTTGGCGTTGCTTGATTTGTTGTTCCTGGCGCCGCGGCGCCGGGCTGCCATCGCCTCCTATCAGGGCAGCGTCAGCCAGCCTGATGGGGTGGTGGTCGAAAAACTCAACAAGGAACCGCTGCTGGTCGAATACGGCAAGTCGTTCTTTCCGGTGTTGTTCATCGTACTGGTGCTGCGCTCGTTCCTGGTGGAACCGTTCCAGATCCCGTCCGGCTCGATGAAACCGACCCTGGATGTGGGCGATTTCATCCTGGTGAACAAGTTCTCCTACGGGATCCGCTTGCCGGTGATCGACAAGAAGGTCATCGAAATCGGTGACCCGCAACGCGGCGATGTCATGGTGTTCCGCTTTCCAAGCGATCCGAGCGTCAACTACATCAAGCGTGTGGTCGGCTTGCCGGGAGACAAGATTCGCTACAGCGCCGACAAGCGCCTGTTCGTCAATGGCGAGCCAGTGGCCGAGCAATTGATCGGTTCCGAGCCGGGCACGCTGGGCAGCGCTGAGCTCTACCAGGAAAAACTCGGCGAGGCCGAACACCTGATCCGCAAGGAAATGAGCCGCTACCGCGCCGCGCCGGACCGTTCGTGGACGGTGCCGGCCGGGCACTATTTCATGATGGGCGACAACCGCGACAACTCCAACGACAGCCGGTACTGGGATGATCCGAACATTCCCAAGGACATGCTGGGCATGGTCCCCGACCGTAATATCGTCGGCAAGGCCTTTGCGGTCTGGATGAGCTGGCCGGAACCCAAACTCAGTCACCTGCCGAATTTCTCGCGGGTTGGCCTGATCAAGTAATCACACACGGCGCTGTTGAACACAGCGCCGAATGCATTTCTGGAGCCTGTACAAGGTTGCCCGAAGGCATGAAGCCAACGATAGTCAGGACGTCATTTTTGAACACAGCGTTAATTGTCCCAAGCCAACGGCGCTTCGCGGCCGTGGTGGTGGAATCCAGCCACGAACTCAGCGTGGGTAAACCGTGAGCGTTTCTCTAAGCCGTCTCGAGCGTCAGCTCGGCTACACTTTCAAGGATCAGGAGCTGATGCTTCTGGCGCTCACTCACCGCAGTTTTGCCGGGCGCAACAACGAACGCCTGGAATTCCTGGGTGATGCCATCCTCAACTTCGTGGCTGGCGAGGCGTTGTTCGAACGCTTCCCGCTGGCTCGGGAAGGCCAGTTGTCGCGTTTGCGCGCGCGCCTGGTCAAAGGTGAGACCCTGGCCGTGCTGGCCCGCGGTTTCGACCTGGGTGAGTACCTGCGCCTGGGCTCCGGTGAATTGAAGAGCGGCGGTTTCCGTCGTGAGTCGATTCTGGCCGATGCCCTGGAAGCGCTGATTGGCGCGATCTACCTGGACGCCGGCATGGAAATGGCGCGCGAGCGCGTGCTGGCCTGGCTGACCTCCGAGATCGACAGCCTGACGCTGGTGGACACCAACAAGGACCCGAAAACCCGTTTGCAGGAATTCCTGCAGTCGCGCAGTTGCGAGTTGCCGCGTTACGAAGTGGTGGATATCCAGGGCGAGCCGCATTGCCGAACCTTCTTCGTCGAATGCGAAGTGGTCTTATTGAATGAAAAAAGCCGGGGTCAGGGTGTGAGTCGTCGTATTGCCGAACAGGTAGCGGCCGCCGCAGCACTGATAGCCCTGGGCGTGGAGAATGGCAATGACTGATACAACCGTCACCCGCTGCGGCTATGTCGCCATTGTCGGTCGGCCGAACGTGGGCAAGTCCACGCTGCTCAATCACATTCTGGGCCAGAAGCTGGCGATCACTTCGCGCAAGCCCCAGACCACCCGCCACAACATGCTGGGTATCAAGACCGAAGGCGCCGTCCAGGCGATCTACGTCGATACTCCCGGCATGCACAAGGGCGGCGAAAAAGCGCTGAACCGCTACATGAACAAGACCGCTTCGGCGGCGCTGAAAGACGTCGACGTGGTGATTTTCGTGGTCGATCGCACCAAGTGGACCGAAGAAGACCAGATGGTTCTCGAACGTGTCCAGTACGTGACCGGTCCGCTGATCGTGGCACTGAACAAGACCGACCGCATCGAAGACAAGGCTGAGCTGATGCCGCACCTGAGCTGGTTGCAGGAGCAGTTGCCGAACGCTCAGATCATGCCCATCTCGGCCCAGCATGGTCACAACCTCGATGCGCTGGAGCGGGTGATCGCCGAGCACCTGCCGGAAAACGATCACTTCTTCCCCGAAGACCAGATCACGGACCGCAGCAGCCGCTTCCTGGCCGCCGAACTGGTGCGCGAGAAAATCATGCGCCAACTGGGCGCTGAGCTGCCGTACCAGATCACCGTGGAAATCGAAGAGTTCAAGCAGCAGGGCAAGACCCTGCACATCCATGCGCTGATCCTCGTCGAACGCGACGGCCAGAAAAAAATCATCATTGGCGACAAGGGCGAGCGTATCAAGCGCATCGGCACCGAGGCGCGCAAAGACATGGAGCTGCTGTTCGACTCCAAGATCATGCTCAACCTGTGGGTCAAGGTGAAGGGCGGTTGGTCCGACGATGAGCGGGCGCTGCGGTCGTTGGGTTACGGCGACCTGTAACCCTTTACTTGAGTACATGAATTCCATTGTGGGAGCGAGCCTCCTCGCGATAGCGGTCTGTCAGTCAACATCTCTGTTGAATATCAGTCCCTCATCGCGAGCAGGCTCGCTCCCACAGTGGTTTGTGGTCGTCAGTAAAACTGCGTTTACTCATTGAGAGCTGCGATTCCATGCCACCAACCCAACCCACCGCCCAACCCGCCTACGTCCTGCACTCGCGTGCCTACCGCGAAAGCAGCGCCCTGGTGGACTTCCTCACGCCCCAGGGGCGGTTGCGGGCGGTGTTGCGTGGGGCCCGGGGCAAGGCCGGGACGCTGGCCCGGCCGTTCGTGCCGCTGGAGGTCGAATTCCGGGGGCGGGGCGAGTTGAAGAATGTCGGGCGCATGGAAAGCAACGGTGTGGCGGCCTGGCTTAATGGCGAGGCGTTGTTCAGCGGCCTGTATCTCAATGAGCTGCTGATCCGCTTGCTGCCCGCCGAAGACCCCCATCCCGCAGTGTTCGATCACTATGCCGCCACGCTATTGGCCCTGGCCGAAGGTCGTCCTCTGGAACCGCTGTTGCGTTCCTTCGAATGGCGGCTACTGGACGATCTGGGCTACGGCTTCGCCCTGAACACCGACCTGCATGGCGAGCCCATCGCTGCGGATGGTCTGTATCGCCTGCAGGTGGATGCAGGCCTGGAACAGGTCTACCTGCTGCAACCCGGGTTATTCAATGGCACCGAACTTCTGGCCATGGCCGAGGCCGACTGGAGCGCGCCGGGCGCGCTCTCGGCGGCCAAGCGTCTGATGCGCCAGGCTTTGGCGGTTCATTTGGGTGGTCGGCCGCTGGTCAGTCGCGAGCTGTTTCGCAAGCCTTGATCAACCCGTATGCTGTGGGCTGACTATTTGTCCATTCAGGAGTCTTTTCGTGAGCACCAGCAATCGCATTCTTCTCGGCGTGAACATCGACCATGTTGCCACCCTGCGCCAGGCCCGCGGTACGCGCTACCCGGATCCGGTCAAGGCCGCACTGGACGCCGAAGAGGCGGGCGCCGATGGCATCACCGTGCATTTGCGTGAAGACCGTCGCCACATCCAGGAGCGCGACGTACTGCTGCTCAAGGATGTGCTGCAAACCCGCATGAACTTCGAAATGGGCGTGACCGAAGAAATGATGGCGTTCGCTGAGCACATTCGCCCGGCGCACATTTGCCTGGTGCCCGAGACGCGTCAGGAATTGACCACCGAAGGCGGTTTGGACGTGGCAGGGCAGGAGGCGCGGATCAGCCTGGCGGTGGAGCGACTATCAAAAACCGGCGCTGAAGTGTCGCTGTTCATCGACGCCGACGAGCGGCAGATCGCAGCCGCCAAGCGTGTCGGCGCGCCGGCCATCGAATTGCACACCGGCCGTTACGCCGATGCCGAAACGCCCACGGACGTGGCCGATGAGTTGCAGCGAGTGGCCGATGGCGTCGCCTTCGGCCTGGCCCAGGGCCTGATCGTCAACGCCGGCCATGGCTTGCATTACCACAACGTCGAAGCCGTCGCGGCGATCAAGGGCATCAACGAACTGAACATCGGCCATGCACTGGTGGCCCATGCGCTGTTTGTCGGGTTCAAGTCGGCGGTTGCTGAAATGAAAGCGCTGATCCTGGCTGCCGCCAAACCCTGAGCCGCTACAAATTCCAATGGTGGCAAGGAGATTCAGCGAAACTGGACCTTGTAGGAGCTGGCGAAGCCTGCGATCTTTTGATCTTGTTCTTTCGTTCTAGACCCGATTGACCATCGAAAGATCGCAGCCTCATTCCACTCGGCAGCTCCTACAGGGGTGAGCAGTGCGGGATTGTTTCTGGCGTCAGAGCGGCGGGGTTTCCGGATTCGGCTTGCTCTTGTCGACACCCGGCACGTGCAGGTTGCCCTCGGCCACCTGGTCGCCTTCGAGCTGTGGCTGTGTGACCCAGGTCAGGATGTCGTAGTAGCGACGGATGTTCGCCACGAAATGCACCGGTTCACCGCCCCGGGCGTAGCCGTAGCGGGTTTTGCTGTACCACTTCTTCTGGGAAAGGCGCGGCAGGATCTTCTTCACATCCAGCCACTTGTTCGGATTCAACCCTTCCTTGGCCGCCAGTTTGCGAGCGTCATCCAGGTGACCGCCACCCACGTTATAGGCGGCGAGGGCGAACCAGGTGCGGTCCGGCTCCTCGATGCTCTCGTCCAGTTGTTCCTTTATATAAGCCAGGTACTTGGCGCCACCCATGATGCTCTGCTTGGGGTCCAGGCGATTGGATACACCCATGGCCTGAGCGGTGTTCTGGGTCAGCATCATCAGGCCGCGCACACCGGTCTTGGACGTGACCGTCGGCTGCCACAGTGATTCCTGGTAACCGATGGCCGCCAACAGGCGCCAGTCGACTTTTTCAGCCTTGGCGTAACTCTTGAAATGCTTCTCGTACTTGGGCAGACGCTGCTGCAAATGCTGGGCGAAGGTGTAGGCGCCGACATAACCCAGAACATCAACGTGCCCGTAGTAGCGGTCCTTCAGGCGTTGCAGGGTGCCATTCTTCTGCACTTTGTCCAGGTAGGCGTTGATTTCGTTGAGCAGGCTGTTGTCTTCGCCGGGGGCCACGGCCCAGCTCTGGTCGCTGGCATCGCCCAGGTCGAAAGCGACCCGCACGTTGGGGAAGTAAACCTGGTTCATTGCCACTTCGTTGGAATCCACCAGCGTCAGGTCGATCTGACCTTCATCCACCATGCGCAGCAGGTCGACGACTTCTACCGCGTCGGATTCTTCGTACTCAATGCCGGGATATTTCTGTTTCAACTGCGCCAATTGTTCGGCGTGGGTGCTGCCCTTGAGCACCATGATCTTCTTGCCCGCCAGGGCGGCCGGGTCGGTGGGGCGCGACTGGCCGTTGCGGTAGATGATTTGTGGGGTAACTTCGAGGTAAGAGTGGGAAAACCGCACCTGGCTCTTGCGTTTTTCGCTGCTGACCAGGCCGGCGGCGGCCAATACCGGGCCGTTGGGCTTGCCCAACTGGGTGAAAAGGTCATCGAGGTTGTCGGCGGTCTCGATTTTCAGCTCCACCCCCAAATCGTCGGCGAAACGCTTCACCAGCTCGTATTCGAAGCCGGTTTCACCGTTGCGATCCTGGAAGTAGGTGGCAGGGCTGTTTCGGGTAACCACCCGCAGCACGCCATCCTCCTTCACGCGCTCCAGTGTGTTGGGTTTCTCAACACAACCACTGAGCACCAGGAAGAGTCCGGTTGCGATCAGCCACTTGGCGTATCGCGGACGCAAAGCCGTTGGGGAAAACATCTGCGCAGTATACGCAAACGGCCCCGACCGCCATATCTCGACAGCAGAAGGCCAGTCTGCTAGCGGTTGCAAAACATGTCCGCAACACAAGCGGGCCGGGGTGTGCCGTGTTTTGCCTCGATGAAAAATATCTCGGTACGACCGTGCAAACGGGGGCCGGGAGAGCTGTTCCAGTAAAGACCGACATTCGGCCAGCATCGTACGTGCCGTTTCGGGTGCCGTCGCCAGCGGTTTAGGCTAGAATGCACGGCCTCAAAGCACACCCCTTCCCGAGGCTGTCCCGAAGATGTTGATCCTGCGCGGCGCTCCTGCCCTTTCTGCCTTTCGCCACAGCAAACTCCTTGAGCAACTGAGCCAGAAGGTCCCGGCTGTCAGTGGCTTGTATGCTGAATTCGCTCACTTCGCCGAAGTCACCGGCGGTTTGACCGGCGACGAACAGCAGGTGCTCGCGCGCCTTCTGAAGTACGGTCCCAGTGTTCCCGTCCAGGAGCCGACCGGTCGTCTGTTCCTGGTGCTGCCACGGTTCGGCACCATTTCGCCATGGTCGAGCAAGGCCAGCGACATCGCCCGCAACTGCGGCCTGGCGAAAATCCAGCGCCTGGAGCGCGGCATTGCCTTTTATGTTGCCGGTGAGTTCAGCGAGGCCGAGGCCCAACTGATCGCCGAGGGCCTGCATGACCGCATGACCCAGATCGTCCTGGGCAACCTGGAGCAGGCCGCGGGCCTGTTCAGCCATGCCGAGCCAAAACCGCTGACCGCCATCGATGTGCTGGGCGGCGGCCGTGCCGCACTGGAAAAAGCCAACGCCGAACTGGGTCTGGCCCTGGCCGAAGACGAGATCGATTACCTGGTCAACGCCTTCCAGGGCTTGAAGCGCAACCCCCACGACATCGAACTGATGATGTTCGCCCAGGCCAACTCCGAGCACTGCCGGCACAAGATCTTCAACGCCAGTTGGGACATTGACGGCCAGAGCCAGGAAAAAAGCCTGTTCGGCATGATCAAGAACACCTATCAGATGCACAACGAAGGTGTACTGTCGGCCTACAAGGACAACGCCGCGGTGATCGTCGGCAACGTCGCTGGACGTTTCTACCCGAACCCTGAGACCCGCCAGTATGGTGCGGTCCAGGAGCCGGTGCACATCCTGATGAAGGTCGAGACCCACAACCACCCGACCGCCATTGCCCCGTTCCCGGGCGCGTCCACCGGTTCCGGTGGCGAGATTCGCGACGAAGGCGCCACCGGTCGCGGCGCCAAGCCCAAAGCCGGCCTGACCGGTTTCACCGTGTCGAACCTGCAGATCCCGGGCTTCGAACAGCCGTGGGAAAAGCCGTATGGCAAGCCCGAGCGCATCGTCAACGCCCTGGACATCATGATCGAAGGTCCTCTTGGGGGCGCAGCGTTCAACAACGAATTCGGCCGTCCGGCCCTGACCGGTTACTTCCGTACCTTCGAGCAATCCATCACCACCCCTCGCGGTGAAGAAGTGCGCGGCTACCACAAGCCGATCATGCTTGCCGGCGGCATGGGCAACATCCGCGCCGAACACGTGCAGAAAGGCGAAATCCTGGTTGGCTCCAAGCTGATCGTCCTCGGCGGCCCGGCCATGCTGATCGGCCTGGGTGGCGGCGCGGCTTCCTCCATGGCCACCGGCACCAGTTCGGCGGACCTGGACTTCGCTTCGGTCCAGCGGGAAAACCCGGAAATGGAACGCCGTTGCCAGGAAGTCATCGACCGTTGCTGGCAGCTGGGTGAACACAACCCCATCAGCTTCATCCATGACGTCGGCGCGGGCGGCCTGTCCAACGCTTTCCCGGAGCTGGTCAACGACGGTGGCCGTGGTGGCCGCTTCGAACTGCGCAACATTCCGAACGACGAGCCGGGCATGGCCCCGCACGAAATCTGGAGCAACGAATCCCAGGAACGTTACGTCCTGGCGGTCGGCCCGGCCGACTTCGAGCGTTTCCAGGCCATTTGCGAACGCGAGCGCTGCCCGTTCGCCGTGGTCGGCGAAGCCACCGCCGAGCCGCAACTGACCGTCACCGACAGCCACTTCGGCAACAGCCCGGTGGACATGCCACTGGAAGTGCTGCTGGGCAAGGCCCCGCGCATGCACCGTTCGGCGGTTCGTGAAGCCGAGCTGGGCGATGACTTCGATCCGTCCACCCTGGACATCGCCGACTCCATCGAGCGCGTCCTGCATCACCCGGCCGTGGCGAGCAAAAGCTTCCTGATCACCATCGGCGACCGCACCATCACCGGCCTCGTGGCCCGTGATCAGATGGTCGGCCCGTGGCAGGTGCCGGTGGCTGACGTGGCCGTGACCGCCACCAGCTTCGACGTCTACACCGGCGAAGCCATGGCCATGGGTGAGCGCACGCCGCTGGCGCTGCTGGACGCTCCGGCGTCGGGCCGCATGGCGATTGGCGAGACCCTGACCAACATCGCGGCCTCGCGTATCGGCAAGATCTCCGACATCAAGCTGTCGGCCAACTGGATGTCCGCCGCCGGTCACCCGGGTGAAGACGCCCGCCTGTACGACACCGTCAAGGCCGTCGGCATGGAGCTGTGCCCGGAGCTGGGCATCACCATTCCGGTGGGCAAGGACTCCATGTCCATGGCCACGCGCTGGAACGACGAAGGCGTGGACAAGAGCGTGACCTCGCCGCTGTCGCTGATCGTGACTGGTTTTGCTCCAGTTACCGACATCCGCCAGACCCTGACCCCGCAACTGCGCATGGACAAGGGCACCACCGATCTGATCCTGATTGACCTGGGCCGTGGCCAGAACCGTATGGGCGCCTCGATCCTCGCCCAGGTGCACGGCAAGCTCGGTTCGCAAGCGCCGGACGTCGATGAGGCCGAAGACCTGAAAGCGTTCTTCGCCGTCATCCAGGGCCTCAACGCTGACGGTCACCTGCTGGCCTACCACGACCGTTCCGACGGCGGTTTGCTGACCACTGTGGTGGAAATGGCTTTCGCCGGCCATTGCGGCCTGAGCCTGACCCTCGACAGCGTTGCCGAATCCACGGCTGAAATCCCGGCCATCCTGTTCAACGAAGAACTGGGTGCGGTGATCCAGGTTCGCCAGGATGCCACCCCGGACATCCTCGCCCAGTTCAGCGCAGCTGGCCTGGCCGACTGCGTCTCGGTGATCGGCCAGCCGATCAACAACGCCCACATCAACATCACCTTCAACGGCGACACCGTCTTCGAAGGCCAGCGTCGCCTGTTGCAGCGCCAGTGGGCGGAAACCAGCTACCAGATCCAGCGCCTGCGCGACAATGCCGACTGCGCCGAGCAGGAATTCGACGCACTGCTGGAAGAAGATAACCCAGGCCTGAGCGCCAAGCTCAGCTACGACGTCAACCACGACGTGGCCGCGCCTTACATCAAGAAAGGCATTCGCCCACAAGTGGCGGTACTGCGTGAGCAGGGCGTCAACGGCCAGGTGGAAATGGCCGCGGCGTTCGACCGTGCCGGCTTCAACGCGATCGACGTGCACATGAGCGATATCCTGGCCGGCCGTGTCGACTTGAACGACTTCAAGGGCATGGTCGCGTGTGGCGGTTTCTCCTACGGCGACGTGCTGGGGGCCGGTGAAGGCTGGGCCAAGTCGGCACTGTTCAACAGCCGCGCCCGCGACGCGTTCCAGGGCTTCTTCGAACGCACCGACAGTTTCACCCTCGGCGTGTGCAACGGTTGCCAGATGATGTCCAACCTGCATGAACTGATCCCGGGCAGCGAGTTCTGGCCGCACTTCGTGCGCAACCGTTCCGAGCAGTTCGAAGCGCGCGTGGCGATGGTCCAGGTGCAGGAGTCGAACTCGATTTTCCTGCAGGGCATGGCCGGTTCGCGTATGCCGATCGCCATCGCCCACGGCGAAGGCCATGCCGAATTCGAAAGCGAAGAAGCCTTGCTCGAAGCCGATTTGTCCGGTTGCGTGTCGCTGCGGTTTGTCGACAACCACGGCAAGGTCACCGAAACCTACCCGGCTAACCCGAACGGCTCGCCGCGCGGGATCACCGGCCTGACCAGCCGCGACGGCCGCGTCACGATCATGATGCCGCACCCGGAACGCGTATTCCGCGCGGTGCAGAACTCGTGGCGTTCGGACGACTGGAACGAAGACGCGCCATGGATGCGCATGTTCCGCAACGCGCGCGTCTGGGTGAACTAAGGCGGTGTACAAGCTCTGCTTCTTCGTCCCGGCCAGCCATGTGGACGTGGTCAAAAGCGCCGTATTTGCTGCCGGCGGCGGGCGAATCGGCGACTATGACCACTGCGCCTGGCAAGTGTTGGGCCTGGGCCAGTTCCGCCCCTTGGACGGCAGCCAGCCGTTCATTGGCGAGGTGGGTCAGGTCGAGCAGGTCGAGGAGTGGAAAGTGGAGCTTGTCGTTGCCGATGAGCTGATTCGTGGAGTGGTGGACGCGCTGAAACAGAGCCATCCCTACGAAACGCCGGCGTATGAAGTGTGGCGGTTGGAGGATTTTTGATCCTCTGGCCGCTGAAATGAAAAACCCGCTGATTGAATCAGCGGGTTTTTTATTGGGCGGGGATAAAGCCTATTCCCTATATATACAAAACTCCTGTGGCGAGGGGATTTATCCCCGCTGGGCTGCGCAGCAGCCCCCAAGCAGACAGACTCAATTTACCTGACACACCGAAGCGCCGGGTTTTAGGGCTGCTGCGCAGCCCAGCGGGGATAAATCCCCTCGCCACAGAGATTGGGGCTAGGCTTTTACATCCGCCTGACGGCTCAGCACCATCCGCTCCAACGCCTGCCACAACCCCGGCGCTTTCTCCCCTAGCAACAGGTGCCAAACACCGCCTTCCAGCGGGCTGACCCCCTGGCACCCCAGCGCCCTGAGTCCGCTTTCCGACAACCCTTTGCCATCGGCCAGGCGCACGCGCAACCGGCTCATCGCCACGCAATCGAGTTGCAACACATTGCCACCGCCCCCCAGCGCATCCAGCCACTGTTGCGCTTCGGTCCCGGACACGCTGGTCGCTGTGACCGGTTCAACCACCGTGGCCACGGGCGCAGCGGCAGGGCGGTCGGAGGAGGGCAGGGCCAGGCGGATTTCATCGGCGATGCTGTCGGCCATCGGGCCCACCACCACCTGCAAACTTCCGCCATTGCCTGGACGCACCACGGCCATGGCGCCCAGGGCCTTGAGCTGCGTATCGGACGCCTTGTTGCGATCCACCATGTCCAACCGCAGGCGCGTGGTGCAGGCGCCGACGGTGATCAGGTTATCGGCGCCGCCGAGTGCTTCGATATAGGCTTCGGCCCGTTGGTTCTGGGCGATGACCGGTTTCTCGCCCGCTGGCACTTCTTCACGCCCTGGGGTCTTCAGGTCGAAGCGGCGGATGCAGAAGTCGAACACCGTGTAATAGATCACCGCATAGACCAGCCCGACCGGCACCACCAGCCAGCCGTTATTCGACTTGCCCCAGCCGAGCACCATGTCGATGAAGCCGCCGGAGAAGGTAAAACCCAGGCGGATGTTCAGCCAATCGGTGATCGCCATCGACAGCCCGGTGAGCAAGGCATGCAACAGGAACAGCAGCGGCGCGAGGAACATGAAGGCGAATTCTACCGGCTCGGTGACCCCTGTGAGGAACGAGGTCAGGGCCATGGATAGCAGAATCCCGCCCATGACTTTGCGCCGCTGGGGCAGGGCATTACGGTACATCGCCAGGCACGCGGCGGGCAGGCCGAAGAGCATCACCGGGAACATGCCGGTCATGAACTGGCCGCCATTCGGGTCGCCGGCAAAGTAGCGGGTCAGGTCGCCGGTGACCACCGCACCGGTGGCGGGGTCGGTGAAGCTGCCGAAGATGAACCAGGCCATATTATTGAGGATGTGATGCAGGCCGGTGACGATCAGCAGCCGGTTGAACACGCCGAATACGAAAGCACCGAGACTGCCACTTTCCATCAGCAAGGCACCGAAACTGTTGATGCCCTGCTGAATCGGCGGCCAGATCAGGCCAAACACCACCCCCAGGCCCACGGCGCTGAAGCCGGTGACAATCGGCACGAAACGCCGTCCGCCAAAGAACGCCAGGTATTCGGGCAACTTGATGTCTTTGAAACGGTTGTACAGCGCGCCGGCCAACAAGCCACTGATGATCCCGGCGAGCATGCCCATGTTGATGCTGGCATCGAGCACCTTCAAGGTGGCGATCATCACCAGATAGCCGATGGCCCCGGCCAACCCCGCCGTCCCGTTGTTGTCCCGGGCGAAGCCCACGGCGATGCCGATGGCGAAGATCATCGGCAGGTTGGCAAAAATCGCCTGGCCGGCATCGTGGATGATGGCGATGTTCAATAGATCGGTGTCGCCCAGGCGCAGCAGCAAGCCGGCGATGGGCAGGATCGCGATGGGCAGCATCAATGCCCGGCCGAGGCGTTGCAGCCCTTCGATGAAATGCTGGTACATGGCGTCTCTCCCTTTATTGTTCTTCGACGTAGCTCAGCCCAGGGGCCAGTGTTGATGACAGGCCTGGCGCACGGCGGCGGCACTGCCCAGGTTCAGCAATTCGGCGCTGAGGCGGGCGCACTGGGCGGCGTCGAGGTGACGCACGCGGTCCTTGATTGCGCCGATTTGCGGCGGGCTGACCGACAGTTCGCGGACCCCCAGCCCGATCAGCACCGGCGTCGCCAGCGGATCGGAGGCCAGGGCACCGCACACGCCGACCCAACGGCCATGCTTCGCTGCGCCGGCGCAGGTCTGGGCGATCAGCCGCAGCAGCGCCGGGTGCAGGGCATCGACCCGGGCGGCGAGGCCGGCGTGGTCGCGGTCCATGGCCAGGGTGTATTGCGACAGGTCGTTGGTGCCGATGGACAGAAAGTCCGCGTGCTCAGCCAGTTGTTCGGCCAGCAACGCGGCGGCCGGCACTTCGATCATCACCCCCAATTGTGGGCGCTCGCTCAGGCCCAGTTCGGCGCCGATGGCATCAAGGCGTTGGCGGATGTGCAGCAGCTCGTCGACCTCGGTGACCATGGGCAACAGGATCCGGCAGCGGCTCAACGGACGGGTTTGCAGCAAGGCCCGCAGTTGCTGATCCAGCAGCTGCGGCCGTACCTGGGCCAGGCGAATGCCGCGCAGGCCCAGCACCGGGTTGGCCTCGGTCGGCAGCGGCAGGTAATCGAGCTGCTTATCGCCGCCCACGTCGATGGTGCGGATGATCACCGGCTTGTCGCCCATGGCGTGGAGCACGGCTTCATAGACCTGGCGTTGTTCCTCTTCGTCGGGTGCGGTGTGGCGGTCGACGAACAGAAATTCGGTACGCAGCAAACCAACGCCGTCGGCACCGTTCGCCAAGGCCTGGGCTGCTTCGCCGCTGGAGGCGACGTTGGCCGCCACTTCCACGGCTACGTCATCGAGGGTGCGGGCCGGTGTGTGGGCGAGGGTTTGTTGCTCGGCGCGTCGGCTGGTTTGTCGGGCTTGTTCCTGATGCACTTGGGCCAGGCGCTCGGCCGTGGGCGTGAGTTCGAGGCGGCCACCATCGGCGTCCAGCACCACCATTTGACCCGGAGCCTGGGCAAGCAGCGCATCACCCAGCGCCACCAGGCACGGCAGGCCTTTGCCTCGGGCCAGGATCGCCACGTGGGAGGTTGCGCCGCCCTCGGCCATGCACACCCCGGCCACGCCTTGGACGCTGAGTTGCAGCAGATCCGACGGGGTCAGTTCCTCGGCGGCGACGATGGCGCCCGCCGCGACGTCGAATTGCCAGGCCTCACCCAGCAACACCCGCAGGACCCGTTGGCGCAGGTCGCGCAAATCGTTGGCGCGCTCGGCCAGCAGCGTGCTGCCCAGCTGTTGCAGCACTTGGCATTGCGCCTCGATGGAGCGGTTCCAGGCGTGGGTCGCGGCACTGCCTTGTTCGATAAAAAGGTGGGCGGCATCCAGCAACACTGGATCTTCCAGCAGTGCCAGATGAGCGCTGAAGATCGCTTCTTCGTCGCGGTGGCGTCGGGCCTTGGCGTTTTCCAGGGTGAGGTGGATTTCGCCACTGACCTGCGCCAAGGCACTGTCCAGGCGTTGTCGCTGCTCTTCGGCGTCATGGCCGCCCGCGTCCTGGGGCAATTGAATGCCATCGAGCCGAACCAGCGGCCCGGTCACCAGGCCGGGGGCGGCACACACGCCCTGGAGCACACCGGCTTCGGCAATACCGCGTTGCGGTTTGATGGCCGGCGCCACGGCCTGGGCTTCTTCCGCCAGGGCTGTGGATAAAGTCGCCAGCAAGGCTCGCAGCGCCGCCTCGGCATCGCTGCCCCGGCAACTGACGCGCACTTGCGCCTGTTCGGTAATGGCCAGGCCCATCATCCCTATCACGCTGTCGCAGGGTGCCGACTTGCCTTGGAAATGCAGGCGCGAGCGGCTCTTGAAGCCTTGGGCGGTCTGGCGGATCAGCGCCGCCGGTCGGGCATGCAGGCCGCCGCGGTGGGCGATGCGGATCTGACCGAAGACTTCGCTGCCGGTGGCCTGGTCATCGTCTTGAGTTTCGCCGGGAGCCTTGGCGAGAATATGCAGCAGCGGTTCGCCGACCTTCACTCCCTTGAGGGTGATGGGCCGCGCCTGGAAGTGTTCGCCATTGGTAATGACCAATAGGCTGACCAGGCTCTTGCAGCGCAGGGCCACTTTATCCACGTCATACCGCAGTAGCGGCTGGCCATTGCTGACCCGCGTGCCTTCCTTGACCAGCATGGAAAACCCGTCGCCCTGCAGCTCGACCGTGTCCAGGCCCAAATGCAGCAGCAGTTCGGCGCCGTTGTCCGCCCGTAGGGTCACGGCGTGGCCGGTGCGGGCGACGTGAATCACTTCGCCGTCGCAAGGCGCGTAGAGGGTGTCGTTCAGCGGGTCGATGGCGATCCCGTCGCCCATGGCGCCGCTGGCGAACACCGCGTCCGGGACATTGGCGAGGGTGAGCACCGGGCCGCTGAGCGGGGCGCTGAGGGTCAGCTCTTTATTATTGTTGGGCATGGGGCGCTCTCATCAGACTCTCTATAAAAGAAAACCGTTGGTTCAGTGCGTACGGGTGACCTTGCTCAGATACCGTGGTTGGTCCGGGTCTAAACCTCGGGCCACGGCCAGGCTCGCGGCCATCCCATAAAAGCTCTGGATCGCCAGGATCGGGTCGAGGGACGGGTGTTCGGCGCGGGTCAGCGTCAGGTCGCGTTCGGCAATGTCATCCGGCGCCGCCAGCAGGACCCGGGCACCGCGCTGGCGCATGTCCGCGGCCAGGCTCAACACGCCAGCCTGCTCGGCACCGCGCGGGGCGAATACCAGCAGCGGGTAGTGTTCATCGATCAGCGCCATCGGCCCATGACGAACCTCGGCGCTGCTGAAGGCTTCGGCCTGGATTGCCGAGGTTTCCTTGAACTTGAGTGCCGCTTCCTGGGCGATGGCGAACCCGGCACCACGGCCGATCACCATCAGCCGCTGGCAATCGCGCAGGGCCTCGACGGCGACGCGCCAATCCTGGCGGGCGGCCTCGCGCAAACCTTCGGGCAGGGCGCTGCCGGCTTCCAGCAACTGGGCGTCGTCCTTCCAGTGGGCCACCAGTCGCGCGCTGGCGCTGAGGGTGGCGATGAAACTCTTGGTCGCGGCGACACTGCTTTCGACGCCGGCACACAGCGGCACGCTGAATTCACACGCCGCTTCCAGAGGCGAATCGGAGGCGTTGACCAGGGCCACGCTCAAGGCGCCGCGCTTGCGCAACAGGCGCAGGCTGTTCACCAGGTCCGGGCTCTGTCCCGACTGGGAAAACCCGAACGCCACCTGGCCGCTGACCTTCAGCGGTGCTTGTTGCATGGTCACCACCGACATCGGCAACGAGGCCACCGGGATGCCCAGTTGTTGCATGGTCAGGTAGGCGAAGTAGCTGGCGGCATGGTCGGAACTGCCGCGGGCGACGGTCATCGCCACTTGCGGTGGCTGACGACGCAGGCGTCCGGCGACTTCCTCAAGGGTCGGGTCCAGTTGCTGCAACTGGCGTTCGACGGCTTCCCACGAGGCGAGGGCCTCCTCAAGCATTTTTGAAGTCAATGGCTTCTCCTTCGACCATCACGTCGGTCAGGGTCAGGGAACGGTCAAGGCGCACGCAGTCGGCCCAGGCGCCGGGATGCAAGCGGCCACGCTCGGGCAGGCCGAGGTAATCGGCGGGAAATTGCGACAGGCGCTGGGAGGCTTCGGCCAGGGGCAGGCCGATTTTCACCAGGTTGCGCAGAGCCTGGTCCATGGTCAGGGTGCTGCCGGCCAGGGTGCCATCGGCCAGGCGCACGCCACCCAGGCACTTGGTCACGGTGTGGCTGCCCAGCTTGTATTCACCGTCGGGCATGCCGGCGGCGGCGGTGGAGTCGGTGACGCAGTACAGGCACGGGATCGCCCGCAGAGCCACGCGCATGGCGCCGGGGTGCACGTGGAGCAAGTCCGGGATCAGTTCGGCGTACTGGGCGTGGGCCAGCGCCGCGCCGACGATGCCCGGCTCGCGGTGATGCAGCGGGCTCATGGCGTTATACAAATGCGTGAAACTGCTGACCCCGGCGGCCAACGCTGCGACGCCTTCTTCGTAACTGCCCAGGGTATGGCCGATCTGCATACGCACGCCTCGGGCGCTGAGGGCGCGGATCAATGCATCGTGACCGGCGATTTCCGGGGCGATGGTAATCACCCGGATCGGCGCCAGGGCCAGGTAGCTCTCCACCTCTGCCAGCAGTGCGGTGTGGGCGAAATTCGGTTGCGCGCCGAGTTTGCCGGGATTGATGTAAGGACCTTCCAAGTGCACACCCAAGACCCGGGCGCTGCCATTCGTGCGCTGTTCACAGAACTCGCCGAGGGCCTTGAGCACGCTGGCGATCTCTTCGCTGGGCGCGGTCATGGTCGTGGCCAGCAGCGCGGTCGTGCCGAAACGCACATGGGTGCGGGTGATGGTTTCGAACGCCGAGGCGCCTTGCATGATGTCCTTGCCGCCACCGCCGTGGACGTGCAGGTCGATGAAACCGGGCAGCAGGTAGGGCAGGTCATTGCTGGCCGGATCACAGGGCTGGCCTTCGATGGACACGACTTTGCCGTGCGCATGGATCAGGCGACCGCGAACCCAGCCATTGGCGGTGAGGATGTTGTCTTCGGACATGGGGACTCTCTGATCGTCTAGCGCCGCAGTTCTGCGACAAAGTCGTAGTAGTCATTGCGGCAATAGGTGTCGGTGACTTCGATGGGGGTGTTGTCTTCCAGGTAGCCGACCCGGGTCATCAGCAACATCGCGGTGCCGGGGGCAATGCCCACCAGGGCGGCGAACTCGTCCGAGGCGTTGATCGCCTGGATGTGTTGCAGGGCGCGCACCACCGGCTTGCCGATGCTGTCGAGAAATGCGTAGAGCGAATCGCCGACCGCTTGTGGCTTGGGAATGATCGAGGCGGGCAGGGTGCTCATCTCGATGGCCATGACCGTGTCATCGGCTTTGCGCAGGCGCTTGAGCCGCGCGACCTTGTCGGTGGGCGACAGGCCCAGGCGGATCAATTCTTCGTGGGTTGGCGGGGTGATGTCCCGTTCCAGCCATTGGGACCCGGGCACAAACCCCTTGAGCCGCAGCATCTCGCTGAAGCCACTGAGGCGTGACAGCGGCTGTTCCAGGCGCGGGGTAATGAACGTCCCCGAACCCTGGTTGCGGCGGATCAATCCTTGTTCGAACAACACTTCCAAGGCCTTGCGCGCGGTCACCCGGGAAATGCCCAGTTGCTCGCTCAAGCTGCGCTCAGACGGCATCGCCTGCTCGGCTTTCCACTGGCCGGCATGAATCGCCGTCTCCAAGTTACGTGCCAGCTGCAGGTACAGCGGCGTGGGCTGGGTGTCGTCGGGGCGCAGGGCCAGGATGTCGTTCATGTCGGTGTCCGATGCGGTTGTTGAGTTGTTTGTCGCCCGGTAAGTGAGGTGGAAGCTAATACCACTTGAATACCATGTCAACGCCGCTTGGCCTGGGTTTAGAGGGGCTATTGGAGAGTTTTGGTGGGGTGGGATTGAAGTGGTATTAGAGGGTGGAGGTTCGAAAGCAAAGATCGCAGCCTGCGACAACGACCGCTGGGTGAACTGGTATTCATCTGTAGGCAATTTCTGACGTTGCGATTTTTTGATTTTATTTTTCGATGCTGACGGGCGGTCGTCCGAACCTACTAAGGCTACCGAGCTGTCGTGGCGAGGGAGCTTGCTCCCGCTGGGGCGCAAAGCGGCCCCAAAACCTGACAACCCGGTGTGTCAGGCAAATTGAGTTAACTACCTTGGGTCTGCTGCGCAGCCCAGCGGGAATGGTGTCTTGTGGCGAGGGGATTTATCCCCGCTGGGCTGCGAAGCGGCCCTAAAACCTGACAGCGCGGTGTGTCAGGAAAATTGAGTTGACTGCCTTGGGTCTGCTGCGCAGCCCAGCGGGGATAAATCCCCTCGCCACAGAAATTGCGGTCTGTCAGACGCACCGAAGTTTCCGACATGTTTTTAGGGTTGTCCTTAAAAAGTGGTGGTTTTAGCCTTTTGATTTGCTGTCCTTTTTTAAAATTTCTTGGGAGTACAAATGGAGAAGCCAGCTAACAGATCAAGTCTCCTATTTGCTCTAGAGACGTTAGTTAAAAGCCCATTAAAGCAGGCAGATGACGCCGCGCTTGTGAGTGCAGCCAAGGCTGTCTGGTATTCAAATTCGGACCTGATGAGTGTCGCTCAGGCTTTTCTAAGTCGGCACACTGATGAGGTCGAGGTTCGTCGCGCAGGGTATTTGCTCGAGCGATTCACCCGTTTTTCATGCGTAACCGATAGCCGCGTGTCGGAAGTCTTCAAGGCGCTTGAGCTATTCTGGCGTTCGACACCTAAGCACGAAGTGACTTCACAAGCCGCTGTTACGCTTCGCAGTCGTCGTGATGAACTCGCCCTCTCGTGGGGGGTGAGTGAAGGTCTTGGTTTGAAGGTACAGGTCCTCATGCCTTTTCAGACTCGGCATTATGAGGCTGAGCAGCGGGCTGCGTTTGTTTGAGTCCAAATGTTGTGATCGAAACCCGGCTTAGGCCGGGTTTTTTGTTGTATGAATGATCCTCATGCGGCGGCTGGTCTGTCAGACGCACCGAAGTTTCCGACATGTTTTTAGGGTTGTCCCTCGGAAGGGTGGACTCTAGCCTTTGGGTGTCGCTGCCAATTCAGCGACCGGATTTGACCGTCCGAACTCACAAGGAGCATCAGCATCCCAAGACCTAGCTCAGGCGTTTTTCCTTCGTCTGAGGTATCGTGTCGCGGCGGCTGTGCGCGGGACGTCTTCGGGCGTGCCGGGTTTTCCTGTGATCCGGTCGGTCAACCCGTGTACAGCTGCCACTTTTTTGTTTGACCGCGGAATTGTGGTGGCTCCAATGCCACAGGAGCTGCACATGATCAAAGAAACCCCCAACCCTCCAAAACCCGCCTCCACGTTCCCCTACGGCGACTATGCCCCCGACAAGCTGAAAGAAGCGGCCGACCGCGCGATGGACCATTACCTCAAGCCTGAAGACAGCGCATCAGAAGCCAAACCACCGGCGCAGTTGTTCACTGTGGTGGACAGCGTCGATACCGAAGCGCTGTTGGCCAACCTCAGCGAAACCCTTGCTTCAGCCAACGCAATGCTCAGCGACCTTGCCTTCGGCCTGGAAGGCTCGCGGCGGCATGTGGCGTTGGGGGTGGCGCAGATGATTGAGTTGGGGGCTTTGTTGGCGAACAAGGCCTTGGACCGGGTTGAGCTTCGGGCCTGATGCAGTAAGTGCCGGCCTCATCGCGAGCAGGCTCGCTCCCACAGTGGATTTGTGTCGTTCACAAATATACCCATCGACATCAAGCCCCTGTGGCGAGGGGATTTATCCCCGTTGGGCTGCGAAGCGGCCCCAAAACCTGACGGCGCGGTGTGTCAGGCAAATTGAGTTGGCTGCCTTGGGGCTGCTGCGCAGCCCAGCGGGGATAAATCCCCTCGCCACAGGAGCTGCTTCGGGGCTACGGGCGAATCTCGATCATCGTCCCATCCGGCACCAGGTTCCAAACCTCGCGCATATCCACATTGCGCATGGCAATACAACCATCAGTCCAGTCCAAGGTGTGGAACAACTGCTCAGGGTTTTCTTCGGAATCAGGGGTGCCATGGATCATGATCATGCCCCCTGGCTCCACGCCTTCGCGGCGGGCGCGGGCGGCGTCGCTGATGTTGGGGTAGGAAATGTGCATCGACAGGTAGAAGCGGTCGCTGGTCTTGCGCCAGTCCAGCCAGTAGAAACCTTCAGGGGTGCGCTTGTCGCCCTCTATGAGCTTGGGGCCTTTTTTGGCGCCCTTGCCCAATGAAATGCGATAAGTCTTCAGTGGTTTGCCGTCGTTGATCAATTGCAATTGATGGGCGGACTTGAGCACCAGCACTTTTTCGATGGTCTTGCCGTTGTAGGTTCCCACCGCAGAAGCCTGGGACACCGCAGCGAACGACAAGCAGAACAGGACAAGCAACCAACGCATTGAAACGATATCCCTAGAGGTGTCGCGGCTATATGGGTTGTTAGGTATTGGCAGGCTGGGCCAGCGGCGGGATCGATTCGGATCGCACAGGGTAGTCCTCGGTTCGCCGGTCAGCATAGAAGTATTCTAGGGTACGGCCCACGGTGCGAAAAGCCAGCTCGTCCCAGGGAATCTCCGCTTCGTCGAACAGTTTCACTTCCAGGCTCTCGGGCCCGGCGGCGAAATCCTCGTCCACCAGTTCGGCGCGGAAGAATACATGCACCTGGCTGATATGCGGAACATCGATCAGCGTATAAATGCTCAGGTTGCGCACGCGGGCGCAGGCTTCTTCGGCGGTTTCGCGCACGGCCGCCTGCTCGACGGTTTCGCCGTTCTCCATGAAGCCGGCCGGCAATGTCCAGTAACCGCGCCGCGGCTCGATGGCCCGCCGGCACAGCAGCACTTTGCTGCCCCAGGTGGGCACGCAACCGGCCACGATATTGGGGTTCTGGTAGTGGATGGTGTGGCAGGTATCGCAGACAAAGCGCAGGCGCGAGTCGCCTTCGGGGATACGCTGGGTTACCGGGTTACCGCACTGGCTGCAGAATTTCATGCTTGGGTTCCTGAATGCTGCGCCTATCTTGGCGTCTGCGGGCGGCTGTCGGCAAGTTGTCGTTTCGCGACACGTCGCAGTGCGGGGGTTGGGCGGCTTGCCTGATTGGTGCATGATGCAAGGTAGCGAATAAATCGAGAAGTCTCATGCTGGACGAGCTACTGCATCGAGTAAGCAACCATACCCCACGTGATCTGGAGACTGACCGACGTTTCCCTGAAGCGGCGGTGCTGGTGCCCATTACCCGCAGTGACGAGCCGGAACTGGTCCTGACCTTGCGCGCCAGCGGGCTTTCGACCCATGGCGGCGAAGTGGCATTCCCCGGCGGGCGACGCGACCCGGAAGACCCGGACCTGATCTTCACCGCCTTGCGCGAAGCCGAAGAAGAAATCGGCCTGCCCCCCGGCCTGGTGGAAGTGATCGGCCCCCTCAGCCCCTTGATCTCGCTGCACGGCATCAAGGTCACGCCCTACGTGGGAGTGATCCCGGATTTCGTCGAATACCAGGCCAACGATGCCGAGATCGCCGCGGTGTTCAGCGTACCGCTGGAGTTCTTTCGCAAGGACCCGCGCGAACACACGCACCGCATCGATTACCAGGGCCACAGTTGGTACGTGCCCAGCTATCGTTTTGGCGAGTACAAGATCTGGGGCCTGACGGCGATCATGGTCGTCGAGTTGGTCAACCTGTTGTACGACGCCGGCATTGACTTGCACACACCCCCCAAGACGTTCATCAATACCTGAATCCCCGAGGATCCTCATGAAATACCGCCTGGGTGATGCCCGTGTCGAAACCCACCCACAGAGCTGGGTCGCCCCCAACGCCACATTGGTGGGCAAGGTCCGCCTCGAAGAAGGCGCCAATGTCTGGTTCAACGCGGTGCTGCGTGGCGATAACGAACTGATCCTGATCGGCAAAAACAGTAACGTGCAGGACGGCACGGTGATGCACACCGACATGGGCTTCCCGCTGACCATCGGCACCGGCGTGACCATTGGCCATAACGCCATGCTTCACGGTTGCACGGTGGGGGACTACAGCCTTATCGGCATCAATGCGGTGATCCTCAACGGCGCGAAGATCGGCAAAAACTGCATCATCGGCGCCAACTCGCTGATCGGCGAAGGCAAGGAGATCCCCGACGGTTCGCTGGTGATGGGCTCACCCGGCAAGGTTGTGCGGGAATTGACCGAAGCGCAGAAGAAGATGCTCGAGGCCAGCGCGGCGCACTATGTTCACAACGCGCAGCGCTACGCCCGTGATCTGGCCGAGCAAGAGCAATGAACACGCCCGAACGCCCGGTTCCGTCGCCCTGCGTGAACATCTGCGCCCTGGACGATGACGACATCTGCACCGGCTGCCAGCGCACCGTGGCGGAAATCACCCGTTGGAGCCGGATGGACAACGACGAACGACGCGGGGTTCTGGCGTTGTGTCATGAACGGGCCAAGGCCAGTGGGTTGGTGTGGATGTTGCCAGTGAGGCGGTAATGCTCATCTGGGAACACAAAACTCCTGCGGCGAGGGAGCTTGCTCCCGCTGGGCTCTGTAGGAGCTGGCGAAGCCTGCGATCTTTTGATCTTGATCTTTCGCTTGGATTCTTGGCAGTAGAAAGATCGCAGCCTCGTTGCACTCGACAGCTCCTACAGGGTGCAGCCCAGCGGGAGCAAGGGCATCTCAAAAGGCTGTAGCCGATCGGCGTCCAGCCCACCGATCCAACCCCACAACCCCCAGCGCAACCCCGACAAACCCCGCCAATATCCCTGCGGCATTGACGAACACCTGTGGATAACCCAGGTCCGCCACGTCGATGAAAGGGTAGGGGTACGCCGCCAGCAATTCCCCTCGCAGCAGGAGCCAGGCGAAGTACACCACTGGGTAAATCATCCACAGCCCGATGTGCTGCATGCGCAAGGTGCCCTTGGGCACGCAGAACCACCAGTAGGTCATGAACAGCAACGGCATCACGTCGTGTAGCAATTCGTCGGCCACGAACTGCCAGCCTGCGGGTTGCCACAGGTGTCGCAGCAGCAGGTTGTAGGCCAGGCCGACCAGGGCGATGCTCACGGTAATGCCGCTGCTGACCGCCGGCTGCAAGAACCAGCACCGGGCCGCCGATTCTCGATGGATCAGTTCCCAGGTCAGCACCACGGCCACCAGGGTGTTGGTCAGCACCGTGAAGAAACTGAGAAAGTTCACCAGGCCGCCGAGCAAGCTCGCGCCCAGCTCCCAGCGACCGAGCAGAATCAGGTACAACTGGATGCTCAACCCGGCCCAGCCCAACAGGGCCGCCACCGACACGAAGCACTGTCGCAGCGCGGGGCGCCGACGGATCTCAATGTCCACGGCTCAGACCGGTCGTTTGGTGCGCATCAGCTTGATGTACAGGCGCTCGACTTTCTCCCGCGCCCACGGCGTCTTGCGCAAAAAGGTCAGGCTCGACTTGATGCTCGGGTCGCTCTTGAAGCAACGAATGTCGATGCGCTCGGCCAGACCCGACCATTCGTAGTGCTGCACCAGGGCGTTGAGGATCTGCTCCAGCGTCACGCCGTGCAGCGGGTTGTTGTTGGATTCGGTCATGGGAGGCCTTCGCGCAAAGAGGTGTAAAGCCGCGCACCTTAGCCGAGGTGCCCGCGTGGTGGAAGTATCACTCAAACGCTGCCTGTTTGTTTCGCGGCCCTACTGTTACCGAATCCGAAATGATTCATGTCAGTAAAAGGCCTTTCTCTATTTGTAACAGGACATTATCCTTGCGCCGCCTGCTGAAACGCTTCTCCTGCCGTGCCAAAGCCCCCGGCGTTCAGTGAATCCCCTAAAAAGATCAAGAATTCCTTCTCTATGTTCGATGTTCAGACTCTGCAAGACAGCGCTGTCCGGCACCGTATTGCCGCCCGAAATACCCTTCACCTGATGGCCGGTCTCGGCGCCTTGGGCATTGCTATCGGCGCTCAGGCCGCTCCTGCGTTCGATAGCGACTCACTCTGGATGCTGGGTGACTGGAACGGCACGCGAAGCGAACTCGCGAAAAAAGGCTACGACTTCAAGTTCGATTACACCGGCGAAATGGGCAGCAACCTGCACGGCGGCTACGACCATGACCGCACCGCTCGCTACAGCGACCAGTTCGCCTTCGGCACGCACCTGGACCTGCAGAAAATCCTTGGTTGGCACGCCGCCGAGTTTCAACTGACGGTGACCGAGCGCAGCGGCAATAACATCAGCAACGACCGGATCAACGACCCGCGCGTTGGCGGTTTCACTTCCGCCCAGGAAGTCTGGGGCCGTGGCCAGACCTGGCGGTTGACGCAGATGTGGTATCAGCAGGCTTTTTTCGATGACCGGCTCGATATCAAGGCCGGCCGTTTCGGGGAGGGCGAGGATTTCAACAGCTTTCCCTGCGACTTTCAGAACCTGGCGTTCTGCGGCTCGCAAGTGGGCAACTGGGTGGGCGGCATCTGGTACAACTGGCCGGTCAGCCAATGGGCGTTGCGGGTCAAGTATCACCTCACGCCTGAGCTGTACGCGCAGATCGGGGCTTATGAACAGAACCCGTCGAACCTGGAAACCGGCAATGGCTTCAAGCTCAGCGGCAGTGGCACCCAGGGCGCCGTAATACCGGTGGAACTGGTGTGGTCGCCCAGCCTCAACGGCCTGCCGGGCGAATACCGCGCCGGTTATTACTACAGCAGCGCCAATGCTACCGACGCTTACAAGGATCGCAACGGCCAGCCGGCCGCCCTGAGCGGTGAGGCGTATCGCAGCGCGTCGAGCAAGCATGGCGTGTGGCTGGGGGCGCAACAGCAATTGACCAGCGTTGCCAGTGACCATTCCCGCGGCCTGAGTGTGTTTGCCAACGCCACGCTGCACGACAAGAAAACCAACGCCATCGACAACTACGTCCAGGCCGGTCTCGTCTACAAAGGGCTGTTCGACGCCCGCGCCAGGGATGACATCGGTTTTGCCCTGGCCCGGGTTCACGTCAACCCGGCTTACCGCAAGAACGCCGAAGCCAGCAACCAGGCCCGCGCCGTTCAGGATTACGACAATCCGGCCTTTTTGCCACCCCAGGACACCGAGTACAGCGCCGAGTTGTATTACGGCGTGCATGTGACGAATTGGCTGACCGTGCGCCCGAACCTGCAGTACATCCGCCATCCAGGCGGCGTGGACAAGGTCGATGACGCGCTGATTGGCGGGATCAAGATCCAGTCGTCGTTCTAGTCAGAGCACAAGACCCTTGTGGGAGCGAGCCTGCTCGCGATAGCGATTTCACATCCAACATTGAAGTTGATTGTCTCGCTGCCATCGCGAGCAAGCCCGCTCCCACAGCAACCGCTTCACCCAATTGCCTTTTTCAACTGAACCATGCCCCCTCAAGATCGTCATCTACAGTGACTACTTGCGCGGGACTCCTTAAAACCTCACGGAGAATCACACTATGAGCACTGAGGGTGCTATGAGTCGAAGCCGTCTGCTACCGAGCCTGCTCGGCATTCTGCTTCTATTGATGGGCCTGGCCCTGTTGGCGGGGGGAATCAAGCTGAGCACGCTTGGCGGCTCGCTGTATTACCTGTTGGCCGGTATCGGCCTGGCGCTGACGGGCGTGCTGCTGATCATGGCCCGGCGCGCGGCCCTGGGCCTGTACGCGCTGGTGCTGTTCGCCAGTACGGTGTGGGCCTTGTGGGAAGTGGGCCTGGACTGGTGGCAACTGGTGCCGCGCCTGGCAATGCTGTTTGCCTTGGGCATCGTCATGTTGCTGCCGTGGTTCCGTCGCCCGCTGTTGACCGCCGACGCTTCGCCCATGGGCTCGCGTGCCTTGGGCGCCGCTGTAGTCATTGCCGGTATCACCGCGCTCGCCAGCCAGTTCACCAATCCGGGTGAAATCAAGGGTCAACTGGACCGCGACAGCGTGCCAGGCATGACCAACACCGCACCGGCGATGCCGGACGGCGACTGGAACTCCTACGGCCGCAGTGCCCATGGTGACCGTTATTCGCCCCTGGCGCAGATCACCCCCGAAAACGTCAGCAAGCTGGAACCGGCCTGGACCTATCGCACCGGCGACCTGCCAGGGCCGAACGACCCGGGTGAGACCACGGCGGAAAATACCCCGCTGAAGGTCAACGGCATGCTCTACGTGTGCACGCCTCACAGCCAGGTGATTGCACTGGAGCCTGAAACCGGCAAGGAAATCTGGCGCTTCGATCCGAAGCTTTCCACGCAGAAAGCGGAAAACTTCAAGGGCTGGGCCCACATGACCTGCCGCGGCGTGACCTATCACGATGACGCGGTGTACGCCTCGGCCGAGCAGAGCCCCACCGGCGCGGCCAGCACCACGCCGGCGAGCACCGTATGCCCGCGGCGGATCTTCCTGCCGACCGCCGACACGCGCCTGATCGCGCTGAACGCCGACACCGGCAAGATGTGTGAAGACTTCGGTGACAAAGGCCAGGTCGACCTGACCGCCAACATCGGCGGCTTCACGGCTGGCGGTTACTACTCCACCTCGCCACCGGCCGTGACCCAGAACCTGGTGGTGATCGGTGGCCACGTCACCGATAACGTCTCCACCGACGAGCCAAGTGGGGTCATCCGCGCCTATGACGTGCACACCGGCGAGCTGGTGTGGAACTGGGACAGCGGTAACCCGGACGACACCACGCCGATTGCCGAAGGCCAGGTCTACACCCGTAACTCGCCGAACATGTGGTCCATGTTCAGCGTCGATGAAAAACTCGGCATGCTCTACCTGCCGATGGGTAACCAGACGCCTGACCAGTTCGGTGGTTTCCGCACTCCGGAATCGGAGAAATACGCCGCCGGCCTGACCGCGCTGGACATCGCCACCGGCAAGGTGCGCTGGTACTTCCAGTTCACCCACCATGACCTGTGGGACATGGATGTGGGCGGGCAACCGACCCTGATGGATCTGAAAACCGCCGACGGCGTGAAGCCGGCTGTTCTGGCATCGACCAAGCAGGGCAGCATCTACGTGCTGGACCGCAGCAATGGTCAGCCGATCGTGCCGATCAAGGAGATCCCGGTGCCGCAAGGTGCGGTAGAGGGCGACTACACCTCACCGACCCAGCCGATGTCCGACCTGAACTTCGTGCCGCCGGTCCTTGAAGAACGTGACATGTGGGGCGTGACCCCGTTCGACCAGATGCTCTGCCGGATCGACTTCAAGTCGCTGCGCTACGAAGGCATGTTCACGCCGCCGTCGCTGCAAGGCTCGATCGTCTACCCGGGCAACTTCGGCGTGTTTGACTGGGGCGGTATTTCGGTTGACCCGGTGCGCCAGATCGCCTTCGTCAACCCGAGCTACATGGCGTTCAAGTCCAAACTCGTCCCGGCGGCGGAAGTGGCCGGCGGTCCGGGGCGCAAGAGCGAGACCGAGGGCGTGCAGCCGAACAAAGGCGCGCCGTATGGGGTGATCCTCGAAGCGCTGCTCTCGCCAATGGGCCTGCCTTGCCAGGCTCCGGCCTGGGGTTATGTGGCGGCCGTCGACCTGACCAACAACAAAACCCTGTGGATGCACAAGAACGGCACCGTGCGTGACAGCTCGCCGGTACCGATCCCGCTGAGCATGGGCGTACCGAGCCTGGGCGGCGCCTTCACCACCGCCAGCGGCCTGGCGTTCCTGAGCGGCACGCTCGACCAGTACCTGCGTGCCTATGACGTGAAAAACGGCAAGCAACTGTGGGAAGGCCGACTGCCCGCAGGCGCCCAGACCACACCGATGACCTACACCGGCAAGGACGGCAAGCAATACGTGCTGGTTGTCGCGGGTGGCCACGGCTCCCTGGGCACCAAGCAGGGTGACTATGTGATCGCTTACAAGCTGCCGGATTAAGCAAAACCGGCGCTCATGAAAAAGGCGACACCTTGGCGGGTGTCGCCTTTTTTTGTGCCGATTTACTCAGGTTGAGGCTGCCCCCGGCTTTTGTGGCGAGGGGATTTATCCCCGCTGGGCTGCGAAGCAGCCCCCCAAAGCAGTCACCTCAATCTTTCTGATCCACCGAGTTGTCAGGTTTTAGGGGCTGCTGCGCAGCCCAGCGGGGATAAATCCCCTCGCCACAGATAAATTCCCTCACCACAGGAGACTGTGTTTCGCCCCAGGCTTTACAACTCGATCTTCACCGCCTGGGAAGCCCGGGTCGCCTTGGCGCGGGCGGTTTCGATGGATTCGTCCCGTGCCAGGGCCACACCCAGGCGGCGCTGGCCGTTGACTTCCGGCTTGCCGAACAGGCGCAGGGCGGTGTCCGGTTCGCTCAGGGCAGCGCCGAGGTTGGCGAAAGCGGTCTGGGTCGACTGACCTTCCACCAGGATCACCGCCGAGGCCGATGGGCCGAATTGACGGATCAGCGGGATCGGCAGGCCGAGGATGGCGCGGGCATGCAGGGCGAACTGCGACAGGTCCTGGGAAATCAGCGTCACCAGGCCGGTGTCGTGTGGGCGCGGCGAGACTTCGCTGAACCACACCTGGTCACCCTTGATGAACAGCTCGACGCCAAACAGGCCGCGACCACCCAAGGCCTCGGTCACGGCTTTAGCCACGCGCTCGGATTCAGCCAGGGCCACCGGGCTCATGGCCTGGGGTTGCCAGGATTCCTGGTAGTCGCCCTTTTCCTGGCGGTGGCCGACCGGTGCGCAGAAGGTGGTGCCGCCAACATGGCGCACGGTAAGCAGGGTGATTTCGTAGTCGAAATCGATGAAGCCTTCGATGATCACCCGACCCTTGCCGGCACGGCCGCCTTCCTGGGCGTAGTCCCAGGCTTTCTGCACGTCATCGGCACTGCGCAGCAGGCTCTGGCCCTTGCCCGAGGAACTCATCACCGGCTTGACCACGCACGGGAAACCCAGGGTCTCGACGGCCTTGCGGTAGTCTTCCACGGTGTCGGCGAAGAAGTACGGCGAGGTCGGCAGACCCAACTCTTCGGCGGCCAGGCGCCGGATGCCTTCGCGGTTCATGGTCAGTTGCGCGGCGCGGGCGGTAGGGATCACGGTGAAGCCTTCAGCTTCCAGTTCCACCAGCGTGGCGGTGGCGATGGCTTCGATTTCCGGCACGATGAAGTGCGGCTTCTCGGCCTCGATCACCGCGCGCAGGGCCGCGCCATCGAGCATGTTGATCACATGGCTGCGATGGGCCACTTGCATGGCCGGCGCGTTGGCGTAGCGATCCACGGCAATCACTTCAACGCCCAGGCGCTGCAGTTCGATTACCACTTCCTTGCCCAGCTCACCGCTGCCACACAACAAAACACGGGTCGCGGTGGGCGACAATGGAGTTCCGATACGGGTCATCTGAAGGTCCTCAAACAGGAGCGGAGCATCGAGGGTCGCGCGCCGGGCGAGCTTCCCATGGGGAGAAAGCGCGGCATTTTACATGAACCGCAGGTTTTGGCTTCAGCCGACGACGGCCTGTTTGCGCAAACGCCAGGCCATGATCAGCCACACGGCCGTGACCCCGGCGAATTTCGAGACCAGCGCGGTGATCACCACGGCCGGTGTCAGGGCATCGATCATGCCGAAGAAAATGAAGGTGTCCAGGGGAATGCTCAGGGCCGAACTGATCCACAACCGGTCATGCAGCGGACGTTTGGTGATGGAGAACACCAGCCAGTCAATGCATTCGGATACCGCGAACGCCGTCGCGCTGGCCAGGGCAATGGTCGGGTCGGAGGTGACGTAGGACAACACCAGCGCCACCAGCATCGCCACGATGGCGCCGTGGCCGAATCGGGTTTGCACCATGTCCCGCAGAATGAACACCAGACCACCCCAGGCTGACCAGATGATGTCCAGGTGCGGCGCGGCGGAAAACGCGAAGTTGATCAGCACGACGCTGCTGATGTAGGCGATCAGGAAAAGCATGGATTGGGGTACCTGGGTGGCGAGGGAGCTTGCTCCCACTGGGCTCTGTAGGAGCTGGCGTAGCCTGCGATCTTTTGACTTTGATCTTTCGTTTGCGACTCAGTTGTCTGGGACAAGATCGCAGCCTCGTTGCACTCGACAGCTCCTACAGACGTATTTCAGCGAGGGCTTGGCGGCGTGTCAGAGGGTGAAGATACTTTAGCCGCCGCCAGTACCTCAATCCTCCTCGCTGCCTTCTGCCTTCCAATACCCCACCGCCTTGACGAAATCCTGATCCAGCCCTTTCTCCTCCAGCAACACCTTGCGGATCTGCCGCGATACCTTGCTCTCGGTGGCGACCCAGGCGTACAGCTTGCCGCCGGGCATTTCCAGCTGTTGCACGGTGGTCAGCAGGTTGTTCTGGCGGCCTTCGCGCAGCACCCAGATCACGTGTACTTGCGCGGGGCTGTGAAGGACTTGCTGCTCGGCGCCGTTTTCCACTTCCACCACCACCAGCGCCTGGCGGTTGGCCGTCAGGTTTTCCAGGCGACGGGCGATGGCGGGCAGGGCGGTTTCGTCACCGATCAGCAGGTAGTGGTCGAAAATGTCCGGGACAATCATCGAGCCCCTCGGCCCGGCGATGTTGAGGTATTGCCCGGGCGTCGCCTGGGTCGCCCAGGTCGCGGCGGGGCCATCGCCATGAAGCACAAAGTCGATGTCCAGCTCCAGCGCCTGCAGGTCATAACGGCGCGGGGTGTAGTCGCGCATTTGCGGCATCGGGCCCTGGTCCTTGCCAGCGCCGGGGGCGAAGTTTTCCAGGGCGGCATGTTCCTCGGCGTTCTGTGGGAACAGCAGCTTTACGTGATCGTCGCTGCCCAGGCTGGTGAACCCGGCCAGTTCCGGCCCGCCCAAGGTGATGCGGCGCATGCGTGGGGTCAGGTCCTGCACGCGCAACACTTGCAGACGGCGGCGCTTGATCTCGTGGCTGACACGGTGAATGGTGTTTTGATCGACTTCAGTCATTGGCTGGACTCCGAAACAGGTGGACGGTCGGGACCGTCGATAATGGCTTTGGCGGTGTCGTTGAGCAGGTCGCGAATCCGCAGGGTTTCTTCCGGGCTCCACCGGCCATGGTGTCTGTGCAGCGCATTGCGCAGGTTATACACCGCTTGGTGAATTTCCGGGGGGCGGTCTTGGCCGCGCAGGGAGCGCTTGCTCGCTTCAATGCGCATGCGTACCTCATTCAGCGCCGGGGCCTGGTCTTCAAGGAATAGACGTCCGGCGTCGGTCACGCTGTAGCGTTTTTTTCCACCTTCGGCGCTGCCGGCGATCAATGCGCCCATTTCCAGGAAGGTCAGCGTCGGATAGATCACGCCGGGGCTGGGGCTATAGGCGCCGTCGAACATGTTTTCGATACGGCGGATCAAATCGTAGCCGTGGCAAGGCTGTTCGCCAATCAGCGCCAATAACAGCAGCTTCAGGTCACCGGAGGCGAAGACGCGTGGTCCACGACTGCCACGCTCACGGCCCGCGGGGCGTTGTTTGAAACCGTCGTGCTCATCGTGTTTTCGGGGGACTGTCATATGCCTGCTCTCCGTTCTGCATAAGATAGAACTGAGATATATCTTTATCCGTAGATATATCTTTGACGCTCGATATATCTTGGAACTAAGATATATCTAAGTGGGGTTAGAATTGTTTTATAAAAGATAAGACCTTACCCGAATCCCTTGCCTGTACGGGCGGCAAAATAGGCAACTGTCTGAATTTGCAGTGTTCAGTCCAGGGTGCGGGTTGCACGTGTGGGTTGTTTCTTACATCCAAACTTCGTTTTTATATAAAACTGCGTATTTTTCGTTATTGCGCATGTCGGTTTTACTACGTGTCTTTGAGAATAGGCCTGCTTATTTTTAATTAAAGAGAGTTGATCATGCTCCGGCGTTGAGGTCCGGCCAGGCTGTAGTGGGGCTGAAACTTCAATCCTTCTCTTTATGCTATGAACAGGTGTCAAACATGCTCAAACAAATCGTATCCGGTACTGCTCTGGTCGCCGCAGCCCTGAGTTCCTCGCTGGCCTTCGCTCTGGACGATGCCCGCTCCTCTATTCATATCACCGCGACGATCCCCACCAAGCAGTTCCACGTACTGCCACGCAACCCTGACTTCGGTAAGGATGAAGTCATGAACTACAATCCGGTGACCAACACCTTGAGCACTTTGCGTCAGACCTTCGACGTGAAGAACACCGACGGTTCGGTCCACGCCTATCTGTTGGGTGGGCAGGCTTCGCTGACCAACGGTACGGACGCCATTCCGTTGCTGACCCGGTTCAACAACGTCACGCTGACCGAGTTCCCCCAGGAAGTGGTGTCTGACGCGGCATCCACTCCAGGAACCCAGGCCGACATGCTCATCATGGCCTCGACCGTGCCTCTGGAGAGCCAGGTCGGTCAATACACCGCCGACTTCACCGTCATCTTCGACGCGGTGCCTCGCCCGTAAACCCTTCACTGCCCGATCAGGCTTTTCTCCTCCTGCGGGCATGAACGCAGGTCGGCCGCCCGGCCGGCCTGTACCTGGAACGTCCCGTTAGCTTGCTGATATGAGAATCCGTTGATGTTTGCGATGACACCCATCGTGGGTGCGCTGGCGCTATTGTTGTGCGCCAGTGCATGGGCTGCGCCGACTGCCCCCGGTACGACGCCGAGAAGTCTGTTGTCCCAGGCCAAAGGGCTGCCGGAAGAATTTGAAGCGCACTTTTTCGATGTGCCTCTGGCGGTTCGCATGGAACTGGATCAACAGTACCTCGGCGAAGCCATGGTGGTGTTGACCCGTGATGATCGTATGACCTTGCTCGAATTCACCGACACCCAGGACAGCCCGATCCCGGCCGTTGAGCGGGAGCAATGGGAGCAATTGCTGAAACAGGGGCTTGCCCTGGGTGCCTGCGAGGCCAAATGCACGTCGGGACTGCTGGCGGTGCATTACAGTCTTGAACATTCACTGGTCTCGATCCTCACCGAAAAGGTCGAGCGCGGTACCGTGGAAAAGCGCTATTACGATCAGCCACAGGAGGGCAGCCTGGGCTTGATCCTCAATAATCAACTCAATCTCAACGGTGGTCAGGAACAGGACACGGGTGGGCGTTATGGCCTCAATGCCAGTTCCAGCATCGGCAACTGGACCCAGTCGTTCGACCTGCAACTGTCGCGCCTGGGCGGACCGGACGATAAGCTCTACCACGCCGTTCATGAGCTGCACACCCAGCGCGAGATGCAAGACAGTTTTTTGCGCCTGGGTTATTTCATGCCGGGCTCCGATGGCCTGAACCGTCAGATCCGTTCGTTTGGGGCCAACCCGGATACGGCGCTGGGGGTCATGTACGGCAGTTCCGATAGCCTGGTGATCAATAATCCCAAGCCCAGCGTGTACCCCATTTATGTCACCGCCAGTCGTCAGGCGGCGGTGGAGATCTACCGCAACGGCCTGTTGATCAATACCCAGGCCGTCAGCGCCGGCTTGCAGAGCCTGGATACCCGGCCATTGCCCGGCGGCATCTATGAAGTGGAAGTGCGGCTGATCGAAGACGGGCAGACCACCGCCACCTCTCAGGAGCTGGTCTACAAGCCCAACAACTGGCGCAGTGCGGATGATCGCTGGCGCTATAACCTGTTTGCCGGTCGCGAAACCAAACTGCTGAGCAACTGGGACGATCAGCCGTCGGGCTTTACGACTGCCGGGGTCGGTATCAATTACTTGTTGCACCCGCGAGTAGTGTGGGGGCTTTCCACGCGTCAGGTGCAGGACAAACTGCAGTACGGCAGCTCGGTGGACTGGACGCTGCCCAACAACACCAGCCTGTTTGCCAACGTTTACCAGACCGAGCAATACGGCACCGGCATGGACCTGCAGGCGCTGTACAGCTACGGTCTGGGCAGTGTGGTGGCCAGTCACAATCGCAGTTGGCTGGACACTCGCAACACCTATGAGATCCTCCCTGACGGCACCCGTATCCGCCAGCGCGACGTGTTTGTCGGGCAGACCAGCAACTCGTCGCTGTCGGTCACCCATCGACTGAGCAACAAGTCGTCGATCAACGGGCGGCTGTTCTATAGCGAAGGTAATATCCAGGGCACCGGTGTGGATCTGGGATGGACCCAGCGCAGCAAGCTTGGCGGCAGCGATGCCAACTGGCGGTGGTCGGTGTTCGACCGTCCGGGCACCTCCAGTACCGCCGATCGACGCAATCGCGGCGTGGACCTGAGCGTCAGCGTGGCCTTGGGCGGGCCGGGTGAGTATTGGTCGGGCAGCATTGGCACCCGCACCTCCCGTGATGGAACGCGGGACAACAATGGTTCGCTGACCTATCGCCGGGATCTGCAGGATCACGTGCTGCAAAGCGTGTCCGCCACGGTGCTGGCCGATACCTATGGCGTGGGCCTGTCCGGCCTCGCCAGTTTCGACACCGATACGGTGTACGGCGACGGTTTTATCCAGCGCTCTTCCTACAACGACAACCTCACCGGTGGCTTGAACCTCAGCAGCACGGTGGCCGTGGGTGGCCAGAAAATCGCCTTTACCGGCCTGCCCCAGAGTGGCGGTGCGGGCATGATCGTCGATGTGGAAACCGACCTGGACGATATCGTCCTGCTCGCCGACGACCTGACGGGTGGCAGTACCACCCTACGTCCGGGCCGTAACTTCGTGCCCATCACCGCCTATCAGAACAGCCTGCTGACCTTCGACTTCGACGGCGTGCATCCACCGGCGGCCAACATCGAGCCTTCACGCAGCCGCTATCACTTGAACAAAGGGGGCGTGGACTACCGCAAAGTCAGCGTGATGAGAAGCGTCACCGTGCTCGGTCGCCTGCTGGACGCGCAGGGTCAGCCGCTCAAGGGCCATCACGTGATCAACCATGCCAGCCGCGGGGTCAGCGAGGTGGACGGTTTCTTCTCCATGGAGATGAACGCCAGTTCGCCGACGCTTGAAGTGCGCTACGGCAATGACTTGCTCTGCCAGTTTCGCCTCGACCCGGATAACGCCAACAGCGAGGGCGATGTGTTGATGATCGGTGACTTGCGCTGCACGCCAGACACCCTGGCCGACCGCAACAACCCGATCGAGACGGCGGGTTGAACCTGATCCTGGCGCGCCGGCCAGCGTGGTGCGCCCTTCAATATTTCAAGCAGTGTTACGTGAAACGGTCGCCATCGACCGACTTCCATTCATGAGGTTTTGGTAATGAAGCGCTTATTGGTTCTGTGTGGTGTGTCGTTGTTTTCGCTGATGGCCCAGGCCGGGCCGCAAATTAATGTCGGGGTGGTTTACGACTATCTCGAAGGCGACAAGAGCACCTACATGAAACGCATCTTCAACGGCGGAACGTCCACCGCCTTCGTCAAGGTCGACATCCTGGAGATTCTTTACAACGACGACGGCAGCTATCTGGAAGTGCCGCTGCAGGATCAGGACGGTGTGCTCGCCAGGAATGGCCTGATGGCCAGCCCTGCGCGCCTGATCGTACCGGCCAACGGCATGCAGGGGACGCGTCTGCTGTTCATGGGGGACCGCAGCAAGGAGCGTTACTTCCGGGTTCGCTTCGTACCGGTGGTGCCAGAGGCCGAGGACGAGTTCGCGATCAGCGCCGAGGAGCGCGAGGATTATAAAAACGAACGCATCGCCGCCGGGGTGAAAGTGCTGGCCGGCTTCGGCACGGTGTTTTTTGTGCGGCCCAAGGACACCCGTTTCGAGACGGTCATTGATGACAGCGCCGGTCGCTACCTGCTGCGCAACAACGGCAACAGTGTGGTGGTGATCGATGAGTTCAAGGATTGCGCCGCGCAAAAAGACAACAATTGCCGGCCGACCACCAAGCACCACGTCATGGCCGGTCGCACCTTTTCGTTCGACAAGGAGCCTGGGCGTGAATACCGCTTCAGCCTGATCGAAGGCCGCGAAGAGAAAGCCGTCGAGATCAAAGGCTGACGGCATGCTGACGCCACAGGTAATCAATATGTTCAAGACACTGCTACACACCCTCGTGTTCACCGCGTTGACACTGCCGGGGTTTGCGGCATGGGCGGCCGTGGAGCGGGAAACGTTCGAACTCGTTGTCAGCATTCCGACCACCGAGTTCCACGTGTTGCCGGTCGACCCGCAACTGGTCGAGCGCGAACAGCCGATGCTGTTCAGCACCCTGACCTCCGGGCTCCTGCCGCTGCGGGCCAATTACGAAGTGAAGAACATCAACGGGGCCATTGGCGCCCGTCTGGGGCAAGAGGCTTACCTGTCCAATGGCCGTGAGCGTATCGACCTGCAGGTGAAGTTCAACAATGTCCAACTGGCCTTGGATTCGGCCCAGGTGGTCTCGGCCGCCGAGGCCCGGCCCGGTCGGCGTGTGGGGTTGGAAATCATCGCTATCAAGACCGATGAGGAGTATGCGCCTGGGGATTACTACGGCACGGTGCATATGGTCTTCGATGCCATCGCGCCGTAGGGCGGTTGTCGTTATTGGAGTGGGAAAATGAGTGGTTCAAGTCTTTTTGAGCGTGGTGTTGGGGTGTGCCGTACGACGGCGGTGCTGGCCTTGCTGTTCGCGGGCATGCCGACGGCCAGTGCCCTGACCCAGGAAATCAGTGCGATTTTCCGGCCCGACCCGGCGAAACCCATGGAGAACAAGTTCACCAACACCACGCCGGTGAGTGGATATTGCGCCCAGCTCCCAAGGGAGTGCGAAATTGCGGGTATGTTCAGTATCCGGATGCCCATTACCTTTGATTCATCCAAGGCGATTGAGGCCAATCACAGTGACTATCGGCAAGGCGCCACATTCAAAGTGCCTTCCGATTGGCGCCCGGTAACCGTGATCAATTCGGGCACGGGCGAAAGTGAAGTGGTTGAAATTCGAGTATCCGGTATCGGTTCACAATATCGACTCAGCGTCAGCCCCGTCGAGCTGGTGGGGGGAGGCAGTGTCTATGGGGCTCATGAAAAACTATGGGGTAGCGCTTGGGTGTATGCACCTGCACCGTGCCGTTACAGTGGTGTGGGGCTCTACAGCACGTACCAGTACGCTTTTTTCTGGAAGGCTCCGCAACAAGCCGCTTGTTCTAAACAGGCCAAGTACCGGGTGCCCGACATGAGGTACACCTATCTGGATTTCGCGTACGAACTGCGCACCCCCAACCCCTTGAAAATGTCGGCCGGTCATTACACCGGTACGTTGAGCTATAGCGTTGGGCCAGGGCAGGACTTCGACATGGGCGATGTCATGCTCCCGAACGACTCAGTGATCTCGCTCAATTTCAATCTTGAGGTTCAACACACGCTCAAAGTCGAAGTGCCTCCCGGCGGCAACAAGGTCGTGCTCGAACCCCAGGGCGGCTGGCAAGCCTGGCTGAACCAGGGGCAAAAACCGACGCGGTTGTTTCGTGACCAGACCTTTCATATCTCAGCCTCGTCGCGTTTCAAGATGGGCCTGCAATGCCAATTCGCCGGTTCGAGTGATAACACCTGCCTGCTCTGGGCACCCAGCTCCGGCCAACTGGTGCCGGTGAATATCAGCGTGACCTTGCCCAACGGCTTGACCGACGCTGCCGGCCAACCGGTCAACCGCCGCCGGCTCTATCTCGATGGCAGCGGCACCGAGTTGTTCCAGCCGGGGCATTACATCGACCGTCGGCCGGGGACGGTGCATTTTGAAGTCGCTCGCAACCAGGTGGAAGAAATGCTAGCCGGGGAGGCAAAGAACTACATGGGCAACGTGACGGTGATCTGGGATTCGGAGGTGTAGATGATCTTCTGTGGGAGCGAGCCTGCTCGCGATGACGGCCGCACAGTCAACATCACCGCCAACTGACCCACCGCCATCGCGAGCAAGCTTTGCTCCCACAGTTTGCTTTGTCCCCTCACTTTGCTAACACAGTGGGGTGATTCAATGGCCTGCCATCAACGGCTGGCACTGGGTATGGGTCCCCGGTTGCAAGTATGGTGAGAGGAACGGCGCCATGCCCTTGAGCACCTGGACCGGCAAGGCCGAGGTGAATTTGAAGTTCTGCGCCGATGCTCCCGGCACATAGGCGGTGAGGGTGCCGAAATGGCTGTCGCCAATGTAGAACACAAAAGTGGCGGTGCGGTTGATCGACTTGGAACTGATCACTCGCCCACCGGCGCCCACCGCTTCGATGCGGTTGTCGCCGGTACCGGTCTTGCCACCCATCGATAACGGTGTGCCGTCGGCCAGGGTGAAACTGCCGGCCACCCGTTTCGCGGTGCCGGCATCGACCACCTGGGACAACGCACTGCGCAAGGCTTGCGCCACTTCCACCGGCATCACTCGTTTGCCATTGTCCGGGTCGCTGATCAGCCGCGTTTCATAAGGGGTATTGACGGCGAAGTCGAGGCTGTCGACGCGTAGCGCCGGGAGCCGGATACCGTCGTTGAGGATGGTGCCCACCAGTTCCGCCAGGGCGGCGGGGCGGTCGCCGGAGCTGCCGATGGCGGTGGCCAGCGACGGCACCAGATGGTCGAACGGGTAGCCGACTTTCTGCCAGCGTTGGTGAATATCAAGGAAGGCCTCGACTTCCAGCATGGTGCGGATACGACTGTCCCGGGCGCTCTTGTGCCGGCTCTTGAACAGCCAGCTATAGACCTCCTGGCGTTCGAACCGGCTGGCTTTGACGATCTGGCTGAACTTGGCATCGGGATTGTTCAGCAGATAACCCACCAGCCACAGGTCCAGCGGATGGACTTTGGCGATAAAACCCTGGTCGGGCAGGTCATAGCGGCCCGGTCCGTAGTTGCTGTAAAGCCGTTCGAGGCGTTCGTCGGTGAGCTTTTCGGCGCTCTTGGCCGACTTGAGGTGCGAACGCACAAAGTGGTTGAAGCTTTCCTGGCTGTCGCCGGGAAAGAAGTAACGGTGCACGGCGGCCAGGCGGATGGCCGTGGGGCGCATCCCGTCGAGGAAGGTTTCCAGACGCTGGCCTGTGTCCTTTTTCTGGTACTTCTTCCAGAACTTGAGCAGGAAGGTGGTGCCTTCGCGGTCGGCAAACTGGGCCAGGTACTCTTGGCGGCGCGGATTTTTGTCGTCCTTGAGCAGCTCCGAACTGTTGTCGGGGCCCGCGTACGTGGCGTAGCGCACCAGATCACGCATCAGGCGAATGAATGGCAGGTTGATCGACTCGCGCAGGGCGTCGCGCAAGGTGGGATTACGGCCGTTATCTTCTTTACGGAAATTATTGAAGGTGTGCAGCCCGCCGCCGGTGAAAAACGCCTCGCCGGGGCTGGCTGAATAGGTACGATCCAGCGCCGCCTCAAGCATCGTCGGCAGGTTGCGATCGCTGTGCTGGATCAGGTAATCGACGGCCCAACGGGAGAGGCGGTCCTGCTCGGCGATCTCGGCTTTTTTCAATGTTGCCGGGGTTTCGTGGGCATAACGTTCGTGCAGTTCGGCGATGATCTGCAGGTAGGTGGTGAGCACTCTTAACTTGGCGGTGGAGCCCAGTTCCAGTTTGCTGCCTTCGTTGATATCGAAGGGTTGGTCGGTGCTGTCGGTCTGCACGCGCACACGCGAGCCGTCCGGAGTCAGCTCCAGCAGGGTGAAGCTGTAGCGCACCTGGGCGGTGCTGGTAGGCGTCAGAAGACGTTCGCCCATCAGGCCGATTTCGGCAGCGAACGCCGGGTCCGCCAAGCGCTTGAGGTAATCGGTGGCCTGGGTCTGCAAGTCGTTTTGCAAGGTGCTGGTGGCGGAGAGGTCCAGGCGATCGAGGTCATAAAATGAGCGGTTGAGCAGCGTGGCAAGACGACTGCGGGTGGCGCTGATGCCTTTGTTGATTTCGTTGGGCTGAATGGTGGGTTGCTGCACCCAGTCGCGATAACTGACCTTGCTTGCCAGGGTCGCCTCGGCCAGCGAGGCGTCAATCACGCCGTTCTGGGCCAACAGCCGGACGTGGCTGTCGGTCAGGCGCGCCAGCTCGTCACGGCCTCTGGACAGGTAATAGGAGGGGCGGCGCTGGGCGATCATCAACGACAGCATTTCCCGAAGGGCCAGGCCTTTTTCCGCGAGGCTGCCAGGATCTGTCGCGGTGCTGGACAAGCGTTCGTTGGCACGGTTGAAATCGGCGCCGTACCAGACCCGCAAACCTTCGGCCATGCCGTGGACTTCGCCATGCCCCGGTACGGCGGAGAGCGGCACGCTGTTGAGGTAATCACGGATGACTTTCTGCCGAGCCTCAAGGGTCTGTGGGCCGGCCTGATAGGCACGCACACTGGCGGAAATCATCTGGCGGATTTTCTCCGCCCCCGACCCGGTGAGGCCATCGGCGGAGTGGCGATATTTTTCCAGCTGCGTCGCCAGGGTACTGCCCCCAGCGGACTGCCCTGGCAAACTCAGGAATTTGGCCACCTGGGACCACGCCGCCATGCCGAAGCGCGGCCAGTCCACTGCCGGGTTGGCCTGGGGGTGCTTGGGGTCGAGCAAAAAGCGGTTCTCGATGAACAACAGGCTTTGCACCACCACGGGAGGGATGGCTTCGAAGCTGGCGTACAGTTGCTGCGGGTACTTGAACTGGTACAGCGGCGCGACGCGGCAATCGGTGATGGTCAGGCCGGCCTGGATCTTTTCCGCATAGGGGGCAAACAGGCCCTTGTCGACGTAATTCATCAAGGCCGGGGAGAAACGTGCCTGGGCCTGAATCACATAATCGCGCTTGAGCAACCGCGGCAGGAACTCACCCAGCGAGCTATAACCCAACCGCCGGTCGAACGGGCCTTCCCCAGGATAGACGATGGCATCGCTTGGCCCCGGTTGCACCGAATAGGTCAGAGACGCGGCGTACCGACTGATCTCCCGGGCCTGAAACCTGGACGTGCGCATTTCCTTGGCCACCGCCAGGCCGACCACCACCACGATAATCAACAGCAATAACCAGAACGCTCGCCAGCCATGTCCTGCCCGGCGTTTTTTTTGAGGTAAAGGTGCTTCTTCCATACGTTCAGTCGGGCCCACAGGTTTACTCGAATCGGTTTGCCATAACGCGCCCATAGTCGACTGATCCATTCACGCATTGATCGGGACTTGCTTGAAGCTTAGACGGTGGTGGCGCGGGCGGCGGGAAATTGTGGGTAAGCCAATGTCCAGGGCCGCGGCAACATTCCTCTGTGGCGAGGGGATTTATCCCCGCTCGACGGCGCAGCAGGCGCAAGATCATGAGGATCGAGAATGCTTCAGAAGGGCAGTTGCGCAGCCCCACGGGGATAAATCCCCTCGCCACAGGGGTATGGGGGCTTCAAAGCCATTCAGCGTCCCAGAGTGGGTAATCGCCTATTCGATCCACCAGCCCTGCACGAAGTGGATTGGCAATGATGTAGCGGGCGAAGGGCAACAGATCTTCGTTGTCGCGGATCGCACGGTCATGGAAGCCGCTTTGCCAGAGAGGACCAGAAGCGCCGGTCGCGCCGTTGACGCTATGGGTGCATCGGGCTTTTGTAGCGCCGATGACCCTGCTTAGTTGGTTATCGATGAGTTGCAGCAGCCAATGGAAATGATCCGGCATGACCACCCAGGCCAAGGACTTCACCTGGCCTGAATCATGAGCGCGTTTTAGTTCCGCGACCAACAGTCTTCCAACTTTCCAGTCCGCAAACACCGGGCGCCGTCGATGAATAACGGCGGTCACCAGATAGGCTCGTCCATGCTCCGAGTAACGTCCTCGACGCAAGCGATGGGAATTGGGGCGTGGATGCATTCCTTGCTTCCTTTGATAGAGAGGGGTGAGTGCAGCTTAGCCATGGCGCTGTCGTTTCGAAGCTGAAACGGCCGAGCGAATATTCCGAAACTTCTGTAGCTCCTGTGGCGAGGGGATTTAGCGAAACGTCGCACCGCCCCGCTCCACTGCGCAGCAGGCGCAAAAGGTCATGAGCATTGTCTGGGCGACTGAAGGTGCTTCTCAGAAGGGCTGCTGCGCAGCCCCGCGGGGATAAATCCCCTCGCCACAGGGGGCGGTGCAGGCCAAGAACCTTGCGCTAGAGCCCTCGGCATGTGCCCGGGCATGACGCTGCACCATCGCTGTGCAATACTCGGCGCCGTTTTACGAATTGGCTGTAATCCCAGGCAATACGTCTCCATAGGTGGGTGTATGGATGAGGTTTATCCCTGATTTTCCCTGGTTTTACAGTGAAACTCTCTGCCTCTGGCTTTTTATACTGCACGACCCGCTGATCCTGCGGCTTTTGTTCTACAGGACGGTCTGTCCACAAAACAGACCCGGTTTCGGCAAGGTGGCAGGCCTATCGGCTTGCGGCTTTGGAGACTCGGTGGTCAATCCAATAACAAAACGAGGTTGTATCCCTATGCCTGTCGGCAATCATCTGCCCCATGGCGAGACCGCTCAGGGTGGTCCGCTCAAACGTGAACTCGGCGAGCGGCATATCCGCCTGATGGCGCTCGGCGCTTGCATCGGTGTCGGGCTGTTCCTCGGCTCGGCCAAGGCCATCGAAATGGCCGGTCCGGCGATCATGCTGTCCTACATCATTGGCGGCTTGGCGATCCTGGTGATCATGCGCGCCCTCGGTGAGATGGCGGTGCACAACCCGGTGGCCGGTTCGTTCAGTCGCTATGCCCAGGATTACCTCGGGCCGCTGGCGGGCTTTCTGACCGGCTGGAATTACTGGTTCCTGTGGCTGGTCACCTGCGTGGCGGAAATCACCGCAGTGGCGGTGTACATGGGTATCTGGTTCCCCGACGTGCCGCGCTGGATCTGGGCCCTGGCGGCACTGATCAGCATGGGCTCGATCAATCTGATCGCGGTCAAGGCCTTCGGTGAGTTCGAGTTCTGGTTCGCCCTGATCAAGATCGTCACCATCATCGCCATGGTCATCGGCGGCGTCGGCATCATCGCCTTCGGGTTCGGCAACGATGGCGTGGCCCTGGGTATTTCCAACCTCTGGACGCACGGCGGTTTCATGCCCAACGGCGTGCAGGGTGTGTTGATGTCCCTGCAAATGGTGATGTTCGCCTACCTGGGCGTGGAGATGATCGGCCTGACCGCCGGTGAGGCGAAGAACCCGCAGAAAACCATCCCCAACGCCATTGGTTCGGTGTTCTGGCGGATCCTGCTGTTCTACGTCGGTGCGCTGTTCGTGATCCTGTCGATCTACCCCTGGAACGAGATCGGCACCCAGGGCAGCCCGTTCGTGATGACCTTCGAGCGCCTGGGGATCAAGACCGCCGCCGGCATCATCAACTTCGTGGTGATCACCGCGGCGCTGTCGTCCTGCAACGGCGGCATCTTCAGCACCGGGCGGATGCTCTACAGCCTGGCGCAGAATGGCCAGGCCCCGGCTGGTTTCGCCACCACCTCGGCCAACGGCGTGCCGCGCCGGGCATTGCTGCTGTCCATCGCCGCGCTGCTGCTGGGCGTGCTGCTCAACTACCTGGTGCCGGAAAAAGTCTTCGTCTGGGTGACCTCCATCGCCACCTTCGGTGCCATTTGGACCTGGGTGATGATCCTGTTGGCCCAATTGAAATTCCGTAAAAGCCTGAGCGCTTCGGAACGTGCGGCCCTGAAATACCGCATGTGGCTGTACCCGGTCAGTTCATACCTGGCGCTGGCATTCCTGGTGCTGGTGGTGGGCCTGATGGCCTACTTCCCGGACACCCGCGTGGCCCTCTACGTGGGCCCGGCTTTCCTGGTGCTGTTGACGGTGCTGTTTTATACCTTCAAGTTGCAGCCCACTGGTGATGTGCAGGGCTCGATGGATACCGCTTCATAAATTGCCGGCAATAAAACGAAAAGCCCCGGTCGGATGATCGGGGCTTTTTCTCAAGGGGATATCCCTCCTACCGTGGAGGATCCTGTCTCATGCCTGATGGTACTGCCGTCAAGCGGCGGCGACTTCCTGCGGCTCAAAACTGTCCGCCCGCGCCATCTGCCACATCCTCGAATAAAACTCCCCATTGACCTCACCTGTCAGCAATTCCCCCGGTTTCAAGAACACATGCAACTGGGAAAACAGCTTGATTTCAGTGGCGGACATGCGACGGACCAGATGTTTGGGTTGCAGTTGTGAAGGATGGTCGAGGCCGGCGGCGGCGAGCATTTCGGCCAGGGCCTTGAGGGTGTTGCGGTGGAAGTTGTAGACCCGCTGGGCCTTGTCCGGCACAACCAGGGCGCGCTGGCGCAGGGTGTCCTGGGTGGCGACGCCGGTAGGGCATTTGTTGGTATGACAGCTTTGGGACTGGATGCAGCCGATCGCGAACATGAAACCCCGCGCGGCGTTGGCCCAGTCGGCGCCGATGGCCAGGACGCTGGCGATGTCGAAGGCGCTGACGATTTTACCGCTGGCACCGAGTTTGATCTTGTCCCGCAGGTTCAGGCCCACCAGGGTGTTGTGGACGAACAGCAGACCCTCGCGCAACGGCACGCCAATGTGGTCGGTGAACTCCACTGGCGCTGCACCCGTGCCACCTTCCTTGCCGTCCACCACGATGAAGTCGGGCAGGATGCCGGTTTCCAGCATGGCCTTGGCGATGCCCATGAACTCCCAGGGGTGGCCCAGGCAGAACTTGAAGCCCACTGGTTTGCCACCGGACAGTTCGCGCAGTTGCTGGACGAACTGCATCAGTTCGATCGGTGTGGAGAAAGCACTGTGGCGTGACGGTGAAACGCAGTCCTCGCCCATGAGGATGCCACGGGTTTCGGCGATTTCCCGGGTGACCTTGTGCTTGGGCAGAATCCCGCCATGGCCGGGCTTGGCGCCCTGGCTCATCTTGATTTCAATCATCCGCACCTGCGGGTTCTGCGCTTGGGTGGCAAAGCGCTCCGGGTCGAAGCGACCTTCACGGGTGCGACAGCCGAAATAGCCGCTGCCCAGTTCCCAGGTCAGGTCGCCGCCGTGTTCGCGGTGATAAGGGCTGATGCTACCTTCGCCCGTGTCGTGGGCGAAATTGCCGAGCTTGGCGCCTTGGTTCAACGCCCGAATGGCGTTGGCGCTCAGGGAACCGAAGCTCATGGCGGAGATGTTGAACACCGACGCTGAATACGGTTGGGTGCATTGCGGTCCGCCAACCGTCACCCGAAAACCGCTGGGGTCGCTCAACGGAGCCGGGCGCATGGAATGACCGATGAATTCGAAACCGGTCTGATAAACATCGATCAGGGTGCCGAACGGTTTGTCGGCGCTTTCGTTCTTGGCCCGGGAGTACACCAGGGAACGCTGTGCGCGCGAGAAGGGCAGGGCGTCGCTGTCGGATTCGAGCAGGTACTGACGAATTTCCGGGCGGATACCTTCGACCAGATAGCGGATATTGCCCAGGATCGGGTAGTTGCGACGCACGGCATGGCGGTTCTGCAGCAGGTCGAACAGTCCCAGCAGACTCAGCAGCCCGGTCACCAGTGTAAATGGCCAGAGCCAGTCGTGTTGCAGAAACGGCAGGCTGGCGAGGGTGAAGATCACACAGCCAGCAAAAAAGGCGTAACGGCTCAACAGAGACAGGCTCATGCGGTTTCCTTGGGTTTGAGCTTTGGATGGGCAGCGGATCATTCTGCGCTGGCAGCGAAACGCCGGGCAACCTGTGGCGAGGGGATTTATCCCCGTTGGGCTGCGTAGCAGCCCTAAAACCCGCCCGCCAGTTTTGTCAGGCTGATTACCTGCAACTCTTTGGGGCCGCTTCGCGGCCCAACGGGGATAAATCCCCTCGCCACAGATAATCCCCTCGCCACAGGTAAATCCTTTTCCACAGAAAAAATGTGTATCGGGTATGTCAGACCGCCTGCTTCATCTGCCGCACCGGCAACTCCACGCGGAAGGTGGTACCCACGCCGACCTCGCTGCGCACTGTGATCTCGCCGTTGTGTTTTTTCACGATGCCGTAGGACAGTGAAAGTCCCAGTCCCGTGCCCTGGCCGACAGGTTTGGTGGTGAAGAACGGGTCGAAGATTTTTTGCAGGGTCTCAGGCGGCATGCCCGAGCCGTTGTCGGCGACTTCGATCCACACGGTGTCTTCTTCAACGCCGTTGCGCAGGGTGATGGTGCCACGCTCGGGACCGATGGCCTGGGCGGCGTTGACGATCAGGTTCATGATCACCTGGTTGATCTGCGACGGCAGGCATTCGACTTCCGGCAACGGGCTGTATTGCTTGACCACGTCGGCCTTGTACTTGATTTCATTGGCGACGATGTTCAGCGTCGAATCCAGGCCTTGTTGCAAATTGGCCATCTGCCATTCCTGGTTGGAGTCGACACGGGAGAAGTCCTTGAGGTCCTTGACGATCTGCCCGACCCGGCTGATGCCGTCCTTGGACTCTTTGATCAGCAGTGGGATGTCCTCGACGAGGAAGTCCAGCTCCACCTGCTCGCGCAGCTTTCTCAGGTTCACCACCAGTTCCGGCGAGGCGATGGCCTGCTCGGCACTGTCATAGGCCTGGAGCATTTCCTGAAGTTTGCCAAAGTAGCCATCCAGGGCGCCGAGGTTGGATGAAATGAAACCGATCGGGTTATTGATTTCGTGAGCGACCCCGGCGGCCAGTTGACCCAGCGAGGCGAGTTTTTCCGATTGGACCAGTTGGGTTTCCAGCAGCTTGCGTTCGTCGATTTCCATCTGCAGCAAAGAGCTGGCCTGTTTGAACGCCTGGGTCCGCTGCTCCACCAGCTCCTCGAGTTTGCTCATCTGCAATTGCGCGCGGGAAGTCATTTCCCACTTGGTGGTCAGGGTGTTGGCCATTTGCTGGACTTCGATGTTGTCGAAGGGTTTCTTCAGAATCAGCAACCGGTCATGGCCATTGAGGCGGTCCAGCAGTTCGTCCCAGGAATAGTCGGAGTAGGCGGTGCAGACCACCACTTGCAACAGTGGGTCGTGCTTCCAGAGTTCCTCGATGGTTTTGGCGCCATCCCAGCCCTCGGGCATGCGCATGTCGACAAAGGCCAATGCATAAGGGTGCTCCGTTGCGAGCGCTTGCAGCAGTTTGTTCAGACCTTCCTGGCCGCCGTAGGCCGAGTCGAGTTCGAATACGGTGCCGGCCGGTTTCGGTGCGTCGCCGAACAAGGCATTTTCCATGTCCAGCAAGTCGGTATTGACCTGATCCTGCGGCGTGAGAATCTTGCGGAAATCGTCATGGATGGCAGGTGTATCGTCGATCAACAAGATGCGGCGGTTGCTCAGATTATTCATGCTCACCTTCCGCGAGTTTCAAGGGCAGTTGCAACACGAACGTTGCTCCTGTGCCTGGCCCCTCACTGTGAGCGGTGAGGTGGCCGTTCATTTCAATGGCCGCCAGAGCGCAGCTGTGCAAGCCGAACCCGTGGCCCTCCTTACGGGTGGTAAAACCATGGGCGAAGATACGCGTCATGTTTTCCGCCGGGATGCCTTCGCCTTCATCCTTGACGCTGATCTGCAGGGTTTCATCATTGATGACCGTGGCCTTGAGGGTCATGTTCCGGGCGTGGTTGGAAACCCCCGCCATGGCGTATTTGGCGTTGCTGATCAGGTTGATCAGAATCAGCAGCAAGCGATGCTTATCGCCCATGATTCGGGGCACGTCACCGTATTCCTTGAGCACCGTCACGTGGTGGCGGGTGAGGGCGCCGGAGTTCATGCGCAGGGCGTCTTCAAGCAGTTCGCTGACCACCAGGGGCTCCACCAGGCTGTTGGCACCGGCATAGGACTGCTGGGTGGAGACGATATCCTTGATGTGATCCACGCTCTTGCTCAACTGCGCCAGCTCGTCGGTAAGGCCTTGCTGTTCGACCGCGATGGCTTCCACCAACTGGTTCAGATAGCCGGGCAACAGCTTGCCTTTTTCGTCTTCGGTGAGGAAGTGCCCCAGATCGTGGGGGTGTTCGTTGATCAGTTGCATCGCCTTGCCCAGCCCGAGGGCCTTGCTGCTGCGCAGTTTACGGCTGATCAGGTCGGCGGAGATGTTCACGCTGTTGAGTACGTTGCCGACGTTGTGCAGCACGTTGGTGGCGATTTCCGCCATGCCAGCCTGACGGGCGGTGTCCATCAGTTCGCTCTGGGTGTCCTTGAGTTGGCGGGTGCGTTCTTCGACCCGTAGCTCCAGCTCGTCGTTGGCGGTTTGCAGAGCGTTGTTGGCCCGTTGGGTTTCGGCGAAGCTGCGCATCAGTCGGATTGCCAGCCAGATCAGGATCAACACCAGAAGCGTGGCGAAAACCAGCAGAAGAATGTGGTTGCGCTGATACTTGGCGGCCGCTTTCTCTTGGTCTTTGTCCAGCAGGCTGGTGATGGTGTCCAGCCGACCGGCCACGGGAATGGCTTCGATTCCCTTCAATAAGTCATTGACCATGGGTTGTTCGCGCAGGATCAGCGCGATGTGCCTGCTCAGGATATCGACGGATTTTTGAAGTCCCTCCGGCAGGCGCTCCTTGTTGACGTCCAGCCGGTTCAGGCCCAGCAGCACTTCGGCGGCCTGCTCACGGGTGGTCAGATGGGCGAACTCCATGGCGCTGAGCAACAGGTCGTAGGTGTCGATGGCAACGTTTTGCAGTTGCAGTTTGTCGGCGTCCGAAAGTTGGCCGAACTGGGCCTGGATGTCATCTTCGGCGGTGGGCAGGAAGGCGAGGGAATTGCGCAGTACCGCATTGTGGGATTTGAATCTTTCCACCAAGCGGGTTTTTTCTTTCACCGCCTTGAGGTATTCGTCGCGCTCCTGTTCCCAGCTTGACGGTACGTGGCGAGCCGGATCCGACTCAATGGCGTCGAGGCGTTGCCAGAGCCGCGCCATCTCATTCAAGGGCGAGACCAGGGGATCGTAATTGTCGCTCAGGGCCATTCGGGACTTGAGGACTTCGTTGTCCCAGATGGCGTCCTGCTGCTTGAGCTGGCGGACCAGGTCCCGGGATTCAATGTACGAAGCGGCCTGCTGCGCGCCCGATTGGATGTACATGAACAGCAGGATCGAAGCCAGCAATAGACCGATGAACAACAGGCCGAGGCGACGGAGAACGGTCATAGAGGTTTGCCCTCCCATTCGCCGGTCAGGGTCTTGAGGAATTCGACGATCAGTTCCGTGTCGTTCTTCATGGGCTCACGGCCCAACTGGTACTTGAACATCACCTCCACGGCACGCTCCAGGGTCGGTGCAGAGCCGTCATGGAAGTACGGTGCGGTGACGGCGACGTTACGCAGGCTGGGCACCTTGAAAACCTGACGGTCGCTTTCGTCGCCCGTTACATTGAAACGCCCCTCGTCGGCGGAGCTGGGATTACCCCGATCCTGGAAATAGTCACCCATGACACCAAACTTCTGGAACATGTTGCCGCCGATATTCACACCCTGGTGGCAGGCGATACAGCCGTATTCCTTGAAGCGCTGGTAACCGAACTTTTCCCGGGGCGTCAGGATATCGGTATCGCCCAGCAGGTACTGGTCGAAACGTGAATTCGGGGTCAGCAGGGTGCGTTCGTAGTCGGCCAGGGCGCCCTGGATGTTGGCCTGGGTCACGCCGTCGGGGTAGGCATCGTCAAAACCCCGGGCGTAGTCCGGGTCCTGGCCGATGCGCTGGAGCAGCGTTTTCCAGGTACTGCCCATTTCCGCCGGGCTGGTCACGACGATGTGCACCTGTTCTTCCAGGGTGTCGACGCGCCCGTCCCAGAACTGATGAAAGTTCAGGCTGGCGTTGAACACCGTGGGGGTATTGAACTCCACCGGTTTACCGTCGAAGCCCAGGGAAAACTGTTTGTCGTCGGCGCCACCCTTGCCCAGGCGATGGCAACTGGCGCAGGACAGGGTGTTGTTGACCGACAGCCGCGGGTCGTTGAAAAGCCGCAGGCCCAACTGGACGCGTTTGGGGTCCAGGGTCGGAATGGGGGGCAGCGGTTTGAGTGGTTCATCCAACGGTTCGGCGTGAACGGTCACGCTCAATCCCACCAGCAGGCCGAGAGCCAGAATCAGTCCATGTGACGCCATGGGATGCTTTCCTTGAAACTTTTGGTTTATGGAACTCAGCTGTGTTCACGCAAACGGGGTGTGGCGTTGTTCCCACTCGCTCATCCACAGGGCAAAGGCTTGTGGTTCCACGGCCTTGCTGAAGTAATACCCCTGAGCTTCCTCGCACTGGTGAGCCTTGAGGAACTCCAGTTGCTCAAGGGTTTCCACGCCTTCGGCAATGATGTGCAAGTTCAGGCTCTTGCCCAGGCTGATGATGGTGCTCACCAGCTTTGCGTCATTACTGTCGATGCTCAGGTCGCCGACGAACGACTTATCGATCTTCAACACATCCACCGGAAATTTCTGCAGGTAGCTCAGGCTCGAATAGCCGGTGCCGAAATCGTCGATGGCCAGCCGTATCCCCAGGCGCTTGACGGCCTTGAGGATGGCGACGGTGGTGTCGACGTTCTGCATCAGCACGCTTTCGGTGATCTCCAGTTCTAACTGTGTCGGGTCGAGTCCGGTTTCCTTGAGGGTCCTGGCGATGCCTTCGACGAAACCGCGCTGGCGAAAATCGATGGTGGAGACGTTGACCGACAGGTAGAGCGGGCGCATGCCATCGGCTTGCCAGCGACAGGCCTGCTGGCAGGCTTCCTGGAGCACCCATTGGCTCAGCGGGACGATCAGGCCGCTGTCTTCGGCCACGGGGATGAAGTCCGACGGATAGATCAAGCCGATGTCAGGCCGGTTCCAGCGCACCAGCGCTTCGGCGCCGACCACTTTGCCGCTCCTCAGATCGATCTTGGGCTGGTAGTGCAGCACGAACTCCTTGCGTTGCAGGGCCAGACGCAGGCCCGATTCGATGGTTTGCTGCTGTCGCGCCCGACGGTTCATGTCTTCAGTGAAAAAGCGGTAGTCGTTGGGGCCGGTTTCCTTGACGTTGCGCATCGCCGTTTCGGCTTTTTTGATCAACGCCACGGCATCGAAACCGTCGGCCGGATACATGCTGATGCCAAGGCTTGCGGTGACGGTCAGGTCATGTCCGTCGATGGGGTGGGGCGTGTTGATGGCCGTCAACAGCTTGTCGGCCACGCCTTTGGTCTGTTGCGAGTCGGTGATGTCTCCCAGTATCACCACGAACTCATCGGAGCCGTAGCGAAACACCGAGTCGGATTCACGCACTACCGTTGCCAACGCCCGGGCCACCCGCTTGAGCATTTCGTCGCCCACCGGGTGCCCCAGTGCGTTATTGATACGCTTGAAACGGTCCATGCCGATGAACATCACCGCCAGTTGCCGGTCGTGGCGACGGCACTGCGCCATGGCCTGGGTCAGGCGATCACCGAGCAACATGCTGTTGGGTAACTCGGTGAGTACGTCGTATTGCAGCAAGTGGGAGACTTTCAGCAGCTCCTGGACCCGCTCCTCGATGGTGCGCTCCAGGCTGCGCATTTTTCTCGCCGCATCCTGGGCCAGTTGCCATTTCCAGGTCATGGCGCTGGCCATCTGGCGGATTTCCAGGGTGTCGAAGGGTTTCTTCAGGATCAGCAACTGATCGTCGAACTCGATGCGTTCGGACATGGTTTCCCAGGAGTAATCCGAAAACGCCGTGCACAGCGCGATTTGCAGCCGTGGGTCGGCCTCCCACAAACGCTCGATGGTTTGCAGGCCGTCCCAACCCGGCGGCATGCGCATGTCGGCGAACACCAGCGCATAGGGCTGGCCTTCGGCCTGGGCGCGCTTGACCAGCTCCAGCGCCTCTTCGCCCTGATAGGCCGAGTCGATCTGAAATTGCAGGCGGCTGACCTGAGGCGTGCCAAACAGCAGGCTTTCGGTGTCATCCAGCGAGTCGTCGCTGCCGGCGCCCGGGCTGAGGATCTTGCGAAAGTCCGAGTGGATCGCCGGCGTGTCGTCCACCACCAGGATTCGCCTGTTCGCAGGCACCGACATGGGATTCATCGATCGCTCTCCTATAGCTGGCTGGCAGGCCGAGTCCAATGGTCCGTCACGGGAACGATGGTGCCGGCCTTGAGCAATTCGGCGGCTTGGCCACTGTCGACCGCAGTGCTGAAGTAATGCCCCTGGGCCTGCATCGCCCCACCGCTGGACATCAGCGTGGTGCGTTGCTCCTGGGTCTCGACGCCTTCGGCAATGATCCCGATGCCCACATCCCGGGCGAAGTTGATGATCGCTCGCAGCGTCATCGCGTTTTCGGGGTCGGCGTTGGCGCTGTCGAGAAAGCGTTGGGCGAGCTTGAGATGGTTGACCCGGTAGGTCTTGAGGTAATCGAACGAGGAATACTCGGTGCCGAAATCATCGATGGCAATTTGTACGCCCAGTTCGCACAGACGGGGCAGCACGTCGTTATGGGTCCACTTGGTTTGCGCCAGGGTGGCCTCGGTGACGTCAAAGCGCAGATCCCAGGGGGCCAGTTCCCAGCGGGCAGTGGTGCGCAGCACGTCATAGATCAACTCGGGACCGGTCTTGAGTTGCGTCAGGCTCAGGTCGATGGCGATCACCGGGGGCGCCATGCCCTGGTCCCGCCACTGGCGCATCTGTTGACAGGCCTGGTCCAGCACCCAATGCCCCAGGCCAATGATGATCCCGGATTTCTCGGCGGCCGGCATGAACGACGCCGGCTCCAGCCAGCCTCGCTCAGGGTGGTTCCAGCGCACTTGCACACCCATGCCCAGGATTTTTCCGCTGCCCAGGTCGACCTCCGGCAGGTAGTGCAAATGCAGCTCGTTGTTCTCGATGGCTTGGCGCAGGTCATTGGCCAGGGCGACGCGGTCAGTGACTTCCTGGTTAATCTCCTCGTTATGGAAATGGTACTGGTTGCGGCCCTTTTCCTTGGACCGGTACAAGGCCATGTCGGACTGTGCCATCAGGCTGTCGGCGCTTTGGCTCTGGGAGGAATACAGGCTGATGCCGATGCTCACGGAGATCCGCACTTCGTTGCCGTCCAGAGAGTAGGGCGCCACCAGGGCATCGCGGATCTTGGCGGCCAGGGCGGCGCAATGGGTCGCTTCGTGGACATCCAGTTGCAGGATGGCGAACTCGTCGCCACCCAGGCGTGCTACCACGTCGTTTTCCCGGGTACAGCCCTTGATGCGTGCGGCGACCTCCTGCAGCAGCAGGTCGCCGATCGGGTGGCCCAGGGTGTCGTTGATCCGCTTGAAATGGTCCAGGTCCAGGTAAAACATCGCAAACGGTGCCGCCCCCCGGCGAGCCGCGGCAAAGGCTTGATGCAGACGCTCGATCATGGTGGCGCGGTTGGCCAGCCCGGTCAGGCCGTCAGTGCGGGCCAGCAAGGCGATTTTCTCCTCGGCCAGCTTGCGTTCGGTGATGTCGAGAATGATGCCTTCCACTTCCAGCAGCAGGCCCTGTTCGTTGCGCACCGGAATGTAGCGGTTTTCCACCCAGCGGAACGTACCGTCGCCCGTGCGCATGCGGAACTCGATGGACGCCCCCGCCGTGTCGCGGTTCAAGACGCGGACCATGGCATCGTCGATCTTGCCCTGGTCGTCGGGATGGATCAGCGTTTGCGCCCAGTCCGGCGAGTTGACCAGTTGCGCCGCGGCGTGGCCGAACTTGGTGATGTTGTGGGAAATGTACATCAGCGCGAACGGCGGCTCGCCACGTAGGCGATAGAGGATGGTCGGGCTGTTCTGCACGATGATGTTGGCGTCGGCCAGTTCCCGCGTGCGCTCCTGCACTGCGCGTTCGAGCATGTCCATTTTCAGCGCCGCGTCTTCGGTCATCTGCCATTTGACGGTCAGGGTACTGGCCATCTGGCGGATCTCGATGGCATCGAAGGGTTTTTTCAGGATGAGCAGGCGGTCGCCCAGTTCGAGGCGCTCGGCGATGTCTTCCCAGGAGTAATCCGAATAGGCGGTGCACAGCGCCACTTGCAGCTTGGGGTCGACGCGCCACAGCCGTTCAATGGTTTCAAGGCCGTCCCAGCCAGGGGGCATGCGCATGTCGATGAACGCCATGGCGTAGGGTTTGCCCTCGGCCAAGGCAGATTCCACCTTGTTCAGGGCTTCCATGCCCTGGAAGGCCGAATCGAGCACGAAACTCTGGCTGGCAACCGCCACAGGCGCGCCGAACAGGGCTGCTTCAGCGCTGCTCAGGCTGTCCTCGGGGGTAGCATGGGGGCTGAGGATCTTACGAAAATCCTCGTGGATCGTCGGAGTGTCATCGACGATCAGAATCCGCCGGTTGGCCCTTTCCGTCGGCAGGCTCATGGCCGTGCACCGTCGCGATGCTGACTGTTGAACCGTGGATACATCTGATATCCCTTCCGTTGGCATGAGTATTCTGGCCTGTACTTGGCCCTTCATGGTCTACAGCATAGCTGTCTCATTGGGATGCGCTCGGCCGGTCAAGGCAAAATCGTGTCTAAATTCACGCAATCTACTAGCCTCTAATTCGGGGGTAGGGTAGAACAGGTGTGGTTAACAGGAGGGGGGTCCAATGGAAGATCAATCGCAGGATGTACCGGTCAGGAAGCCGACGGTGCTGTTGGTCGATGACGAAGAGTCGATTCTCAATAGCCTGCGCCGGTTATTGCGCAGCCAGCCATATGAGATCCTGCTGGCCGACAGCGGCGCCAAGGCCCTGGAAATCCTCAAGGAGCGGCCGGTCGACCTGGTCATGACCGATGCCCGCATGCCCAACATGGACGGCGCCACGCTGCTGGCGCAGATTCGCAAGCTTTATCCGTCGACCTTGCGCATCCTGCTCACCGGTTATGCCGATGTGGAGATGATGACCAAGGCCATCAACGAGGGTCAGCTCTATCGCTACCTCAGCAAACCCTGGAACGATGAGGAACTGGTGCAGGCCCTGCGTCAGGCCTTGGCGCACCAGCACTCCGAAAGTGAGCGCCAGCGCCTCGAAGCGCTGAACCGCGAACAGAACGAACAACTGCGGATACTCAACACCACCCTGGAAAAACGTGTGGCGTCGCGCACCGCCGAGCTGCAGCAGACCGCCGACATGCTCGACCTGGCCTATGACGAGCTCAAGCGCAGCTATGTGACGGGCACCGAAGTGTTTTCGCTGATCGCCAACCTGCGTCTGCCCAAGGCCAAGCAGACCAACCGGCAGATCATCGAGCTGATCCGGGTCTACAGCAGGCTCCACTTTCTGGATGAGTCCACCGACCGCGACCTGACCATGGCCGCGGCGCTCTACAACATCGGCAAACTGAGCTGGACCGACAACATGATGGTCACGCCCGCCGACATGCTGCACCACACCGAGCTTGATCTCTACCGGGCCTATCCGAAGCAGAGCGAGTCGCTGCTGATGACCCTGGACCCGATGAAAGACGCCGCGCGCATCATCCTCCATCACCAGGAACGTTGGGACGGCAGTGGTTTTCCCGACCATCTGCGGGGCGAGGCCATTCCGTTCGGTTCGCGGCTGTTGAAACTGGCGGTGGACTTCATCGAATTGCAGCGCGGGTTGATCCTGGAGCGGCAGATGAACAGCGACGAAGCGTTGGTCTACATCCGTAAATACGCCGGCAAACTGTACGACCCGGGCATGGTGGAGGACTTCATCAAGGCGTGTGGTGAATACCTGGACGACGTGACCTTGTCGGATCCGACGGTGCAGGTCATGACCACCCGCGATCTGACGGCCGGCATGACCCTGGCCCGCAACCTCAACGCCGACAACGGCATGCTGTTGCTCAACGCCGGCAAGGTGCTGAGCGCGCCGCTGGTGGAAAAGCTCATCGCTTTCGAATCGATGGAGGGCGCGCGGTACAGCGTGTTCGTCAAAATTCCCGAGGAAGAAGATCCTTCGGTGCCGAAGCCGATGTTGGGGTGATGCAAATCTGACTGATAGTACAGTCAACCTGTGGGAGCGAGCCTGCTCGCGATGGCGGCATGTCAGCCAATATTGATGCAAGCTGAACCGACGCCATCGCGAGCAGGCTCGCTCCCACAGGGGGCTTGGAGTCAGGCTTTGCTCCTGTCGCTGCGCTCTGTAGTCTTGCGGGCAATTTTCTGCCCGAGGCTTTTATTCATCATGACCACTCGCATCATCCGCATCGCCGCCGCCCTGTTGATCGGACCGGACGGTCGGACCTTGCTGGTGCGCAAGCGTGGCACCCAGGCTTTCATGCAACCGGGCGGCAAGATCGAGGCCCATGAGCAGCCGGTCCAGGCCCTGGTCCGTGAGCTGGCCGAAGAGCTTGGGCTGACGATTGATCCGGCACAGGCCCGTTACCTGGGGGCGTTCAGCGCTCCGGCCGCCAACGAACCGGGTTTTGTCGTGCAGGCTGAAGTTTTTTTGCTGAGCATCGATGCGCCGGTTTCTCCCGCCGCCGAGATTGAAGAAGTGTGCTGGATCGACCCGGCCGGTGGCAGCGAGTTGCTGCTGGCGCCGTTGACAGGCGAGGTGATCCTGCCGTTTTATCGAGCCAGCCTTCTCGAGACGTGCTGACTCCAGACTCAAGGACTGACGCCCATGATTCCATTGCCGGACCTGCTGATTTTCGCCGCCGCCGCGTTGCTGATGGTACTCACGCCCGGCCCGAACATGATCTACCTGATTTCCCGTTCGATCTGCCAGGGCCGCAAGGCCGGCGTCACCTCCCTGCTGGGTGTGGTGGCGGGCTTCTTCGTGCACATGTTTGCCGCGGCGGCGGGGCTGACGGCGGTGTTCCTGGCGGTGCCCATGGCGTATGAATTATTGAAATGGGCCGGCGCGCTGTACCTGCTGTGGCTGGCCTGGCAGGCAGTCAAGCCCGGTGCGCGTTCACCGTTCCAGGCCCAGCAATTGCCGGCCGATTCGACGCGCAAGCTGATCACCATGGGGTTTCTCACCAGTGCCCTGAATCCAAAGATTGCAGTGTTTTACCTGTCGGTCTTCCCCCAGTTCATCAGCCCGGAACACGGTTCGTTGTTCACCCAGAGCATCATCCTGGGCCTGACCCAGATCAGCGTCAGTTTCAGCGTCAACCTGCTGATTGCCCTGTTCGCCGCCGGCATTGCCTCCTGGTTTGTCCATAACCCCACCTGGCTGGCGGCGCAGCGCTACTTCATGGGGTTTGTGCTCGGCGCGCTGGCGTTGCGCCTGATGCTTGAGCAACGCAGGACGGCGTGAGCATGTGGATCGAGCGGTTGGATGCCAATCATGCTTTGGCCTACCGCGAGCTGATGCTTGAAGCCTACGATCGCCATCCGCAGGCGTTCACTTCCAGTGTGCGGGAGCGGGCGCTGATGCCGTTGAGTTGGTGGGAAGGGCGGTTGACCGGCAAGCTCGATGTGGTGTTGGGTGCGTTCGAAGCCGGAACATTGGTCGGCATCGTTGGCCTTGCTTTCGAACCACGGGAAAAGGCCCGCCACAAGGCAACACTGTTTGGCATGTATGTGTCGGCCGAATTTCGTCAGCGCGGTTTGGGTTATGAGCTGGTGCAAGCGGCACTGGCCGAAGCGCAAAACCACCCTGCGCTGAAACTCATCCAGCTCACCGTTACCGCCGGCAATGAGGCGGCCTTCAAGTTGTACCAGCGCTGTGGCTTCATCCAGTTCGGGCTTGAACCTTTAGCGGTGCGGGTGGGTGAGGATTACTTCGACAAAATCCACATGTGGCGCCAGATATCGATGCCTGAGATCAAGGGCGAAGAGGTCGATTCGCCCCTGTCCCGATAGTCGCTCAAGGGTATTTGATCTCTGGCCGTGGACCGGTATAAACGGGCAGATCGGATTCCTCCGCAGGCGCGCTCATGCTTCCTGCTCCACTGTTCAATCGCACGATTCTTATGTTTCGTATGCCGAAATCGTTGCCGTTACTGCCATCCTGGTCGTTGTTTATATACATTCGGACCATCCCTCGCTCGGTGATGGTGAATACGATTGAAAACACGTACCAGACTCCGTCCTTGGGGACATGACGGGGAACGCCACGCCATTGCGGCATGCCGGTATCAGGGTAAAGGATCGGGTTGACCAGCCCTGGAATGTGGCTGCTGTCGGCAACATGGGTTCCTTCGAACGTGAATTGGTATTGTCCAGGGATGAAAAGCAAGTCTTGATAGAGGATGACCCCGGCGAAGCCGTATGGGGTGCCTTGGTCGGTGAAGTTGAAAAACGCGTTTACTGATTGATGGTTCATGACGTGCGGGCGGATAGATCCGGAACGAGCCGCCAGATAGGGAATCCAGCCGTTATAGGAGTCCGCCAGTGAAGTGTAGTGATCCTCCCATTCCACCGGTGCCGTGTTGATGACGATCGAACTCGTAGGGGACACATTGCTGTTGCCCAACTGATCGACTGTCCGGGCGCTCACCGGATGGGAGCCGTCGCCGATCTGCTGAAGGTCGGCGGTCGTCAACGTGTAAGTGATCGGGTTGGCAGGATGGACATAGGGGATTGTTTTACTCCAAGTCCCCACCGTCAGTGTCACCTCATCATATTCGCGTGGGTAGCTGCGGGTTAAAGTAAATGTGCCTGGCTGTGCCGGGCTGACGCTGGCCGGATGGCTGACCGTGACCCCGGATGGCGGGTAATGGAACAGCAGGCTCAGGACCGGGATCGAGTCATCGAAATTCCCGCTGGGCCGGGTCACTCGGTAAAACAGTGTATTGCCGCCGTTCACCAGCCAGCCCCATGGCAATTCCATCTCTATGCGGTCGTTCTCCTCGCCTACCTTGATCACCTTGATCACGGATGTCGGTTGGTCATTGACCCACAACTCCACGGAATCGCCGATGGCCAGTGGTTTAGAGAGTGTCATGAGCGGGTCAATCACCATGTACAGGCTGATGGACGGCGAGTGAATGATCAGGGGAATGCCGCCGTGGTAGGCCCCGGTCGGCAGCACGGGTGTCTTCCATCCTGGGATATACATGGGCAGCAGCTCAAGCGCTGCGTCGGCCTGCGGTGAGTTGCGAAGACTGTCCATCTTTTCTCCCCGGCTACGGTGCCTGAATTGACTCGGGACAGACATCATCAGAACGCGAAAGGAGAAAAGTGTCGCCTGTCAGATCTGACAGGTGAGTGTAATATCAAGACGAATGGTCATTTTGCACCGAGTGAAACACGCTGTGCTTCAGCGCACGGCACTGACGCCGTCGAGGGTCGAAAACGAAGTGTCCTTGGCCGTCAGCAAAAAGTCGCGCATGTACGGCGCATCGAGCATGTCGGTGCGCACGGCGGCATACAGCGTGGCGAACAAACCTTTCTCCCCCAGCCGTTTGGCCTTTACATAACCGCGCGAACTGTATTCATGCAGCGCCCAGTGGGGCATGCCGCAGACGCCACGACCGCTGGCTACCAGTTGCATCATCATCACCGTCAGTTCAGACGTGCGCACCTGGGCCGGCTCGATGTCGGCCGGTTCCAGGAAACGGGTGAAGATGTCCAGGCGATCGCGCTCCACCGGGTAGGTGATCAGGGTTTCGCTGACCAGGTCTTCGGGCACGATGTAGGGTTTGCCCGCCAGCCGGTGCTGGTTGGCCACGGCGAGCATCGCTTCGTAGGTGAACAGCGGCACGTAGGTGATGCCCGCCAGTTCCAGCGGGTCGGAGGTCACCACCAGGTCCAGGTCGCCCCGGGCCAGGGCCGGCAGCGGCGCGAAGGCGAAGCCCGAGGCCAGGTCCAGCTCGACTTCCGGCCAGGCATCGCGGAACTGGTCGATGGTGGGCATCAGCCACTGAAAGCAACTGTGGCACTCAATGGCCATGTGCAAACGCCCGGCGGTGCCACCGGCCAACCGACCGATGTCCCTCTCGGCGCTGCGCAACAACGGCAAGGTCGCGTCGGCCAGTTGCAGCAAGCGCAGGCCGGCGCTGGTGAAGCGCACCGGTTTGGTCTTGCGCACGAATAATTGCATGCCCAGGCGTTCTTCCAGTTCCTTGAACTGGTGGGAGAGCGCGGACTGGGTCAAATGCAGGCGTTCGGCGGCTTCGACCAGACTGTCGGCTTCGCGCAGGGCATGCAGGGTCTTGAGGTGGCGGATTTCAAGCACCGTAGGCTCCATGAGTAAAACTCGTGATCAACACGAAAAGGTTGAGTTTGTCTCATGTGGGGCTGGCTGTCGACAATGGCGCCATCTTTTACAGGAGGACACACACCATGGCCCTGGCCCACACCTTAGGTTTTCCCCGCATCGGCGCCGACCGCGAACTGAAAAAAGCCCTCGAAGCCTACTGGAAGGGCGACCTGGCAGCGGCCGCACTGCAAGCGGTGGGCCGTGAACTGCGGGCCCGGCACTGGCAACTGCAGAAAGATGCCGGCATCGACCTGCTGCCGGTCGGTGATTTCGCCTGGTACGACCAGGTGCTCAGCCACACGTTGACCCTGGGTGCCGTCCCGTCGCGATTCCACAACACCCTCGATGCCCAGGCCAAGCCGACCCTCGACACCCTGTTCGCCATGGCCCGAGGCGCCAGCGCGGCTTGCTGCGCTGCCGATCACGGGCAAGCGCAATACGCTCAGGAACTGACCAAGTGGTTCGACACCAACTACCACTACCTGGTCCCGGAGTTTTCCGCCGACCAGCGCTTCGCCCTGAGTTGGGAGCAACTGTTCGAGGAAGTGGACGAGGCCCATGCCTTGGGTCACCGGGTCAAACCGGTGATCATCGGGCCTTTGACCTATCTGTGGCTGGGCAAGGCCAAGGGCGAGGACTTCGACAAACTCGACCTGCTGGAGCGCCTGCTGCCGGTCTATGGTGAAATCCTCAATCGCCTCAAGGCCCAGGGCGTTGAGTGGGTGCAGATCGACGAGCCGATCCTCACCCTCGACCTGCCGCAGGCCTGGAAAAGTGCTTTCGAGCGGGCCTATCACATCCTTCAGTATTCGCCGCTGAAAAAACTGGTGGCGACCTATTTCAGTGGCCTGGAAGACAACCTCGGTCTGGCGGTGAGCCTGCCGGTGGACGGTTTGCACATCGACGCGGTGCGGGCGCCGGAACAACTGGGCCAGGTGCTCGATCGCCTGCCCACCTACAAGATCCTGTCGGTGGGGCTGGTCAATGGCCGCAATGTCTGGCGCTGTGAACTGGAACAGGCGCTGGCGCATTTGCAGCCGGCTCAGGAGCGGTTTGGCGACAACCTCTGGGTCAGCACCTCTTGCTCACTGTTGCACAGCCCGGTGGACCTGGAGCGTGAAGACCGACTGGACCCTGAACTCAAGAGCTGGCTGGCCTTTGCTGTGCAGAAGTGCGGGGAAGTGGCGGTACTGCGCGATGCGCTCAACGATCCACAGGCGCCCGGCGTGCAACACGCCTTGGCCGACAGCCGTGACGTGCATGCTCGTCGTGCCGACTCGACACGCATTCACAAGGCCGAGGTCCAGGCGCGCCTCGCCGCGATAGGACCCCAGGACAGCCAGCGGCATTCGCCGTTTGCCCAGCGCATGGCGCAGCAGCGCGCACGCCTGAAGTTACCGGCCTTTCCCACCACCACCATCGGCTCCTTCCCGCAGACTCCGGCGATTCGTCTGGCGCGCCAGGCCTACAAGCAAGGCAAGTTGTCGGCCAACGATTATCAGGACGCCATGCACACTGAGATCCGCCATGCCGTGCAGATCCAGGAACGCTTGGGCCTGGATGTGCTGGTACATGGCGAAGCCGAACGCAACGACATGGTGGAGTATTTCGCCGAGCAACTGGACGGCTATGCCTTCACCCGTTTCGGCTGGGTCCAGAGCTATGGTTCGCGTTGTGTGAAGCCGGCAATCATCTACGGCGACATCAGCCGGCCGAAAGCGATGACCGTCGACTGGATCCGCTACGCACAAAGCCTGACTGACAAGGTGATGAAGGGCATGCTCACCGGCCCCGTGACCATGCTGATGTGGTCGTTCCCGCGCGAGGACGTCTCGCGTCAGGTCCAGGCGCAACAGCTGGCCCTGGCCCTGCGTGACGAAGTGCTGGACCTGGAAAAGGCCGGGATCAAAATCGTGCAGATCGACGAGGCCGCATTCCGCGAAGGTTTGCCCCTGCGCCGTGGGCAATGGCAGGAGTATCTGGATTGGGCGGTGCAGGCGTTCCGCTTGAGCGCCTCGGGCGTGGGCGACGAAACCCAGATTCACACCCATATGTGCTACAGCGAGTTCAATGACGTGATCAAGGCCATCGCCGCCATGGACGCCGACGTCATCACCATTGAAACCTCGCGTTCGGACATGGAGTTGCTGGACGCGTTCGAAGCGTTCGACTACCCCAACGACATCGGCCCAGGTGTGTATGACATCCACTCGCCACGGGTGCCGGACACGGCGGAGATGGTCGCGTTGATGAGCAAGGCGGTGAAGCGGATTACGGCGGACCGACTGTGGGTCAACCCCGATTGCGGCTTGAAGACCCGGGCGTGGCCGGAAACAGAAGCCGCGCTGGTGAACATGGTGGCGGCGGCGCGGCAGTTGCGGAGTCAGTTGGCGTAAGAGCGACGTAGGAGCTGACGAGCGAAGCGAGGCTGCGATCTTTCCTCGGGCAATTGAGTCATGAGTGAAAAATCAACAAACCAAGATCAAAAGATCGTCCGAACGCGGCCCGAGCCTTCGGCAGCTCCTACGCAATCTTCATCAAACTGTCACGCAACTGTGGCAGCGCGCTTGAACAAACTTCATCAGACTCGCGCTCTACTGGGGTTCTGCGTTTTGGTGTTTCTTCATGCGTGTATTTATCTTCCTGGCCGCGTTGTTATTCGGCCTGCCGTCGATGGCGGCTTCTCGCTGTGATGTCAATGTTGCGACCCAACGGGTCGATCTGGATCAGGTCAGCCTGGCGTACCAGAGCATCGGTCGTGCCTCCGACCCGGCGTTGTTGCTGGTGATGGGCTTGGGCGGACAGTTGATCCATTGGCCGGACGAAGTGGTGGCGGCCCTCTGCGAGCAGGGTTTCCGGGTGATCCGCTACGACAACCGCGATGTGGGTTTGTCCGCCTGGCGCCAGGCGCCCGGCAGCGCCAACCTGGCCTTTGAAGCCTTGCGCTACAAGTTGGGCCTGCCCGTGGCTGCTCCCTACACTTTGACCGACATGGCCGACGACGGCTTGGGGTTGATGGATGCGTTGCAAGTGCAAAGCTTTCACGTGCTGGGGGTGAGCATGGGCGGGATGATCGCCCAGCACATGGCGGCCATGGCGCCGCAGCGGGTAGAGAGCCTGACCCTGATCATGACCAGCTCCGGCGCCGAGGGCCTGCCGGCACCGAGTGAAACGCTGGTGCAGCTGTTGTCCCGGCGCAGTGCGCCGAATCGTGAAGTGGCCCTGGAACAACAGGCCGATCTGCTGGCCGCCCTGGGCAGCCCGATGGTGGTGGATGATCGTCAGGCTCTGTTGCATCAGGCCGCCCAGGCCTATGACCGGGCCTTCAACCCCGAAGGCGTGCAGCGCCAGATCATGGCGATCATGGCTGAGCCGAGCCGGGTGGCGCTGCTCAATCAACTGCGCGTGCCGACCCTGGTGGTCCACGGCACCGCCGACCCGTTGTTGCCGGTGATGCATGGCGTGCACTTGGCGGCGCACATCCGCGGCAGCCGCCTGAAGCTGATACCGGGCCTGGCTCACCGGTTTCAAGACGCGTTCAAGGAACCGTTGCTGGGGGCAGTGTTGCCCTACTTGCAGCAGCATCGCGAAGACACCTCGCATTGGGCGCAGATCGAGCCGGTGCAGGTGCCGAATCTGCTGTAGGAGCTGGCGAAGCCTGCGATCTTTTGATCTTGATTTTTCTCTAGACTCCTTTGTCCAGAGGAAGATCGCAGCCTCGTTGCACTCGACAGCTCCTACACAGGTCCTAAAGTCTGGCTCTCAAGGCCCCTAGCGTGTCTGCGCCTGTTCCACCAACCAGCCCATCAGTTCCTGCAATTGCTCCGAAACCTGGGGCTTACGCGGGTACACCAAGTGATAGGCCAACCCGGTCCTGACCTTCAGTTCGAACGGCATCACCAGCCTTCCAGCGCTCAGGTCGTCGCCGATCAGCGACCAGTCGCCAATCGCCACGCCCGTGCCTTGGGAGGCCATGGACATCGCCAGGTCCAGGGTTTCGAAATGCTGGCCTTTGCTGACGTTGCTCAGTTGCACATCCGCTGCTTCCAGCCAGGCGTTCCAGTCGCGCTCGTCCGCGGTAGGGTGCAGCAGCAGATGGTGTTGCAGGTCGGCGGGTGTGCGCAGCGGCACCGGACCTTCAAGCAGTGGACGTGAACACACCGGGGTCAGTTGCTCATCGAACAGGTGCAGGCCCGCCAGCGATGCATCCGGCGGCGGCCCGTAGACCACCGCCGCGTCGAAGATTTCGCGCTGGAAATCCACGCCGTGGCGCACGGTAGTCGTCAACTCCACCGGTATGTCCGGCCGTTCCTTCTGCCATTGCAGCAAACGCGGCATCAGCCAGCGCAGCACGCAGGTCGGCGCCTTGAGTTGCACGCTCTGGCGTTTCTCGCCGATCTGCTCCACCGCTTCAGCGATCAGGCCGAACACCTGTTGCACCCGTGGCAACCACGCCTGCCCCTGCGGCGTCAGGCTCAGGCCCCGTGCCTGACGCAGGAACAGCGCATAACCCAAATGCTCCTCCAGCCCGGCGATCTGTCGACTCACCGCGCCCTGGGTGATGTGCAACTGTTCCGCCGCCCGGGTGAAGTTGCAGCATTGGGCGGTGATCAGAAACGTGTGCAGCGCCGGGAGCGGGGGAAGGCGTTTCATTGGGGATCGAGCCATGACGTGGGGACATGGCTAGTATGACTTTTTATCCATTGTTGCGGCTATGGCCTGGCCGTTCCAATAACGCCATTCCCCGAAAACAAGAAGGGCAGTGGCAATGGCGACGTGCGGCGAAGTATTGGTCAAGTTACTCGAAGGTTATGGCGTGGAGCAGGTGTTCGGGATTCCCGGCGTGCACACCGTCGAGTTGTATCGCGGGCTGGCCCGTTCCAGCATCCGCCATGTGACGCCGCGTCACGAACAGGGCGCAGGCTTCATGGCCGACGGTTATGCCCGCGTCAGCGGCAAGCCCGGTGTGTGCTTCATCATCACCGGCCCCGGCATGACCAACATCACCACCGCCATGGGCCAGGCCTACGCCGATTCGATCCCGATGCTGGTGATCTCCAGCGTGCAATCGCGCAGCCAGTTGGGCGGCGGGCGTGGCAAGTTGCATGAGCTGCCGAACCAGAGTGCGTTGGTGGCTGGCGTGGCGGCGTTTTCCCATACGCTGATGTCCACCGCCGAGTTGCCGGGGGTACTGGCTCGGGCTTTTGCCTTGTTCCAGGCCGGTCGCCCGCGGCCGGTACACATCGAAATTCCGTTGGACGTTCTGGTCGAAGAGGCCGATGCCTTACTCGCCACCACACCGGTGAACATCTGCCGTGCCGGTGCCGCGCCGAGTGCGGTGGCGCAGATGTCGGCCATGCTGGCTAAGGCGCAGCGGCCCTTGATTCTGGCCGGTGGCGGTGCCATCGACGCAGGCCGCGAACTGACCGAACTGGCTGAATGCCTCGGCGCCCCCGTGGCATTGACCATCAACGCCAAAGGCTTGTTGCCATCCCGTCATCCTCTGTTGATCGGCTCCACGCAAAGCCTGGTGGCCACCCGCGCGCTGGTGGCCGAGGCCGACGTGGTGCTGGCCATCGGCACCGAGCTGGCCGAGACCGACTACGACATCACCTTCGCCGGCGGCTTCGAGATCCCCGGTGCATTGCTGCGCATCGACATCGACCCGGACCAGACCGTGCGCAACTACCCGCCGCACCTGGCGCTGGTGGCCGATGCCCGCAGCGCCAGCCAGGCCTTGCTCAATGGGTTGAAGCAACAATCCCTGACCCGGCGCGACAGCGATTGGGGCCAGGTGCGTGCCGCGCGGTTACGGGCGGATCTGGACCGGGACTGGGACGTCGCGACCCGCGCGCAGACCTTGTTCATCGACACGGTTTTGCAGGCCTTGCCCGACGCGGTATTCGTCGGTGACTCCACGCAACCGGTGTACACCGGCAACCTGACCTTCAACCCGGAACATCCACGTCGCTGGTTCAATGCTTCCACCGGCTATGGCACCCTCGGCTATGCCTTGCCGGCGGCCATCGGCGCCTGGCTCGGCGGCGTCGACGCCGGTCACGGTCGTCCGCCGGTGGTGTGCCTGATCGGTGATGGCGGCTTGCAGTTCACCTTGCCGGAGCTGGCCAGCGCCGTGGAAGCAGGCGTGCCAGTGATCGTGCTGTTGTGGAATAACCAGGGTTACGAAGAGATCAAAAAATACATGGTCAACCGCGCCATTGAACCGGTGGGCGTGGACATCTACACCCCGGACTTCATTGGCGTGGCCAAGGCCCTGGGCTGCTTTGCACACGCGGTCGACGGCGTGGAGTCATTGCGCGCCGCGTTACTGGCGGCCCACAACCGCCAGGGCCCGACCCTGATCGAAATCGATCAGGCGCGCTGGATGATGGCGGTGGCCCAATGAATTTCCCCACCACCCAGGACGGCCTGTACATCAACGGCCAATGGTCATCGGGCGATCAGCATTTGCGGGTGATCAACCCGGTCACCGAGGCGCTGCTGACCACGGTCAATGGCGGCGATGAGCGTGCGGTCGATCAGGCCCTGAACGCGGCGACCCAGGCGTTGGCCCACTGGTCGAACACCACCGGCACCGAGCGCGGGGCGATTCTGCGCCGTATCGCCGCGGGTGTGCAGGCCGCGCGTGAGCGGTTGATGCACTTGCAATCGAGCAATAACGGCAAGCCCCTATTCGAAGCGGCCATCGATGTCGACGACGTGGTCGCCACCTTCGAGTACTACGCCGAACTGGCCGAAGGGCTGGACGCCCGGCAGGACAGCCCACTGGCATTGCCCAGCGAAGACTTCAGTGCCCGCCTGCGCCGCGAACCCTGCGGTGTGGTGGGATTGATCGTGCCGTGGAATTTTCCGATGGTCACCACCGCCTGGAAGCTCGCCCCGGCCTTGGCTGCCGGCTGTTGTGTGGTGCTCAAACCTTCGGAGGTCACACCGTTGCCGGAGCTGGAGCTGGCGTCGATCATCGGCGGCTGTGGCTTGCCGCCGGGTGTGTTCAACCTGATCTGTGGCACGGGCCTGGCGGTGGGTGCGCCGCTGGCGAGCGATCCGCGCGTGGCGAAGATTTCCTTTACCGGCAGCAATGCGGTGGGCGTGCAGGTGATGCAACGGGCGGCGGAAACGGTGAAGGGCGTTAGCCTGGAACTGGGTGGCAAGTCGTCGTTGCTGGTGCTGGCCGACGCTGATCTGGAGCTGGCGGTGGAACTGGCTTGTGGTGGCGGTTTCTTCAATGCCGGGCAAATGTGCTCGGCCACCAGTCGCGTGCTGGTTGCCGATGAGCTGGCCGATGAATTCCTGCAACGACTCAAGACTCGTGCCGAAGCGATTCGCGTGGCTGACCCGTTTGACCCTGACGTGGAGATGGGCGCGCTGGTCAACCAGGCGCAATACCAGCGGGTGCTCGGGCACATCGACCGGGGCCTGAGCGCCGGGGCGACGCTGGTGTGCGGCGGGCAACGCCCCGCGCATTTGCCGCGCGGCTATTTTCTACAGCCGACCGTTTTCACCGACGTGCCTGTGGACAGCGCGCTGTGGTGCGAAGAAATCTTCGGACCGGTGCTGTGTGTGCGCCGTTTCACCACCCTGGAGCAAGCGATTGCGCTGGCCAATGACAGCCGTTTTGGCCTGGTGGCCAGTGTCGTCAGTCGCGATACCGAAGTTGCCGAACAGGTGGCCAATGCATTGCAGGCGGGGTTGGTGTGGATCAACGCCCCCCAGGTGATCTTTCCCCAGGCGGCGTGGGGCGGTTACAAGCAGAGCAGCCTGGGCCGCGAGTTGGGGCCTTGGGGGCTGGCGGCATTTCAGGAGATCAAGCATGTGGTGCGCGCGGTTTGAATTCTAGAGGTGGGGTGTCTTTACTGGCCCCATCGCGAGCAGGCTCGCTCCCACAGTTGATCTGGGTGAACGGAGAGTTTGTGTTCAACACAGATCCCTTGTGGGAGCGAGCCTGCTCGCGATGGGGCCGGCACAGGCAATCCAAAAATCAGCTCAGACGGTCATCCGCAACCGCGCCAGATCCCGCAACGGCGGCGCGCCGAACAGGCGGCTGTACTCGCGGCTGAACTGCGAAGGGCTTTCATACCCCACCCGATACCCCGCCGCCGAGGCTTCCAGGCCTTCGGCCAGCATCAGTCGTCGGGCTTCCTGAAGGCGCAGTTGCTTCTGGTATTGCAGCGGGCTCATGGCCGTCATGGCCTTGAAGCGGTGATGCAGGGTCGAGACGCTGAGGTTCACTTCCCGGGCCAGGTCATCGATGCGCAACGGTTGCTCGAAATGGCCGTTGAGCCATTTGATCGCCTGGCTGATGCGATGGCTCTGACTGTTGGTGATGGCGATTTCGTACAGCCGATAGCCCTGAGGGCTGCGCAGCAGGCGGTACAGAATCTCCCGGCGCACCAAGGGCGCAAGCATGGCGATGTCTTTCGGGCTGTCCAGCAACCGCGTCAGGCGCAACACCGCGTCGAGCATCGGCGTGTCCAGCCGTTCTACATACAGGCCGCGACCGGTGGGGCGCGTTGGTACGCCCAGCGGGCCCGCGTCGGCGATCAGCGCGGTGATTTCCGCCGGATCGATGTCCAGGCGCAGGGCCAGGATCGGTTGATCGGGCGAAACGCTGGCGACGCAACCACTCAGGGGCATCGAGACCGAGACCACCAGGTAATGGAGCGGGTCGTAGTTGAACAACTCGTCGGCCAGGCGCACCTGTTTACTGCCCTGGGCCATGATGCACAGCGCCGGTCGCGCCAGCACCGGGGCGAATTGATGGGGTTGGCTGTGGCGCGACAGATTCAGCGAGTCGATGGCCGTGGCGTAGCTGCCATCTTCACAGGTATTGCGGGTGATGATCGACGCCAGTTCGGCGCGCTGTTGTTCCAGATGCGTGTCCAGCGGGACGTGGGCGTGGTCAAGCGGCGACATGCCGGAATCCTCGGGAAATGCGGAGCGATGAGCAGAGCTTATGTTTGTGCAAGTTGCAGTGGTAGCCACATCCTGTCGAAAGCTTGCCTGATCCTGCACGGCGCATCGAATCGCAGCGGCATAATGTGACCGAAACTTGCTTGAAACCTTTTGTTTCAACTTTCCCGAATCCTTGCGGATAGAGAACCGCTTGGGTCCCGCTCCCGCGCAGGATCGTGCAATGGGTCGGCAGGAATCGACTAACCAGGCTGGCGTCGTGGCGCTTAACCTTTGATCCTGTCGCAGCCTGTCCCGGGCTGCACAACGGATTACCTGGGAGGTTGAACATGTCTACACAGATCCCCGTCAGTCACATGGCCTTTGTGCGGGCCCGTTCCGGTTGCTCCAAGCCATTGGGTGCACGCCTGAGTACGCTGATTGCGCCTTCGCGCCAGGCGCCCGGATGCCTGCATTTTGCCTTGCAGCAATCGCAATGCGACGCTGATCTGTGGCTGGTGTCCGGGCTCTGGGTCAATCAACAGGCGATGGATGCTTATTTCAACTCCCCGGCCATGGCGATCTTCGCCGAACTGGTACAGGACCTGGTGGTGAGCAGCCTGGATTTCCACACCTTCCGGGAAGTGTCCGCCGCCCAGGCGACCGAAGGGGGCCTGGCGAAGGTACACAAACTGGCGGGTTGAAGGTTTAATGAGCGTCATTTTCCATCGCCAGGATGCGCAACATGGCACGTAAAGCCTTTGAAACCTTCGAAGCTGTTTCCGCCGTCGTACCCAAAGAGGGCGGCGGTTACTACGCGGCGATTGCCACCAAAGCCATTGGTGGTTCCGGTGCGCCGCGTTTCAACAAGGTGCTTGAAGAGCAGAGCTTCAAGACGGCCACCGAAGCTGATGACGCTGCTGCCGTGCAACTGACCCATCTCAAGGGTGTCGACGACGAGGGCGAGCTGATTTGGAACCTGCGAGATTAACGTTGTGGGAGCAAGGCTTGCCCGCGATGCTGTCACCTTGGTTCCAAAGACAGACCGCGTTGTCTTCATCGCGGGCAAGCCTTGCTCCCACAGATAATCGCTGTGTCACAGGGTTCGGTGTGCATCTCTATTGAGGACGATGCATCTTGAATAGCGCCTCGGGACCCAGCTGAAAATAATCCGCCGGCCCGCCGCCGCGCAAAATCGGCTCGGCGGCGGCGGTGTCGTATACCCCATCCTTCAATAACCATTTGGCGATATGCACGGCGACCACCTCGCCTAGGATCAGCCAACTGGGCACCAACACCTGGTCCGCACGCTGCAACTGGATGATCTGGGTGACCTTGCATTCGAAGGACACCGGGCTTTGCGCGACGCGTGGCACCTGAATCACCCGTGATGGCGCTGGCGTCAAACCGGCCAGTTCGAATTCATTGACCTTTGGCGCGACCATGGCGCAGCTCTGATTCATCTGCTCGGCCAACGGGCGTGTCGCCAGGTTCCAGGCGAATTCGCCGGTCTGTTCGATGTTGTTCAGGCTGTCTTTACGCCCGACGCTGCAGAAGCCGATGATCGGCGGAATGTAGTTGAAGGCGTTGAAAAAACTGTAGGGCGCCAGGTTCAGGTGCCCTTCGGCGTCCTGGGAGGAAATCCAGCCGATGGGGCGTGGGCCGACGATGGCGTTGAACGGGTCGTGGGGCAGGCCGTGGCCCTGGGCGGGTTCGTAGTAGTGGATGTCGTCGGGCATGAGGAGAGGGTCCTGGGGGATGGGTTTTGAGGATGTTGTGGATAGTGCAGGCGGCGCCTGTTTTTGTCAGCACCTGGCAAGCCTGCTCACTCATTTGCTCTTCAGGGTTCACGGAGCTTTCGTCTGCCACAGAATCCTGTGGGAGCGAGCCTGCTCGCGATGACGATGTGGCAGGCGACGTAGGGGTTGAATGTGCTGACCTCTTCGCGAGCAGGCTCGCTCCCACAATTTGTTCTTCAGTGACACCACTTTGGTGTTCGGCTTGAGGCTGACCGTTTTCTGTGGCTCAAAAACAACTAAGCCCGGCCGAAGCCGGGCTGTGAGAGAGCCTCGTTTGGATTAGCTGAGGGAGGCGGTGTTAGTGCGGTCAAAGCCGTCTTCAGCGACAGTGTTCGAGCCGGTGCGGTCGAAGCCGTCTTCAGCGACAGTGTTCGAGCCGGTGCGGTCGAAGCCGTCTTCAGCGATAGCGTTCGAGCCGGTGCGGTCGAAGCCGTCTTCAGCGATAGCGTTCGAGCCAGTGCGGTCGAAGCCGTCTTCAGCGATGGCGTTCGAGCCGGTGCGGTCAAAGCCGTCGGCGGCAACAGTGGCGGCGCCGGTACGGTCGTAGCCGTCAGCGGCAATGGCTGACTGGGTGCGGTCGAAGCCATCGGCGGCAAAGGTGTTGGCGGCCAGTACGGACAGGGTCAGGGCGAGGATCAGTTTGGTTTTCATGGTCGTTCTCCAAAGTGGTTGGCGTTGATCGCCTTAGGTGTGGAATTCATATTACGCCTGTTAATTTGATTAAAAAGCGCAAAAAAATGCTTAAATCAATCGTATTTATCGATGTGTTAAGGGATGTTATTGACCGGCGATAAACCTCATCACTGGCGTAGGGCAATAGCGTCTTGTTGAGGATGAGCATGCAGAGCAGGCATTAACCAGAGATTAATGTCGGATAAATCTTCAGACACACAGCACAAAAAAAGGGGCGAACCCGTTCAGGTTCGCCCCTTTCATGTGTGCGTGTCCGTCAATCAGTCGGTCAGGATCCGCGAATGCTTGCGAGTGTCTTTCATGGTGATGTAGACCAGCAGCGACACCGCGATACACGCCGTCACGTACCAGTAGTAGCCGGTTTCCATGCCGATGCTCTTGAACCACAAAGCGATGTATTCAGCGGTGCCGCCGAAGATCGATACGGTCAAGGCGTATGGCAGGCCGACGCCCAGGGCACGGATTTCGGTGGGGAACAGCTCGGCTTTCACCACAGCGTTGATCGAGGTGTAGCCACTGACGATGATCAGCGCGGCCATGATCAGGAAGAACGCGCCCCACCAGGTCTGGACGGTGTGCAGGGTGGTCAGGATCGGCACGGTGAACAGCGTCCCCAGGATGCCGAAGGCAATCAGGATCGGCCGCCGACCGACTTTATCTGACAAGCCGCCGATCACCGGTTGCAGGCACATGAACAGGAACAGTGTGGCGGCGGAAATGGTGGTGGAGTCGGAAATGCTCATGCCGACAGTGTTCACCAGGTATTTCTGCATGTAGGTGGTGTAGGTGTAGAACGCCAGGGTGCCGCCCATGGTCAGGCCGACCACCGTCAGCAATTCTTTTGGATGGCGCATCAAGGTGCGCATGGCGCTTTCCTTGGCTTTTTCCTTTTTGGTGAACGACTCGGTTTCTTCCATGCCGCGACGCAGGTACAACGCCACGATCGCGCACAGCGCGCCGATGGCGAACGGAATGCGCCAGCCCCAGGCATACAGCTCTTCGGTGGTGAGGAAGCGTTGCAACACGATCAGCACGCCCAGGGCAATGAGCTGGCCGGAGATCAGGGTCACGTACTGGAAGCTGGAGAAGAAGCCGCGACGCTCCTTGGTGGCCATCTCGCTCAGATAGGTTGCCGAGGTGCCGTATTCACCGCCCACCGACAGACCCTGAAGCAAACGGGCCACGACCAGCAGGATGGGCGCACCGACGCCGATGGTTTCATAGCCGGGGCTCAGGGCGATGATCAACGAACCGAAGCACATCAGGTACACCGAGGCCATCAGTGCCGCCTTGCGCCCGGCGCGGTCAGCGTACAGGCCCATCAGCCAGCCACCGATCGGGCGCATCAGAAAGCCCACGGCGAAGATCGCGGCGGTGTTGAGCAATTGGGCGGTGGTGTCGCCCTTGGGGAAGAAGACTTTGGCGAAGTACAACGAGAAAGCGGCGTAGACGTACCAGTCATACCACTCGACCATGTTGCCGATCGAACCGCTGAAAATCGACTTGATCCGGCTGGCTGTGGTTCTTTCACGGGCGGGCGCGGCAGCCGACCCGAGGGGAAGGGTATTGGAGTTATCCATTGAAGGATCCTTCGTTTAATTGTTTTTGTGGAGCGCGTGGGAACGCAGCCTGACAGGGCTATAGCAGGAGCTGTGCCAGATGGGAGAGGGCCGGACTAGAGGGGGTTTACTGCGCTGGATGAGCGGAAATCCGCTTGTTCTGACTGTGGGATGAGCGAAACTTCGCTCATTCAGAAAGGGATATTTGTCGATACTGGCCTCATCGCGAGCAGGCTCGCTCCCACAATGGTTTTGTGTACACAGATCCACTGTGGGAGCGAGCCTGCTCGCGATGGCGCCCATTCAGGCTCTAGAAAGCTCAGGGCGAAGTCGTCGAAGGCGTGAATTCCAGCTTCAACTCGCCGCGATACTGGCCGGTGTTCTTGTCGATCTGATTGAAGGGCGGTGTGTCCAGGGTAATCGGCCATGGCGTGCAGACCACCGGGAAGGGCACGTTGGGCAGGCGTACGGCGCGGATATCGGCATCATTGATGCCGGTATGGTTCACCGCTTGCCCTGACACATGCTGGGTCTCGCCGAGGTTGGCGGTGCGCGTGCGAACCCGGTATTCGATGCGGTTACGCTCGCCTGTGCCGCCGGAGGTGTGGTGCACGAAGAAACGGCCCTCCATGCCGGGCACCGGGTTTGTGCCGGTTACCCGGATTTCATAGCGCTGGCTGTTGGCGTTGTAACCATCGTAGAGGCAGGCATCGACGACGGTCTGGCCGGAGACGATACCGCCCGGTCCGGTGCTTAAAGGCCGGGTGCGCAGGTTCAGGTCCACTTGCGGGGTGCTGATGCCGTAGGCGGGCAGGTAGATCTGCATATTATTGTTGTCGGTGACGTCCAGTTTGAAGTCGACGGTGTAGGTATGGGCGGCCCCAATAGGCTGCGAGTAGAACCGCCTGAGCTTCATGACCAACTGCGCCGTCCAGATGCCACCGGAGGGCAATTTGGCGAATTCTGAACGAGGAATCCATAAGGTGGAGGCCGTGCCCGTCACCGAGACGTCGTCCACGCAAATGTCAGATGATGTTGAGGTCAGCATCCAGATGGTGTCCGCCCACACTCCACAGGGGCTGTTGAGCGGGTGTCTGCGCGTGATATTGCCTTTGACGGTCAACACCACGGAGAGTCGGCTGCGTTTTTCCGTGAAACGCAGCAGGATATCGGTGGTGCCGTACCTTCCTCCGGCGGTGGTCAGGCACTGGCCTGTCGCGGGATCGGTGTTGGACAGACAGACAAAATGCATTGTCCTATAGCTTGAATGTTCCACAGGCTGTTCGTGCCAGCCATGGGTCATCCGCCTCCAGATGTAATGATCGGCGGGAGGAGCCGAGCGGTCGAACTGGAGCATCTCGGATTGATAGTGGTTGCCGGGATGGATGTCCCCGAGCGCCGGCAGCGCAGCGAACGCGCCAATCAGTACGCCCAGGCGGCGAGCCCAACGGTGGAAGATCGAGTTCATGGCTGGTTTCTCTTGTCTGGCGATAACGCGGCGCTGCGGCGTGCCGTCCAGCGCCCCAATCGATCGGGGTCGTTCAGGTCTTTCGGCAATGCGTCCAGGGTGGTGCTGTGACAGGTGAGCGTGCCGACCCGGCGCAAGCTGCTGCGCGCAGCTGCTGACTGCACGGCGCAGGCATGCACCCCGTTCAGGTCAAGGGCGAACAACGGTTGCGGGTGTTTGTTGAGATCGACGACGAAGCTGCCGTCCTCGGCGGTTTCCATCATTGCCGCGTTGAGAATGGCCGCCTGTGCCAGCGGTTGTCCCTGGGCGTCCACCAAGCGGCCGACGTAGGTGTAGCTGATACTGGATTCGATATGTTGTACCGCCAGTTTGCCCGGTTGCAGGAACCAGTCGCGGCTGCCGTTACCCACATTCACCGAGCTCAGATTCTGGCGTGATGCATCGGCGTCGCTGATCCGGGTTTGAGAGGTCTGGAAACCGTTGACGGGAATCAGCCGCTTCTCGCCAAAGCCGATGCTGGTCGGGGCGCCGTAGCCGCCACTGACCTTGGCAGCAGCGCCGTTTGCATTTTCCATCGGTGCCGCGACGATGCCCACGGCGGCCCCCGGACCGGTGCCGCCCTGACCCGGGCCCCAGAAGAAACCCTCGCGTCCCAGGGCCAGGGAAGAGGAATGGTTGCCGCTCAAACCGGGCCGTGAGTGCTGCCGGTCCCCGCCGCGCTGTGACACGGCCAGGCTCGTCTCGCCCCAGTTTCGCTCGACCCGACCGGCCAGTTCGGCGTCCCAGCGGCCGAGGTCATCGTAACCGACGCCGGTGTTGACTTCGTTCCTGCCTTGTTCGCTGTCCCAGGCATTGGTTTGCGCCAGGCTGGTACGAATGCTGTCACTGGCGTGCTGCTCGCGACGCGCGTCCAGGCCGACACTGCGGTGACGGAAGCCGCCGGAGGTCGAACGCTCGTTATGTGACAGGCTAAGGCTCAGGTACAGGCCGTGCTCGGTCGGCCGGCTCCCGCTCTCATTGCGAAACGCGCCAACGCGGTGGATCAAATGGTATTGACCCAGGCTATGCCCGCGAGAAAAGCCCAATTGCAGGGTACGGGCCCAGGTCGCGGTCGTCAGTTCGTTTGTCAGGTCAGGTTCGCCAGGCAAGACGTTCCAGTAGTACGACGGATTCACCTGGGCATAGCGGTTATAGCTATAGCCGCCACTGACGGTGCCCCCGGCCAGCGGCATTGATGCGCTGGCGGTCAAAGACTCGTTGCAGCCACTTTGTTGGTAGGCGCGGCGGGTGTGTTCGCAGGACGGGCTGCGCAGCGAATAGCGGTACAGGTTCCAGGAAAGACCATGGTTGAACGTCAGTTGTTGGCTGTTGCCAGTCGCCCCGTCATTGCCCTTTAAAATGGCAGCCGACAGCGACCAACTGCTGGCGCCCAGCGTACCGGCCCAGTCCAGGCGGCTTTCGTTGTAGAACGCCGTGTCCAGCCAAGTGATCCCACTGGTGAGCGCCAGGTTATCGAGCAGCGGCACCCGCAGGCCGGTCTGGGCCACGGCGGCGGGGTCCTGTTCGTACAGGGAGTGCTCGGCCGTGCGCCCACCCTGCAGGAACCATTGCACGGTGTCATCCCCCAGGCCATTGCCGTCGGTGCGGCTGAAGGGCACGGTTTCAGTACGGGTCACCTGGCCGTTTTCGATCACCCGCAGGGTCACCGGATAGCTGCCGTTGGGAAAGGTCCGGGTGTCGACGTTCTGTACGCCGGCATCCAGGTAGGAGGTGGACAGCAACTCCGTACCGCGGAACGCATCGACGCGGGCGCGCTGGGTCAGGATCAGTGAAACGGGTGTGCCTTGCCCGACGACTTCGCGATTGAGATAGGCCAGGGTGGTGCCGACGCGGGCACCGTCGATACGGCCCAGCGGCAGCAGGCTGAAATTGAAGTTGCCGCCTTCGGCGCTGGACAGGTTACTCATGTCCATGCGGCCGGCTTGGGCATAATGTTCGCGGTCGAAGTCTTGCCGGTAATAGGCGTTATTGAACTCCAACTGACTGTTGCTGCCTCGTTTGCTCTGGTTGGCCTGATAGTTCCAGGTAAACCCTAAATGGCTGTCTTCGCCGAGCCCGAGCGCGCCGAGGCCGCTGGCACCCAGGGCGCGGTAGCTGTCGGACTGCGCAATGTTGATGTTCTGCCGATGGACCAAGGCATTTTGCGCCTCGCTCGGGGTGTGCAGTCGCAGCGCCGAAGCGTCGCTGGCCGGCAACCAGTCCTTGCGCAGGAGCACCTGCAGGCGGGCACCGGCTTCGTCGAGAATCACCGCCAGCGCTTCGGTTTCGAGGTAGCCGCAACTCGCCTCGCTGGTCAGGCCGTAGGAACAGGCCAACTGGCTGTTGCTGGGTAAGGGCTGCGACAGCAACGACGTCAGTTCCTGGGCGGAAGCCGATGCGCCTGCCTCGACCAGCAGGGCCGCGATTCGCCCGGGTTGCTGGAACTCGACCCGGCCGGGCCGCACCATGACCGGGTGCAGGCCGAGGTTACGGTTTAGCAGTTGGAGCTCGAGTTGTTCCACTTGACCCTCGACCAAGGCTTCGAAGCCGGCCGGCACCTGAGCCAGGGTGTCGGTCGCGGCCCAGGCGCCTTCGGCCAACGCCCATGCAAGGGAGATGGAGATAGCTGTGAAGTGGCGTTTCATACGTGGCCTTGATGCAGAAAAGGGGGTACGACGACGCCGTACCCCCTTGGGAGGAACGGTTGTGGTTACGGTTGCTGAGTCAGCACCAGGCTGACGATGCCTTCATAGCGGCCAGCGTTTGCGATAGCGCCAACGGTGGTTTGCTTGATCTCCAGCATCTGCTCGATCGAGCCGCTGGTAGGGTCGCCACCCGGGAACAGATCAGCAGCCGACAAGGCAACGCCAGTGGTGCTCAGCGCTCGGCCACCAAAGGTGACGGAAAGCGGAACGGCGGTGGAAGCCGGGTTGGTCATGTTGGCCAGGACGGGGCTGGTGATCAGCCTGATCGTCATGTCCTTATCGGTGTCATTGCTGAAAACCCGGGTGCCCAGACGCGTGGGCTGCAGACCCGCACCTGGCAGGTAATTCATTTCCATCGATGGCGGCAGGGCACTGCCATCGGATTGGAGCAACTCCAGCGTCGGATCGACATCGGCATAGACCAGGATGCTTTTCTCAACCGCCTGGACAGGCAACGAGGCCAGCGCGACCAGTGCCAACGGGGCGAATTTGAGCAGTTTCATGGGGTGTTTCCTCTTTTCTATGGGTGAACGGGGGCCCAGCCATGTGTAGGCACATGGCTTAGGTTGATAAGAGTTGTTTTGGGGGGGCTACGGCAGCACAGCGAGCGTGCGCGGTCGTTTGTCGTCACTGGTTACAAAGCGCATGAGCAGGTTGCCCTTGGCGCCGGCTGCCTGGACAGGAAGCGTGCTACCCGGATACAGACTGCGATTGATATCGTTCCAGATGCAGTCTTTTTCGCCCTTGGCGTCGGTACAGCTTCCGAGTTGCAATACACCGATGCGTACGTTGCCGTCATTGCGTAACGCGTCGCCGCTTTGTTGCAAACCGACGCTCATCTGACGGTCATCGGGGAGCAGGCGCACCAGCGCCCCCCAGATCAGGTTTACCCCGATTTTCGGTTGTATGCCTTCCGGGCCATCATCTTCCGTTGCCAGATCCTGGGGGGCGGCCACCGGCTCGAAATAGACCCGGTAAACGGTTTCCTCGCTGGGCATCGCCTGCGCGATAATCCGCACCGTGCGGCTGGCGCCGGGAGCGAGTACCGTGCGTTGCGGCGAAACGACGATACCCAGCGTATCGGCCGGAGACAGCGGGCTTTCGTGCTCATCCGGCGTGCCGGGGCGCTGAATCTGGACCACACTGACCTTGATGTACTGCACCTTGTCCGACTTGGAGTGCAGCTGGATCTGTCCAATACCGTCCTGTTCGACGCCGATGGTGCTGGTCATCGGATAGACCACCAGATTGGCGGCCGCCGGCGACGATAAGCCGAAGCCCAGCATCAGAAGCGCCAGCTTGCTCAAGGCAGCCCAACGCTTGGTAAACGTTTGATTCAAATCCATGTCAGACCTCAAGTAAAAGAGCTTAAAACTCAACGTTGTTCAACGCGTCTGGTGAAGCGCTCCAGCCTTCGATGATGGTCGGCGGCGATAGAGAAGAGTCTCACGACAAGAGGCGAGCTATATTTACGACACTTCCTTTTGTGCTACAGATGCTTCTCTGTTCCATGTAGGAAATTTCCAGAGTAGATTCCAGCCCTGACGCTCCGACACGCTTGCTCCCGTGACATGAGGCGATTTCCCGGGTGTACAGCGTCGGCACGGGCCATGGTGGTGACTCCTGTGAGGCAAAGATGATGGCTGTTTGTTTGAATTATTTTGGTGGGATAGTTACACCATGTCAATAGATTTGGTGGGATATATCCACGTTCGTTTGCGCGAGGAGATTGACCGTTGTGGTTTATCGTTGGCCGCGGCATCCCGTGCCGCGGGTGAATCCAGCCCGCAGCGTTTGAAAGAAGTGGTGTCGGGGCGGCAGAAATGCCCGGCCGATCTGGTGGCGAAGTTGGCGGTTATCGGCGTGGACGCGCAGTACGTCCTGGTCGGTGAGCGCGCTCAAATCGCCAAACCGCCATTGGCGCCTGATGAGGAAATGCTGCTGGAGGCCTACCGGGCAATGGATGTGGCCGGGAGGAAACGAACGCTTGCCGGCTTGATTTCTGGGTAGTGGGCGGCTTCATCGCGAGCAGGCTCGCTCCCACATTTCGATCTGTATACGCATCACCCCTGTGGGAGCGAGCCTGCTCGCGATGAGGCCAGTACCGTCACCCTAAAAAACGGCCCCTCTACAAAAACATCTCCCGACTCAACCCGTGCCGCTGCATCTTTTCGTTGAAGGTGCGACGCGGCAGCTGCAATTCCTCGAGCACTGCTTTCACATCGCCCTTGTGTCGCGTCAGGGCGGCGCGCAGGCATTGAGCTTCGAAGGCTTCCTGCCGGGCGGCGAGGGACTGGCCCGGCTCGGTGTCCAGGACCGGGGGTTGATCCAGTCCCAGCAGGTGACGCTCGGCGACGTTGGCCAGCTCACGCACATTGCCCGGCCAGTCGTGGCTGAGTAAGTGACTCAATTGCGGGCCGCTCAGTGGCACGGCGCAGCGGCCCAGGCGTTCGGTGGCGTGGTGGGTGAAATGTTCGAACAGCAGCGGGATGTCCTCGCGCCGTTCCCGCAGTGGCGGCAGGCGTAGCTCGGCGATGTTCAGACGATAGGCCAGGTCTTCGCGAAAGCGTCCGGCGCGGGCTTCATCGAGCAGATCGGGCTTGGTGGCGGCGATGATGCGCAGGTCCACATGGATGCTCTGGTTCGAGCCCAGGCGTTCGAGCTTCTGTTCCTGCAACACCCGTAGCAACTTGACCTGTTGGGCCAGGGGCATGCTCTCGATTTCATCGAGAAACAGCGTGCCGCCGTCGGCGTATTCGAGCTTGCCGATGCGCTTGCCCTGGGCGCCGGTAAAAGCACCGCTTTCATGGCCGAACAGTTCGGCCTCGAACAGCGGTTCGGGAATGGCCGCGCAGTTCAATGCCACGAAAGGTTTGGCCGCCCTGGGACCGAAGTCGTGCAGGCAACGGGCGACCAACTCTTTGCCGCTGCCGGTTTCGCCGCGGATCAACACGTTGACCGGCAGTGTCGCCAGGTCCAGCACCTGCCTGCGCAGATTTTGCAGCGCCCGTGACACCCCCAGCAATGTCCCGTCGAGCTTGTCCTTGACGTCGGCCTGCTCATGCAGACGACGGTTCTCCAGCACCAGCGTGCGCTTGTCCAACGCCCGGCGCAGGCTGCCGAGCAGGGTTTCGGGGGTGAAGGGCTTTTCCAGGAAATCGTAGGCGCCGTCGCGCATGGCTTCCACGGCCATTGGCACGTCGCCGTGGCCGGTCAACAGGATCACCGGCAGGTCCGGGTCGCGTCGCTGCACTTCGGCCAACAGCTCCAGGCCGCTGAGCCCGGGCATGCGCACATCGCTGACGATCACCCCTGGAAAGTTGCCTGGCAATTGCGCCAGGCACTCTTCGGCGCGACTGAACAACTGCACTTCGAAACCCGACAGGCTCAACCATTGCTCCACGGCGCTGCGGATGCTGGCCTCGTCGTCGACGACAATGACCTTTTTCAATGTGCAAGGGTTAAGCATGCAACTGCGCCTCCTGATCGATCGGCAAGGTCACGCAGAACTGCGCGCCGTTTTCATGGTTGTCGGCTGTCAGTCGTCCACCCGATTCATGAATGATTGCAAAGGAAACCGCCAGGCCCAAGCCCAGGCCATCGCCCACCGCCTTGGTGGTGAAGAATGGGTCGAACACCTGGCTCAGGTGTTCCTCGGCAATCCCGGTGCCGCTGTCACTGACTGTCAGGCGCCACAACTGCTCATCGGCTTCAAGGCGCACTTCCAGGCGTTTGAGCGGCTGGTCGGCCATGGCGTCGAGGGCGTTGCGCAGCAGGTTGATCAGTACCTGTTCAAGACGGATGGCGTCGCCACGCACCCACGCCGGGCGGGTCAGGTGCAGCACCGTACTGACCTGTTCGTCGCGCAGGCGTGTGTCCAGCAGTTGCAGGGCCTGATCCACCACCTCCGCCAGGTCGAGACGTTCGCGCAGGCCGCTGGGGCTTTTGCGGGCGAAGGTTTTCAGGTGGCCGGTGAGGGCGGCCATGCGGGTCAGCATGTCGTCCAGGGGTTTGATGGCTTTGTAGGCATCATCGACCCGGCCATGGTCCAGCAACAGGCGCAGGGTTGCCAGTTGCATGCGCTGGGCCGTCAGCGGTTGGTTGATTTCATGGGCCAGGGCCGCCGACATCTGTCCCAGGGCCGCGAGTTTGGCCGATTGCACCAGCCCGTCCTGGGCGGTGCGCAAATCCCGGGTGCGTTCTTCCACCAGCCGTTCGAGTTCTTCACGGCTGCGCTGGCGCAGCTTCGCCAGGCGCCAGCGCTGGTTGAGAAACAGCAGCAGAAACACCAGGGCCAGCCACAACCCGGCGGCGGCGAGCGCGGCGTTGCGACGGTCTTCGAAGGCGGTCTGCGGTCGGCGCAGCAAGTGCAAGGTCCAGCCTTCGGTGGTCAATGGCAGGGATTCCCACAGGTAATCCACGGGGCCGTCGGGGGCCTCGACCCGGGCCAGATGACTGTTGTCGTCAAAGCGCCGCAGCGGCTCAACGGCCAAGGGTTGCAGCGGTTGCTTGTCGTATTGGCGAGTGGCCTTGAGCTCGGTGTGATCGCTGTCGGTCAACGGCTGCAAATGGCGATAACGCCAGCCCTCTCGGTTGGCGATAAAAATGATGCCCCGGGCATCGCTGACCAGTAGCGTGTCGCTGCCCTGACGCCATTCGCGTTCCAGCTCGGGAAATTCCAGCTTCACCACCATCGCGCCGAGGAACTCATCGTTGTCGTTGGTCACGGCGCTGGACAGGAAGTAGCCCGGAATGCCACTGGTCACGCCCACCGCATAAAAGCGCCCGGTGCCCTGGGTCCGGGTCTGGAGGAAGTACGGCCGAAAGCCATAATTGTGCCCGACATAACTGCTGGGCAGGCGCCAGTTGCTGGCCGCGACGGCCAGGCCGGTGTGGTCGAGCAACTCCAATGTGGAAGATTTCGCGGCGCCGTTGATCTGTTCCAGTTTGCGATTCAGCGCGTTCTGTTGCGCGGTGCTGACCGGCCCCTTGAGGGCCGAGCGTAACTCGGGGTCCAGCGCCAGCACGGCGGGTAGGGCGCGGTAGCGTTCGATCAAGGTATGCAGGGAGTTGGCGTACAACGCCAGCTGCTGGTTCGCACGGCTGGCATCCTCCTCCAGAGCCTGGCGTTCGGCGTGGCGCACGGCCAGGGTGGCGGCAATGATGGCGCCCATGAGGATTAGCAAGGTATACAACGACAGACGCAAGGGACGAGGCATTGCCGGCATTGGACTGTTTCGAGGACTGGACAGGACAGGCACGATAGCACGCCGTCTGCCTGCCGTGATGCGCCCCGGCCCCAGAGGCTATCTGAGCATGCTTTGAGTCAATTTCAACTGGCCGATGGTCACCTCCATTCTCTTTCTCAAGGTTTGAGGTGTGTCACCGCTCGACGCTCCAAACATTTTACTGAGCGGCTGGTAAGTATTGATTGCGCCGGTTTCAGCCTGGGCAAACAGCGCATCAATGTAGTCCATCTGTGCGTTCAACACCTCGATCATGCCGTTGATGTGCGTATCCGCCCGGGCGATTTTGGCGTCGGTGAGTTCGTGACTGGCGGCGCCAATTTCATGAATGATCTCAATGGTTCCCAACACAGTGCCAATCACCGCACCTATTTCACTGGCGCCGAGGGTGCCTGTGGCTTTGAGCGCTATTTTGCTGCCCGTGCTGGTCACCTCTTTTCCCGCTTTCAAGACGCTTTTCTGCGTCGGCGCGCTCACGGCATGGGACAGATCCTTGGCTTTTGCCTTGGCGTAGTGAAAGAGGTCGAGATTTTTGTATTCGCCTTTCTTGACGATTTTGTCAGGGTCCAGCTTGCGGCTCTTGAAGTTGACCGCTGCGCTCAGACTCAGCCGTTCCAGCGCATAATCCAGGCCGATGCTTACCGCTTTGCCGGTGGCAAATCCCAGCGCGGCGCCTACGACGATACCGGGTGGCCCTGCGACGCTGCCCAGCGCCGCGGCGCCGATGCCCACGGCGACACCTGCTCCATAGCTGACGGCCTGGGCTCCGACATGAGCCCCGACGCGCACGGCGGCGGCCTGGGTGTGTGCCGATGCCGAGCGATGGCTGGCCAGTTGCTTTTGCGCCTCGCTGGCCCGGCGCGAAGTCAGCTTCATGATGTCGGTGAACTTCCGGATTTCCTTGTTCAGTCGGTTGCGCTTTTTCCACTGCTCCCAGTAGGCAGCGGTCTGCGCCTTCCTGGCATCCCGCTGCGCCGGCGTCTCTACGATCAACCCTTGGTCATCGGTAAACGTCATCGGGTTATTGGCGACAAAACCATATAGATTCAACCCATCCACATCACCCGCCGGGTCCGCGCCGACCCAACGCTGCAGCCACGGCGCGTAGTAGCGCGCACCGTAGTAATACAACCCGCTGGCCTCCATTTCCTTGCCGCAATAACGCAAGGTCTTGTAGTCGACTTCAATGCTGGAGCGGGCGGCGTGCCAGGCGGTGCCGCCAAAAGGGTAGTAGTGTTCACGGCTGATCAAACTGCCGTGGCGGTCCAGTTCCAGGGTGCTGGAACCCAGGTGATCGTCGAGGCTGTAGCGCAGTTGATCGGCTTCGATGCCGCTCGGCTGGCCCGCTTCCCAGTGCAGGCAGCGAACACTGCCGTGAGCCAACGAACAGGTGAGCACGTGCAGCTGTTCGCCGTGGTTGCTTGTGCGGATCTCAAGGCCTGGCAAATAGCGTGTCTGGCGGTGAGTGCTGGCGGTGGTGTGGGTCCTGCTGACCCGCTCGCCCTGGCTGTACAGATAGGTTTCGTCATCGTCCGACATCCCGTTGTCGCGTTTGAGCAGCGTGACCTTGCTGAGCTGGTCGCGGGCGTCCCACACCAGCGACTGTGCGCCGCGTTGCAGGTGCAGCGGGTTGCCATGGGCATCGAACAGCGCGTCGAAATCCGGTTCGGGGTCGCCTTCCGCCCAGCGCACGCCGCGGTTGCTGTGGGGGGCGATGCGCAGTGTCTGCGTGTGGTTGTTGCCTTCGCGAACATGCCGCAGTCGGGTCAGGTTGTTGCCGGTGTCGTAGTCATACAGTTGGGTGTAATTGAAGCGGTGTCCGGTGTCGATGGGCACGACCGGCTCGGGTAATCCCGGATGCAGGTGCGGTGTCTCGCCCTCCAGACCACTGGCGCTGATCAAACGGTAGAGCGAGTCGTAGGTGAAGTCGCGATGACCGTCCACGCGCTGGTTGGCAAAGTACAGGGGGGCGACGGTCAGGTCTTCGATGCGCAGCACATTGCCCATGGCGTCGTAGAAATACGCCAGGTTCTGGTGCAGGGCTTCACCGGTTTTTCCGGCCTTGAGGGTGCTCAACAGGTGGTTGGCCGGATCATAGGTCCAGCGACTGGTCAGGCCATTGGCGGTATCTTGCAGTTCGATCTGCCCAGCGGCGTTGTAGCGGGCGTCCAGCAGAATCGGTTGTGGCGCGTCATCGTCCCGAAGTTGCAGGTCCAGCTGTTTGAGCTGCCCGCAAATGTCCCGTCGCAAGAACCGCCGATGTCCACCGGCGTCGGTCTGGCTCACGGGGCTGCCGAGGGCGTCGAAGGTTTGCTCGCAGCTGTGGGGCAGGCCATCGGCAAAACGGCGCACCTGACGCAACGGATCGCCCGTCAGGGCGTAATTGTCCAGGCGCAAGGTGCCCGAGGGATCGCTCTGCTCAAGCAACTGACCGCGCAAGTTGTAATCGGCATTGGCCGTAGCGTCGGCGTAGATGAAGGTGTCCACACCGGCCTGGTCATTTTCCTCCATGGCCACCGGCCGCAGTTGAGGGTCATAGGCCATGCGCCAATGATTGCCGCGTTGATCCCAGCGCTGCCGGACTTCCCCTGCCAGGCCCGGCAATACCAGGCGCCATCCGGCATCGACGCTGTCGGTAAGCAATGGCATGGCGCTGAGGTTGCAGAGGGTGGCCTGGTTGGGTTTGGGAGCGTGGCCGAAAAGACGAGGGTCCCATTGCTCGACGAGGTGGCCGTTGGCGTTATGGCGTTGGCGAGCGATCAGGGCGGCGACGGGAGTCGAAGCCTGACTGCGCAAGTACACCACTTGCCGCGCGGGCAGACCACGGCAATCGACGGCGATGACGTTGGGAGTACGGTGATGGACGGTACTCATCGGTCGACGGCCTCCAGGGAATTCGTCGTTTCGATCCTGGCCTGAGGGGGCGCTTGCAAAGCAATATAGCAATGAAAGAACCGGGCGGAACCTGTCAGGTCTGACAGCGCAGGCGCCGATGCTGCGGGTGATGGCGACCGCCGTATTACCTCTTGGACGTCCCGCCCCTGGCTTGCTTGAGCAAGAATTGATTGTCCGTGGTGCTCATTTCTTTGTACCAGGCCATGCCTTTTTGCGCCCGAGCAATGTAGTCCAGCGTGATCAGGGTTTTTCGCTGCAGGACTGAATGGTGGATGGGCGCCAACGTTTCCGGTGTCGTCAGAGGGTTGACGTTCGGCAGCACATCGCCAGGGTATACGACAGATTTCCCCAGGCTTTTGAAGGCCGCTTCGGTGGCGCTCCAGCGACTCTCTACCGCGCTTTTCCACTCGGCGAGCAGGGTGTCGATCTTTTTGATTTTGACGGGGGTCAGTCCCATCTTGATGTCCTCGGCCTCTTGGGCGCGAGAGCTCAGGTTCAGCAGGTTCATCGCCGGGATAACCGAGCCGGTGACCCTGTTCAGGAAAAAACTGCTGAAATCCTGAACCGAAAAGGACAGCGGTTCGCTCTGTCCAAGCCCGATCCTGCGATCAATCGCCTCGACCGACATCGCGGATGTCTGCGGGATGAGAGGGCGCAGTACACGGGCAGTCGGGAGGCTGGCGTCGGCTAACGCAGCACCCACGTCGGCGCCTATATTTCCACCGACGAGGCCGCCCAGATAAGGGACCTCGTTGAGCTGAGGGGATACAGCGCCGAACACCTCGGCCCCCGCATAACCACCCAAAAAACCGACCACGGCACTGACGGATTCGCCGGCCAGGTTCTTCAGCATTTCCTTGCCGATGTTTGTCTTGTGGATGACATTGTCGATTTGCGCCAGGGCGGTGGCCGATTCCGTCCCCAGTTCTGCAATGAAATCCGAGTAGTTCATGATCTGCCACTCGGCTTTGGTGGTGCCCCTGTCATCCACATAGCGCAGTGGGTTGTTGCCCACGAACCCGTAGAGGTTCAACCCATCCACGTCCCCGGCCGGGTCGGCACTGATCCAGCGTTGCAGCCACGGCGCATAGTAGCGGGCGCCGTAGGCATACAGCCCGCTGACGTCCATTTCCTTGGCGCCATAGCGCAGCGTCTTGTAACTGACTTCCACCTCCGAGCGCGTGCTCATCCAGGCGGTCGCACCAAACGGATAGTAGCCTTCGTGGCTGATCAGCCGGGCTTGCTGATCGAACTCCATCAGGCTTGAGCTCAGATGATCCAGCAGGCTGTAGCGCAGTTGGTCGGCGGGCATGGGCGCCGGTTTACCGGCGACCCAGTGCAAACACCGCACGCTGCCGAGTCCGGCGTCCACGGTGATGACGTGCAGTTGCTCGCCAGTGTCGCGGGTGCGGATCTCCAGTCCCGGCAGATAGTGCACCGCGTGGAAGTGATGGGTGGTCGCGGTGTAAGTGTCGTGGCGCTTATAAACCCGCTGGCCCTGACTGTAGCGGTAGTGCTCTTGATCGTCGGCGCTAGCATCACGCTTGACCAGCGTCACCGATGACAGTTGATCGCGAGCGTTCCATTTCAGCTCCCGGCCGGGCTGCGGCAGCAGCAGGTTGCCGTGACGGTCGTACAGCTCATTGAATGACGGATCGGGGTCACCCGGTTCCCAGCGTATGCTCCGGTTGCTGTGTGGGTCGACGAACATCTGGCGGGTATGGCTGGCGCCTTCGCGCACATGGGTGAGTTTGATCAGGTTGCCGCCGTGATCATATTCGTAAGTCTGGAGATAGTTGCGCCGGTCATTGGGATCGGTCGGCTGCGGGAGGCCGGGCATGTCCGGGGGCGGGCCGTCGTCGTAACCACTGGCGCTGAGCAGACGGTACAGCGAGTCGTAGCTGAACCGGCGATGCCCATCGACCCGCTGGTTGGCGAAGTGGCTGGGCGTGAAGGCGTGGTCGAGGATGAGGGTGATGTTGCCCACCGGGTCATACGCATACTCGAAGTCTTGCAGGACCGTCTGATTGTTCAGTGCCTGTTGGCGTTGCAAGCGTCCATCGGCCGGGTCGTAGGTCCAGTGGTTGACGATGCCGTTGCTGAGCTGTTGTTCGATGATCTGCCCTGCGGCGTCATACCGAGCGTTTTGCAGCACAGGTAGCCATGGGGCCTGCTCATTGAGTTGTAACCGCGCCTGTTTGAGCTGTCCGGCCAGGTCGTAGTCGGCCTGTTGCCGGTGTTCCCCGGCATCGGTCTGCTCCAGGAGGTTGTCCAGCGGACCGTAGCGGTACTGGCTGACCGAGGTCATGCCGTCCTCAAAAGCCCGCGTTTCTCGTAGCAGGCGGCCGAGCAGGCTGTAGTTGTCCAGGCGCAGGGTTCCCGACGGATCGCTTTGTTCGAGCAACTGGCCGCGCAGGTTATGACCGGCGTCGGCCGTGGCGTCGGCGTAAGTGAAGGTGTCGACCTCGGCTGCGGCCTGGCTGTGTTCCTCCAGAACTATCGGACGCAACCGCTGGTCGTAGGCGATGCGCCAATGACTGGCGCGTTGATCCCAGCGGTGCAGGGATTCATCCGCCAGTCCAGGCAGCTCCAGGCGCCACCCGGCATCGACGCTGTCTGTGCGCAGCGGGTGGCCGGCAAGGTTGTAGAGGGTGTTCTGGTTGGGTTTGGGCGCGTGACCGAAAAGGCGCGGATCCCACTGTTCAACGAGGTGGCCAGCTGCGTTGTGGCGCTGGCGAGAGACCAGTGCGACGCTGGAAGACGTGGCCCGGCTGCGCAAATAACCGACATGTCGAGCGGGCAGGCCACGGCTATCGAAGACCACCAGGTCAGGCGTGCGGGAGTGCAGCGTAGTCATCGTCCGATGGCCTGTGCTGCAGCGGGCTGTCTGCTCATCTGTCCGATTCCGGCGTGGTGTCGTTGTAATCGTGCTCGCACAGGTACCACGGATGATGCACATGCCAGGCTTCATGCCCCTTGGCATTGACGACCTTGACCAGGCGCCCTGGCGGGTCGTAGAACTGCTGGTCGTGGTAGCCGTGCAGGCGCAGCGAGGCGTCGTTGACGTAGCGCCAGGCGTCGGCGAAATACGGCCGATAGACCCGCGTGACCAGCCCTTTGTTGTTGTACTCGACCCGTTCGCTGACGCGCCAGCGCGGGTCGGCCAGGTGCTGCAACGGTCGTCCGTTCTGTAGCGCCAGGGAGCCGTCCTCGGCCACGGCATAGGCCTCCCCGGGTTCGACCCGCTGCTTGGTTTGCAAGGTGCGGCCGAATCCGTCGAGGGCGCTGAAGGTGATGCGCACCTGTTGCAACGGATCGTCCGGGTAGCGATCGGCGCTCAGCACGACGCTGTGAACCGGCTCTCGGGCCGTGGCCTGGATCAGCGTCCACAACTGTTCTTCGGCGGCGGTGCGTTCGGCCAGCCGCGCCAGGTGAATGCGTGCCCAAGCGCGGACATGTCCGCTGGGCATCAAGTAACGGGCGCTGATCCACTCATTGCGCTGGGCAAGGGAGACTTGGGCGAGGTCAAGCGCGCCCATCCAGCTGAACTCGTCGGTGCGCACGGCACTGGCGATTCTGCCCAGGGTGGCTTCGGGGTGTTCGATGGCGTAAGCCGGCGACTGGTCGTCGGGTGGCACGTAGGTGTCGATGGCATCGAAGCCCGCCGGCAGGCCATTTTCGCTGCCGAAAAACGTAATGCCCAATGGCACACCGTCGGGGCCATACAGCGCTTGCTGCACGTTGTCGTTGGCGTCGATGATTTTCTGCGGCAACAGCGTGTGATAGTCGTATTCGATCTGGGTCGTGCAGCCGTCTGGCAGGGTAATGGCGGTGGTCATCAGGTGATAGGCATCGTACGTCAGCCTCGTAACGCCATGGCTTTGGGTTTCTTGCAGGGCGTCGATCTGGAAGAAACCGTCAAGCGATTGGTAGGTGGCAAAACCGCTCTTTTTCGACCAGAGGTTTTCGGCGGTATCTTCGTCCGGATCTTCAGGCAGAAACAGCGGCATGGGCTCAAAGCCGATTTCTTCCAGTTGCCCGCGGATGTCGAAGGGCGCTGGTACGGCGTCGTAGGCGTCCAGTGCCTGCTTGTCGAACTCGGCCGTCTCCAGCGGGCCGAGCAACGCCTGGAACGCTATATCGCCTTGGTCGTCACGCAGGTAGTTCTGTTCCTCAAGCGCAACCAATTGCCGTGCGGCTTGCCATTGCGGGGAGTCGTGATGTGCAAGGAAGGCTTCATAGCTGATCTGGCGAGGGTTGAGGCCTTGCGGCAGTTCGCCCTTGGGGCGTTGCAAAGCGTTGGCCCGACTGCGCCAGGCCAGGCCCAGGCGCTGACGCCAGCCGGTTTCGTCGAACAGGTGCAGGTGCGTGGCCCGGCTCTCGACAAGGTGGAACACCTGCTGTTGTTCATCATGGGCATCGAGCCACCAGGTGTTCTCGTCTTCATCGTCGAAGGGGGGCGGATCGAGCGGCGTAAGGCGTCGGGCGTAATGGACGATGAAGCCATGAATAAGCTGGCCGTAGAGATTCCATTTCAGATTGATGCCGTGCTGGCTTTGCGGGTCGTTGGTAAAACCGTCGTATTGATGGCTGAGCGTCTCCAGTTCCAGGACCAGCAGGCTTTTGTGATGCGGATGGGGCTGGCGCAGCAGATAGCGGTGTTGCGTCACGGTGTAGGGCCGGGCCGCATCGCCCGATTCGGCGGGATGGGTTTCTGTGCGCAACACCTGGCTACCCAAGGCATAAGCCATTTCCCGGGCGGTCTCGGGGTCGGGCACGATGATCTCGTCGGCCTCGTCGCCTTCATGGAAGCGGCTCAACAGCGCCGGGCCAAGCGGCACGGCGTCATCGTCGCCGTCGAAACAGTCCTTCAGAGGCTGGTTGACGGTTCGGCCGGTGTGGAACCAGGTTTTGACCAGGACCGGCGCGGTAAAGCCGCTTTGCGCTTCACCGTCGGGCAACTCACTGTCCACCTGGTACAACCGAGCGAAGCCCCGGAACTCACGGTGATAGCCGTCGTAGTCGCCTTCGAAATAGCGCAAGCGCTGGGTCAGGCAATTGCCGGTAATTTCATCCAGCTGTTGCTGACGTGCCAACAAGGGCAGGGCCATGGGCAGATAACAGGTCACTTGCTCGCCCTTCGCCCGGCGCTGTTGTTTTTCATCCAGCCAGTATTGCGCACTGCTGCGATAGGTCAGGGTGGTGCTGCAGCCCATGTTGTTGTTCGTCGCGTTGAGCAGATAGGGGCGCGCCGCGACGAAGTCATAGCGCCAATGCTTGGGCTTCATATCGGGTGACATGTGGGGCACGCTCAGCATCAGACTGGCGCAACCCAGCCCCTGCAGATCGGCCAGGGTGACCTGGCACAGATTGTCGTACCGCACGCCCGCCGGCCACGGCACCTTGACGGGAATTTGCTCAAGGCCATTGCCGCCGTGGTTGAAGTAGATATCGAAACAGTCGCTGTTAAGGTAGATCAGCGCGGGCGCCCCGGCCCCGTCCAGATCGGCGATCCGCACCCGGTCGGCGTCGAACTGGCCGTAGCTGAAGGGCAGGGCGCTCATGACAAACCCTTCGCCGAAACGCCCGTGACCCAGGTTCGGCCAGCACTTGATTTCATCGAAGCGAATCCGGCACAGCTCGGTGCTGTCGCTGCCCAGTAAATTGCCGAACAGCACCAGCTCACTGCGCGAGTCACTGAACAATGGCAGGGGGCTGTCCGGTTCATGGGGCACATTCACCCCCGGGGCGAACCCCTGCTCGCGCAGATTGGCGTACAGCCGAACGCTTTTGGGGCCGACCATGGCCAGGGAGCGCAAGCCGTCGCCGTTCAAATCCCCCAGTTGCGCGGCGGGGTGCAGGAATTCCGTTGGAAAACGATCGAAGGGGGTGAAGGTCGACCAACTGCGGTCCGGGTTGAGGGTATAGAAACCACTCATGCCGGGCTGGGCAATGACCCAGTTGAGACGGCCGCTGCCGGTCAGATCGGTCAGCACCTGCATCACGGCCGGGTTTTGGCTGGCGACCGGGATGCTGTCCAGGCGTGACCACGGGCCATAGCCGATGGCATCTTCATCGGAGCCGGCGCGCTCGGGTTCGCGGTAATACCAGGCATCGGTGTAGCGGCACAGGAACCCCGGCAGACCTTCGCCATACAGGTCCAAGCATTGGTATTGCCGGCCGGCTTCGAGGGCGGGCATGGTCTCCAGGTCGAAGAATTTTTCGGGTGCCAGGTTCAGGTCGAAGTCGGTGTACTGCAATTCGACGGGAGGGCTGTAGTCGACATCGCCTTCAGCGTCCCAATCCTGATAGTGGGCGGCCGTCAGTAGGCTGTAGCCCAGGGCGGTGGCGCTGTATTCCAGCACCAGCCGCCGGACCAGCGCAGGTTCAGTATCGGCCCCGGCGGGGAAGTGATGGAACATCAACACTTGATGACACAGGCGCCGCGTGCCGACCTCAAAACCGTATCGATAGCTGTGAAACGGGTCGCTGCGTAGCAGCCAGGGCGCCTCTTCGGGGGCTTGCCAGGAAGGTTGTTGCGCAAGATCGAGGGTACGTTGCCCGTAGTCGAACAGCAGGTGAAAGTGCCAGTTGCGCTGGGCCGGGTCGGCCTCTTCGAAACAATACAGGGTGTCGTTGGCGCTGGCGTTGCCATAGCACACCCGCCGTAGGTAGCGCTGGGCACGGTAGTCGTGGGGGCCGTCCGACGCGCCGGGGTCGGCCTGGTACTCATAATAGATGTGCTCGCCTGCCGGGCTGACTTCTTCGAGCAACAACCATTCGGCGATGCGCGGTGGTTTTGGGGGATCGGGCTCAGGTTCGGGTTCGGGTTCGGCTTCGGCTTCAGGCTCGGCAATGCGCGACGCGTCGGTTTTGCCGTAGCAATACAAATGGCCGTTGCTGCCCTGGACACGCCAGAACGCTGGCTGGCCGTCGGTGGGTGTCCACAGTTCATAAATATCGAAGCTGCTTTCGGTCCTGGGGTAATAACGCACCACCGAGCAAGTGGCACTGCCGGGGCCCGCCAGGGGGCGAATGAGCGGTTCGGCGTTGAGTTCGGGCCAGCGGTCAACCCCATCGGCGTCAACCATGACATCCTCATCGCCATAGTGCGGCACACCTCTGCTGGTTTTACGGGTGATGCTGGCGATGGAAAGCTGCATGCCGATGCCGAAGATGCCGTTGCCGCCCTGGCTGCTGTAATGCAGGGCCAGCGCCGGCGTCAGGTGACGGGCGGTGGAGAGGGGTAACGGCAGCTCAAAAGAACTTGCCCCGCGTGTGCCGACAGGGCCGAGGCTGTTGCCGAGGGTGGCGATAGAAGCACTGCCGGCGATGGTCGGGGTCACGATCTGGAGGGGCGTTTGTTCTGCCATCGGGATCATCTCTGTTAGCCGACGCCAGGGCGAATACCCGGCATGGCTTCAGGATGCCAAGAGATGGTCATTGGGTAACCTGTCAGATCTGACAGGTCGACGGGCCTGCCGATGAACGGCTGCGCGGTAGGAGCTGACGAGTGCAGCGAGGCTGCGATCTTTTGATCTTTCGCTTCAGACTCAATCAATAAGGCAAAGATCGCAGCCTCGTTGCACTCGACAGCTCCTACAGGTGGGGGGGCAAAACTGCGCAAAAAAAAAGGCCGGTGGGTTTGTCGCCCACCGGCCTTTTTTATGGCGTCAACCTGCGAGTTACTGCACTTCCACCGCCAGGCTGTCGCTGATTTTCTTCTGCCAGATCGCTGGACCTGTGATGTGTACCGACTCGCCTTTGCTATCGACCGCCACGGTCACCGGCATGTCCTTGACCTCGAACTCGTAGATCGCTTCCATCCCCAGTTCGGCGAACGCCAGGACCTTGGACTTTTTGATCGCCTGAGCCACCAGGTAAGCGGCGCCGCCGACGGCCATCAGGTAGACCGCCTTGTTGTCCCTGATCGCTTCGATGGCGGTCGGGCCGCGCTCGGATTTGCCGATCATGCCCAGCAGGCCGGTCTGCTCGAGGATCTGGCGGGTGAACTTGTCCATCCGCGTGGCGGTGGTCGGGCCGGCGGGGCCTACCACTTCGTCGCCTACCGGATCGACCGGGCCGACGTAGTAGATGAAGCGACCCTTGAGGTCCACTGGCAAGGTTTCACCCTTGTTCAGCATTTCGACCATGCGCTTGTGCGCCGCGTCGCGACCGGTGAGCATCTTGCCGTTGAGCAGGACGGTTTCGCCCGGCTTCCAGCTCTGCACGTCTTCAGGTGTCAGGGTGTCGAGGTTCACCCGGCGCGCCGACGGGCCGGCTTCCCAGACGATTTCCGGGTAGGCGTCCAGCGGTGGCGCTTCCAGCGACGCCGGGCCGGTGCCGTCCAGCACGAAGTGGGCGTGGCGGGTGGCGGCGCAGTTGGGGATCATGCACACCGGCAGGGAGGCGGCGTGGGTCGGGTAGTCCATGATCTTCACGTCGAGCACGGTGGTCAGGCCACCCAGGCCCTGGGCGCCGATGCCCAGTTGGTTGACCTTCTCGAACAGCTCCAGGCGCATCTCTTCGATGCGGTTCTGCGGGCCGCGGGCCTTGAGTTCGTGAATGTCGATGGATTCCATCAACACTTCCTTGGCCATGACTGCGGCTTTCTCGGCGGTGCCGCCGATGCCGATGCCGAGCATGCCCGGTGGACACCAGCCGGCGCCCATGGTCGGTACGGTTTTCAAGACCCAGTCGACGATGGAGTCGGATGGGTTGAGCATGGCCATCTTCGATTTGTTCTCGGAACCGCCACCCTTGGCCGCCACGTCCACTTCCACGGTGTTACCCGGGACGATGGAGTAATGGATGACGGCCGGGGTGTTGTCCTTGGTGTTTTTACGCGCACCTGCCGGGTCGGCGAGGATGGAGGCGCGCAGGACGTTTTCCGGCAGGTTGTAGGCGCGACGCACGCCCTCGTTGATCATGTCGTCCAGGCTCATGGTCGCGCCATCCCAACGCACGTCCATGCCCACGCGCACGAACACGGTCACGATGCCAGTGTCCTGGCAGATCGGCCGATGGCCGGTGGCGCACATGCGCGAGTTGATCAGGATCTGCGCCATGGAGTCACGGGCCGCCGGCGATTCTTCGCGCAGATAGGCCTCATGCATCGCCTGGATGAAATCCACGGGGTGGTAATAGGAAATGAACTGCAGGGCGTCGGCAACGCTCTGAATCAGGTCATCTTGCTTGATCACGGTCATGAGTCGCGCTCCTCTCTAAAGACGGGAACATTCAGTAAGGTACCGCCCGCTTGGGTGCATCGGTCGACGGACGGCACCTCTTAAGGCACGCCGGGCATGCTGGCGCGACGCTAAAAAGGCGCGGCAGTATATCGCAGGCAGGCACCCTGTGGGAGCGAGCTGCCTTTGTGGCGAGGGGATTTATCTGTGGCGAGGGGATTTATCCCCGCTGGGCTGCGCAGCAGTCCCATAACCAGGCAACTCGGTGTGTCAGGCCGATCTCGTTCGACTGTTTTGGGGTCGCTTCGCAGCCAAACGGGGATAAATCCCCTCGCCACAGATAAATTAAATCCCCTCGCCACAGATCAATCCCATCACCACAAGGTCCCTTTAGCATCAAACAACTGCGTCAATCTGGGCCATTGCTTTGACGCCATTTTTCTGCTCCAGAATTGAATGGTCATTTGCCCTGCACGCCACTAAAGTGGCGTCTGGCCTGTAGCGTAGGACGCCTCCTGTCAGTTCCTTTCCCATGGTGAGTCAACGATTGACCCATAACGCCATTCAACGTCTTTTGCTGAAACGCTTCGCCTTGGCGGCCGCGACTTACGCGCTGGCACTGGTGTTGTTGTGGTTGGCATATTTCAGTGGTCATTACCTCGATTCGTTGCGCGATGTCATCATCGGCAGCGTGTTGGTGGTGTTGTGCCAGGCAGGGCTGTTCGCGCTGTTTATCACCGACCGCAATCTGCGGTTCGCCGACCCCAGTCTTACGGAAATACAGGTACTGATCGGCCTGGGCTGGCAGACCTGGATGATGACGCATCTGGACCAGGCTCGCGGCGTGTTCCTGGTGTTCTATGTGCTGATCCTGCTGTTCGGCCTGTTCCACTTGTCCCGGCGGGCCTTTGTGCGCTGCGCGATGCTGGTGTTTTTCAGCTTCACCGCCATTACCCTCTGGGACGGTTACTTCTTCAGGCTTCCCGACCCCACGCTGGCCGCGTTGCAGGTGTGCGTGCTGTTTATCGTGCTGGTGTGGCTGGTGCTCTATGCCAGTTACGTACAGAACTCGCGCCAACGCATGCGTCAGCGGCGGTTTGCCTTGCAGGCGCATCAGGACACCCTGCGCGGCATGATGCGTCAGCTCGAAGATCTGGTGGCCACCGATGAACTGACCGGCTTGTTCAACCGCCGACACTTCCTGCGCCTGGCGTCCCGTGAGCTCAATACCCTCCGGCCCAGTGTTGCCCATGGCCTGGCCTTGATCGACCTCGACCATTTCAAACGCATCAATGACCTGCACGGCCACGCCGCCGGTGATCAGGTGCTTCAGGCATTCGCCGGCGTCGCCACGGCCTGCCTGCGCGAAGGTGACGTCCTGGCCCGTTACGGTGGCGAAGAGTTCGTCATGCTGCTGCCGGCCTGCGACCCCTCGCGGCTGACGGCCTGTTGCGAGCGGCTGCGGTTGGCATTTACTGAAGTCGAGTTGATCGGCTTGCAGGTCGGCTCCCTCAGCCTGTCAGTGGGCATGACAATGCTGGAGACGGGTGACGATCTGGACAACGCGTTGCAGCGTGCTGACCAAGCCTTGTACCGTGCCAAGCGAGACGGCCGCAATCGGTGCGCCGCCGCCTGGGAGAACGTCGATGCCTGAAGTAAAAGTCGCCGACCGGCAGTGGACGGTGGCGGCGGGCAGCAATCTGCTGGACACGTTGAATCAGGGCGGCGTGGCCGTACCCTACAGTTGTCGCGCCGGCAGCTGCCATGCGTGTCTGGTGCAGTGCGTGAACGGTGACGTGCGCGACAGTCGGCCCGATGCCTTGAGCCCCGCGCAGCGCCAGCAAGGCTGGCGGCTGGCGTGTCAGTGCCAGGTGATCGAGGATGTGCAGATCCACACCTTTGACCCGCAACGCGACGGCCGTGCCGCCCAGGTGACGGCAGCGGATTGGCTGAGTCCCGACGTGCTGCGCTTGCGCATTATTCCTGAGCGGGCGCTGCGTTATCGGGCGGGCCAGCACCTGGTGTTGTGGGCCGGTGATGTCGCCCGACCGTATTCCCTGGCGAGTCTGCCCGAAGAAGACCGCTTCCTGGAGTTTCACCTCGATTGCCGCGAGCCCGGCCAGTTCGTCGATGCGGCGCGACAGATGAAAGCGGGCGACCCGATTTTTCTCGGTGAGTTGCGCGGCGGTGCCCTGCATTACGATCCCGAGTGGCACGATAAGCCGCTCTGGCTACTGGCGGCCGGCACCGGCCTGGCACCGTTGTTCGGGCTTTTGCGCTCAGCCCTGCATCAGCATCACCAAGGCACGATTCGTCTTATTCACGTGGCCCATGATGCCGCCGGGCACTATCTGGCCAAACCCCTGGCAGCGCTGGCGGCCAAGCATCAACACCTCACCGTGGAGCTGCTGACCACGGCCGAGGCGCCGTCTGCGTTGGCGCAACTGCGGCTTGTTTCCCGGCAAACCCAGGCCTTACTCTGCGGCCATCCCGACCGGGTCGAGGCCTTTGCCAAGCGCCTCTACCTGGCTGGCCTGCCGCGTAATCAACTGCTGGCCGATGTCTTCCTGACCCGTGGTTGAGCGCTGATCTTCAGACGCGAGACCGACCATGACCGACACCCTGCTGCTTGAACGCGAACGCGGCCTGTTGACCCTGCGCCTCAATCGCCCGGAAAAGAAAAACGCCCTGACCCGGGCCATGTACAGCCAGTTGGCCCAAGCTTTGGCGATGGCTGACGTCGACCCGCAGATCAGCGCGGTGCTGATCTGCGGTTCCCATGACTGCTTCACCGCCGGCAACGATATCGTCGACTTTCTCGAACAGCCGCCGGCCGATCTCGACAACCCGGTATTCGAGTTCATGCTCAGCCTGCTCGATTGCCGCAAACCGGTGATCGCCGCGGTGGCCGGGCCGGCGGTGGGCATCGGCACCACGTTGCTGTTGCATTGTGACCTGGTCTACGTCAGCCGGGACGCGCGGCTGCGAATGCCGTTCGTCAGCCTGGGGTTGTGTCCGGAATTCGGCTCCAGCCTGATCCTGCCGAGGCTGCTCGGCCAGGCCAGGGCCGCGCAGTTGCTGCTGTTGGGCGAGGGCTTGAGCGGCGAACAGGCGGCAGCCTGGGGCATCGCCACCGAGGCGCTGGACAGTGGCGAGGCGGCGTTGGCCAAGGCGCGGGACGTGGCACTGAGTTTCGAATCGCTGCCGGCTGAAGCGGTGCGCATCAGCAAACAACTGATGAAGGCCCCGGACCGGGAACAACTGCGTGTCGTGATCGAAGAGGAGGGTAGGCTATTCACCCAGCGACTGCGCTCGCCCGAGGCGTTAGAGGCGTTGTCGGGGTTTATCAACCGGCACTAGTTTTGTAGTGCATGGGCTGGCGCAATCGCGAGCAGGCTCGCTCCCACAAGGAGTGGTGTTGAACACATTGGCCATGAACACCACAGATCCCTGTGGGAGCGGGCTTGCTCGCGAAGGCGTCGGCACATTCAACACGGGTGCAAGCTGATCCACCACTTTTCGCGAGCAGGCTCGCTCCCACAAAGGAGTGGTGTTGAACACATTAGCCATGAACACCACAGATCCCCTGTGGGAGCGAGCCTGCTCGCGATTGCGCCAGCCCAGGCAACACCTTTTTCAGGCGGCAAAACCCAAAAGCCCCGCCATTCACATGGCGGGGCTTTTGTTTTTCAGCGGCCGGTCATTCAGACCATCGGGTCGCCAACGTGCAGGATTTTCATCCCGTTGGTGCCGCCGATGGTGTGGTAGCTGTCGCCCTTGGTCAGGATGACCCAGTCGCCGGTTTGCACCACGCCGCGCTTGACCAGTTCGTCCACCGCAGCCTGGCTGACTTCGCCCGGTTGCAGGGCGGCCGGGTCGAACGGCACGGTGTAGACGCCACGGAACATGGCGGCGCGAGCCTGGGTTTCGCGGTGCGGGGAAAACGCGTAGATCGGCACCGAGGAGCGGATGCGCGACATGATCAGCGGCGTGTAGCCACTTTCGGTCAGGGCGATGATCGCCTTCACGCCCGGGAAGTGGTTGGCGGTGTACATCGTCGCCAGGGCGATGCTCTCGTCACAGCGCTCGAAGGTCTTGCCGATGCGGTGGCTGGAGGTCTTGCTGGTGGGGTGCTTTTCCGCACCGATGCAGATGCGTGCCATGGCCTGCACCGCTTCGAGCGGGTAGAGGCCGGCGGCGCTTTCGGCCGAGAGCATCACGGCGTCGGTGTAGTCGAGCACGGCGTTGGCTACGTCGGACACTTCGGCGCGGGTCGGCATCGGGTTCTGGATCATCGACTCCATCATCTGGGTCGCGACGATCACCGCTTTGTTGTGGCGGCGCGCGTGCAGAATGATCTTCTTCTGGATGCCCACCAGCTCGGCGTCGCCGATTTCCACGCCCAGGTCGCCACGGGCCACCATTACTGCGTCGGAGGCTTTGATCAGGCCATCCAGGGTTTCGTCGTCGGCCACGGCTTCGGCGCGTTCGATCTTGGCCACCAGCCAGGCGGTGCCGCCGGCTTCGTCACGCAGTTGACGGGCGTATTCCATATCAGCCGCGTCGCGGGGGAAGGACACGGCCAGGTAGTCGACTTCCATTTCTGCGGCCAGCTTGATGTCAGCCTTGTCTTTTTCAGTCAGGGCCGGGGCTGTCAGGCCGCCGCCGCGCCGGTTGATACCTTTGTGGTCCGACAGCGGGCCGCCGATGGTTACGGTGCAGTTCAGTTCGGTGGCGGTGGCGGTGTCGACGCGCATCACCACGCGACCGTCGTCGAGCAGCAGCTCGTCGCCCACGCCGCAATCCTTGACCAGGTCCGGGTAGTCGATACCGACCACTTGCTGGTTGCCTTCGGTCAGCGGGTGGCTGGTGGAGAAGGTGAAAGTGTCACCAATCTTCAACTCGATGCGCTTGTTGGCGAATTTGGCGATACGGATCTTCGGGCCTTGCAGGTCACCCAGCAGGGCGACAAAACGGCCATGCTTGGCAGCGAGGTCGCGTACCAGCTTGGCGCGAGCCTTGTGCTCTTCGGGGGTGCCGTGGGAGAAATTCAGACGGGCAACGTCCAGGCCAGCCAGAATCAGCTGTTCGAGAACTTCCGGCGAGTTACTGGCCGGGCCAAGGGTAGCGACGATTTTGGTGCGACGGACGGACATGCAAGACTCCTCAGGTTCAAGCGCCAGCGAAGGCTACTATGCTCTTTGGGTGTAGTCATTGTTCATGTGCACTACTTTTTCGTTTGTTTTTCGAAATGAACATTCTTGAAAATTTTTGCGCCTGCGCCAGGGCTCATCTATTCCCGTAGGAGCTGCCGAAGGCTGCGATCTTTTGATCTTGATCTTGATCTTGATCTTGATCTTGATCTTGATCTTGATCTTGATCTTGATCTTGATCTTTGGCTTGAAATTCAACTGGCTTCAGGAAAGATCGCAGCCTTCGGCAGCTCCTACAGAGGCGTGCGGCGATCATGGGATTTGTTTGAAGTTTTTCCCAACCAGGTCGATACAAAGCTCAAGACAGGAGAACCTCCCATGCGATTCGTGCTTTTTATTGCCCTGGCCCTGAGCATCACGGGCTGCACCCGTTGGTCGATGAACCATCATATGAACCTGGCCTACAAGGCCTACGAGCGGGGCAATTGCGAGCAGGTGATGCTCGAGCTGTCCAAGGTCGACCGCGCCAGCCGGGCCCGGCGCTACATGCAGCCGGAAGTCTCGATGATGCGTGGCCAGTGCCTGGAACGGCAGAAGCTGTTTGTCGATGCAGCGCAAACCTACCAGTTCCTCTTGACCCAATACCCTAACAGCGAATACGCCTTCCGCGCCCGTGCCCGCCTCGAAACCTTGCAGAGCCTGGGCCATTATCCGCTGCGCAGCGCCCCGGCGATCCGCCCCACCGCGTTCTGATACCGTCCGTCAAGGCAATGGCCAGGGGCAATCCCGGGCCATTTCTACCTTGTACCATGGCGCTTGATGAAACTGTCGCCCCGGACTGGCTGCCGCCAAACCCTGAGCTATATTTGTACAAATATGATTAGAGCCAGGTCTCTAATTTCAAGAGGCACCTGTGACCGGCAGAAGTAGGGCCAACGCGCTTGCAAGCGTCTGGCACCGGGATCGGGGAGAGCGGGCCCGTTCATGCCCGTTCCGAAGTATCCGGTAGCCCCTGTACGGGGTGGTTCAAAAAGCGATACAGGACATGTACAAAAAGAGGCGAATCGAGCGGCATCAATTGCCGTATTTCCTGCGTGTGTTCAACGGTATGAACGACAGGCCCATCGGTTTTTTGGGCAACGTCTCGGCAGATGGGCTGATGCTGATCAGCCATTTGCCGCTGATGGTCGGCGCGGACTTCAATCTGCACCTCAAGATCCCTGCCGATGAGGGACCGCAGTTGGACATCGAATTAAAGGCCAGTTGCCTCTGGTGTCATGAGGACGTGACCCCGCAGCATTTCGACGCCGGTTTCAGCCTCAAGTGGGCGCCGCCGGAATACGGGCAACTGGTGAGTGCGCTGCAGCAGTATTTCAGTTTTCATCCGTTGCCAGAGTCGGCTTGAGGCCATCTCTGCGAGAGAGCCAGGGCGCAACGCCTGGCTCTTGCGGGTGTACTCAATCCATTGTGGGAGCGGGCTTGCTCGCGAAGGCGTCGGCACATTCAGCATTGATGTCTGCTGACCCACCGTCATCGCGAGCGGGCTCGCTCCCACAGGTCCTTCATGATCTTGAGTCATTCAGTCGCCTGAGCCCTCAGCGCTGAACCTTCGCTTCGTTATCCAGCAACTTCTCCAGCAACAACACCCCCATCTCGCCCATCTGGTGAATTGCCAGGGCCAGGTTGCGCGGGGCGCCTTCCAGGTCTTCGGATAAATCCAGAATCAGCGTGCTCACTGAGCAGAAGGTTTCGTAGGTGTGCGCCAGCATGCCTTCGGGGTCGGCGTCGGGGGCGACGATGAAGTAATCCAGTTGTCTTGCGGGTTTTTCTGGGGTGTCGGGCTTGAGGTAGTGGTCCAGGGCTTTCTGGGCGGCTTTGTCGAGTTTTCTCGCGTCGAGGGGATTGTGCGGGGGATTTGGTGTGGCTTTGAACATTGGTGATCTTCCCTTCAATAGGTGCCTTGACCTCTTCGCGACTAAACGAAGGGTGGCGGCTGTACGCAGGTTAGTCGACCGGGGAAGTGTCACCAAAAACCGGCGCGCCGAAGCGCCCTGCGCACAGCCACCATAAGCACAGGAGTAGGGAGCCTGGCTGATGGAGGCGCAATGCACCTTGATGACATACCGCGGGCGACTAAACCCGATCGCTGGTTATCAGCGACACGAATCAAGTTACGGGGCAAGGCCAAGGTGCACAAGCCGGCGGATTCTGGCGGATCTGTAGTCCGTTGCGCAAGGCGCTGTAGTCAGTCAGGCATCTGCTTACGCCATGACCTGCCGCTCGTCGGCACTGTCGGACCTGACAGGTGTTTGAGTAGGCCAATTTATTATTAACTGACTCAAATAGGTGTATTGGTGAAGTTGCTGGAAATACACTTTTTTATTCTGACTAATTATTGAGTGATTGGATGATGGATGATGACTCTGCCGAGAAAAACGGAACAAACAAAGTGGATGGCGAGGAGGAAATAAACAACGCCAGTACCACTGGCTCCAAAGATATTTCTTTTCCTGAAGGTTTGACTGGGACTGTGTTTCTGGAAGCTGGGAGTGGGGCTGTATGGTCGAACTTTCAGGCGACGTATGAGTGGTCTGCAGATGGCAAGTCGTTTAAGTTGAATAATCCAAGTTACAGTGCGAACAATAATGGTCGTAGGAAAGGTAATGTCCGTATAAAATTAGTGTCGGCAGGCGATACGGATTACGTCGAGCTGACGAATGATGATGCCATTCAAGATGGGAAATGGCACCAGCTTAACAAGACTCCAATCGTGGCAGGGAATAGTAGGTTGGCAACGGTGTATTACAAATATACATATGATACGAGCGCCGGCGATCCTCATATCTATGCTAATGCAACGTATTCTTACACTTCGCCGCCGCCACCACCTCCACCTACACCATCTATTACAGGTCCATCGGGTGATATTCCTCACCAACCATACTTCGATGCTGTGGGTACCGGCGGTGTTTCTGGTGGCAGTATCCGGATTATGAATGTTGATAACGACGCAGTGATGGGGATAGCAAATATCGAGCCTGATGGGAGTTGGACGGCCAGGTGTCACATGGTAAGTATTGATAGTGCAACTTATCACGCTATCCAACAGGTCAATGCAGTCGATTCCGGTCACTCGAACCAAAAAACTGTTTCTAAAGTTAGAATGACTCTTGATGCGCCCAACTCGGGCTCAATAGTATCCAGTCGAGAAGCTATCTTCAGAGGCACCGGGTACCCTGGAACTTCTGTTGTGGTAGTTCGAATTCTCGACCAGTCTGATCATCTAACGAATACTGTTCAGGTGAAGCAAGATAAAACATGGGAGGCTCCACTCAAAGAGACTGTGCGCAGTGGACTTGTATCCGCTCAGGCTCAGTATCGATTTGAAAGTGGGCCCACCGACGTTACCTGGTGGAACACTTTCACGATTGTAGGGCCGCCAGATATTTCTGGGCCTACGACTGATCAGGAAATGAGCTTTACCGTCTCTGGAACAGGAGGAATGGCGGGAGCAACCAAAGTTGCAGTGAAAATTGATCTGAAAGGTACGCTGGTGGGTGATGGCCCCGTAGATGCGCACGGGGGCTGGAGCGCAGAGGTGCAAGTGCCGGCAGGACCGGTTTCTCTGGTGGCCGAGCAAACCTATCAAAATGTCACGTCGGGACTGAGCGCTGCTCGAGCCTTCAGAGTCCGCCCCCCCAAGCTGACCGCCGTCACCGTCACCACCCCGACCGACACTTCAGTGAAGTTCGAAGGCAGCGGCTACACCGGTGCAACCGTGCAGATCACGGTCGTCAGCGGCCCCAGCGTCACAGCGCCAGCCCCTGCGTCGGTGAATGGAGGCCGCTGGAACACAACCGCGACAAACTGGCCATTTGGCTCGTACAGCCTGAGGGCTATCCAGCGGTTTCCTGACGGCAACAATGGCTGGATTGATTCGCAGCCATACACATTCCCCGTCAACCTGATCCTTCCCGACCCGACCGATATCACCTACACAGCGGTCTACCGGCCCGTGTTCTCGGGTAAAGGTTTCAACGGTGCGACGGTGATGCTGTTTAACCCCGGTGGTGAGTCGAAGGCGGCCCCGGATGCCCGGGTGTCCTCCGGTCAATGGCAGAGCACGGCATCAGAGGTGTGGGGGCCGACATTCAAACGGGAAGTCCATATCAAGCAATATTTGAACGGGGTACCGTCGCCGGAATGGATCAAACTTGAGGTCACCATCCCACCTCAGGCACCCGTCATGGACGCGCCCGTGGAAAATGGCCTCTCGCCCAACCTCAGCGGCACCTGCTGGCCAGGGGCTGTGCTGACACTCACGTTCAGTGACAGCCCCACTGAACACCCCGTCAACAATGACAACGGCACTTGGAGATTCCGGCGCGACGAGCCGTTTGCACCGGAGATCACTCACACCGCGACCCTGATCCAGACCGCCGCCCAGCAACCCTCGCCGGAGGCGCAAAGGACATTCACGGTTGCCATGCCGATGCGCAAACCGGTGATCACACAGCCCACTCCCAATGCCGACGTCGGTCGCGTGCTGACCGTGCGCGGGCGTGACGGCATGGCCGAGGCGTCGATGCAGGTGCGTGATGCGCAATTCCAAACGGACCTGGGCGAGCCCAAAGTGCTGACCGC